>VSNM01000141.1 GCA_009774245.1 Lachnospiraceae bacterium | reverse complement strand
AGCTTCTTTGTATTGTCGATTGTTCCCGCCTCATAGCGCACGATTGTGGAAGTGGCTACCCCCATCTTCTCTGCGACATAAGGCTGGTTCAATCCTAACTCGACTCTACGCTGTTTTGCCCTGCTACCGATCAGCTTGCGTAATTCTTTATCTTTCATATTGATACGCCTCCTTTGTCGGTATGTTTATACTATAGCACACAAAAAACAATAATGCAATATGCAACTTAAAAATAATTTTTATATTATCATAATGCTTGAAAAGGGAATATAAAAGAAGTATAGTATCAGTACACGCAAAATTGCGTAATGCAATTCAAAAGGAGGTAAGTTGATGACAGAAACGAAGATTGCAATGACAATCAAGGAAGCGTCCGAGTATACGGGAATCGGCAGGAACACCATGAGAAACCTTGTGGAATGGGGAAAGCTGCCGGTCTTAAAAATCGGGCGAAAGGTACTTATCAAAAGCGATATTTTGGAAAAGTTCATGGAAGTGAACGAGGGAAAGAACCTGCGGGATAAGGGCGATGTAAAAGCGGTAACACGAAAATCAGCAGTATAAAAGGCGGCTTCTTACGAAACCGCCTCAGGTATGTATCAGACTGAAGCCATGATATACCTACACGCAAATAGATTATAGCATGTGCTTCCTTCCGGTACAAGCGGAAATTTGCGGGAATGGGCAGAAAGTGGGTTGAAAAAATAAGTCCATATGGCAAAAGCTGACTTAAAAAATCGATTGATTTCTGTATTTTCGGTTGAAAAAGTCAACTGATGTTTTGGCGACGCTTTCAATGTAGCATAAAGTGACTGTAAAAGTTCAACTGATTTTCTCCATTTTCAGTTGAAAGAAATTTCAGGTAGTACTTTTTACTATCATGTGCGGCAGCACTTTTTGATGGCATGATGGCAGTTTTTATCGTCATAAGTGCCATCACTTTTTGCTATCATAGCGGCATCATTTTAGGCGAAGTGATAGCGTTTTTTGCCATCACAAATGGCAAACTGCATCATTTTTCACTATCATGGCGGCAGTTTTGTAGGTATAATTCGAGTGCCTATAGGGGAGTTCCTTTCTCTTAAAGCCCTCGGCGTTTGAGAGCGAAATACACCCATTGCACAAACTTCGTTTATGCAATGGGGATTTCGCCCCTGCGGGGAGCAAATTCACGCAAACGTGAATTACAAATGCTGACGCATTGGAATTAACCGACTATGCCGCCCACTCACAATCTGTCCCGCCATACCTCCGCTTGCTCCAATCTAATACTGCCATTTGCAGGAGGGAGGACAAAGCACAATACAGAGACATTCATTTATCCGCATGTGCAAGCTACCTGATGTCAGGGGCAGGATCACTTATATATCCAGCCACGCAAAGCAGGAAAACCTGTATGCGGTTTATGAAACAACAAACCGCCCTTACTGGACGGAGCTTGCGAAATGCAATCAGCAGGAATTTCAAAAAAGCGGGACGGAGGGGAAGTGCATTGAGGCAAGGGAATTTATCATTGCCCTGCCCGAATCATTCCCAAACCTCTATGAGCCAGACAAGCTGTTACAGCTTTTTACAGACCGTTTCAAAGAAAAGTATGGTGTGGAGTGCGTATCGGCGTTGCACCATAACAAACGAAAGACAAATTACCATATCCATCTTATTTTTTCGGAACGGGAACTGTTGCCCGAACCCATAGAAAAAACTGCCACACGCAATATGTTCTATAACGAACAGGGAAAACACGTCCGCACCAAAAAAGAGATATTTGACGAAAACGGAAATGTCCGCAAAGGCTGTAAAATCGTGAAGAAAGGCGAAGTATATGAGCGCAATCTCTTTACTGCCAAGGACAAGCTGTTCAAGCAGGAGAATTTTGTTGACGAGGTAAAGCATTTCTATACTGACCTTATCAACCTTCTGTAAAAGATGACAAAGAAAAACTCCATGTGTTCGACAACAGCAGATTGTATCTTGCTACCAAGAAGATAGGGAAAAATAACCCGAAAGCGGAACAGATACAGACCGATAATGAAATGCGTATGCGCTGGAATTGTGAGGTAGACAGGGCAATTGTCAGCGGTGTTTCTGAAACGGAGATACAACAGATAAAGAAAAAATATATCACAGACCGCATCAGAGAATCCGTTGATATATTCGGCAGTCAGCCGGAACGTCTGGGAAGTATTATAATGACTGCTGTTACGGCGCTGGCGTTGCTGATTTCTAAAGTATTGGATAAGGCGAGGAAACTGTCGGCAAAGTTTTTTGAGAAAGAAGTGGTACAGATGGTTACAGAACCAAGCGAGGAAAGAACGCTAGAAAAAATACCACAAACGGATAAAAAGCCAAAGCAGGAGCATAATCTCCTTAAAGAATTGATTGCTAATCCGTCAGCACAAAAACAGGAGTTACAGTCACAAACACAGGTAACAGAACAGGAAACACCGCAGATACCGCCAAAGCCTGTCGTGTCCACTGAAGCCGCCGCATATCCAAAACTGCTGAAGATTTATAAGGAACTGAACCGCCAAAACGGGATTATCTTTGACGCAGAGAGGGAACGCAATGAGTTGGAACTGGAACGTGACAGTCTGAAAGGATTTGCGAAACTGACGAAAAAAGGGGAACTACAAAGTAGGATTGACCGTAAAAACGAGGAAATAGACCTTTTGAAAGTTGGTTTGTCGGGTATCATCAAAAGATACGGTTATCAAAATGTGCAGGAATTTTACCAGATTTATCGCAAATCCTACAACGCCTATATCGCATGTAAGGAACAAGTGACTAAATGGGAAAAAACTTATGGGGATGATAATCAAAAGAAAAGTAAGGAAAGTGTGCTTGAGCGGTTGAGGAATCCGCCAAAGAAAACCGCAGATTACCAACAACAAGGGATTCTTAAGGGAAAAGACCGAGGGGCGAGATAGTCCTTTGGTCTTTGTTAAATATAATAACCTTTTGATGATGAACACCCCAAAATATGATATAATAGATTTGTAACTGATTATTACAAGAACCGAAATGGGGTTGTTATGAAAACTTTGATATTGAATGGTTCTCCAAGAATAAATGGTGATACAAACAGTCTTATTAAGAAATTTACCGAAAAAAAGATAGATGAATATAAAATTGTTGATGCATATAGATGTAATATTTCGGCTTGCCTTGATTGTCGGAACTGCTGGAAAAATAATGGCTGCTCAATAAATGATGAAATGCAGGAAATATATAAATACATACAGGAATGCGATAACATTTTAATTGCTTCACCGCTCTATTTTTCGGAGTTGACTGGAAAATTATTAGATGTTGGGAGCAGACTTCAAACATATTTTTGCGCTAGATTTTTCAGGAATGAAGAACCTATTGCAAAATCTAAGAAAGGAGCAGTTATATTAGTTGGGGGTGGTGACGGTCATATAGACAAAGCATACAGTACGGCATGTACGCTTTTACATCATATGAACTGCAGTAACATTCATGAAGTTGTATATAGCCATAACACTAATACAAGACCTGCAATAAATGACAAAAACACACTTATGGGATTAAATAGTATATATGATTTTTTTAAGAATAACGAATAAGCCAAGTTGTTTTTTACAGAGTGGATTCAAGAAGGATAAACTTATGAAAGTAGAAGATTATAAAATGCGTATTTTATTTGAAATGGACAAAAAAGATTATGTTCCTGACGGAGGCGTTTATAGCAGACCTTCTGCAAGGGCTGTCATCATTAAGGATGGAAAAATAGCAATGGTATATAGTAAGAAATATAATTATTATAAATTTCCGGGTGGAGGCATAGAAGCTGATGAATGTATGGAAGATGCATTGATAAGAGAAGTATTAGAGGAAACGGGGTTATGTGTTATCAGGGATTCCATTCAGGAATATGGGCAGGTTCATCGTATTCAGAAAGGTACAAAAGAGGATATTTTTATACAGGATAATTATTATTTCCTGTGTAGCGTGAAAAAGGATATAGAACAACAAAATTTGGACAAGTATGAAGCGGACGAAGGCTTTACGCTTGAATTCCTGAAGCCGCAGCTTGCGATAGATGTAAACAGGAAAACGATACTGGATGATTTCACTCAGGTAATGTTGGAACGAGAGGCGCTTGTATTGGAATTACTGATACAAGAAGGATATTTTGAATATGGAGGTAAATTACATGAAAATACCTAAAATGGTATTGTTTGATTATGGCCAGACACTTATTGCAGAAAAATTTGACGGCTTAAAGGGAACAGAGGCTGTCTTACAGTATGCTAAAAGAAATAAGTATCATTTGTCGGCAGAGCAGGTGCAGGCTAAAGCAAATGAAATCAATCAGGAATTCGGGAGATTTGATCCTGAAAAAAGACACTTATTTCAAATAGAAATACCCAATACCATGTTTACGCCTTACCTTTATGAATCGCAGGGAATAGAGATTGCATTAAGCAACTCTGAAATTGATACCGTATTCTGGAATGCCGCTGCTCCGGGAATGCCGACAGAGGGTATCAAAGAATTTTTGGGATATTTGAAAAACAAAGGTATCCGCACAGGCGTAATCAGCAATATTTGTTATGATTTTTCTGTGGTTGCAGAACGTATCAACAGGCTGCTTCCGGAAAATGCTTTTGAATTTATCATTACCTCAAGCAATTATATCTTCCGCAAGCCAAACAAAAGGATATTCGATCTGGCTTTGGAAAAAGCCGGATTAGAGCCGGATGAAGTTTGGTATATCGGGGATCAGTATGAATGCGATGTAAAAGGCGCCTTGAATGCCGGCCTGTTTCCGGTATGGTATATAGGGGCGATCGATCTGCCCTACACAGAAGATACAAATATCTTGACGGTAAAGACTTGGAATGAAATAGAGCGGTACATGGAGGGATAGCGTGTGCAGAGAACAGAAAATGTCGAATTAACGGTTTTATGCCTGATTCATCAAAATGATAAATACCTTCTGCAGAACAGATTAAAAGAGGATTGGAAAGGTTTGACTCTGCCCGGAGGACATATTGAGAAAAATGAATCTATCATAGATGCTGTTATTCGGGAAATGAAAGAGGAAACGGGACTTGATATTCAGAATCCAAGATTATGTGGAATCAAGCAATTTCCCATTGAGAATGGGCGGTACATTGTATTTTTATTTCATACAGACGAATTTCTCGGAGAAGTAACATCATCAGAGGAGGGAGAAATGATTTGGGTAAAAAAGGCAGACCTGTCAAAGATGAATACTGTAAATGACCTACCGCCACTTCTTCAAGTGATGGAAGATGATAATTTAACGGAATTTCAATATGTAATTGAAAACGGTGAATGGAATATGATTATTAAATGAAAGGAATCTTCTTATGGGAAAACTAAATGTTGACGGAACAGAGATACAAGTCTTACAGATTGAAGAAGACGATTATATTTCTTTAACGGATATGGTAAGGAAAATTGACAACGGACCTGCTCTGATAGAAAAATGGCTGCGCAACAAGAATACAATAGAATTTCTTGGCATATGGGAAGAAATGTATAATGCAGACTTCAATGCTGCCGCCTATGAAGAAATCATGCTGGAGGCAGGATTAAACCGTTTTATTATGTCGGTTAAGCAATGGGTATCCCGCACAAATTCAAAGGGTATTGTGGCAAAGGCTGGACGGTATGGAGGGACATACGCATATAAAGATATTGCATTTGAGTTTGCAAGCTGGGTATCTCCGCAATTCAAATTATATCTTATCAAAGAATTTGAACGGCTAAAGAAAGAAGAACAGGCTTTACTTGGATGGAGCGCGAAGAGGGAATTGGCAAAAATAAATTACCGGATACATACGGATGCAATCAAAGTCAATCTCATTCCGCCGGAACTCACACCACAGCAGACTTCAGTCATATACGCATCAGAGGCTGATGTGCTGAATATGGCATTATTTGGCATGACAGCGAAGCAATGGTGGGATAAGAATCCTGATAAAAAGGGCAATATCAGGGATTATGCGAGCATAAATGAATTGATATGCCTGTCAAATATGGAAAACATTAACGCAGTGTTGATTGAAGATGGGCTGAACCAGAAAGAACGCTTAATAAAGCTTAACAAGATTGCCATACATCAGATGTCTATTTTGGAAGAACAGACTACAAAGATTTTGAAGTGATTTAATTCCCCCGAATTCGGGGGAATTAAAATTACCACAGTTCAAGGCTGTCTTCCGCATCCACCCACATTTGCATATTTCCCTCAAGATACAGTCTTGCATATTCAAGTGGCTCATCTATTGCCAAAGCATTTAAGGCACATTCAGAGCAGGGAGTAGTTTTCAATCCTTCTTCTGCTTTATTGCAGTCTATCCGTAAGAAATAACCTGCGTGGGTGTATACGTCAATGCTGTTATGGTGGATATTGTATGTTGCGTAAATCATATTCATTTTATCTGTCCTCTTTTCATTGATTTTTTGAAAGCATTTCAATCAGTTTACCAATTCCCGTATATTATGTGTTATAATGTTTTATGTGATTTTGTTTCCCTCATTTTTTCCCTTATCAGGGTTCGTAATGCCTTGTGGGAAGATATAACATGAGGGAAACTATAAGGGAAAGCTCACCTGCGACAAACTTAGTGTTTTCAAGGGTTAGCGGAGAATTTATTAATAAAATATAACAGCTAATGTTTCCCTTAAAAATCATCAAATCACAATCGGAGTTTTGTAAACGGAAAGAGAGATTGAATATAATGGATATAGAAAACAGCATTATGGCTACAAAGCAAGGATTTGAACATAGTTTTTCTTCGGGAGATTTTTATAATAGGCAGACACAAGATGAACATCATTTGAACAATATTCTTGATTTTTTGCCATTGAAAGCTGATATGAAGATTTTAGATTTAGGTACAGGAAGTGGTTATTTGTCATTTCCTATTGCTCAAAAAAATCCAAACATATCAATAATAGGATTAGATATTGTCGAAAAGGCTTTAGAAGTCAATCGTTCTAGGGCAAAGGAAGAAAATATCCGAAATATTAGTTTTATAAGCTATGATGGCATCAACTTTCCATTTGCGGATAGTGAGTTTGACATGGTTATTTCAAGATATGCGTTACATCATTTTCCAGATATACAGAAAAGTATTTCCGAGGTTAGCCGGGTTATAAGGCAAAGAGGTTTCCTGTTTATTTCAGACCCAACACCTAACGTCAATGATATCAGCCGATTTGTAGACGGATATATGCAACTCAAAAAAGATGGTCATATTAAGTTTTATACGAAAGATGAATGGTTACAGATATGTGGAAAATATGGGTTACAATTCAAAAAATCTTTTGGTAGTACAATTCGGTTTCCGAAGAAAAAAGATACAGCCTATGGATTTGATGAATTATTAAAGAAACATGATAAAAAGATTATTGAGAGTTATGAACTTGAAGTTGTGGGAAATGAAATATACATAACAGAACAGGTTAATAATATTTTATTTTTTAAGCGATAAATCCCGATTGTGATTTGATGATTTTTAAGGGAAATATTAGCTGTTATATTTTGTTATTAAAAAACCCGCTAACCCTTGAAAACACTAAGTTTATCGCAGGTAAGCTTTCCCTTAAAGTTTCCCTTGCGTTATATCTTCCCACAGGTCATTATAAACTCTGATAAGGGAAAAAATGAGGGAAACAAAATCATATAAAACAGTATAACATAAAATATACGGAAATTGGTAAACTGATTGAAATGCTTTCAAAAATCAATGAAAAGAGGACACATAAAATGAATATGATATATGCAACATACAATGTCCACCATAACAGCATTGACGTATATACCTGTGCAGGCTACTTCTTGCGGGTAGACTGCAACAAAGCGGAAGAAGGATTGAAAACTACGCCATGCTCTGAATGCGCCTTAAATGCTCTGGCAATAGATGAGCCGCTCGAATATACAAGGCTGTATCTTGAGGGAAATATGCAGATGTGGGTGGATGCAGAAGATTCTTTTGAATTGTGGTAATTCCTGTAAAGAGAGGTTCAGTCTGTGCCTCTCTTCATTTTTGAATTATATTTCTCGCATTCTGATTCTAATTTAGGAAAATTTAGGCAGCGGTTTCTGCCTGAAAATGGCTCACTGGAAATGTACTTTTTATACAAGACATTTGCTTTATTACAGATTACTTCACTATTGATCCGACACCATTCTAATTCCTGAACACACAATCGCTTATAATATTTGATGTTTTCCCTATCTCTCTTAAAAATAGTGGTATTTACAAGCTGCAATTGATCTTCTTCAATAGGTATCATCAGATTAAAATTCAGGACACCTAAAAGTTTCCCATTTATTTCAATCTTTGAAAAATCCATAGAGTTCTTCATTTTTTTATGCTTTTCTTTTGGTGATGAAAGTGGTATACAATATTTATGAATACCGCAAATAGTAACAATTCCAACAAAAACCCTGTTATCTTTTCCTGCCTGTGGCGAAACAGAAAGCACTTTATCATCTATATTATGTAGATTACGGATATA
>VSNM01000140.1 GCA_009774245.1 Lachnospiraceae bacterium | reverse complement strand
TGTCTGATAGTATTTTAGAACAATACTACCAGAATAGGAGACTAATTATAAGACGCCGATTATTTGCCGCTTACAAACAAAATGGTTAGAGCGTGTTTGAACACACTTGTAGCAAGGGTTGAACGCTGGTTGGCTTTGTGCTATACTGCAAGAAGGACAAATCGGCAAATCGTGATACATATAAGGAGGGATTTCACATGGATTCTTTAATACACTCCCAACGACAGAATACTGGCGTTCGTCCTCACCAGATCATTTTTGAGAAAGAGAACACCAAAACACATACATCACCTGGGAAGAAAAGATGAAGCCACGAATTAATCTGGATGATGGTATTACCACAGAGGAATATCAGGCGATGGCTTCCCGCTGGGATGAGATGCTGTCTCTGGCTGAGGAGATCATCTGGCAGTGTTATCTGAACCCCAATAGTGAGGACATCATGTCTGAGGTAGATTCTTTCCCCGATATCCGATACCTTACCGGGAATTATTATGTGGGGGATGTATCCTATGGCTATATCCATCGGGACAAAAGACATCAGCCATACAACATTAAGAATGGGCGGCTGCGGCATAAGTACCACAATGGTAAAGAATGGGTGGAGGAATGGCTTCCCCTGGACAGCCCGGAAGTCACCCGATATTATCGGATTCTCCTCTGCCTGCGCCTCACAGGTGATGGGCGCGGCAAAGAGGATGATTATATGGGACTGGACTTAATAGCGGAATTTGAGAAGTTGAACGATCTCTTGGAATTTGAGATACTTTCTCATAATGTGATTTAATTAATTCCCGTTACTGCGCAGGTAAGTACAATTTTAAAGCATTCCTTTCAGTTTGTACTTACCTGCGCAGCGAAAATCCTGCTGCATAGTGCTGTATATTCATCGTAAGAAATCTCTGTTTCATTCAATGTATATTTCACTCCTGCCTCTGCATTATTGACATCAAATTCCTCGCCAAAATTCATTTCTGCTGCTAAGTGATCTGCGCCTTCATATTTTTCCATATGGTAATATTCAAATCCTGCACTCGACTGGTTGCTGTACATAATCCATACAGCGCCATTATAGTAGGTATAAGAAAGAACAACGGCAGTACCATCGCCCCCGGCAAATTTATAAACTTTATTATCACGTGCATCAAGATACATCCCACCATAAGGGCCATTGATAATGAGTTCATTTTCCCCATCATTGTCCAGGTCGACCTGCTCTCCGACAGAATAGGTGTCCTTCTCTAAATCGGTAATGGAAAATGTTGATGTCGAATCTGAGGAGTCAACCGCGTTGATTGAGCCGTTGATAAATTGATCAAAGAGCTCTTCTGCTGTCTTTTCCGAATCTGTATTGTCTGGCACATCTAATGTCCTGTAAAATTTGTATTCACTTACCCCTGCAAAATCAAGCCATTCCTGACCAAAAATGGTCACTGTTGCGATAGAGCCTTCCAGTGTGATGACTCCGTTCATCTTCGTTTCACCAGGACCGGGCTCTGTCGTCGTGAACTCCAGGCCGTTCTCTGTTTCCTTTCCAACACCGTCAAGCGAATACAGCCTGAATAAATCGATCTGAACCTGGTAGGTTCCATCACTGTTTTTCTTGATTTCCAGCGCCGGCTCATTCACGCTATAATCCAGATACGTCCCCTCATACCCGTAAGTTTCCGTATTCCTTGCCGCATGATATAAAAATGCAGCGTCTTCAAACGCAGTTTTTCCGTAATACACATCGATTCCTTCTGTGCCATATTCCAGAATATAATAACCAAAGACAGCCTCTCCATCAGAGAATACCTGTTCAGGATATTTGATATAGATTCTGTTATTATCTATGGTTTCTATGTTAGATGAATTGGCTAAAAAGCGATAGGGAGCGTCTGATTTATAATCGGAAATATCGTATCCGTAAGATGATTTTTGAATGAAAAGCCTGCCGGTTTCGCTATCAGACGAATACACATATTCTCCCGTCAGGCTTTCCAGGACAGCGTCAATTTTGCCGGTATCCGATAACGGTTCATTTCCGGTATATTCAGTATGTGCATTCTCATAAAAGACTGTTTCCGGCTCTGACGGCCCCTTATCTTCATGGCTTTCTGCCAATTTCACATCGGTTGAATCGGCTGCACTGTCGCTTATGTTTGTCAGCTCGTATTCCAAGTTCTTTTCCTGACCGCAGGCTGAAAGTGCAAGCATGATTCCTCCCACGGCGATTGTTATTGCTTTCTTTTTCACAAATAATTCCCCCTATGAACAAATAATTTGCATTTTCGATAATGCATTAATTATGCACACAGGCGTCCCAAAAAATATGTCAGCCGGAGCTGACGAACGCCCAGCGCGGCAAGCAGATCAAGATGGCGCTCTCCTTGTCATCCAAAATTATATCATGAAGAAAAAACAATAAAATAACATCCGCATAAACGACACAATTTTTGCGCAAACAACGCAAATCAATTACCAAAATACAGTCTCCATCGAAAGAACTCTTTCTTGAACTCCTTGCTGTGAACTCTTCCAATTGCAATCTGATATCCATTACACAGCGTAACCTCGTGACTGTCTGCCTTTTCGATATATTTCATATTGACAATATAGGATCGCTGTATCTGAAAAAAGCCAAACTGGGACAGGCTTTGCGCGGTTTCCGATATTCGTCCGTCGCAGAAATGTTCGCGGCCGTCCAGCATGAGATATCGCAGTTTCCTTCCGCATGTCTCGATAAGCAGAAGTTTATTCAGGTTTATCTGGACGCGGAGCCCGGCGGTGTCATTACAATAGATGATTCGATCCTGAATCCTTGTCTTCAAAAAAGAATCAAGCGCCTCATCGATTTCTTCCAGATGCCTCTTGTCGATGTAGCGGAAAGCGTTCACTCTGTAGCCGAACCTGGCCAGTTCCGTGTGCGAGGTCAAAAAGCAGATCTTGCATTGGCTCCCGGAATTGATCAGTTTTTCAGCGATCGCAAAACCATCTTCACCCTCCGCAAGCTCAATATCCAGAAACAGCAGGTCTGCATCAGCGTCTCTCATAAAATCTTTTCCATTGCCGTATGCGCTGACCTGCGATGCAATCTTTTTTTCCCTGCAGTATTTTTCAATCGCAGCTTGGATCGTATCTCTCCAGATTGCCTCATCTTCTACGATGCCTATTTTCATACCATGTTCTCCTTTGGAATCGCGATGCTGATCTGAAACCACGACTCCCCATTTTCCGTGATGGACTCTATATAGGATTCACCATGATACTTTTCGACCACTGCAACGACATTTTTTAGGCCCAATCCGTGATTTGCTGTATCTTTTTTTACAGTCCTAAAGTAGGATACACTATTGCACACAACAATAAAAAACTCCTTCTGATGTTCTACAAGCTCAACCCTGATCTTTGGAACATCTGCCTTGACTGCCGCCTCCACGGCATTCTGCAGGATATTTCCCATCAGCGTTGTCAGATCAAACATCTCGAGTGGCATTTTCCCGGACAGCTTTCCAGTGACGATAAACGCTATCTGTTCCTTCGATGCCAGATATAGGTAATAATTCATGATAACATCGAGAAAACTGTCCCCTGTATGTATCTTTGTATCAAATGTCTCCTGAATATTCCAGATGGTATCGATGTATTCTTTGGCGGCATTTGTCTTTTCCTGGTTCACCAGTTCTCTGAGGACGCCGATATGATTGGTCAGATCGTGCTTAAAACGCCGCATTGCCACCGTCTGCTGCAGCTGGTAATCGTACTGCTGTTTTTGCATCTGCATATACGACTGAAGTTCCCTGTTCTGCCTGTCCGACAGGATGTTTTTGATCGCAAGTCCAAGCGTAAGAAAGATGGAATAGAGCGCACCTGCTATACTGACGAAAAACACCGCATATGCGTCCCAGTCGTAGCTTGCGCGATTTTCATTGAAGGAGGCAAACACAAGGTTATAAAACATTTGAAAGATAGCTCCCTGTATTAAAATAGCAAGCAGATACTTCAGCTTTATATCACACAGATAAACCTCATTTTTCTTGAGAAGCAATAAGTATACCAGAAGATATACCAGAAACGAGATCAGATAGGCAGGTTCCATCCACCACGCAATGTCGGCGCCGGAAATCCCGCCGCCGATCAGTACAATCTGTATCAGCATGACACTGAAAGTGTCAATGATTCCTGTAAAATACATAAGGGCTGCGCTTAATACAATCAGATGCCCTAAATGTTCCTCGAAAAACAAACTGATACAGAGCACGCTCCAAATGATATATATCATTGGAGAATTGACATCATAAAATGTATTGAAAGCGCCTGCGGACAATACTACAAGTACGGATGCCACGCAAAAAAGTTTATTTTTCCTCGGGCGCAGTCTGAATCCATAATAAAGGATAAACAAATATATAAGGTAATTAAAAAGGTTATCTACAATATAAATCATAATTTCCACTCGTTTACAGTTCCTTACAACTGCAGCACCGCGTCAAACCGGTCAAGCACTTCCCTGCTTCTGTCATGCGTAATCACGATGACGATCTTATCTCTGATACCAAAGATCATGTTAAATATTTCGCCCGCTGTATCGGCGTCCAGATTGCTCGTCGGTTCGTCAAACACAAGGACATCATAATCATGAATCATAAACCGCGCGATATCGATTCGCTGTTTTTCCCCGAAGGAAACTTCACCGGCATCGGCGGCGTCAATCTCCTTGCGGACAAGCTCACTGTCAAGCTTTAGATTCTGACAGACCTGTTCTACATCTGTGTCAGGGACATCTTTTCTATAGAGTACGATATTGTCTCTGACAGAGCCGTCGATCAGAAATTCATTTCGCTGGATATAACCGATTTTATCATAAATACTGTCTGAATCCAAGGAGCGAATATCCTGTTTGTTGATCAGTACCTTTCCCTCGTACTCGTTTCCTGTCATATATTTCATCAGCAGGTGCATCAGGGTTGACTTTCCTTTTCCGGATTCACCGATAATGGCGTATTTCCCGCCGGCCTCAAAGGTCATATTAAAATCGTGAAAGATCTCCTTGTTTCCAAATTGCAGATTCAGATTCTGAAATGCGATCTCCTGCACTTTGCCGACAAGCTCTTTCTCTGTGTGTTCCGCTATCGTCTGTTCCTCGTCAATCCGCCGGATGATCTCACCGGCCGTTCTCATTAAATTTTTATCCTGCACAAAAAACTGCAGTGGAGAGAACACGCCGTTCAATAGCTGAACCGCGGAGATCAGCAGTCCTACAGTCATACTGCCACGAAGTACAAACCATATTCCGACTGCCATACAGGATAACTGTGAGAGCATACCGATGAACATACCGATATCATTGGATGCAACTTTGGCAAAGAGATAGTTTTTTCTTGATTTTTCATACACATTGTCATTCGCGTCTAATTTTTTGCTGAACAGGTTCCCCAGTCCCAACAGCTTTACCTGTTCAAAGCCTTTCAGATAATTTTCGAGCACAGCCATGTAGCTGCTGTTATGCTGTGTGTACTCCACTGTTTTCCTCGCCATGACTGCCCCCGGAATCTGGGACAGAACGACTGTCAGACCAGAGAGCGTGACAAACGACAGTCCAAGTTTCCAGTTGATGATAAAAATGGACAATAGACAAACTACGGCTGACAGAATATTGGAGATGATGTTGCATTTGGGCATCAGATAGTTGTCCACCACAAGATCAATGTCCTTCGAGTACAGGCTGAGATAATGCCCGTTTTTTTCCGATAGAAAGACATTCAGCTCCTTGTGGTAAAGCGCCCTGTACAGATTCGTTTTCAGACAGCGGACAATCCTGTTGACGTAGACGATCTTCGCGTAATCATACAAAAACGAGGCGATCAGTCCGCACACCGCCGTACCGATGCACAGCAGCATTGTCGTCTGAAGCGAATCGGACGGATTGATCACCACATCCACCACTTTTCCGAGACAGAATGAAAATACCGCCATGAAACATGCGGAAACCAGTCCGAAAAATGCTGTTACTATAAAAATTCCCCTGTATCTTTTTTCTGCTTTTGCCATCTTATAACCCTCCTCATATTTGTAGGTGCAAACCATGCAGATTCGTTCAGAAACTCCTTGCATGCTGTCCTTATCATAAGGAAAAGAACCACTGATGTAAATAGCCCTGCATCAAGTGGTTTGTATTTGGAAATAAGAGGTTTTATCTGCGTACTTATCTGGTAAACTTACAGCCATTGTATAAACGCAGTCTTATCATTTTTGTTGTAGCCTGCCTGCTCATAAAACTTTAAGGTACTGTCCTGCTTAGAGCCTGTGAGCAGCATCATCTTATAGCAGTTCTCGCGCCGCGCGATCTCCCTTGCAAAGTCCAGACAGGCAGTAGCAAGACCTTTATTGCGGTATTTTTCATCGGTAATCACATTTTCGATGAACGCATACGGACGCTGCCCTCTTGTAAGATTCGGAATAATAACGCACACGCAGGAAGACACGATACTGCCCTCCTCCTCCGCCACGATGATGTGATGGTTTTCGTCCGCAAGGATACTGTCCCAGACTGCCATCACATGCTCGCTCTTTTCTGGAAACGGGTTGTCGTGAAGCTGCATATAGAGCTTCATGAGCTGGTCAAAATCGTTTTCTGTGATTTCTCTGATCATAAGATCGGTCTCCTTTCTAAATTATACTCACGACAGATGAAATCTGCCGTGAGTATCGCGCCAACCGCAGCCACGAAGTGGCATATTTCCTTATGCGGTTGTGCGCATCCCATTATACTGAGCGGTCAGTCTTTTCGACCGCCAGTATATTTATTTACATAAGCGTTTCTTTCACGCTTTAAATTGCAGAAAAAGAAAGTTTGTTTTCCATTGCATACGTTTCTGCATAGGAACCAACAGTGGCGCAAATGGTTAATTTAGTAAGATCACAATCCTCAAATGCTTTTTTGTCTATTTTGCGTACCCCGTCTGGAATGGTAACACTTTTCAGACTGGCACAGTGACAAAAAGTCCATTTATTGATTTTGCGCACTCCATCAGGAATGACCATATCGGTCAGGCTGGTACACCTTTGAAATGCTGACTCATCAATTTTGCGCACCTTAGCCGGAAGAGTAAGGCTCATCAAGCCTTTACAACCAAAAAATGCACCGTTTCCGATCGTTTTTACACTGTCGGGAATGTGAATACTGGTCAGATTCTTGCAACTTACAAACGCATTGTTCGCAATGACAGTCGTCCCATCTGGGATGGCAATGTCACCCGTGGCAAGACCTGGGATACAAAACAGCACTGTTTTGCTGTCCATGGACAACACGAATATGCCAGATATCTGATATTTGGATGTCGGAAGAATCAGCTTGGTCAATGCGGTACAGCCGTTGAAAATAGTGCCATCTAAAGACTTCACACCGTCTGGGACTGTGATGCCTGTCAGCTTCTTGCAGCTATTAAAGGCTGCACTGCAGATCGTTTCCACATGCTCCGGAATTGTGACATCCGTCAGACTAACGCAGTGCATGAAAGCGCCTACTCCGATTTTACTTAATCCCTTCGGAAGGGACACGCTGGCAAGACTGGTACAGTTGCAAAATGTAAAAGAATCAATTTCGGTAACGCGATCCGGAAGAACAACGCCGGATAAGCTGGTACAGCCGGAAAAGGCAGAATATTTAATTGTGTTTACACTGTCCGGAATCGTGATATTGACCAGGGATATACAGTCCTTGAAAGCAAAGGGGCCGATTTCGGTAATGCCCTCCGGAATCACCACCGTTTCATCAGAACCAGTATATTTCTTCAGCACGCCGTTTTCAACGATAAAATCACCCGTCCCTGTTTCCGTAAACTGCTGCAACAATGCATACCCGTTTGCTTCATAAACCTTGTCCCATTTCATATCCTGGATAGCTATTTTTTCATCAGCACTCTGATTCCATTCTGTGACAAAGCCGGCCGCCTCCAATTCTTTCACGATCATTTTACCTATTTCCACTGCCGTTGGTTTATCAAAATAATTTCCAAACGATATGCGGAGACTTGTCGTATCTTCGTTCAAAACATGTTCCAAATCCTGCAATGTATAAAAGCAGCACCCGATTACAGTCTCCCCGTTTTCGTCCATATCTGTAGCAATCTCATTACAGTCATCAAACCCATCAGACTGAACATATCCCGCACAATGCAATGCTACAATCCCTTGTTTATATAGCTTCTGAAAAGCAGAATCCAATTTCAAATAATTCTCCTGCTTACCTGTATTGGCATATTCATCGCGATAACCTTTCACAATCTCCTGTAACTTACTCTCAGAAATATGGCTTTCCACTTCAGGATACTCTTCCTCAATATACTCCATGCATTCTTCTGCGATTTCATCATTGGAATAAAAACCAGCTTTGACATTCAGCATTAGCTGTCCTTCCAGGTAGTCTGCCAGTGCTTCATCTACATTTTCTGCATCATCTGCTATCAATTACCGCAAATTTGATCTCAAAGTTTTTAAGGCATTTGCTTTTAATTGTTCCATATTCCCCTCTCCTTACTTTTAACCGATCTTGGCAGTCGAGTAGACAGGCACCTCACGATGCCAGCCCCTCACAGATCCGTGCGTGCGGCTTTCCCGCACACGGCTCTT
>VSNM01000014.1:2894-91415 GCA_009774245.1 Lachnospiraceae bacterium | reverse complement strand
TTAAAATTGTGGATTAATACATTTGGCGGCATGTTTGCGTTGAGAGTCTGCTTATTATGGATCAGTTCCCTGGCAGTGTGTGGAATGATTGTTTATGGAGTGAGGAAGATTCCGCATGTTGGGAAATTGCTGTTCGGGTAGTGAAAATGGGGAGTATATGAAAATGCAATTGAAAGAGCATGTGGTGGAGGTTAGTGTTGAATCTGACGCAAGGAAATGATATGATGGAGACAAAAAAAGGAAGGAAGACAAAATGAAATAGGTGCTTGAAATTTAGAAAGGCTTGACGGACTGGAACAGCAGGGAGTAATCGGGGCGTTTGACAAGCGGACAATTATTGATTTGTCAGGCGACGTGATTAAGGAAAACGCACGGAAGTTCGAGAATGTGCAGAAAGTTGTAGGTGATATGATGAGAGGTGCATTGATCGAAACAAGTGCAAGGACAATCTTAAGTCAAGGCATAAGTCAGACTCAAAGGGAAACGGCATTCTGGCTGTTGAAGAGAAAAAACAGACGGTCGAGGAAATTGCAGAAGATACAGGACTTAGCGTAAGGGAAGTAGAGCAGCTTGCAGGACTTCAGACCATATAAGGAACTATCAAATTAATAAGTTATTTTTTGACAATTCCTAAGGCAGAATAAAAATTTTATACTGTGGTTGTAAGGCAGGGAAATAACGGATGCTTCAGATGTGTTTCCCTGCTTTTTGCAGCATTTTTCAATAAGTATGGCCATATCCTGTTTTGAGGGGACATAGGGATTCATCAAATTTACGCATAAGGAGCTGTGTATCATCCTACGGCCTGTGAAGGACATAAAGGGTGAAAAAGTGCAGTTGTGAGATGACACAGTTGATGGTGCGGTCAGAAAGGTTTCTGGTGTTCTGTAACCAGCGGATATAATCCCGCATCTCAGCTCACGAAACATCTCCGGCGCGAAAGATTTGCATATAGCATATGTTTTCCAGGTGATTAAAGACAAACAAAGCTTTTTAAAAGAGTTTATCGTTCAAAACGCCGCCAGATTTATACATAAAGTGATTCTTACAACAATTCCTTACTATGAAGGCGCTGCTGTCATAAACATTGCTTGTACATTGACAATTTCATGCTTACATCAGGAATAGAATAAATAGAACAAATTTTCTGAAAAAGCTTGACAAACTCACACCAATGCCGTACAATAGTTCATAACATATGTTCGATAACTGCTATGCAGGTGACAATTGTCATATCAAAGTAAAAACTAACTGATGAAAAGAGGATGGACATGGGAGCAAAGGATGCGAAGGCGAGAGAATTTTTATCTAATAACGAAAGGTTTGCAGACCTCTTAAATTACTATCTGTTTGATGGCAGACAGGCAATCAGACCGGAAGATCTTGAGGAGCGGGACACGACGGAGGTACTTTCCTTATATGGGAGAAATAAGAAGGAGATTCAGAAACAAAAGTGGCGTGATCTGTTAAAACATGCTATAATAAAGGCGACAAAGACAACAGTATTTGTACTGCTGGGGATTGAGAACCAAGGTGAAATCCATTATGCGATGCCCATCAAAAACATCATTTATGATGGAATGAATTATGGCGCGCAGGTGATCGAGGCGGCTAGGAAGCACAAAAAAGACAAGGACTATGGATCAAGTGCGGAGTTTCTATCTGGTTTTCACAAAGAGGATAAACTGACGCCTGTCATCACCTTGACGGTGTACTGGGGAGCGGATGAGTGGGATGCTCCGCGGAGCCTGCATGAGATGCTTGCGGTATCAGATCCACAAATACTCAAATATGTGGAGGACTATCGCCTGCATCTGATCGTGCCAAATGAGATAACAGATTTTGAGAAGTTCCGCACATCACTGCGGGAAGTATTGGAGATTATAAAGGCATCAGACGACAGGATGAAAATGAAAGAAGTGCTGGACGCGAATCCAAGGTTTAAAAGTTTGGAAAACGAGGCGGTATCGGCAATCAATGTATTTACTGGGCTGAAAGTACCGGCGAATCAGAAAGAGAGGAAAACAGATATGTGCAAGGCGTGGGAAGATCAGAAGCGTATGGGCGAAGTTAAGGGAAAGGCGGAAGATATCATAGATCTATTGGAGGAAATCGGCGAACCGTCATCAGCGTTGGAAGAGCTGATTATGGGGCAGACCGATCTGGAAGTGCTAAGAAGTTGGCTTAAACTGGCATCCAGGGCGGAATCGATAGAAGCCTTTGAGCAGGCGGCAGGACTTTTGGAGAGAGTCTGAGAATTGAATAACCGGATACAGGCAAACAGGGAAACTGATGTAAAGTATGAAATCTTGTGTGATATTTTACATCAGTTTTTCAAAATTGAATGCGATCATATAATGAGGGCAGGAAACAGGAACATAAATACAATAGCTGCGATGTTGCAAAGGTTTTGAATAATGTGGAGGCATAGATATGGACAGCACATGATGGTGAGATGAGGGAGATCGGGAATACAAATACTGTGCTGGAACACTATTTGAAGTTTATGGGGAATGGGTGAATGATTCTACAGAAAGTATTATTATCAGAAAACACAGATGGATTGTACAGCCACAGTAGTGGTTTGATTAAATACGAAAATGACAATAGTGTCATTTTGGGGAAGGACGCTGAATGGTCGACGAAAGCATATCTGAATGCCTTTTCGGTCGGTAAATGGTGCACCTATTGCGATCTGCAAAAGATCACGCTGCATCTGTGTCTCGAAGGAAACTTTATGGTTCAGGTTTATTATGTGTATATAGACCATCATAAGAAGCAGCGCCGGAAAAAGATAGCTGGCGGGTGTGTGGAGGCAGTTGAGGGCGATGAGATCAGGTATGACATACCAATGCAGCGGCAGGGGGTAGTTTATTTTTCGCTGAGGGCGCTGACAGACGGGGCAGCATGCCGCGGTGCATATTTTGATGGAGAGGCAGCCGCCGAGCGGGATATCATACTGGCATTAAACATTTGCACTTATAAACGGGAAGCATTCCTCATGCGTAATCTGGAGCTGCTGCGCAACTCATTTCTGGAAAATGAGGACTCCATATTGCATGGACATCTGCAGGTGTTTATTACGGACAATGGCAGCACACTGCCAATTGACGCGCTGCAGAACGATGATGTCCATATATGCCATAATCCGAATGTAGGAGGGGCAGGAGGCTTTGCCAGAGGGTTGATCGAGATTGACAAGATAAAGCGGGAAAAAAACATCACACATGTCATTTTTATGGATGATGACGTGGAAATATTGACGGAGGGGCTGATTCGAACCTACACAATGCTCAGATGTATGAAACCGCAATATCAGTCTGACTTTATTGCCGGTGCAATGCTGCGGCTTGAAAAGAGATCTATACAGCATGAAAACGGCGCGGCATGGAATAGCGGAAGGTGTCGTTTTGTCAACAGGGGACTCGATTTGCAGAAATTCTCCAATGTCGTGTGGAACGAAGTGGAACAGGAGCGAGATTATGCAGCGTGGTGGTACTGTTGTGTGCCGATAGCGGCTGTGAGGAAGGACAATCTTCCGATTCCTGTATTTATCCATGAGGATGATGTGGAGTATAGTCTGAGGAATGCGAAAAACATTATCAGCATGAATGGCATTGCTGTCCGACATCCTGTGATGGATAACAGGCGTGTATCGAGTAACGAGTATTACAATCTCAGAAATATGCTGATCGTGAACGCGAAATATTGTCCGGATTTCGGAAAGAAACAGTTGGCTAAGACGATGGCTGTCAGATTGCTGATGGCATTACTCCGATATCGATATAAGGATATGGAGCTGATCTATCAGGCAATGGTAGATTTCTGCAAAGGCCCCGAGTGGCTTATGCGGGTGGATGCGGCGGCATACCATCAGAAAATCATACAGATGGGATATAAAATGACAGATGTGTCAGAAAAATTAAAGCACTGTAAATATATAAAATGCAGCAATTTGTCAGAGCGGAATAGTGTAAAGGAAATTTTCAGATGGGCAGTCAGGAAAAAGAAATTGCAAGGTCTGCTGTGGCAGATGATCACACTGAACGGATGGATTCTGCCTCCTGCAAAGGAAACAAAGGCATTTACCATGGGTGTTCATCCCATAGATTTGTATAGGACAGGCAGGATTGTACTGTATGATGATACAAGTATGCAGGGGATTGAGGTGAGGCGTTCTTTCCGCCAGATATTTGCGTTTCTTTCATTTTATATCAGGTCATTGATGCTGATCTGCACGAAATATGACAGCAGCAAAGCGGATTACCGGGCAGAGTGGGCGTCATTGCATGACATAAAATATTGGAGGAGCGTATATGATCAAGAATAAGTTATTATCGATCATCATTCCGGTTTATAATGTTGAGAAGTACATAACAAAATGTCTGCGGAGTATACTAGATGAAAATGAGAATACGTTGAAGCTGATAGAGGTTCTTGTGGTGGATGATGGCTCGACGGACAGGTCCGGCAGGATTGCGGATGAATTTGCCCGAAAATATCAATGTGTGAAAGTGATACACAGGCAAAATGCAGGGGTGGCAGCAGCGAGGAACACCGGTATCCGCATGGCGCAGGGAGAATGGCTGTATTTTGTGGACTCAGACGACTGGATGGAAAATGGCGGAGTTCGGGTGATCTGTGCGGCTGTTTCGAAACATCCAGACGCTGATGTGTTACTCATGGAGGCATACCAGAATGTCGGACATAAGCAGAAGGAGTGGGTACATTTTTCGCGGGAGGAAGATATCACGGACAGTATCGACATTAAGAGGATACGGAGGCTGCAGAGTGGCATTCTGTATGCTCCTTTATGGAGAAAGACAAAAAACGATCCGATGGGTGCGCCCTGGGATAAGGTGTACCGCAGGGATTTCCTTGCGGGGAATCATCTGCTGTTTTGTGAACACCTGAAGGTGCTTGATGATATGGTATTTAATTTCGAGGTGCTGGGAGCCGCGCGAAATGCAGTGTGCAGGAAGATCAAACCATATCATTACCGCCGTTTCGTGTCTGATTCGATAACCAATACGTACAAACCGGACAGGGTTTTACAGGATAGGGCAGTCTGGGATTATCTTTTTTCGCTTGGTTTGTGGGGCGGTGAGGATACAGATGTATTACGGAGGGCAATGACATGTCGGATTATAAAGTCGTTTAGTATCTGTTGTCGTCTGTGCTTTTTTAACAGGGAAAATCAGAAGAGCCTGCGGGAAAAGGTTCATTATGTAAAGCAGGTGATGGAGAGTAAACCATATTGTACTGCTTTTCATACAGTCAGATTGTGTGACCTGGAGTGGAAACTCAAGATCATGGCATTGGTGGGGCGGCTGCAGTCAGGGTGGGGAGTGTATTTTCTACATGCTGCATGGGAATTGCTGGCAGGAATCCGGGGGATAGGAAATGATACAGTTAGAGCATAAGATTAAGGATAAAAAGGTTCTGTTTGTGACAACGAAGAATATCGATTATATACGAAATGTGCAGGAGATAACTTTCCTGAAAAAATATTCAGGCCGGTTGAAAGTATTGTATTCAGACAAAAAAAACTATATTGTGAGAATCCTTGAAGTGTGGTGCAAGCTGATTGTCTCAGGCAGGAATTATGATGTGATTTTTATTGGTTTTGCGCCGCAGCTTGTTGCACCTTTTTTTCTGAAATTTAAGAATAAGGAAATTATGATAGACTTTTTTGTCTCCGTATATGATACGCTGGTCAATGACCGGAAGAAATTTTCCGGACATAACCCGATCGCCGGATTGTGCCGCTGGGTTGATACCTTTGTGATCAGGAAAGCGGATTTGGTTATCACGGATACTAAGGCGGATGCGGAATATTTTATCCGCGCGTTTCACGGTGATCGGAAGAAATTCAAGACAGTATATCTGGAAGCGGACAAGACAATTTATTATCCGCGAGAACAGCGGAAAGGACGTGAGCTGGCGGACAAGTATGTGGTTTTATATTTTGGCAGTATATTGCCGCTACAGGGTGTGAATATCGTGTTGAATGCGATTGAAATGCTCAGGGATGAGAAGAACATCTTTTTTCAGATGATAGGACCGCTTTCCCCAAAGTATAGGGTGCCTGTTCAGGACAATGTGGAATATATAGACTGGCTTAGTCAGGAGGAGCTGGCAGAGTATATTGCCAATGCAGATTTGTGTCTTGCAGGGCATTTTAACCGTGATATTGACAAGGCAAAAAGAACGATACCGGGAAAAGCATATATTTATGAGAGCATGGGGAAAAATATGGTTTTGGGAGATAACAGGGCGAACCGCGAGATTTATGGGCTTTCGGATAAGGTATTCTGGACTGAGATGGGGAATGCAGAGGCTTTGGCGAAGGTGATCGTACACTGTAGCCGTAGCTGAGGAGATTCACTTCCCCTCAGCCTTCTCCAGCGTGAAGATAAATTCCGTTCCGACGCCCTCTGTGCTGATCACATTGATATTTTCATTATGGGACTGGATGATCTCCCGGGTGATGGAGAGACCTAATCCGGTTCCCTTTTTGTCCTTGCCGCGCGAGAGATCTGTCTTATAGAAGCGGTTCCAGATCAGGCGGATGCTGTCTTTGGGAATCCCGATGCCGTTGTCCTTGACAGATACCAGCAGCTTGTTGGATTTCTCCACAGTCTCAAGCTTGATCGAGGAATTTTTGTGGCTGAATTTGATGGCGTTGTCCACCAGATTGTAGAGTACCTGCTGGATTTTTACCATATCCGCGTTCACGTACATTTCGTCTCCAGTGAGGACGAGCTCGATGGAGATCAGTTTTTCGCGGCAGGTTCCCTCGAAGGACATCGCCGTGTTTTTGATGACTTGATTGATGTCGAAGTTGCTTCGGTCCAGAATCATGCCCTTGGTAGTCAGGTTGTTGAGCGTGAGCAGAGAGTTGGTCAGTTTTGTCAGGCGGTCTGTCTCGTTTAATACCACGCGGATATATTTCTCATGCATCTCGGGAGGAATCGTACCGTCGAGCATCGCCTCGAGATATCCCCGCATGGAAGTGAGCGGGGAGCGGAAATCGTGGGAGATGTTTGCCACGAGACGTTTCTGGTTGTCCTCGCTCTTTGCCACCTCGCTTGCCATGTAGGCGAGGGAGGCGGCGAGGTAGCCGATCTCGTCCTCGCTGTCGACCTGAAACTCATATCTGAAATTACCGATGGCGTACTGCTCTGTCGCGTGCGTGATCTTGCGGAGCGGCAGATATACCATCTCTGTGAAAAAGAGCAGGATGATCAGCGACAGCAAAAAGAGGATTACCAGCGTGATGTAGGATATATTCAGCAGCGAGTTGCAGGAGGACTGCAGACCATCGACAGATGCATGGATGACCACATAGCCTTTTACCTTGTACTTGGAGGTGATCGGCGCAAAAGCGGAGATCATCTCTGAATCAAACATACCAAAAAAATTCCCCGTCGTATAGAAAGAATTTCCTGTGATCGTCGGACTGAAATTGGGAATCGTGGTGGGATTTTCGATCTCAAGCGGTGAGCTCGAATCCAGCACGATCAGCCCCGACGGATTGACAATCCAGATCGAGGCGTCCAGGAAGGTGCCGATCGCCTCGATCTGGCGCCAGACAGATTCGAGCGTGATCTCATTGCTGTATAAATCCGCAGCGTAGGAGTCGGCAATCAGCAGGGCTTCTTTGTATAAGGAGTCGGCGCGCTCGCGCTTCATGTGCTCAAGCGTCATGCTGGATGTGAAGGTCGCGACGACGATAAAACCAAAAAATGCAAAGATAAAATAGGCCAGTACAAATTTTAAATAGAGTGTTCGTTTCAATCAAAAAACCTCCAAAAAACCTCATTTCCGATCAATTCTTGACTTCGAATTTGTAACCGACGCCCCAGATCGTTGAGATGCGCCACGATTCATGGTCCTTGATCTTTTCGCGGAGACGTTTGATATGCACGTCCACAGTGCGCGTGTCACCGATATAATCATATCCCCAGATCTGGTTGAGCAGCTGGTCTCTGGTGTACACATGATTGGGAGACGCGGCGAGAAAGTACAAAAGCTCCAGTTCCTTGGGCGGCATGTCCACTGTCTTTCCGTGATAGATCACGGAATAGTTGGTGAGGTTGATCGTGAGATCGGGATAGGTGACCTGTTTGGCATCGGCGACCTGTTCCGCCGGCGGCGCGGCTTTGTAGCGGCGCAAAACTGCCTTCACGCGTGCCACAAGCTCCTTGGTATCAAATGGCTTTTCCAGGTAATCATCAGCGCCGAGTTCCAGTCCGAGCACCTTGTCAAACACCTCGCCCTTTGCGGACAGCATGATGATCGGCGTCTGTGATTTCTGGCGAACCTCGCGGCACACCTGATAGCCGTCAATGCCGGGGAGCATCAGGTCGAGAAGAATCAGGTCCGGCGCAAAGCCGCTCACTTCCTGCAGTGCGGACTCCCCGTCGTATACGATTTTCGTCTCAAAGCATTCCTTTGTCATATACAAAGAAATCAGTTCCGCAATGTTTTCATCATCATCAACAATCAGTATTTTTTGTTTGTTTGCCATTTTTTCTTCCTCTATTCATTATTTCGTTTATTACTTATGTGAAGAACGCCTGCCTTTTGGCGTTCTTCTAAACGAAACATAGAATATCTAAGGCAGTGTCTTTTACTGCCTTAGATATTCTTTTCGTTTTATTTAAATTCTGCGATCGTCACACCGGAATCCCCCTCGCCGTACTCGCCAAGATGATAGGATTTCACATAGGAGACGCGCTTTAAGTGTTGCTGGACGGCCTGCCGCAACGCGCCTGTTCCCTTGCCATGCACGATGCGCACGCTGGGAGCGTGGGACAGATAGGCGTCATCAAGATATTTGTCAAGCTCTGCGAGCGCCTCGTCCACGGTCTTTCCGAGCAGATTGATCTCGGTGGAGAGGGTGGCAGCCTTGGACATGCCGATATTCCCACCGCCGGAGCTTCTTTTGGAACCGCCTGCGCCGCCAAAGCTTTTTTTGTAGGCGGCGGTGCCGGACAGCGCGTCCTCGTTGATCAGTACCAGATCCCTGATATTGACTTTGGAGCGGATAATGCCGCACTGTACGAAGAGATCGCCCTTTGCGTCCGGCTTGGAGGAGACGGTGCCTTTTAAGCCCATGGACACCACCTTCACCATATCCCCGGGTTTGATCTGGGCTGGTTTTAAGATTTTATGTGTCGGTTTTTCCTGTACAGCTGAGAGCTTTGCGTTTTTCTCTGAAATCTTGTCGCGAACCTTGGTTCTTTTTTTCTCCAACTCCTGAATGGAGGTCTTGTTGACGCTGACCTTCTGGAAATCTCTTATTGTCTCGTCGGCTACATCCTTTGCTTCCTGGAGGATTTTGCGTGCCTCCTCGTTTGCCTCGCGCAGAATTTTGTCTTTCTGTGCATCGAGGCGCTCCTGTTTCTGCTCCAGTTTCTTTTTTAAGGATTCTACTTCAGCCTTGTAGCGCTGGATTTCATTTCGCTCATTTTCAATCGTGCGCCTGCTGGTCTCAAGATCGGCGAGCAGGTCCTCAAAGCTTTCGTCCTCCTCGCTGATGTGTTCTCTGGCGGACGCGATGATATCATCCGGCAGACCGAGCTTGGATGAGATAGCAAAGGCGTTGCTCTTGCCCGGAATGCCGATCAGGAGCCGGTAGGTCGGACGGAGCGTCTCCACGTCAAACTCACAGCAGGCATTTTCCACGTAGGAAGTCGTGAGCGCAAACACCTTGAGCTCGCTGTAGTGCGTGGTTGCCATCGTGCGGATTCCCTTGTCGTGCAGATGCTTTAAGATCGCGATCGCAAGCGCTGCGCCCTCTGTCGGATCGGTTCCGGCGCCGAGCTCATCAAAAATGCAGAGGGAGTTTTCGTCCGCGTTTTTTAATATCGAGATTGTGTTGGTCATGTGCGCGGAGAAGGTGGACAAATTTTGCTCGATGCTCTGCTCGTCCCCAATGTCCGCGTACACTTCCGTAAAGATGCCAAGCTCGGAGCGGTCGAGAGCCGGTATGTGAAGTCCGGACTGTCCCATCAGTGCAAAGAGTCCGACGGTCTTTAGTGATACTGTTTTTCCGCCGGTGTTGGGGCCTGTGACAACCAAAAGGTCAAAGTCTCTGCCAAGGCTGATGTCAATGGGAACTACTTTTTTCCTGTCCAGCAACGGATGGCGCCCCCTGCGGATATTGATATAGCGGTTTTGATTAAAGAGCGGGCGCGACGCGTTCATGTCGATGGCAAGCCCTGCCTTTGCAAAGATGAAATCAAGCTTTGTCAGCAGGCGGAAGTTGTCCGCAAGCTCCTCGGTATGTTCTCCCGCGCTGGCGCTGAGTTCTGCGAGAATGCGCTCGATCTCTTCCTTTTCTTTTAAAGCGAGTTCCTTGAGCTGGTTGTTCAGCTCCACAACGACAGCAGGCTCGATAAAAAGTGTGGAGCCTGTGGAGGACTGGTCGTGAACCATTCCGGGGACATTTCCCTTGTGTTCGGACTTGACGGGAATACAGTATCGGTTGTCGCGCATCGTAATCACGGCGTCCTGCAGGTAAGTCCGGTAGCTTCCGTTTACCATGTTTGTGAGCTGGCTGTGTATTTTGTCGTTGGTCAGATGGATACTGCGCCGGATGTGCTTGAGCGTCGGGCTCGCATCGTCGGCAATCTCCTCCTCGGAGATGATACAGCGGTTGATCTCATTCTGGAGCGGCGTCAGAGGCTCCAGCGCGGCGAAGTATTCCTGCAGACTGTCGGCGATCTCATCATCGTGTTCTGAGCGCGCGAATGCTTTTGCCCTTGTGGCGCAGGCGAGGGATGCTGCGATTTTCAGCAGCTCTGCGGCGGAGAGGGCGCTTCCGATCTCAAGTGATTTGATGCTGAAGCTGATGTCCTTGTTGCCGCTGAAATGAATCCGCCCGCCTTTGACCAGACGGGTAAACGCGTCGGCAGTCTGCTGCTGGGATTCTTCGATCTCTTTGATGTCTGTCATCGGCGTCAGCTTCTGGCAGAGCTCTTTTCCGGAAGCAGAGCTTGCTTTGTCGACGAGCAGATTGATGATTTTATGATATTCCAATATTCGTAGTGCTTTGTCGTTCATAATCGTCCTCCATGAATCCCGGTCCCGCCAGAGGCGCTGCGACAGGGATGTAGTCTTAGTAAATCCCCCGGATGCCTGTGTCGCCATCGAGGGTGTTCATGTTATATAACAGCAATACGTCGGTGATGTCTCTGTGCGCTTCCAGAAAGGAGGACGGACCATCCCTGTAGTATCTGGTGTCAAGTACATAGATCTTTCTGTAATGGTGTGCGAGAAACGGCACCATGGAATTGGCGTAGCTGTCCTTGATCAGCAAGAGCGCATCCTGTGAGTCGGCCGTCCTGTTCTCGATCTCAACCAGCGGATGGATATTGTTGAGAAAAAGGGAGTATTTGTCTTTTTCGTTTACATAGTCAAGGTTGTACAGGCTGTTGGCCACTTCGCCTGTATCCGCGTAGGTGACAGTGAGGTCATCTGCGGGGTTCGTATATATCGTGATGGCGTCCTTCGGGTGGCTGTAATCGTTCACTTTCGAGTACAGCGTCCCGGCAAACTCCTCCGTGACAGTCTCTTGTGTCAGCGCGTCAAGTGACACGGGTGTCATATTTTTGGCGTCGCAGTATGCGAGATAGCCATAATAAGCGCCCAGTGTCGTCCAGTGATGGTCGGTGCGGTAGTATAGCTGTCCCGCGGAGACGCTGTCAAAGAGCCGGTCCGTGCAGTCGATCGCAGGGACACCCGTTGTGTCATAGATGTCAGCAGCGGTTGCCATCTGATCAGACGCGGGCGCGTATGTCGGCAGCTTGTCATTGTATATAGTCACCGCGGTCGGCACAAGCATCAGATGGACATCAATGTTCGCCGTGTCAATCTTTTCGTAAAATCTGACAAGCGTGTCAGTGATGCGCTCAGTGTTTTGCGGTTTGGCATAGGCCTCAATGAGATAATCATCCTGCGCGATATAGACGTGATTGATCTCCTTTCTGCCGCCTGCGATCTCTGCGCCGCTTTTTAATCCCACAAAGAAATCCCGCTGCGGAAAGTGGTCAGCCAGCCAGTCACCCAGAGAATCCGTGTAGTCTCCGCTGAGCAGTGCTTTGGCGGAGAAGGATGGAAATTTTGCGAGATATCTGTTTTCGTTTTCAGAAAATTCTTTCTTCGGGCTGACAAGCAGGCATACGGACATCGATATGACACCGATGCAGAGCAGGCATACGACAGTTCTCTTTATTTTCATATTTGTAATCATTGCTGATCAATCCTTTCAGCAAGAAACTTAAAAGTTTCTGGTTCTATTGATTCAGGCAGCCTACGTTCAGCCCTTTCCCGATGCATGAAACGACATCATGATGGTTAAAACCGATGAGCCACTGGTATTTCTTGGAAACAATATAATAGTCCGGCCAGCCTCTTGACAAAAAGGCGGTGCTGTTCAATAAATCAAGCGCCTGTATTAATTCCGGGATATAACTCTCAAAAATCCAGAAAGTTTCGCCCAAATGCCAGTCGCGGCCGTCGATGTCGATCAGGAAGTAAACCATAGAATCGTCCGGCAGGATCTGTGGCAGATGATGGAACCATGTTTCAGAATCCGCCGCAAAGCAGCCTGCGAAGTCCTGCATGCTCTTTGGACTGTAGCCGTTTGTGTTCGCCCAGTGCAGCCCGTTTTTCCATGTTTTGGTCTTGTCAGCATACTTGTCGGCAATCTGTTGATACACATTTTGGTACTGCGCGTTTCTGACCTTGTGAAAACGGTCGTTGGAAAAGCCGCATTGTTTTATCAATTCATGTTCAAACTGTAGTAAATCGTGGGATACCTTTGCCATATGTTCCTTCTCCCGACAGTTCCGCAAAAAGAATCAGAACCGGAAATACAAAAACGGATTGTAAGTGTCACTCACCATGTAGGCGGTTGACAGGATAAACAATAGCAGCATACCGATTCCGGCAAACACGGACAAAACGCAGCCCTTTCCCCTGCTGAGTGTCGACGCTTTCCGGCAGAGCCACGGATATACAGGGCACATGAGGACGCAGGCGGCGACGAGCACGACGCCGTAATTGCCAAGATACCAGAGAAAACGGGTATCAGCAAGCGTGTTGGTCGCAAAGGAGAAGAGCAGGGCGATATAGCGTCCAAGCTCTCCAAAGTCTGTGATGGCAAAAATGACAAACCCAAACACGACAATCAGAAACGCATAGGCGTGCTGTATCCATTTTGGAAATTTGGCGAGCGTTTTTCCCCACACATATTTTTCAAGCATGAGCAGAATCCCGTAGTAAACGCCCCACAGGATAAAGTTCCACGACGCCCCGTGCCACATACCAGTCAGAAACCACACGACGGCAATGTTGAACAGGTGGCGGGGAACACCCCTCCTGTTTCCGCCGAGCGGGATATATACATAATCGCGAAACCATGTGGACAGCGATATATGCCACCGCCGCCAGAAATCCGTCACGGAGACGGCTGTCAGCGGGTAGTTAAAGTTCTCATTATAATGAAAGTCGAGCATATGCCCCATTCCGATTGCCATATCACTGTACGCGCTAAAGTCAAAATAGAGCTGCAGCGTAAAGCAGAGTGCGCCAAGCCATGCCGTCGCGACACTCGTGTCAGCAGCGCCCAGGACGCGGATTTCCTCCCACAGGGCGCCGGCCTGGTTGGCGATGAGCACTTTCTTAAACAGGCCCATCATAAAGCGCAGCATTCCCTGCTCAAATCCCTCCAGTGTGAGCCGCCTGTCATGGAGCTGTTCCTGAATGTCAGAAAAGCGCACGATCGGACCTGCCACAAGCTGCGGGAACATGGACACGTAGGTGAGATACGCCGTGTAGCTGTGTTCCGCCTTCACCTCGCCGCGGTACAGATCGATGATATAGCTCATCGTCTGAAACGTGTAAAAGCTGATACCGACAGGAAGGTGTATCCCTGGCTGCGCAAACTGTGTGCCAAGCAGTCCGTTTACGGATGCAATGGCAAAATCCGCATACTTAAAAAAGGCAAGTATGGACAGGTTGATGCAAATGCTGCAGCACAGGAAAAAAGTTCTCCTGCCCTTGGTCGTGCCAAAGCGCTCCATTAGCCGTCCGTTGGTGTAGTCGAGTGCGGTGGAAAAGAGCATCAGAAGAATGTACAGCGGTTCTCCCCACGCGTAAAAAATAAGGCTGAAAATAAGCAAAATCCCATTTTTCCATGAAAATGGGACCGCATAATACAAAATCAGGCAGAGCGGCAGGAAAAAAAACAGGAATGGAATACAGCTAAAGACCATGATAATCCTCCCAGTTCTGCACTCAAGATAATCCGTTTTCGATGATGTCCGTGATCGCGTCGGCATTGTCGGAGATCACGAGCCATACATAGTTATCCTTTGCCTGAACCTTGCTTTTCTCTACGATCGCAAACTGTTCAGGAATATAGTTTTCCATCTCATTTTTCTTCTCATCCACGATGGCCTGCAGGCTGTCAGCCAGTCCTGTCAGGTCGTCCGTATTTTTTACTTTCATGATGATGATGGTCTCCGCCTGTGCGGCGTCCTCCGACATGGAGAACACATACGAGTCAAGTGTCGCCGCATCGATACCGTAATAGTTGGAGATAAAGTCGTCATCCATGCGCTGCGGTGACTGCAGGGACACGGACTGTTCGATCTCCTGATAGATCTCATCGATGGACTTGGCTTGTGCATTGTCAGAGCTGTCTGCTGTCTGTGATGTATTGGAAGCGGCAGTCTGGTCCGCAGTGCCTGCAGTAGGCGCTGCATTGTCAGAGCATCCGGCACAGCACAGTGCAGCGGCTGCAAAAACTGCCATAACTTTTGTAAATTTTATTTTATTCATGATTGTTCTCTCCCTTTTGTTGTCTGAGAAGTATTTGATTCCAACAGGGTTTCAATTTTGGATTTGGTATCCTTTTTGGTATCAGCTTCTGGTACTTCTGTGTTTGTCTCTGTATTTGTTTCAGTGTCTGCATCTGCAGTGGGCTCCGTATCTGCCCCGGTTTTTTCCAGATCTGCCTGAGCGTTTGCATAGTCGGTGAGCCGTGCTTCCCATACGCTGTAGGCCGAGTTGGAGAGATGGACAAAGCCGTCGCTGCAGTACTCTTCGGCAAGGTTTCCGTTTCCGTCGGATATGGGAGTGCACAGATCGATGTACCCCCATCCGTTTTCCTCTGCCATTTCCTGCAGAAGAACATTGTACTGTGCGAGATTGTCGTTGTTTAATTTTCCCTTGCCCTGTCCCTCAAGTGTGTAGGTCACGCTGATAATATGGATCTCGATGTCAGGTGAAGTCTCCAGTATCTTGTCGATCAGCGCTTTGTACTGGTCGCGTGCGCCCTCAAGTCCGAGGATGCTGATATCGTTCATTCCCAGAAGAATGAACGCGCGCTTGCTGCCAATGAGGGGAATCGCGTTCCATATCTGACATTTCTTGCCTTTGTATACCGGGTGGACATTGCTGTCCGTCACAGGCTTCACTGCGTTAAATGCCGAGTAGCTTCCCACAGCCAGAAACTGGATGTCATGCACATAGGATGTCTGCTTCGCGCTGTAATTGCGGAATCCGACCATGATGGAGTCTCCGACAAAGACAGAATCGCTGTAATATGCTGCGAGTTCTTCATCCGACAGGGCTGTACCGGGCTGCGATTCTTCTGTCATAGCTTCATCTATTTGTGTTTCTTTTGTCTGTGTTTCTTTTGTCTGTGTTTCTTCTGTTCGTGTTTCAGCTGTTTGACTTTTTTTCGTCTGTGTGTCATCTGACGCTGCACATACAGCTCCTCCTGTATAATTGCCAAAAGTGAGTATAGCTGTAAGTGTGGCGCACATAAGCTTGATTTTTTTCATAATTAATCCTCTTTATCGTCTGTGTTAATAAAATATGATGATACAAAGGATATTCTATCATTTTTTTTATATTCATACAAGTTTTTTTGAGTAGGATTTGGGTGAAAATTTTGCCATGGGATAGGATTAGCAATAAATACATTGACCATCGAAAAACGATCGGCTATACTAGAGCGTGTATGTAAAATGCTTTCTGTCAGATGTGCGTCACAATTTGTGGGAGATTTGTGCCAAATGAAGGAGGCGTAGCGGGCTACGTCGACTGAATTTGGCGCAAATATCACGCAAAGTGGGGCGTGCAAATGTCATGCCATAATATGGCAGGAATGATTTTACATACATGCTCTAGGAAAAGAGGAGGGAGAGGCAGGATGCGAATGAATGGAGAAAATAGCGTGGATTCAGAGTCTCAGGACAAGAAGGAGTCTCCCGGGGCGGCAAGTGATTTCGAGTTTTTACAGGAGAAGATCAAGGAGCGGCCGATCAATAAAAAGAAGCTTTTGAAGCGGACGATCATCACAGCGTCCATGGCGGTGCTGTTTGGTTTATTGGCGTGCTTATCATTTTTATTGCTGGAGCCTGTTCTCAACAACTGGCTTTATCCCGAGGAGGAGCCGGAGATGGTGACATTTCCGCAGGAACAGAATGAGATGCTTCCCGAAGATATGCTGACAGAGGGCACTACGGTGAGTCAGGAGGAAAGCGAGACGCAGGACATTCATAGTTCTGCTCATGATGACGGGGAGGGGCAGACTGCGGAGACAAAGACAGCGGAATCAGCGTCGGGGGTTGGCACTGATGTGTACGATCCCGACAGGGAGAGTGCGGCTGCGGAGGGGACTGGCGCAAGGGAGTCTGATGAAAGTGATGTGCATGAAAACAGCCTGGCTCCGGATTATCTTGATGGGGAAGATGCGCGGGAAGACCACTCTGAGGAAGAACGTTCCGAGACAGGAGGGATGAGTGCAGGAGAGCTGGCGGAGAATCAGGAGGAAGTCACGCCGTATGAACTGTTAAAGCCGTATCAGACACAGTATGAGGAGCTCTATAAGATTTACGGGGAGGTCGTGTCAGGCATGGTGACAGTCACGGCGGTGCGCTCCGATGTGGATTGGTTCAACAACACGGTTCAGAGTGAGGGAACGACGGCCGGCGTCATCATAGCAAACAACAATCGGGAACTTCTGATACTCAGCCGAAAATCATCACTGGACGGCGCGGAGACTATCCGTATCAGTTTCTGCGACAGCACGGATGCGGAGGCTGTGATCAAGCAGTATGACCAGAATACAGATCTGGCAGTCCTGGCGGTTGATTTAAAGAATATAGAGGAAGGCACGCTGGGCAGCATCACTGTCGCAGCGCTGGGCAGTTCGATTTCCTCCGGCATTACGGGTTCTCCAGTCATAGCGATCGGCAATCTCTTTGGATACAACAAGGATACGGTCTGTTATGGCATGGTTACATCAAAGGGCAATGTCGTCACGATGGCGGACAGTGAGTACAAAATGATGACGACGGATATCTATGCGGGCACGAATCCAAGTGGTATTCTTATAAATATGAAGGGAGAGGTCATTGGCATTATTGACAACAGTCACAACCATGACGATACCAGAAATTTATTGTCCGCAATCGGGATCACCGAGCTGAAGGGCTTGATCGCAAAGCTTTCCAATGGGGAGCGGATTCCTTATCTTGGCATCTATGCGCAGGACATTTCCGCGCAGGTGAGGACAGAGATGGGACTTCCGCAGGGTGCGTATATTGTCGATATCGATATGGATTCGCCTGCCATGCGCAAGGGGCTCCAGAAGGGCGACATTGTGGTGCGCGTCGGTTTGCAGGATATCAAGAGCGCTGCGGACTACATGAATGTGCTGCGGAATGTCCAGGCGGAGAGCAGCATAAATATAGTAGTGCAGCGGGCAGGCGTCGAGGCTTATGAGGAAATGCATTTTGTAGTGCAGACAGAATAGCAGAAAGGATTGAATAAAATATGAAATATATTAAGGATTATAAAGATGGAGACCGGGTTTTTGACATTTATTTTTGTAAATTCAAGAGTTCTGCGGTGACCAAAAATGGAAAGAATTATGACAATGTGATTCTGCAGGACAGGACTGGGACGCTTGACGCTAAAATCTGGGACCCCAACAATGTAGGGATCGCTGATTTTGAGGCGATGGATTATATCGAGGTGTACGGTGATGTCACAAGCTTTAACGGCGCTCTGCAGGTCAACGTGAAGCGTGTGCGCAGATGTGAGGAGGGCGAGTACGATGAGAGTGAGTATATGCCCGTGAGCAAAAAGAATCTGGATGAGATGTACGCTGAGCTGTTGAAGATCATTGACAGTATTCAAAATACATATTTAAATACATTAATAAAGAAATTTTTTGTGGAGGATGAAGCGTTTGCGCTCAGATTCAAGAGGGCGTCGGCGGCAAAGTCTGTCCATCATGGTTTTATCGGCGGTCTGTTGGAGCACACGCTCGGAGTCACAAAGCTCTGTGAATATTACTGTACTGCATACCCGGCCTTAAACCGTGATCTGCTGCTCACCGCCGCGATCTGTCACGACATTGGCAAGACAAGGGAGATCAGTGCTTTTCCGGCGAATGACTACACGGATGAGGGGCAGTTTCTGGGGCATATCGTGATGGGCTCGGAGATGATCGGACAGAAGGCGCGGGAGATACAGGGCTTTCCGCCTATGCTCGAGATGGAGTTAAAGCACTGCATTCTTGCACATCATGGGGAGTACGAGTATGGCTCGCCCAAAAAGCCTGCGCTGATCGAGGCGCTGGCGCTCAACTATGCAGATGACACGGACGCGAAGATGGAGACGTTTACAGAGATTCTTGAATCCACGCAGGAAAACGGATGGCTTGGCTATAACCGGCTGTTTGAGACGAATCTGAGGAGGACAATGTGATTGTGGCACATGCCATTTTGATGACTGGCGCAGTGTGCGGCTTGTGATGGAGGGATGGGATTGGAGTACAGAAAAGATGATATCGTAATGCTGTGTATCGATGATATGGGAGTCGATGGGGAGGGCATCGGGAAGATTGATGGCTTTCCCTTTTTCGTGAAGGATGCTGTGGTCGGTGACCGGGTGGAGGCAAAAGTGGTGAAGGTAAAAAGGGGCTATGCTTACGCCCGGCTGATGCGGGTGATCGAGCCCTCTCCAAACCGTACAGAACCGAAGTGCCCGTATCACAGGCAATGCGGCGGCTGTCAGATACAGGCGCTTGATTACACGGCACAGCTGGCATATAAGGAGAATAAGGTCAGAAACAATCTGATCAGAATCGGCGGCTTTTCCGGGGAGCTGCTCGATCAGGTGATGGAGCCGGTCGTAGGGATGGAGGAGCCTTTTTATTATCGGAACAAGGCACAGTTTCCGATTGGCGTGGATAGAGAGGGCAGGCTGGTGACGGGTTTTTATGCCGGAAGAACGCATTCCATCATACCAAATACAGACTGTGCGCTCGGTGTGAAGGAGAACAGGGTGATTCTCGAAATACTGCTGGATTATATGAAAAAATACGCAGTCACAGCATATAATGAGAAAACCGGAGAGGGGCTTGTCCGTCATATCCTGATACGAAAGGGCTTTGCGTCGGGAGAACTCATGGTGTGCGTCGTCATCAACGGCGACCGCCTTCCGCAGGAGGACAGGCTGGTGGACGCACTCAGCACGGTTAAGGGTATGACGAGTATTTCAGTCAATGTCAACAAAGAGAATACCAATGTGATTATGGGAAAGAAGTGCCGCACGATCTGGGGGCAGGACACGATCAGCGACGTGCTCTCCGGGATAACCTTTTCCATCTCGCCGTTATCCTTCTATCAGGTCAATCCGGTCCAGACGGAGAAGCTTTACGGCATCGCGCTGGACTATGCGGGACTGACAGGGACGGAGACTGTGTGGGATTTATACTGTGGTATCGGCACGATCAGTCTGTTCATGGCGAAACGGGCGAGGCAGGTGTACGGCGTGGAGGTGGTAGAGCAGGCGATTCGGGATGCGCGGTCTAACGCGGAGCGAAACGGCATTGCCAACGCGGCCTTCTATGTCGGAAAGGCGGAGGAGGTGCTGCCAAAGCTGTATGAGGAGGCGGGGATCTGCGCCGATGTGATCTGTGTCGATCCGCCCAGAAAGGGCTGTGACGAGACCTGCCTGGAAACGATCGTGAAGATGGCGCCGCGCCGCATTGTCTATGTGAGCTGCGACAGTGCAACGCTGGCGCGGGACTTAAAGTATCTTTGCGCGCACGGGTATGAATTGCGACGCGTCAGGGCAGTGGATATGTTTCCGCAGACGGTGAGCGTGGAGACGGTGTGCTTATTGTCCAACCTAAGAATGGGATAGAGCTACCTGCTTTCCCAAAACGCTGACAGGCCGAAAAACGGCGGCTTGGATATTCCGAAAACGCCATTTTTTGATTGTCACACAATTATCAGATGTTCTATATTCTGACAACAGGCATATATGCATACCCTGATTTATGCTCCAGGGTATCAAACACTTCCAATTCCTGCGCTCCATTTTGGGCCATTGCAAAACCATGCGCCGGCATAAAATAGTCTCTGATATATGCGAAAAGTTCCCATGTCTCGCAGTGTTCTTTACAGACCAGTTGTGATGTTTCTTTATCTGTATAGACCCTTATATATAATGAAGCGGGCATTTTGTATACATCTACGCCGTCGGGCTGTGTCTCTGCCGCGACTTCCCTCACAAATCCGTATGCGTGCAGCCTGGCGTCACGCCAAAAATTTATACTTAGACATACATCATAAATTGGCAGTACCGTTTCCTTCAATTTGCAAAATGCCGCTTGTTTCTCATCTTCCGGCAATGAGTCTATTGCTGCGTTAAAGCTGTCTGCACTCGGAAAATCCTTCGCGTATATTATTTTTCCGGCATATATTGTTTCCGGTTTTTCGACAACCTCAAAGCGCGCTCCGTTTATCGTTATGGTTTCAACAATTTTTTCCGCGTTTTGCATTTCGGTATCCAGCAGGCTGTCGACGGAAATATGAAAAATTTGTGCCAGCAGTTTTAAATTGTATACGTCCGGCAGACAATCTCCGTTCTCCCACTTCGACACGGCCTGTTCCGATACACCGATCTTAAACGCTACCTCCTTCTGGGAGTATTGATTTTTCAAACGAAATGATTTCACCCGTTTTCCAAACGCCATCTGGTTAAACATATATGTTCTCCTTTCAAATGATTATAAATACGAGAAGCTTCTGTGTTTTTATTCTAACTTATATCTGAACAGGGAACAACTTTAAATCTTTCTATGAAAAGAACGAAAAAATCAACTGTAGGTTGTATTCCTTTCTTTTAGATTTGATACGCTTCTCTTCCATTATAACCGAACATAGTGTACAATAAAATAGCAATATTTGATACAAAGATATTACTGCGGTAGTTGAGTTACTGTTCACTCCGTTCCAGTAACAGGCAAAAATCCATGCACAATTTGCTTCGCAAATGGATTTTTGCTTGCAGCCACTACGTTTTCGTACGGACTTAGCAGTAAATGCTAAGTCCTGTGTGAACAGTAACGGAGTTGATACCCATCACGTTGAAGGACGAGTGAATGGTGACATTTTGACAGTAAATATTTGATCATACGATGCACTATATACAGAAAGGACAGATACGCATATGAAGATTGACCGGCTGATCGGCATAATCACAACCATACAGCAGAAAAAGACTGTTACCGCGCCATATCTCGCAGACAAATTCGAGGTGTCCCGCCGTACCATCAGCCGGGATATTGAGACGATCTGCAAAGCAGGTATTCCGATCATTACCACTCAGGGGGTGAATGGCGGCATATCGATTATGGAGGGGTTCTCACTTGATACGACTGTATTCACCGAGCAGGAATTAACGGCCATTTTTACGGGCCTGAAATCCTTGGACAGCGTTTCGCATTCGGCGTCGGCGGAAAAGCTCGCGGAGAAGCTTGGCGCGAGTTCCGCTGTCAGGATAGCCGGTCATATGGCGATAGATCTCTCCTCTTTCTACAAGGATGATCTCGTGTCAAAGATCGAACAGATCAGGCTTGCCATAGAGGAGTCCCGATGTATTGCCTTTCGCTATTGCTATGACAAGGGCGAGGCGGACAAGCTGAGATCTACGCAGTCAGAAATATTCCGGAAGGAAAGAAGCAGTTTGGCTCGCACATAACAGACGACTATATCGTAGCGGCGCTCTATGATCCATCTGTAAAATACAGGTTGATCGAAGAATACGGACATCAATGCTTTGTGGAACAGGAAAACGGAAAGCTGTATACGGAGTGGGGATTTACCACGCAGAAAAGTGCGGTGGAGTGGTTTCTGAGTTTTGGAGATAAAGTGAAGGTTCTCGGACCGCCGGAAATGGTTGCGCTGATGAAATCAACAGTGGATTCCATTAAAAATTTGTACGAATCATGACATACTGCTGTCGTGTTTGGGATGGTATACTTGAAGAAAAAGGAGGTTGGAAGATATGGTTGATTCAAGATGTGGACTTCACTGTACCGGGTGCGCGTATAAGGAGTCCTGCGGCTGTGGCGGGTGTATCGAGACAAACGGACATCCGTTTCACGGAGAATGTCCTGTGGCAGTCTGCTGTCAGAGCAAGGGCATTGTACATTGCGGGGAGTGCGCTGATATTCCCTGTGAACTGCTCACACAGTATTCCTGTGATCCTGAGCATGGCGATACTCCTCATGGTGCCCGCATTGAGCAATGCAGACTTTGGTATGCTGAGGCGAGGGGTACTGGTTTCTAAACGCGCCTGATCATAATGGTATAGATAATCGATATAAGATTGTGGTTCATTCTGCATGGCTGGATGTGGAGACAAGGGAGGGGGATGCTTGGATTCTCTGTGTTTTTTTTCAATGGTTCAGAATTGCTTGAATAAAGTCGGTTCATTTAGTATAATAGGATATCATAATCAAAAATTTGCCTTACGCCAGATTATGGAAATGATTAAAACACAAAAGGGGATTAGAAACATGATTCACATCATACGAAACTTAAAAATCAGATTAAAACTTTATATCCTTATAGGAGTTGCGCTGATCGGCATGTTTATGATCGGCGGTATGTCATTCAACCTCATGGGGCAGATGAACGAAATGACACTTGACATTTCGACGAGCTGGCTTCCCAGCATTGATACGGCAAGGGATATGAGCACTTCCATTTCCAATATCCGGCTCAATGAATTAGGATATCTTACCGCAATTTCTGCTGACGTGGAAGCCTCCAGCCTCCAGTATCTCCAAAAGGAGAAGGAGGATATGGCTGCTCTCTTAGCCACATATGGGGAATTAATTGATGAGGAAGAAAGAGCTTTCTATGATAACGCAATGAATCTCTGGATCCAGTACAATGAAGCGGATGAGGAAATGATGGCGTTAGCCGGACAGGGGCTTACCGAGGAGGCCCGCGCGATTCTGGAAGGCGAATGTGTAGATCTCTATAATTCCTTAAATAGCGCTTTTAATGATATTATTGCCTACAATACAGAAGGCAGCAATGATGCAGCGGAGGAAAGCTCTTTCCTTTACAGCACTGCCATAAGGATTATGATAACAGTAATCATTGTGATCATTCTTGTGGGAGTATTCTTCTCGTTTGTGGTCATACGTTCGATAAAAACGCCGATATCCGAGATTGAGAATGCTGCCTTAAAGATGGCAGAGGGTGATCTGGATGTAGCGATCTCCTATACTTCCAGGGATGAACTGGGGGTTCTTGCCGCGCAGGTAGGCAGACTGATCCGTAAGCTTCAGATGATTATTGATGATGAGAATAAATTCCTTGCTAAGATGGCGAAAGGAGATCTTACAGTAGATTCTGTCTGTGAGGCAGAGTATACAGGCAGCTTTTATCCGCTGCTGGTTTCTTTCCGTGGGATTGCAGAGGAGCTCAACGACACGATGCGGCAGATCAGCCAAAGTTCCTCTCAGGTTGCAGGCGGGGCGGAGCAGGTATCGAGCGGTGCACAGGCTCTTGCACAGGGAACAAGTGAGCAGGCAAGCGCCGTGCAGGAGCTTGTTGCAACCATTAACGAAATTTCCGGCAAGGTGAACCAGAACGCAGACAATGCGCGGCAGGCAGCGGAGACTTCAGAAAACGTCAGCACGAAAATGAACGTGAGCAACGAAAAAATGCAGCAGATGATGCAGGCGATGGAGGATATCAGCAACAGTTCCAATGAGATCAGCAAGATCATAAAGACAATTCAGGATATTGCGTTGCAGACCAACATCCTTGCCCTGAACGCTGCCGTGGAAGCCGCCCGCGCAGGCGCTGCCGGAAAAGGATTTGCCGTAGTGGCTGACGAAGTCCGCAGTCTGGCAAACAAAAGTGCAGAGGCTTCCAAGAATATCTCTGATCTGATCGAAAATTCATTAAAGGTAGTGGATAACGGAAAACAGATTGCAGATGATACAGCGAAGTCTCTACTAGATGCGGTAAATGATGTCAATGAAATGACAGGCATTATTGGGCAGATCTCAGAGGCCAGCAGCGATCAGGCCTATTCTATCTCACAGATCACGATCGGGATGGACCAGATCTCTGATGTCGTACAGACAAATTCGGCAACAGCGGAGGAAAGCGCGGCTGCAAGCGAAGAAATGTCCAGCCAGTCACAGCTTATGAAGGCGCTTGTAGGAAAGTTTAAACTGAAAGCGGATAGAAGCGTTACATGAAATGGTTGAAATTGAGGATTGAGTTATTAATTTTATTTATGATCACAAATCCGAGCAGGGCAACAAGAAGCTCTGTTAACGGATAAGTAAGCCATATACCAGTCATTCCTGCAAATGATGACAGGAAAAAGGCCATGGGCACGATTAAGATCAGCCCCCGCAGGAGAGACAGGATATGTGCCGGAAGCGCCTTTTCTATGGAAGTAAAAAATACTGCCAGAATGATATTGTATCCCACAAAGGGATTGGATATAAAATAAATTTTCAGACCTGTGACTGCGATCTGCTGCAGGGAGGTGTCATGCTCATTGTTGAAAATGGCGGTGACAGGTTCGGCAAACACATAAATCGTAAAATATATCATGCAGGAGAGTGCCAGTATTGTCAGGATCGAATATCGCAATACGGTTTTTATCTGTTTTTGTTCTCCTGTTGCGTAGAAGCGGCTGATGAGCGGCTGCGCGCCCTGCGCGATCCCGGTATACAGCGCAACGACCACGAGGGAAATGTTTGCGACCACGCCGTAGGCTGCAACGCCTGTGTTTCCTTTCAGCTTCAAGATAATTGCGTTGAAGGTGATCATGACGATTCCCGAGGAAACCTGTGCGATCAGGGATGGAAAACCCAGCGACAGTTCCTGTCCCATATAACCAGGCTGCGGTTTGGTCCTGACGAGATGAAACGTGTTCTTTCTTTTGAACCAGTGCGGGGACATGGAGATTATGCTGATGACTGGCGATAATCCCGTTGCGAAGACTGCACCGAAAATCCCCATCTTCATTGGAAATATGAAGATGTAGTCAAGCAGGATGTTGGTGAAGCTTCCGATCAGCATGGCAGTCATGGATAACTGGGGGCTTTCATCATTTCTCACAAAACAGAGCAGCACATCGTTCAGGACGAATGCAGGAGAGAAAAGCAGCAGCCATCGAAGGTATGTGACGGTCATCTCCAATACGGTCGTATCAGCGCCTAAAAATACCGCCAACGGGTTGGCACAGAATAGGCCGAGCAGGAAAAACACTGCCGAGAAGGCGGCGGAAAGATACAGGGTATTCATATAAAGCCGGTTTACTGCTTCTTTCTTACCTTGGCTTTTGTATACCGAAAACTTTGTCGCGCCGCCCATGCCCAGCATAAGGCCCGTGCCGTGGATAAAGTTGTAGACAGGGATGGCAAGATTCAGGGCTGCAAGTCCTCTGGTACCTAAACCTTTCGATACAAAAAAAGTATCTGCCAGAATATAACAGGATACGCCCAGTGTACCCAGTGCGCTTAATATCGTATAGTGTGAAAAATCCCGCAGACAGGACTGCTTTTCCATTTTGACAACGACTCCTTTCTACTTTTCATATTATTTATGGGTGCCCGTGTACAATCGAGTAGGGGAAAAGCCTTTCCCCTACTCGCGTGCCGGGCACCCGTCAGCGTATGCTGACATATTTCTTCTGGGTGCCCGTGTGCATAAAAACAGCGTCAGGACCTTCTATCTTCAATGGCCTAACGATAGAAGGTTCTGGCGCTTCATTCTTTACCCGGCGGCAAAGAATCACCCGTTCATGTTTTTTGCTATTCTATCATTTATCTGTTGGCAAGTCAAGTATTTGTGTGAAGAACTTCAATCACCATATTTTTGTGGAATAATGAGCGTTTATATGGTAATATATAGAGGCAAAGAAAGTCTGTAAAATAATGGAGAAAGGCGGAAGAAAGTATGTTATTTATATCTTATCCAAAATGTTCAACCTGTCAAAAGGCGAAGAAATGGTTAGACGAGCATAGTGTGGAATATACAGAGAGACATATTGTAGAGGATAATCCTTCTTATGAGGAATTGAAGCTGTGGTATGAAAGGAGCGGACTTCCACTAAAGAAATTTTTTAATACAAGTGGAACGCTTTATAAAGAAATGGAATTGAAGAACAATTTGCCTGAAATGAGTGAAGAGAAGCAGTTAGAATTGCTTTCTACGAATGGAATGCTTGTGAAACGTCCGCTTGTTGTCGATGATACGAAGGTGCTTGTGGGTTTTAAGGAAAGTGAATGGGAGAATTTGCTATAAAATAGCGAGTACTTTTCAGATCGCTCTGATCTGTTCCAGCATGTAGTCCGCATACTCCACCGCCAGCGTCTGATCCGGCTTTGCGGGCTGGTTTGTCTCGTATTCAGCCAGTGCGTCCGCGATCAGGGTGGTATATTTTGCGGGAACATTTTGAAGTCCCCACCGGCCGCCTTCCGATTTTGACAGGATCAGGCTGTCCCGGCAAAAGGCGAGCACCCGACACAGGTTGAGTGTGATGTAGGTGGGATTGCTGATGATTTCCGCGCGCGCATTCTCGATGTCGCTTTGGATGCTGTCCAGATAGTCATCCCTGCTGACTGCGGAGAATACGTCGCGAATTGCTTTACCACAGAGCGTTTGTCCTCTGTGGTAAAGAATGGTAAAATGGGCCGCCAGATCTTTATCGGTTCCGTTCATTTTGGCAATGTAATCGTCAGGGTTCGTCAGATACCAGTCTAAGTGCGCGATGGAGAAGTGCAGCTCGAAGGGAGTCGGATAGACAAACGGGCGGCATACAGCTTCCCTGACAATGCTCAGCTCGATTCCTTTCTCAGGCGCCTGCTGATTCAGCCGGACAACCATATCCATATATGCCTGCTTTGCCGCGTTTGACAGTTTGTCCCTGATGACAATGATAAAGTCCAGGTCGCTCCTCAGGCTGTTAAAGCATCCCATCACGGCGGAGCCGTGGAGGTACACGCCGACAAGATTTTCGCCGAGTATGCTTTGATTTTCGCGGACAAATATATTTATTAACCTGGAATATTCTCCTATCATCATTTCTCCACTGACCTCCCGTAATCTCTCTGTACCTGATATTGAGACATCATTTATAGTATTATAATAGCCCCCCGGAATCAGGTCAACAATATTTTATACTCACGACAGATGAAATCTGCCGTGAGTATTGCGCCAGCCGCAGCCACGAAGTGGCATATTTCTTATCTGAGAAATTACCATATAAGATTTTTCAGATTGTGGCTTGTGTGCATCACATTATACTGAGCGGTCAGTCTTTTCGACCGCCAGTATATATTTCCAGCTCCGCACACATTTTCCGCACTGTATAGCGGTAGACGATATAGTAGACCGCGCTCATCAGAAGCAGCATCCCAAGGCAGGCGGCAAGCCCTGTGAGTTCCCTGGAAGCAAGCCTTCCATCGTTTGCGAGCATGATCAGTATATATAGGAAATACATGGCGCCCATGCCGACCAGGGAGGGAATTCTGAACACGCTGCCCGCCTGGCTGCGCACCTCGCGTTTCAGGAAAGCAGGGGAGGCGCCGAGCTGCCGCAGGTCGTCAAAGACATAGCGATTGTTCAGTGTGATGGTCATGCAGCGCGTGTAGCTGATGATCAGCGCGGCGAGTGTACAGATGATGGAGATGAACAGAAACATCATCAGGTACACGGCAAATGTCCGCAGCAATTTTGCGCACCCTGTCATAGTAATATCCGTACTCGCATTCCGGTCCGAAGGACGATACCAGTGTGTGGAAAAAATCCTGCGCAAAGTCGTAGCGGTCCATGCCATCGATGTTGAACACGCACATCGTTCCCTGCCATTCGGGCGTGATGCCGTGCGCGATCATCTCATAGTCCGCGTCATCTAGAATATAGTATCCTGGAGAGCCGGAGAGAAGGTCATAGTGTGTGTAACCTGCAAATGTTACAGAGATTGTGTCCCGCGTCACCATGTTTGTCATAAAAGTGATCAGGGTATCATAGAGGTAAGTATCTGTTTCCTCCGCGGTTGAGACGATGCGGTATTCGCCCGGGCTGACTGTGAGCTCCTCACCGGTGAGCGCATAGAAACCCGATTCCGGCAGTACATTGACGCTTCCGGCCAGATCGACGTGCTCGTTGTGGAATGACCGTCCCTCCTCGATCTCCACGATACTGTCATTGCCGAGAATCAGATAGGGACAGCTACGGTAATCCTTGATGGAAATCCCATACTTTGACGCGAGCGCGTTGATTTCATCCGGTCCAGGTATTGTCTGATCCATGCGGTAATGGTAATAGTAATCGAAGGGGCGTGTATTGACTGCCATAATCTGTCCAACACCCATCATGGGGAGGTAGAAGATGGCAAACGCGCTTCCTGCGATCAGCACGGTGCTGACGAGCAGATTGTTTACCGTCTGCTTTCCCTGAAATTTCATCATGCTTCGCGCAATGATATTGTGGTAGGGATTCTTCCTATGTGAGCGCCAGCCGTGCACGACCGTGTGCAGCATCCATGTAGAGCCCCACAAAGACCGGCGCATAGAGGAGGTTGATCAGGGCGGTCGGTCGGATATCTGCTGAACAGATTCATGTAGACAGCGGGTGCTTCAAAACCACAGACAGCGCCTGCAAGAATCAGGATCAGACCGACAGGCCCGCACCATCTACCCAGTTTTTTGACAGGCTCGTTCTTGTGTTCCTCGTGAATGATATCAATAATGTTGGTCCTTTTCAGATAACGATAAGCTGTCGCGCAGGAGAAAGTGACCACGATCGCAAAAAAGACTGCCGACAGGTACAGGCACCTGAAATCAAGCCGCAGCTGCATCTCCTGGCTGTCCACGATAAACAGTCGGAAACCGCTCCACAGGAGAAAGACGAAGGGAATGCCGGCCGCGATACCAAGCAGTGAGGAGGCACAGCTGAGCAGGAGCACTTCCCGGAATAAGCCGGGGGCAAGTCGCTTTCTGGAGGCGCCGATTGCCATGAGCGTCCCGAGCTGTCTGGATTTCCTGCGGAAGAAAAGGTTGGACGCGTAGATCGTAAAGACCACACAGCCAAAGAGCGCCAGTGCGAAGATCGTAGTCATCTGCTTGCGGCTGTCGCCGCCCTCGGGGAGGACCAGAAGTACTGTCGGGGAGAACATCATGGCAGAGTAGGCAGTGATGAGCAGCAGCGACACAAAGTTGCAGAACTGGTAGAGAGCTGCCTGTTTGCTGTCCGCTTTGCGCAGTTTTCGGGGATTGTAAGAGAATGATCAGAAAATCATCCTGTCGCTGCGGATGCGCAGGCTGTACCATGAATGGAGCCTGCCATCCGGCAAAGTCAGAAACGACGCGAAAATAAAAGAAGAGGTACGAAGGGAAGAAGTATCAATACGTCATTTGTTCACAGGTTCTAAGATGGACAGGATACATTTTTTCATCGCCTCATAGCTCTCCGGCGAGATGTCGTGTTCCATTCTGCAGGCATCGCCCGCGGCTATTGCGGGATCGACACCCAGATGGACCAGCCAGTCCGTCAGCAGGGTGTGGCGCTCGTATACGCTTTCCGCAATTTTTTGTCCCTCATCTGTCAGATGGAGATAACCGTCTGCGGAGACAGTGATATATCCGCGGTTTTTTAGGTTTTTCACGGCGACGCTCACGCTGGGCTTTGAAAAGTTCAGCTCGGTCGCCACGTCGATGGAGCGCACCGCGGAAAGGCGCCTGCCTAAGATCAATATTGTCTCAAGGTAATCCTCAAGGGATTCCTCGGATTTGTGCTGGATGTAGCTCATGGTATGGTTGTACTCCTTTCCGGAACAAAACGGCATAGCAATAACAGGTTCTCTGATTATCCTAACACTTTGGGGAAAGAGATGCAATACGTTTTTACAGTTGTCCCCACCGTCAAAAATGAACAGATTTCTCATGAAGGGATTGCGCGAAGTAAAAAGACTGCTAGTACAGCATTGCCTAAATAACAGTGAAAAACAGTGCCTGATATTTGTGACAGGACAAGGCGGAGGAAGGAGGCAATGCGGTGGCATTGTTGACTGACGACAACGCGGTGCTGGCGCAAATAGCAGGTGCTGTATTCACTGTTATTTGTGCAATGCTGTACTAGATGATTGTTATGTTTTAGAAAAAGTGTATAATGTTTTTTATGGACTACTGATAAGTCCGTATATATTTATTTCAAAATAGTTTAGAGAAAGTAGCACTATCGGGATTTTTGCGGAGGTATTGATATGAATAGTTATAACAATGAGTTCTGGAACGCGCTGGACGAACTGGTAGCGCACTCTGAGATCATAATAGACAGACCGAGAGGGACAGCGCACCCGAAATATCCTGATAATATCTATCTGGTTGATTATGGATATCTGAAAGACACCGCTTCCATGGACGGAGCGGGCATAGACCTATGGCTTGGAAGCGGTGAGAGAACGATTGACGCGATTATATGCACCGTTGATCTGTTAAAGAGGGATTCCGAGATCAAGATATTGATTGGCTGTACAGAAGACGAGAAAGCGGTCATATATGAAAAACATAACGAGTCACAGTTCATGAAAGGTATTTTGATACGGCGGCAAATGGATTGATCTGACCTGCGCATGAAACAGTACTTGTCAATGAAAATCCATATAGTGATGATTATGGGGAAAATCTGCCTTTTAGCAATGACTGTAAGATAACGTTTATTCAGGAAGATGTATTCATAGGAACAGAATGTCCGGAATTTCAGGATCAATTTGTGAATGTATCGAAAGAGGAACAAGACGCCCTTTATCAGCTCTGCAGCGCCAGTGAAAGCCGTGTCGGAGGTTATCCGTATTTTGTCCAAGACGCTCCTGTATATTTTATGGATAGTGCGGAATCCATGCTGCTTCTGCAATTGGATGTGGACGATACCAGCGGACTGATGTTTGGGGATAGTATTTGCTTTTGGGCGCTTGCCAAATTCTTTATTCTTATTGCTACATATTTTATAATGTCTATAAGGAGCGTGATTTTTATGAATACGAAGATGATATCAATATATTTACAATTTTTGCGTAAAAGCAGCCACTACACATAAGATGATTTGGCAAAAAATTAGAGCTATCAAGGCAGGCAGTGTCAAAATGGGAGACAGGAGCAACGATTCCCGATTTAGATGTTTTATTGGAAATTTCTAAATTATATGACATCACGATAAATGACATATTAAAACCGAAAACTGAAGGGCGTGTTAGAGCAGTTTGACGCGCTGTATAAAATCGTGCCGGGGCAGCACGGGAGCGGCGGTTAGAAAACATGTGGAACAGTGACAATATACTATAGCAAGGCAGATGATGATTGAACGTTCACACCACTTCCTTATATTACTATTATACCACAAAAAAGGCCAAAATTCAAGACTTGTACGGTTCACTGTCTGGGAGTATACTACATATTCTAAAGGAGGAATGTGTGTATGGACGGTCAAAATTTGTTGGAACTCTTGAACAGTCAGACATGGCTTAAACAGGTGCAGGAAACAAATCAGTATACAGAAAATTTTGGACTTGTATTATCAGAAAAAGATATTGAACTTTTACTTACGGAAAAGAAAAGCACATTAAAAGCAGAACGGAGGGTTGAGTTCGGGCCGAGTATTCTGCCTAAAATTATTTATGAATTTTGTGATTCTTCCTTTTTATCACAAAATAATTATGTCGAAACATTGATACGGTTACAGGAAATATTTTATCTGTATAAGAATGAAATGCAGGACGAGATTACAGATGATGAACTGATTCATTTTATGAGAGAACAATTTGAAACTGTATGTTATGGGGATTTAGATTATCTTGCAGAAACCTGTTTAGATATTTTTGCACAGGCGGTCAGGGCAGGATATAGAGGTTATCAGGAAACGCAAGGGTATGGGGAATTTGAAAAATTTGATATTGTACAAAGGTGGGATAAGGAACTGTATTTAGAAACATTAAGAGAGCTTTGTTAGGAGGTAATCGATATGGACTATAATATGGAGGAACTTCTCCCTATCGTTTCCGAACTGGCACAAAAATATGCTGGTTCTGAAAGCACATCAATCACCTATGAAAAAGCGCAGACGCTTATGGAAGCTGTTTTGTATTGTTTAGATGAATACAGCCGTTCATGTGCAAACAGTCTTGTAGATAATAATGTATCTGTAAAAGAGCAATATCATATAGGCGCAAATCTTATATTGGAAAAAGTAAACGGTATTAAAGAAATTTTTAATGCTGTTTCCTGTCAGTTTGATGATTTTGGAGTTAAGTGTCTGTATGATACAGTGCAAAAAGGCATACCGCAATTCTTGAAATGGTATGACATAAAATTTTGTCCACAAGATACTATTCTGACTTTGGATTATCCATTACTTATAGATTACTATTCTCTGACAGGGGCAGACGCAGTTTATAAATATATTCAAGCCATTCAGATTGAGCAGTCATTTTTAAGTCTGTTTGACAGAAACTATGTCATATCCGTTTTAGCGAATTACAATTCTGAATATCGGGATATGGTAGAAAACATATGCGGTATTGTGCTGATGAATACAGTCGGTCATATAGCAGTCAAAAAACCGTTCTATGACGCTTATTTCCTGCATGAAGAATATCTTCAATTATCAAAAGTATTTGAGGGGAAATCAATTATCGATATAGAGAATATCGTGAAAAAATTGATTGAGGAAATGATAAGACAATTCTATGAAGATAATGCAGGTATGCTTGAATACTTATGTTATGAAACGAAGAATATAGCAACAAGGATTTATACAGCAAACCAATATGGAGAATTGAACAAAGTTTTCGTTCTCTAGAGCGTGTTTGAAAAATCATTCCTACCATCTGCATAACGACGCCATAGCGTCGTATTCACCACTTTGCGTGATATTTATGCCAAATTCAGGTTAAAAAGTACAGCATGGAGGAATATTTAGAAAACCTCTTTCCCTGCAAATAAAAGTGTGCTATAATGACACCGGTTTACAATTGGAAGAAGGAATTATAGTGCATAAGAGAAAAGAGAGGGCGATCAGCCTCATATTGGCGGCGGCATTGTTTCTGGCCGGGATGTATCTCAATGCAGCTGCGCAGAGGCAATTCTTTCTGCACAGCGGTATGGGGGATTTGGCGATCTGTTCCGAACAGTTCCGGACACAGATCAATCAGACTGCCGGATGTGTGACAGAGACGATCGGTGCTTGCGGCAAAGAGGTACAGCAGTCAGGTAAACTGGACACGCTGCTGGGCTTATTGTGTTCTAACCATATAACCCTTTTTACAGGAAACGCTTTTGGATGTCCGGAAGCGGTACGGGCTCTTGCGGGGGCTTTGGACCGTCCGGTTGTCGACTATATGCACCGTGCGGATGGAAAAAAGCGAAACTAACACTAGGATTGGCATACTATATAGTGTTAGAAAGAAGGGATTGATATGTTAGCGCAGGTATTTGCGGTAATCATTTTTATTGCAATGTTTGTTTTTATCGTGACTGAGATTGTGGAGCGGCACGTTGTCTCGCTGGTGTGCGCACTGTTGACGATCATTTTTGTATTTGGCGTGGGAATGCACAGTATGACGGCAGTGATCGACACGATCAATTTGAAGAGCTTTTTTACGATAAGCTTCTGGTATATGGCAGGAGAGTCGGGCGAGAGCAGCGCCGGAATCAACTGGGAGACGATCGTGTTTATCTTTGGCATGATGGTGATGGTGGAGGGCATGGCGAGAGTGGGATTTTTCCGGTGGCTGTGTATGCGCATCGCCAGACTTGTCAGGTATCAGGTGATTCCGCTGTTTCTCACGTTTATGGTCCTGTCGACTGTGCTTGCGATGTTCATTGACAGCATCACGGTCATCCTGTTTCTGGCAGCCGTCACGATCGAGCTGTCACAGCTGTTGAAGTTCAATCCGGTTCCGATGATTCTGTCTGAGATTTTCTGCGCCAATCTGGGCGGTTCGGCTACCATGTGCGGTGATCCGCCCAATATTATCATTGGTACATCGCTCGGTTATTCGTTCACGGATTTTGTCACAAACACAGGTCTGATCGCCGGTATTTCGCTGATCGCGGTGCTGATCTATTTCTATCTGGTTTTTGGCAAAGAATTGAAAAAAGGCATGGCGACGTCGATTGATTACAGCAGCCTGCCAAATCCGGAGTCAACGATAACGGACAAAAAGGGCTTTGTTGTCAGCAGTGTTATTTTTGCGGCTGCGATCATCCTGCTCGTCACGCACGCGCAGACAGGACTTACGGTATCTGCGATCGGAACGGCCGTTGCGGCTGCGACGCTGGCGACGTCATGGAAGTATGCGGCCGCACTGTTGAAGAAGGTGGATTACAAGACACTGCTGTTTTTTATCGGCCTGTTTGTCGTGATCGGCGGTCTGGAGCAGACGGGAATCCTGGAGATCATGGCGGCATTGATCGGCAGGCTCAGCGGCGGCAATGTCATGGTCATGGTAGCGATCATCATATGGCTGTCGGCGATCGCGAGTGCTTTTGTCGACAATATTCCGTTTGCGACGACGATGATACCGATCATCAGGAGCCTGTCTGCTACCTGTGGCGTGGATTTGTCCACGCTGGCGTGGACTTTGGCGATGGGAACAGATATCGGAGGGAGCGCCACACCAATCGGCGCGTCCGCGAATGTTGTCGGGATTGCGACGGCGGCGCGGGAAGGATACGTGATCAAGTGGGGACAGTACTGTAAGAAAATGATGCCGGCTACGGTCATGGTCGTGTTGATATCCATGCTCATCATTTATGTCAGGTACTTATAAAAGGGAGGCGAGTCTGATGGAAGGACAATTAATTATCTCCGTGGGAAGAGAATACGGCAGCGGAGGCCACGAAATCGCGGATCAGCTCTCAAAACATTATGGAATCCAGATGTATGATCACAATCTGCTGGATGAGATCGCGGCGGAGAAGAATCTGGATATGCAGCACCTGAGAGGATTGGACGAGAAGCACAGAAGCAGGCTTGCGTCGAGAACCGTGCGCGGTTACAGCAGCTCACCGGAGGAGAATCTGTATCTGCTCCAGTTTGATTACCTAAAGAGCAGGGCAGCATCGGGGGAGTCCTTTGTCGTTGTAGGGCGGTGCAGCGAGACGATCTTAAAGGAATATGACAGCCTGATCTCGATCTTTGTGCTCGGCGATATGGACAGGAAGATCGAGCGCATCATGAGGCTGTATCAGCTGTCGGAGGAGCAGGCTGTGCGGAAAATTCGTGAGAAGGACATGAAGCGCAGGCGCTATCACAATGGACACTGTGACGGCAAATGGGGCGACTCCAGGAATTATGATATTTCTATAAACAGCAGCCGGCTGGGAATTGATGAGACTGTCGCACTGTTGTCGGACTATATCGACAGGAGGCGGATGCGGCGGTAGACATCTGGTGTATGATATTATTTAGATGCGCTTCATGCCTGAAAAAGTGCGATTCGTGCCGAAAGTATTTTTTTCGACAAAAAATAACGTATAATAAATATGAATTGCGGCGGCAATTCATATTACTCCTATAAGTTGCCAGAGTACTCATTTCCCCGAATGAAGCTCTGGCAAAATTTGTTTTATACGCAGGGGCGTTCAAATGAATCTTATCAGAAGGGAAGAGAGGGAATGTCGATGTATCAGATAGCACTCTGTGATGATGAGACAACAGAATTACATCAGACAGAACAGATGCTGAAAAATTATGAGGAGAGGCATGCCGGGGCAGAGTTTGCGCTCAAATGCTTTGAGAGTGCAGATGAAATGCTGGGACAGGTCAGGGCGGGTTCCTATGTACCGGATCTGATCTTGATGGATATTTATATGCCGGAAAAGCTGGGAATTGAGGCTGCTCATGAGCTGCGCGGCATGGGCAGCAGGGGGAGGATTATTTTTCTCACCAGATCGAGGGAGCATGCGCTCGACGCTTTTGGCGTGGAGGCATCACAGTATCTGATCAAACCGATCTCGGAGGACGTGTTGTCTGCCGTGCTGGATAAGCTGCTAAGGGAAATGGAGGAGGCGCGCAGGAAATATCTGCTGCTGCGCATCGATGGAATGGTACAGCGCGTGACGGTAAACGATATCGTGTGCTGCGAGGCGCAGGGAAAGACACAATATCTGTATCTGTCCGACGGCACACGGTATGGACTTCGCAGGACGATGGCTGAGATCTATGAGCTGCTCGCAGATTATCGGGAATTTGCGCGGGTGGGGGTATCCTACATTGTGAATCTCGAGCATGTGGACAGCCTTGACGCGCAGGAAGTGGGGATGGACAACGGGAAGAAGATCTACCTTCCAAGAGGTTCCTATCAGCCCTTGCGGGAGAGATATTTTAGTTATTATTGCTGGGAGAACGAGTTATTGTGAAAATTGAATAAGTTTAGTCTGCAAAAATGGATAATATAACGAAAAGGATTTATTCGAAAAAAATGTATTGCAAAAAATGCAAAATCCTTTATAATTTAGATATAATTAAACTGTTTTATTATTTGCAAAAGTAAAAAACAGTCTGATATTAGAAAAATTATGCTGCAATGGCAGAACAGGAGGAATGCAGGACGTGGATACACAGTTGAAATACAATGAGCCATGGATATTGCAGAGGGCTGATCCATTTATATGCAGACAGAACGACGGCAGGTACTATTTCACGGCTTCTGTGCCGGCGTATGACAGGATTATCCTGCGGTGTGCGGACACGCTGGCGGGAATCGCGGACGCTGAGGAGGTGACGATCTGGCAGAAGCATGAGTCTGGCATTATGAGTGAACATATCTGGGCACCGGAGCTTCATTATCTGGATGGGAAATGGTATATCTATTTTGCCGGCGGGGAGAGGGATGATATCTGGAAAATCCGTCCCTATGTGCTGGAGTGCGCGGACGCAGATCCGATGACCGGGGCGTGGAAGGAGCTGGGGATGATGCAGTGCGCGGATGACGATGCGTTCTCTTTCCGGGCCTTTTCGCTCGATGCCACTGTGTTTGAGGACGACGGGAAACGCTACTATGTGTGGGCGGAGAAAGTCGGCGTCGGGAAGCAGATCTCCAATCTGTATATCGCTGAGATGGAGCGGCCGGACAAACTAAAGACGGTTCAGGTGCTTCTGACCACACCCGACTATGACTGGGAGAGAGTCGGATTCTGGGTGAATGAGGGACCGGCCGTGCTCAAAAGAGATGGAAAAATTTTTCTGACTTACTCCGCGAGCGAAACAGGCGCCGCGTACTGTATGGGAATGCTCACGGCGGACAGCGGTGCGGATCTGCTCGATCCGCTGTCCTGGAGAAAGGAGCGCTATCCGGTGCTGGCCTCCGATCCTTCTATAGAAGTGTACGGACCGGGACACAATTCCTTTACTGTGGATGAGGAAGGGAATGATATCCTCGTATACCATGCCCGCAAGGAGCGCGTCATCGAGGGCGATCCGCTCTACAATCCAAACAGGCATACCATGCTCATGAAGATTAGGTGGGAAAACGGCAGACCGGTTTTTCGTTATACAAAACAATAAAAAATTTTTTAGGAGGCTTTTATTAAAATGGCAAAGCTTTATATCAACGAAAAGAATCAGAGAGGGCACATCAACGCGGAGATCTACGGCAATTTCTCAGAGCATCTCGGACGCTGCATCTACGAGGGAATCTATGTCGGAGAGGATTCTGAGATACCCAACACGAACGGAATGCGAAATGATGTCGTGGCGGCGCTGCGCGAGATGAAGCTTCCGGTGCTGCGCTGGCCGGGCGGCTGCTTTGCGGACGAATATCACTGGATGGACGGCATCGGGCCGAAGGAGTCCAGAAAGAAAATGATCAACACGAACTGGGGCGGTGTGACGGAGGACAACAGCTTTGGCACACATGAGTTTTTTGAGCTGTGCGGGCAGATTGGCTGCAAGACGTACATCAACGGCAACGTCGGCAGCGGTACAGTGCAGGAGATGTCGGAGTGGGTGGAGTACATGACGTTTGACGGCGTATCCCCCATGGCGGAGCTCAGAAAGAAAAACGGTCATGAGAAGGCGTGGAAAGTCGATTATTTTGGCGTCGGCAATGAGAACTGGGGCTGCGGCGGAAACATGACGCCGGGATACTACGCGAATTTATACAGAAGATATCAGACCTTTGTGAGAAACTACAACAAGGACCAGAAGATTATCAAGGTCTGCGGCGGTCCAAATGTGGATGACGCCTACTGGACAGAGGAAGTGCTAAAGACCTGCTATGAAAATGCGCCGGAAGGGGCGCATGGCTTTATGGACGGACTGTCCATGCATTATTATGTGCATCCGGAAGGCTGGGAGAAGAAGGGCAGCGCCACAGAGTTTGACGAGAAGACGTGGTACAAGACACTGTACAAGGCGCTCTACATCGAAGATCTGATCAAGATGCACACCGCGATCATGGACAAGTATGATCCCGAGAAGAAGATCGGGCTGATCTGTGACGAGTGGGGGACATGGTTTACCTGCGAGCCGGGGACGAATCCCGGATTCCTGTATCAGCAGAATACCATGCGCGACGCGCTTGTGGCGGGACTTACACTCAACGTGTTCAACAAGCACTGTGACCGTGTAAGGATGGCAAACATCGCGCAGCTTGTCAATGTCCTGCAGGCGGTGATCCTGACGGACGGACCTAAGATTCTGCTCACACCGACCTATCATGTATTTCATATGTACAAGTATCATCAGGATGCGGAGCTTGTGGAGAGCTATATTGACGGCGCAGGCAAGATCGGCACGGATGCGGACTATATGGTTCCAAATCTCCAGGAGTCGGTTTCTGTTGACAGGGATGGCGTGGTTACAGTCACGCTCAACAATCTCTCCGTCACGGACAGAGAGGAGATGGAGATCGTGTTTACAGAGCTTCACCCAAGTGAGGTGACAGCGGCGATCGTCACCGGCAGGATGGATGCGTACAACACCTTTGAGGCGCCTGACCAGGTTCGGGAAGCGGAGTTTCAGGATTTCAGGATAACGGACAGAGGAGTCGCTTTTACGATTCCCGCGTGCAGCGTAGTGCAGTTCAGGATAAAGTGATCGGGAAAGGACTTGGACACAGTGGAACAGGGAGATGGCAGAAAACGTTGCTTAAAATGTCTCCTGCGCGAGATGGACAGGGAAGCCTACATGGATAATCTATATGACTACATCCGGAGATTGGATGAGGATATCAAGGCAGATCAGGCGCTCTATGAGGAGCGCCTGTCTGTCTGTAAGGCGTGTGATTATCTCGAGGCAGGTATGTGCAGGGCGTGCGGGTGCTTCGTGGAGCTGCGCGCGGCGATACGCGACAACAGATGCTCTTATGACAAGTGGTAGGGCATAAATAAGTAGAACATAAAAAAGCAATAAAATATAAACAAAAAAATAAATTTGTGAATAATTGGAAAAAGTAGTTGACAACAGGACAGCCAGGGTATATTCTGTAGCAAGTAAATACTTTGATAATCAAAATATTTGATAATCAAACCATTTGACAATCAAAGCAAATTAAAGTATTGAAATCGCAAGGAAAGAACGAAAACAATAATGAATGAAAAGAAAGGAAGCAGAGAGACATGTTAGAAAGAGTAAAAGAAATCATTGAGGAGCAGTTAAACATCGAGGGCGTGGAGATCACAGAGGAGACACGTTTCAAGGAAGATCTGGACGCGGACTCGCTTGACCTGTTTGAGCTTGTAGACGCATTCCAGGAGGAGTATGGCGTGGAGATTCCGCCTGAGGACTTAGAGCAGATCACAACAGTTGGCTCCATCATCAAGTACCTGCAGGATAAGGGCGTTGAGGCATAAGAAAATCGGATTAGGACAGGAGCTTGTATGAAGACAAGAATTACAGAAATCTTAGGAATTGAGTATCCGATCATACAGGGCGGCATGGCATGGGTTGCTGAGCATCATCTGGCAGCAGCCGTGTCAGAGGCCGGCGGATTGGGGATCATTGGTGCAGGCGGTGCACCGGCAGCGTTTGTCAGGGAACAGATTCAAAAGGTAAAGGAAGCGACAGACAAGCCCTTCGGTGTCAACGTCATGCTGATGAATCCGGAGGCGGACGCGATCGCGCAGGTTATAGTCGACGAGGGCGTTAAAGTAGTCACGACCGGGGCAGGGAACCCTTCCAAGTACATGCAGATGTGGAAGGAAGCAGGCGTAAAGGTCATTCCGGTGGTGGCGAGCGCAGCGATGGCAAAGATGATGCAGCGCGGCGGTGCGGACGCAGTTGTGGCCGAGGGAATGGAGAGCGGCGGACATATCGGCTCTCTCACGACGATGGCGCTGGTGCCGCAGGTTGTGGACGCAGTGGACATTCCTGTGATCGCGGCAGGCGGAATCGCGGACGGCAGAGGGTTTGCGGCGGCATTTATGCTCGGCGCGGAGGCCGTGCAGCTTGGCACACGCTTTGTGGCGGCAACAGAGTCCATCGTACATGAGAACTACAAGGCAATGCTCATCAAGGCAAAAGACATCGATTCGACAGTGACAGGTATGACGACGGGACATCCGGTCAGAAGCATCCGGAATAAAATGACCAAGGAGTACCTCAGACTGGAAAAAGAGGGCGCGGATTTCATGGAGCTCGAGAAGCTGACACTCGGTTCCCTCAGAAAAGCGGTGATGGAGGGCGACGTGGTGAACGGCACCGTCATGGCTGGTCAGATCGCAGGGCTTGTGAAGAGAGAGCAGCCGTGCAGGGAAATTATTGCGGAGATCATGGAGCAGGGTATGAAGCTCCTGGGCAGGATATGATATGATATAACTAGATTCAGAGATTCAGGATGCGGCAGCAGGATACTGCCGACTGCATCACTAAGAGAGGCAGAAAATGAGCAAAACAGCATTTATTTTCCCAGGACAGGGTTCACAGTATGTGGGCATGGGAAAGGATTTTTATGATACATATGAGGAGGCAAGGAAAGTCTACCAGCTGGCCGGCGAGGTGTCGGGACTGGATATGGAGGAGCTCTGCTTTACGGAGAATGACAAACTTAATATCACAGAGTACACGCAGATCGCGATGCTCGCGACAGAGGTGGCGATCTTAAAGGTGCTCGAGTCAAAGGGCATCAGCGCGGATGTCACAGCGGGGCTTAGCCTGGGCGAGTACGGCGCGCTGGCAGCGGCGGATGTCATGGACTTAAAGGACCTGTTCTATATCATCAGAAAGCGCGGTATCTTTATGCAGGAGGCGTATCCCGAGGGTGGCGCCATGACAGCGGTGCTCGGCCTTGACAATGACAAGATCGAGGAGGTCTGCCGTCAGACAGAGGGGATTGTGACGATCGCCAATTACAACTGTCCGGGACAGACAGTCATCACAGGCGAGGAGAAGGCGGTGACAGAGGCCGCGCAGGCGCTCTCCGAAGCCGGCGCGAAGCGCTGTGTGCCGCTGAAGGTCAGCGGACCGTTTCACTCGGAGCTGCTGCAGGGTGCGGGGGAAAAGCTTGAGAAGGAGCTGTACGGCATTCAGCTTAGAAATCCTTCCATTCCGTACATCAGCAATGTGGACGCGCTCGACGTGACGGAGGCTGCTCCCATCAAGACACTCCTGAAAAATCAGGTGTCAAACTCCGTGTGCTGGCAGCAGACGATCGAGAAGATGATTGCGGACGGCGTTGACACATTCATAGAAATCGGACCGGGAAAAACGTTGAGCGGATTTATGAAAAAGATCAACAAGGACGTAAAATGCTTGAATATAGATAAACTGGCAGATTTGGACAAAGCATTGGAGGAGTTGGGATGTTAACAGGAAAAGTTGCCCTTGTGACAGGGGCAGGCAGGGGCATTGGCAGGGAGATCGCACTTACGCTGGCCGGAAACGGCGCGACAGTCATCGTGAACTACAATGGTTCCAGAGAGAGCGCGGAGGAGGTTGTCGCGGAGATAGAGCGCAGCGGCGGCAGCGCGGAGGCGATGCAGTGCAATGTCTCTGATTTTGCGGCCAGCGAGGCGTTTGTCAAGGAGGTGCTTGCGAAGTACAAGAAAGTGGATATTCTTGTGAACAATGCGGGCGTCACCAGGGACAACCTGATTATGCGCATGACAGAGGAAGATTACGATGCGGTGCTTGACACGAACTTAAAAGGCGCCTTTAACATGATCAGACATCTCTCGCGCAGCCTGATCAAGCAGAGGAGTGGGAAGATCATCAACATTTCCTCCGTGAGCGGTGTCCTTGGCAATGCAGGGCAGGCCAATTACTCGGCGTCAAAGGCAGGGCTGATCGGCCTGACCAAGAGCGTGGCGCGGGAAGTGGCGAGCAGGGGGATCAATGTCAACGCGGTCGCACCGGGTTTTATTGATACTGATATGACCAGAAATATGACCGAGGAGGCAAAGAAAACATTAAATAACATGATTCCTATGGGAAAGATGGGCAGTACAAAGAATATTGCAGATCTTGTCCTGTTTCTGGCAGGCGAACAGTCCGACTATATCACCGGACAGGTGATCTGCGTGGATGGCGGCATGTGTATATAAGATAACAGAAGGGTAAAAGAAAATGAAGAGAAGAGTAGTGGTAACAGGAATGGGGGCGGTCACCCCGATCGGCAATGATGTTGCGTCTTTCTGGAATAGTGTAAAGGAGGGAAAAATCGGTTTCGGACCGATTTCCTATTTTGATACAACAGATTATAAGTGCAAGCTGGCAGCGGAGGTCAAGGACTTCAATGCCGCCGACTACATGGACAAAAAAGCTGCGCGTAGGATGGAGCCTTTCTGCCAGTTCGCGGTCGCGGCGGCGAAGGAAGCGATCGAGGACGCAGGGCTTGACATGACAAAGGAGAATCCATACAGGGCAGGCTGCGCAGTGGGGAGCGGCATCGGAAGTCTCCAGGCGATGGAGAGAGAGCATACCAGGCTGGAGGAAAAGGGACCTTCCAGAGTGGCGCCTCTGCTGGTTCCGTTGATGATATCCAACATGGCGGCAGGCAATGTGAGCATCGCTTACAACCTCAAAGGCAAAAGCATCAACGTGGTAACAGCGTGCGCTACGGGCACGAACTCCATCGGGGAGGCATTTCGGACGATTCAGTACGGCGATGCGGATATCATGGTGGCGGGGGGAACAGAGAGCTCCATCACCCCGATCGGCATCGCAGGATTTTCCTCCCTGACAGCCCTCTCAACCTGTGAGGACCCAACGCGCTGCTCGATTCCGTTTGACAAGGACAGAAGCGGTTTTGTCATGGGCGAGGGCGCAGGGATTGTCGTGCTCGAGGAGCTTGAGCATGCTAAGGCGCGCGGCGCTAAGATTTATGCGGAGGTAGTGGGATATGGCTGCTCGTCGGACGCGTACCATATCACATCGCCGGCAGAGGACGGCGAGGGTGCGGCGACAGCGATGCTGAATGCCGTGAAGGATGCGGGCGCAGCGCCAGAGGATATCATATACATCAACGCTCACGGAACGGCGACGCACCACAATGATCTGTTTGAGACAAGGGCGATCAAACTTGCGTTTGGCGCGCACGCTAAGGATATCAGGATCAACTCCACCAAGTCCATGGTAGGACATCTCCTGGGAGCGGCTGGAGCGGTTGAGTTTGTTGCCTGTGTGAAGGAGCTGCAGGAGGGATACATTCATCGGACAGTCGGGCTTGCGGAGACGGAGGAGGAGATGGATCTGGATTATTGCAAAGAGAGCAGCAGCGGAGACTTTACGTATGCACTCAGCAATTCACTGGGCTTTGGCGGACACAACGCGAGCATCTTAGTGAAGAAATACGCAGAGTGATATTGATATATTTATAGAAGGAAAAAGGTGACACATATGTCAGTTTACACAGCGAAGGAAATTATGGATATTATTCCGCACAGACATCCGTTCATGCTGATCGATACCATAGAGGAGCTCGAGGAGGGCGTCCGTGCGCTTGGGAAGAAATGCGTGAGCTATAATGAGCCGTACTTTGCAGGGCATTTTCCGGGAAATCCGGTCATGCCGGGCGTACTGATCGTGGAGGCGCTGGCACAGGTCGGGGCGGTCGCGCTGCTCGGACTTCCGGAGTGGAAAGGCAAGACAGCGTACTTTGCGGGGATTAACAAGGCGCGGTTTAAGCAGAAGGTGCTTCCGGGCGACGTGCTGATGCTCGAGACAAAGATTACAAAGGTCAAGGGACCGATCGGCGTCGGGGAGGCTGTCGCCACAGTCAATGGCAAGACTGCCTGCAGGGCGGAGTTAATGTTTGCGATCGGAGAATAGAGAACGTGAGGAGGTTGGATGATGGACAAAGAACAACATATCAGGACCGGAAGAAGATTTCCTATGAATTTGTACAATAAGCTCGAGGAAAAGCTGAGAAATAAATCAGAGGATACGCAGGAGGCCGCGGAGGAAGCAAAATCTGAAAAAGCTGAAAAAAAGGAAGACAGCGGTCTGATCAAGTGCCCCAAGTGCGGTAAGATGGTGGAGCGCGCGCGTGTTGTCAGGAAAAAGTACGTGTGTTACGAGTGCGGCGGTTATTTCAGGGTGAAGACCAACAACCGCATCCGCATGGTTGCTGACGCGAAGAGTTTTGAACCGTGGTTTGATGATATGGAGGTCAGCAATCCGCTCAACTATGAGGGATATGAGGATAAGCTCGCGGCAGCGCGGGAAAAGACCGGATTGAATGAAGCGGTGACTGTCGGGCGCTGCAAGGTGTTTGGCGATGATATCGTCCTGGGCGTGTGCGATTCCCGCTTTATGATGGCGAGCATGGGACACGTCGTGGGTGAGAAGATCACAAAGGCGATCGAGCGCGCGACAGAGTTGAGGCTTCCGGTCTTTCTGTTCTGCTGCTCCGGCGGGGCGAGAATGCAGGAGGGTATCGTCTCCCTGATGCAGATGGCAAAGACTTCGGCGGCGATCAAAAAGCATGGCGATGCAGGTCTGCTGTACTGCTCGATTCTGACAGATCCGACGACTGGCGGCGTGACGGCGAGCTTTGCGATGCTCGGCGATGTGATCATGGCGGAGCCGGGGGCTCTGATCGGGTTTGCGGGACCGAGAGTCATCAAGCAGACGATCGGACAGGAACTGCCGGAGGGATTTCAGACGTCTGAGTTTCTGGTGGAGCATGGTTTTGTGGACGGCATCGTGCTCCGCGAAAATCTCAAAAAGACGATTCATTTTCTGATTCGGTCCCACAGGGGGACAGGCAAAAAGACTTATGCGGATTTTGGTCCCAATGCGGATTTTCATTTTGAGCTCACCGAGGAGCTCAAGGAGCAGTCATGGAAGTCAAAGCCGCGCAGCGCGTGGGAGAAGGTCAAGGCTGTCCGACAGGTGGAGCGCCCGTCGGCGACAGATTACATGGACCACATTTTTGACATTTTTGTCGAGGCGCACGGCGACAGAGGCTTTGCGGATGACAAGGCGCTCATCGGCGGTATCGGATTCATCGAGGGACAGCCGGTGACCGTGATCGCTGATCTGAAGGGCAAGGATTTTAAGGAATGTCAGGAGAGGAACTTCGGTATGCCGCTCCCGGAGGGGTACCGGAAGGCGCTGCGGCTGATGAAGCAGGCGGAGAAATTCAACCGTCCGATCATCAGCTTTGTCAACACGTCCGGCGCGTTCTGCGGACTCGAGGCGGAGGAGCGCGGACAGGGCGAGGCCATCGCGCGCAACCTGCTCGAGATGTCAGGGCTGAAAGTTCCTGTACTTTGTATCCTCATCGGAGAGGGCGGCAGCGGCGGCGCGCTTGCGACAGCGGTCGGAAACGAGGTGTGGATGATGGAGAACGCGACATACTCCATACTCTCACCGGAGGGCTTTGCTTCTATATTATGGAAGGATTCGAACCGGGCACAGGAGGCGAGCGAGGTCATGAACATCACAGCGCAGGACTTGAAGCGGCTGGGTGTGATCGAGCGCATTATCCCGGAGTTTGGCGGCGCCGACAAGAAGACGGCGGAGGCGATTGGCGGCTATATGAAGGAGCACATCAAAGAATTTCTGGAAAAATATGATGGCAAGACCGGCGAGCAGATCGCTCAGGAGCGGTATGATCGTTTCAGGGAGTTCTGATTAGAGGATGATATGACATGAGTGAATTAAGAATAGGCGATCTCTGTGCGCGCGTCCCTGTGGTACAGGGCGGAATGGGCGTGGGCGTGAGTCTCTCCGGCCTTGCGGGGGCAGTCGCCGCGGCCGGCGGCGTGGGTGTAATTTCGACAGCCCAGATTGGCTGGCGCGATCCTGATTTTGGCAGGAATCCAATTGAATGCAATTTAAGAGCGGTCGGCGAGGAGATCAGAAAGGCACGCGCGAAGGCAGACGGGGGTATTGTCGGTGTCAACATCATGGTCGTGACGAGGCGCTATGAGGACTATGTGAAGGCGGCCGTGGCTGCGGGCGCAGATCTGATCATCTCCGGCGCGGGCCTGCCCATGACGCTTCCAGAGCTTGCCGGGGATGTAAAAATTGCCCCGATCGTGTCCAGCAGAAAGGCGTTGCACGTCATAGCAAGGCACTGGAAAAAGAAGTATGACAGAAAGCCGGATCTCGTCGTGGTCGAGGGACCGCTGGCGGGAGGACATCTGGGATTCTCACACGAGGATATTGACGCGTACACCGTGACGCGGGAAAAAAATTATGACGATGAAGTCAGGTCCATCATAGAGCTCGCCGATGAGCTGGAAGCGCAGGTTGTAGTGGCCGGCGGTGTCTATGAGCGGAGTGACATGGAGCACTATCTGGCGATGGGGGCAAAGGGAGTACAGATGGCAACACGCTTTGTGACAACCAGGGAGTGCGACGCCTCGGACGCCTACAAACAGGCGTACATCGACGCGAAGAAGGAGGATATCGTCATCGTCAAAAGTCCGGTGGGAATGCCGGGGCGCGCGATACACAACGCGTTTCTCGACAAGGTAAACGCAGGGGAGCGCTTTATGCGGGGCTGCAGACAGTGCATCACCACATGTAAACCCGATACCGCGCCCTACTGTATCACGGAGGCGCTTATCAATGCCGTGGAGGGAAATCTCGACGAAGGGCTGATCTTCTGCGGAAGCAATGCTTACCGGGCGGACAGGATAGAGACCGTAGCCGATATAATGGAGGAATTTTCATAATGACAATAAGGATAACCGGCACCGGAAGCGCATTGCCGGAAAAAAGAGTGACGAATTTCGATCTGGAGAAGCTTGTGGAAACCTCCGACGAGTGGATTCAAAAGAGGACAGGGATTGCCGAGCGCAGAATTTCCGACGGTGATACCGTGTCGACACTGGCGGCCATGGCGTGTAAAAATGCGCTGGAGATGGCAGGGAAGGCGGCAAATGAGGTAGATCTGATCATAGTTGCCACCTGTTCGCCGGAGCTTTTGCTGCCGTGCTGTGCGTGTCAGGTGCAGGACGCGCTCGGCGCGTCAGACGCAGTGGCGTTTGACTTAAACGCAGCGTGTTCCGGCTTTTTGTTTGCGCTGAACACAGCCAATGCGTATCTGCAGACAGGAATATACAAAAACGCGCTGATCGTGGGGAGTGAAGTACTGTCAAAGCTTGTGGACTGGAATGACAGGGGAACGTGCATTCTGTTTGGCGATGGCGCCGGTGCGGCGTTCATGGAGGCGTCCGCGGAGGACATCATTCGCAGCAACGGGCGCAAGGCCGGAATGGAGTGTATGCTGCAGGGCTCCGAAGGCGCGAAAGGTATGGTGCTCTCCTGCGCGGAGCGCGCGGTAAACAATGCGTTTATGTCCGGGACGCAGACGGAGGAAAGTCCATATATTCACATGGACGGACAGGAGGTCTACAAGTTTGCCACAAAGCAGGTTCCGGCCTGCATTCAGCAGGCGCTGGACAAGGCGGGGATGACGGTGGAGGATGTGGACTGGTTTATGCTGCATCAGGCCAACGTGCGTATCATAGAGTCAGTCGCAAAGAGGCTCAGGGTGGACATCGCACGATTTCCGATGAACATCCACAAGATTGGCAATATGTCCTCCGCCACGATACCGGTACTGCTCGATGAGTGGAACCGGGGCGGCAGGCTCAGGGAGGGTGACAGACTGGTGCTGTCAGGTTTTGGCGCCGGTCTGACCTATGGAGCCAGCGTGCTGGTGTGGTAGCCGGGCGCAGGGGCAGTGTCCTGCGGGTGAAAGAGAGGTGGGGAATGAACATGGAAAAATCGACAAGAAGGGTATTGAATGAGACGCTGGTGAAGCTTTTTAACGATGTCATGAGCATCGAGGAGAAGGCGGTGATCACCGACAATTTCAAGGATATCACAAACAATGATATGCATATCATAGAAGCGGTCGGCGTCGAGGAGCCGCGCAGGATGTCCGAGATCGCAAAGCGCCTTGGCGTGACCATGGGCACCCTCACCACCAACATGAACAGTCTCGAGGACAAGGAATATATCATACGCGAGCGCAGCACGACGGACAAGCGCGTCGTGCTGGTGGTGCTCACCGCAAAGGGAAAAAAGGCATTTTATCATCACCGGGGGTTTCATCAGAACATGATCAAGTCGGTCGTAAAGGGACTTGACGAGGATGAGATGAAAGTGATGATAAAATGCCTCCTGAACCTAAATGAGTTTTTTAAACAGTATGGGGAGAATCAGCAAGACTAACGCAGCAGTTCTTTCTTGATGGTTTCCAGGTCCTGTATCAGTGTCCCGGAGTACTGGTTTGCCTCCTGATAGATATTCTCTGCCCGGGTGTAGTCTGCGTCAAACAGGGCGTCAAGAGCCTGTTTTCCATACGAATGAAATTTTTTGTGTTTGTCTCCCAGCTCTTTCCACAATTTTACAATCTGCGGGTTTGTCGGATTCATCGCATAGTAGAAATGACCAAACCCACATTTCCTGTCATTGATCTGCAGTGGCAGGATTGTTTTTTCCCGCACGATGCGTTCAAGGTTTGCGAGCCAGTTTTTGTGCGCGACGATTGCCTTCTCAATATATTCGGCAAAATTCCTGTCCTCCAGCCTGTAAAAAGCATCCTGTGTCATACTGCCCATGATCTTGGCGGACTGGTCCAGGGATGCCTCGATCGTTTCTAACGGTGCGACGATATTATCGATATCCTTGCCGTGTTCCCGCAGTCTGACTGTGTCCTCGTGCAGTACGCCGCATTGGCTTTCGATGTCGGCGGAGCGCGATTCCAGCTCAATGATGGAGCTGCTGATCTCCTCACTGAGACTTGCGAGCGACGAAATGTTGTTGGTGATCGTCTCTACATTTTTTCTGTTGTCCTCATTTAATTCCCAGACATGGCTGATTTTCTGCGTGACAGTCTGCAGCGATTCGATGGTCATATCGGCGCTTTTGACGCTTTTTTCGGATGCGGTATGAATATCTGTTACAAAATGTCCCATATTTGCAGTCAGCTTCTGCGTCTCGTCTGCAAGCTGTCTGATCTCATCGGCGACGACCGCAAAGCCTTTGCCGGCCTCGCCTGCCCTGGCGGCCTCAATGGAAGCGTTGAGCGCGAGCAGGTTTGTCTGGGACGAGATCGCATTGATGCCGGCGATCACATTGTTCATCTGACCGATGATGTCGGAGAGCCGGTTCATGTCCTGCTGCATTTCTTTTGAGGCGTTGATCGTGCTGTCCGACAGGCTCCTGGTTGCAGTCAGTTCCTGCTGTCCCTCATCAATTTTCTGATAGACGCTGCCTGATGCCTCCGAGACAGCGATGATCGTGTTGGTCAGATCCTCGTGCTGCGCTGACACGGTTGACGAGACGGAGGCGGCTTCGCCCGACGCCTGGTGGATCAGCTCTGTCGCTGCAGTGACACTGTCTGATACCTTCTGAATCAGCTCCGCATGGTTGGTCAGCGCGAGATCCAGTGCGCTGATCTTCATGAGCGAGTCAAAGACCTTTGACATCACGTCCTCAAATTGTGTCCGTCCAGTCATCAGGCGGTGATAGATTTGTTCCAGCTCGACGGATTTTTTGCCGTAGTCCGCCTCCTCGAGCTCTGCTACGGATGATAATAAGCTTTTTCCTTTTGATTTCATTAAGATGCTCATGGTTGGTCTCCTTTATGTAAATGATATCTCTATTCTAACGCATTTTGTGATATTTTACCATAAAATAATACGAAAATTCTTGTTGTGTCATTCTTGAAACCGCGGAAAAATTTGGTATAATAGTGGTATCAATAGTCTCAGATGGTACAAGGACTCCGGATTGGTTGGAGGTGTAAGAGGTGGCAACATTTACAATAACAGAATTGGAGAGTATGATCGTCGTAAATATGGGCGATTACAAGACGTCCAAAGGGGAAAAGAAACTGATGACAAAGGACCTGGGCTCGTGTGTCGGTGTGGCAGTGCGGGATCCGCAGACAGGCGTGGGCGGGCTTCTGCATGTCATGCTTCCGCATCACGGTGAGGCAGGGGATGGCATGCCGTTTGTCGCGGCGAAGTATGCGGACACAGGTCTGGATGAGATGGTCAGGGCGCTGGTGATGCAGGGTGCAGTGCGGGAGCGTCTGGTGGCAAAGATCGCGGGTGCGGCGCACATGATTCGAAATGCCACGATACCGGAGAGCAGGGATATCTCATCCAGAAATCTTGAGGCAGTGACGAAAAAGCTCGCGGAGCTTCAGATACCGCTGCTCGCCGCTGAGGTGGGAGAGCATTTCCCACGGACAGTCGTGTTTGAGCCGGGAAGCGGCACATTCAGGATTTACACGCCGGGCAGACAAGAGAGGCAGATATGAAAAGGCGAATATGAAAAGGCGAATATGGAGAGGAGGATATGAATATGGAAACAGATGGCAGAGAACTGAATGAGATGGAACTTCTGGAGAGAAATATCATCAAGAGCTACAATGAACTGTTGAAGACGCTGCTCGAGGAGGGGGATATGGATACCTTAGAGCGGGTGATCACAGATGATGAGTATCGCTACAAGCTGATGGACATGCATACAAACAGGCTTAAAATTGAACATGAGCTGTGAGCGGAAACGAGCAGGGGAAAGGCCTTTCCCCTGCTCGTTTTCAGATGCGCTCCGAGAGTGACAGCGCGAGTTTTCTCTTATGATGGCGGTATAAGCTTGCAAAGCGGTTGTAGAACCAGAAGCCTTCTACCAAAACGTGATTGAATACGCCGATCTTGCCTTTTACGGTTCCCTGATAGTATTCTCCGCCATAGCTTGTATTTCTCTTTTCTCGGATATACTGAATCAGGTCAGATTCACTTGTAATATTAGCCGCCAGCTCTGTGTAGGCGGTGCCCACGCAGTCGGGATGGTGGGAGTCGCTGCCGCCAAACATCGGCAGGTTGTAGCAGAGCGCGAGCTTTCGCGCTTCCGAGTTGGACTCCTGGGATTCGCAGGCATTGAACGCTTCCAGAAAGTCAAAGTTTTTCATAATATCGGGATTTTTTCTGTAGGCGCGCGTGCGGGTGATGCTCAGGTGGCGCTCGCCGCAGGGATGCGCCGGACCAAGGATGCCGCCGTGCCGGTGTACGACCTCCTGGAGAACCCTCACAGGCAGACCACGGCATTCCATCAGAAGAAGTTTCACATTTTCCGGCAGGATGACGAGAATGTGTCCCGCATCGATCGTGTCGTATTCAATGCCCTTCAGGACAACAAAATCAGGATACTGCTCTTTAAAGTGATCGCGGTATGCACGAAAACCATTGTAGGAATCGTGATCTGTCACAAGCATACCATGGAATCCTTTGGCCTTTAAGATCTGAATGTATTCAGAAATTGGAATCTTCCCGTCCATGGAACCTTCCTTCGTGTGGCAGTGCATATCAAATCTCATCACAGATAAATCCTCCCTATATTGCTGTAAACTGCTTCCTAACTTAGTGTACTCGAAATAGCAGAAATAATCAAATATCAATTTATGGAAAAGACAGAAAAAAATTTATGAAATTTACCGTGTGATATTGTGAATTAATTTTGGCTAATTTTGAAAAAATTAAAAATAATAGATTAATATAGGAAGATTTGCACAGAGAAACGCGTTTTTGAAGTGGATTTACGTCTATATCCGATAAAAGCGTTGACAAAAATGCACAGTTGACCGGATATTAAGATTTTATAAAGATTACTTAAAGATTTGCGTTTGCAAGTTGACTTTGCAAAATGTATCCACTATAATGATGATCGTTAATAAAAGGATACTTTATTTTTTATTTCAAAATGGAGGGGAATATTGTGAAAAGGGAAGCGGAAAACATCTGCAGGCGGGCGTCAGGGCTCATCATGCAGTACAAGTCACTGACTGTCATGGCTGTGTACGCAGTCTTTTATCTCATCGCTTTTTTCTATCTGGAGCAGAGAGATGTGGCAGTACATGAGATCAATTTTGGGATTGACGAGTATATACCATTTTGCGAAATATTTATTGTGCCGTATTTATTGTGGTTTGCGTATGTGGCTTTCACAGTCGTGTTTCTGTGTATCAGAGACAAGGAGGAGAGCGATAAGCTGGTAGCGTTTCTGATGGCGGGGATGACAATCTTTATCGTCGTGTCGGCTGTCTTTCCAAACGGGCATAATCTGCGGCCGACGGTTTTTGAGCGTGACAATATTTTTATCGATCTGATCAGGCATCTGTATGCGACGGACACACCGACGAACATCCTGCCAAGTATTCATGTGTACAATTCAGTCGCGATCATGATTGCAGTGAGCAGGAGCAGATGTTTTGCGGGGCATAACATCATCAGGACACTGATGCTCGCACTCGGCGTAAGCATCATATTCTCGACGGTACTGATCAAACAGCACTCCATGCTGGATGTGCTCCTGGCATTGCTGCTGTCAGCGCTGATGTACTCGATCTGCTACAAGAGATCGACAGTCAGGGAGAAGCGTGTATTTACGGCAAGAATCAAATAAATAAAAAAAGCTCCTGGTATCAGGAGCTTTTTTATTCATTTTTAATGCAGCGCATTTTCAGAAGTATTTACCATAAAAATACGGGAAATATTATCGTAGTTCTTCTCGGGCATGATGAAAACCTTGCGCCCGCTTCTGAGGGAGAGGGCAACAGCCTCACTCCCATTGTTGACCTCGTCGCATATCTCATCAAAATTGTTCTTTAGTGTCGTGAAATCCATTTCTCTTACTAAATCTTTCATATGGGAATCCTCCTAATTCCTGTGCAAAGAAACTGTTCGTAAAACACCTGATATATTCTACGACAGTTCCGATAAATATGTTATAAAAATTTTTTATAAAGCCTGTCACTATCAGTATCGACAAATTTTCAAAAAATATTAACCAACTCTGATAAATATATTGAAATTTGGCACAATTTTTAAAGAAATCGTGAAATACCTGTATCATTTATTGTCTTGCGGGGACAAATCCCTCGAAGATGAACAGATCAAAGCTTCTCGAAACCTTGTCGAGCTCCTCCTGTGAGCGGACAGTCCACGCGACGCTCAGACTCTTATACAGTTTCCGGCAGATATTCCGCGAGAGCTCATCCTTATGCTTGCAGTTGTATGCGATGAAGTCAGGCGACGCGTAGCAGTTGCCGATCAGGTGTGACAGCAGAAAGTACGGGATGTTTAATTTCTGTTTTGTAAAATCCTCGGAGAGCTGTCCGCGCACAATGTTTGGGCGGTGAATCTTGTACCAGCGCACGGCCAGCGGATGAAAGGACTCGATACAGTACAGCCCTTTGTAATCCGAAAGTATTCTGTCGCAGATCCGGCACAGCTTGTCAGCATTTTTTTCGACCTTGTATTCAATGATCAGCGGCACCCGTCCGTCAACCATTTTCAGGATATCAGCAAATGCAGGGATGCGCTCATTGGTCCCGAGCAGGGAAAACTGCTGGAGCTCTTCATATGTATAATCCCGCAGATTGCCTTTGACACCGCAGATGCGGTTTAGCGTGTCATCGTGAAAGACAACGGGAATGTCATCCTTTGTGAGATGGACGTCAAATTCAATGCCATAGCCAAGATCGGCGGCCCGCTTGATCGCCGCGTAGGAATTTTCGGGAAGATTTTCCTCGCACTCTGCGGGGGACGGTGCGTTTTCCGGCTGCTGTCCGATACTGTACCGGATATTTTTGAGTTTTTGAACGGCGGGGTTCATGTTGTGCAGCCCGCGGTGGGCGTACATATGACCGAAGAACGGTTTGTAGTCAGGCCGTCCGTGGATACGTGGCTTAATGGAGATCAGGTACAGGCCTGATACCGTGAAAAATGACAACAAAATGTGCATGATTGTAAATAATAGTCCCATCATAATGTAAAATACCTCCATATGCTCTTATACTACGCGCTTTTCGGGCATTTGTAAACAGATAAAGCAATAAATTATTGTGTTTTGCGCAGTTTTGTTATAAGATAAAGATATCTGATTTGTGAGAGAAATCTACATCAATCAAAAATTGTCAGGGAGAGGAAAAAATAGCATGAGAAAAAAATTACTCGCGTTGTTGACAGCACTGGTATTGACGGCGCAGCTGGCAGGATGCAGCACACAGACGGCAGGTCCGGTGGGCGACGAGTCCCAGGACAGTATCAAGGATAAGTTTAACAGTGCAAGGGCAGAGCAAAAAGACGCGGAGGAGACGACTGCCGCACAGGATACCACTGTGCCTGACGCCAGGGAGCAGGGCGGTGACGAGGAGGATGCAGGAGTCCGCTATCAGGATGATTACTATGAGTATGTCAATGAGAACCTGCTGTCAAAGATCGAGCTTGCGGCAACAGACGCGCACTGGGACTGGTTTGGCGAGCTGAATGCTGTCGTGAGCGCCGAGATGGAGGATATCATTGATGATCTGGCAAATGATAAAAAGACATACGAAAAGGGTAGTTCGGAGCAGAAGATCAAGGACATGTACGAATGTGTGACGGACATGGAGAACCGCGAGGAGACAGGGCTGGGGCCGTTAAAGCCGCATATGGACAGCATACGGAATGCCTCCAGTATCGACGAGTACGTGGATGCGCTGGCGCACCTGAGCGGCGAGTTTGGGTTCAGCAGCATTGTCGGTGGGTACAATATCATGCAGGATAAGGCGGATTCCAGTGAGTATGCGGTTTACATGATGTACGCGGACACACTGATCGGCAAGGAGTATGTCGAGGGGCAGAATACACAGGAGTACATGGATCTGTATCTCGAATATATCAATAATATGCTGATGGAGTTTGGCATGACAGCGGATGAGGCGGCGCAGAGCACGGATTCCATCGAGGGGCTGCTGCGCGATATCTGTGCGTCGACACTGGCGACAGAGCAGCTTTATGATCCGGCCGTGACGTACAATGTGTATACAGAGCAGGAGCTGCAGGAGCTTTATTCCAATGTCGATGTGCCCAGGATGCTGAAAACGCTCCGGGTTGACGGACAGGACAAATATATTGTCATGGATGTGGAGCAGGCAGAGAAGATCAATTCGCTGCTTGTGGAAGAAAACCTGCAGGCGCTCAAGGATTACTCGACGTTTGTCATGCTGAATGATACAGCCGAATATGCCAACGCAAACTACGCCAGGCTCAGCGACGACATGAAAAATGCGCTGTACGGCATCACGGAGAGCTGGGGGGACGAGAAGACGTGGAAAAATCTGACGCAGGATTTGCTGCCATGGGATTTTGGCATGATTTATGTGGAGCAGCACTTCTCGGCGGAGGATAAAGAGGCAGTCGAGGAAATGATTGAGCAGATTCTGGATGAGTACGAGACCATCATCAACAGGCAGGACTGGATGAGCGATGCGACGAAGAAAAAGGCAATCCGGAAGCTGGAGACGATGCAGGTCAAGATTGGTTATCCGGACCGGTGGCCGGCAGCCCGCGACATGATGCAGGTGACGCCGATCTCCGAGGGAGGAAGCCTGCTGTCCAATCTGCTGGTGAGTATGCAGGTGGCGATTGACGACAGTCTGAACAAGCTTGGGACGAAGGTTGACCGGTCAGAGTGGGATGTGACGCCGCAGACGATCAATGCGATGTACGATCCCCTGAATAATGAGATCATCTTCCCGGCGGCAATTCTGCAGGCGCCATTTTACGACAGCGACAACAGCTATGGAGCCAATCTCGGCGGTATCGGCTTTGTCATAGCGCACGAGGTCAGCCATGCGTTTGACTCAAGCGGCGCCCTCTACGATGAATATGGCAACTACAATGTGTGGTGGACAGACGAGGAGCTTGCGGAGTACAAGAAAATGTCGCAGTCCATCGTGGATTACTACAGCAATTATGAGATGATGGGCGTCAAGGTGAACGGCGACCTGACGCTGATGGAGAACATTGCCGATCTCGGCGCGATGACCTGCATCACCTCCATTATCGGGGATGACGCGAAGGCGCTCGACGAGGCGTTTGGACAGATGACTTACAACTGGGCCAGTGAGGACACGGCCAGCTTTATGATGTATCTGTTAAACACGGATACGCACTCGCCAAACAAGGTGCGCGTCAATGCAGTCCTGAGCTCCTGCGATGCCTTCTACGAGATTTATGACATCAAGGAGACGGACGGAATGTATGTGGCGCCGGAGGACAGGGTTGGCATCTGGAAGTAGAGCAGGACAAAGGGGAGAACTATATGAGAAGGACAAAATTAAATACGAAATTAAATACAAAATGGAAAGCGGCATTTGCTCTGATAGCGGCTGTGGCGTCATTTGCCACAGCGCAGACTGTCGGGGGAAATGGACAGCTTCTTGAGACATATGCAGTAGAGTTTACGGTCACGGAAAACAAGGCTGTGCTCTACAGCAACGATAAGACAAAGGTGTACAAACAGCCGGATGTGAACTCGGAGGTGGTGACAGTCATAGCGCCGGATATTCCGGTGAATGTGACAGGGATCACTTCCAACGGCTGGTTTCAGGTCTCCTTAAATGGTACTTATTATGTGATGGGCGACGGCCTCATTTCCAAGAATGCGAGCAGCGCCAATGCGGTGGTGTCGGGCACCGATATCAAGAAGCTGACGAAAGGGACGTTTTCGTTTTACAAGAATCCGGAGCTGGGTGATTTCGATGCGGACGATATCGAGGACATGGACGAAAATACATATATCAAGTATCTCGACTCCTTCCTGATGGGTTATGCGATGCTGGAGGACTGTATTCTGCAGGACAGCGGCAAAAACCTGAAGGAGGTGTATGAGAGCGAGGCGAAGGTAGACAAGAATGTGGCCGCTCTCTCGATGCAGGGGTATCTGATCAACTACCGGAACAATTACCTGAGCGACAGTCTGGCCGGTCCGTTTCGCAATGACAGGGATCTCAAGCTGGCATTGAATCGGGCAATACGCTATGACATCCAGAAGTTTGGAACAGTGTACAGAAATTCCAGCATCGGCAGTGATGAGACCAAGGTCAAGAAGGCGATGGAGACCGTGGTCAATGAGATGAAGGCGGAGCAGGGCGTCTCATTTACATGCCGTATGGAGTATGGCGATTACAAGACGAGCGACGGCAGTGAAGGCAAGGGTTGGATTATAGAGTTTACCAAAAAGGATTAGACAATGAATCAAAACGAACATTTTGTAAGAGCAGACGGGGAAGGATATTTCTATTGCAGGGCAGTGGACTATTTTTTGAATGTCAGGAAGGAACAGCACGTGTGCGGCCGCGGGTGTCCTTTTTATACCGGAAAAGCGGATTGCGCCAGAGGAGAGTTCGTGTGCCGTTATAATGAGAAAGGGATGGATGAGCAGCCAGCCCTTTTTCCGTCTGTCGAGGACCTGGACGAGCAGCTCTACAGGGCGTATGCATATGCTGCGCGGGCGCATCTGGGACAGTACAGAAAAAAGACGCGGATACCGTATTTTACCCACATTATCACGACCATGAATTATGCACTGGAGCTCACGCAGGATGTCGAGGTGCTGGCGGCGGCGATTCTCCACGACACAGTTGAGGACACCTGGGTGACGCTGGACGATCTGAAAAGGGAGTTTGGAGAACGGATTGCCGGACTTGTGGAGACAGAGACGGAGAATAAGCGCCGCGATATGCCCGCCTCCCAGACCTGGGAGATCAGGAAGCGGGAGACGATCGAGCATTTAAAAAGTGCATCGTCAGACGCAAAGATCATCGTCCTTGCGGACAAGACCGCCAATCTTGAGTCGATCGCGCGGGAACAGCGCTATCGCGGAGTTGAAATCTGGGATAAATTCAACCAGCCGGACAAGGCAAAACAAGAATGGTACTTTCGGGCGGTCAGGGAGCAGCTTACCGTATTTTGTGACACGAGTGTCATGGAGAGGTACGATTATTACCTGAGTATTTTATTCTGATGGGTTCACGAAATCTTCCAGGGTGCGGAAGGTGTAACCCATCTCCTCCCAGTGTGTCAGCAGCTCGTCGAGAATCTCGCCGTTTGTCTTAGAGGTGCTGTGCAGGAGGACGATCGCGCCGGGATGGATCCGCCCGACAAGCTTTTTGAAGGCTTCTTCCCTGGTCGGCTGTTTATCCTGATACCAGTCGACGTAGGCAAGACTCCAGAAAAAGGTGTGGTATCCAAGCTCCTGCGCCATCTTCAGGTTTTCGGTGTTGTACTTTCCCTGTGGCGGACGGTAGAAATGTGCCAGTTCTGTGCCGGTGATCTCCTTGAACAGCGTCTCTACATCCCGCATTTCTTTTTCGAAGGATTCTTTCGAGGCGATGGATGACATATCCAGGTGGTGGTATGTGTGGTTTCCGACAAAGTGTCCGTCCGCGACCATCTGTTTGACAAGCTCCGGTGCAGATTCCAGATAATGTCCTACCACGAAGAAAGTAGCGTGTGCATTATGTTTTTTTAATGCATCCAGAATCGGCTGGGTGTTCCCGTTCTCATAACCGGCATCAAAGGTGAGATAGATCACTTTCTCCGCACTGCTTCCCACATAGTGGGCGTCGTATTTTTTTAGCTCATCGACAGAGGCATTTCCGGTGGGCTGACTGCCCTCCTGCCCGAAGCCGAGTCCCCAGTTTTCGGAGGACACGCTGCCGCTGGCGGGAATCGCCTGACTGCCGATTTTTTCATATTTGACATATGCGATGCCTCTGCCCACCAGGAAGGCAGCGGTCAGGAGTATAGTCAGGAGCGCTGTTTTTTTCAGATTTGTTTTCCATTTTATTCCCGTTTTGCTCTTCATTTTTAATATTCGTTTCTCACTTTCAGAAAGGTTCTTAATAAAGAATATTTCCCACAGAGAAAAAAATACCTGTATTGATACAAAATTTTGTAAATTAGGCAAAAAGTACAATGACTTTTGACCAAAAAGTGTGTATGATAAGAGTATCATCAATTACAACAAAGAATATGGAGGCGGCAGGAATATGAAAAAAGAGGCAGGGGTAACACTTGATATGGGTAGGACCGGACAATTATTGAACTATGTGATCAGGAAGCGGGGGTATACGGTCAGTGAGATCCAGAAGGAGCTTGGGCTTGCGTGTCCGCAGCCGGTGTACCGTTGGCTCAGGGGGCAGACGATGCCGTCCATCGATAATCTGTACAGCCTGAGCAAGATATTAAAGATACACATGGACGATCTGGTGGTATCGGGCCAGGACAGAGAGTGGCTGGTTCAGTGGTGTCTGAATCAGAGCATGGGGCAGCGCCTGAGAGCATATTATCAGCAGAGGATGTGCTAAGGAACTGTTAATAAATAACTTATGTTATTTCTGAACAGTTCCTAACGCGAAGGGGGTGGCAGTATGGCAGATGACGAACATGAAGTCATGATAACGGAAAATGCTGAGGAGGCAGCGTACTATGATACCAGACAGATACCGTATATAGTCTGGTTAAATGAGCGCAACGCGGATCAGAGCTTTCCGTGCGGTGCCTACTGTGTGGAGAAGCTCAGCGATATTGATGCGCGGTTTCTTGACAGGGTGTACAGGCGTTTTCATGATATTCCGTGGGATATTGCCGAGACACAGCGGCTGCGGATTCGGGAGATTACGGTGGCGGATGTGCCGCGGCTGTATGAGCTGTACAGTGACGCGAGCGTCACACAGTTTATGGAGCCGCTTTTTGCAGAGCCGGAGCGGGAGATGACTTACACCCGGGAGTACATCAAAAATATATATCATTTTTATGGGTATGGGATGTGGGTACTTGAGGACAGGGAGAGCGGACAAGTCATCGGGAGAGCAGGCCTGGAGTACAAGGAAGGCTTCGAGGGACTGGAGCTGGGATTTATGCTTGGGGTGGCGTATCAGCATCAGGGGTATGCGTACGAGGCGTGCAGCGCGATTCTCTCCTATGGAATCGAGGAGCTGGGGCAGGAGAACTACTGCTCCTTCATCAATGAAAACAACGAGGCGTCGATTCGTCTCTGTGGGCGGCTCGGTTTCCTGCCGCAGGGCAGAGTCAGACTGCAGGAGATTAATTTCGACGGAATGATGGTCGAAAAGGAATTGATACAGTATGTCTATCGTGCAAATTAGACAAAAAATGGGATTGGATACGAAAAAAATAACAGTATATAATGCACGAAACGAATAATATGACGTACAAACGGGCAATTTAGCGTCAGATTTGGACAGGATGATGGCGATGATGAGTCAAAAAAAGTTTGACAATGGAAAAATGTGGTGGTAAGATAGGTTGCATAAAGCGAAGGTGCTACGGGATACACTCCCATAGCACCTTTTTTTGCGCACGGGTGCACAGATGAAATTGTTACTGATGTAACGTGCGCCCGGCGCTGCGAGTAGTGGAGAAGGACATTCCCCTGCTCGATTATAAAAAAAGGAGGAGATTATTATGACAGAGTTACAGGAATTGCTTGACGCCATAAACGGTGAGATTTTCGGCGTCTGGTTTTTGATCGGCGCTGCATTGGTATTTTGGATGCAGGCAGGATTTGCGATGGTGGAGGCAGGCTTCACCAGGGCGAAGAATACAGGAAACATCATCATGAAGAATCTGATGGATTTCTGTATCGGTACATGTACCTTTATACTAATCGGCTTTGGCCTGCTGCTTGGCGAGGATCTGCTGGGCTTTATCGGAAAGCCGGGCTTTGACATTTTCACGAGCTACGCAGATTTTGACTGGTCAAATTTTGTTTTTAATCTGGTATTCTGTGCGACGACGGCGACCATCGTTTCCGGCGCCATGGCAGAGAGGACCAAGTTTCTCTCCTACTGTGTGTACTCGGGAGTGATCTCAGCGCTCATCTATCCTGTGGAAGCGCACTGGATCTGGGGCGGCGGCTGGCTGGCGCAGATGGGATTTCACGATTTCGCTGGCTCCTGCGCAATACATATGGTAGGCGGTATCAGTGCCCTGATCGGCGCAAAGATGCTCGGTCCCCGCATCGGGAAGTTTACGAGGGATAAGCAGGGAAATATCACGAAGGTAAACGCGTTTCCTGGACATAACCTTACAGTCGGCGCACTCGGCGTATTCATTCTGTGGCTTGGCTGGTATGGATTTAACGGTGCGGCAGCGACAAGTATCGAGGAGCTTGGCTCCATATTTGTGACGACGACGATCGCACCGGCGATCGCGACGGTAGTCTGCATGATTTTTACATGGATTAAGTACGGTAAACCCGATGTGTCGATGTGTCTCAATGCCTCTCTGGCTGGTCTGGTGGCAATCACGGCCGGATGTGATGTGACAGATGCTTTTGGCGCGATCGTGATTGGTGCGGTGGCTGGATTGTTGGTAGTGTTTGGTGTATGGCTTCTTGACTATAAGCTCCGCATTGACGATCCTGTCGGCGCGGTGGCAGTTCACTGTATGAATGGTATCTGGGGAACGATCGCAGTCGGACTCTTTGCGACGGACACAGCTCCCGCATATGCGAGAGGATTTGGCGACGGCGTGACTTTCGGCACAAACCAGATCTGCGGGACAGGACTTTTCTATGGCGGCGGCTTTAAGCTGTTAGGGATGCAGCTGTTAGGTATGTTCAGCGTGATTATATGGACGGTCATCACGATCACGATTACATTTTTGGTAATCAAGGCGATTTTTGGTCTCCGTGTCAGCGAGGAGGAGGAGATTATCGGTCTCGACGCTACAGAGCACGGACTTCCTTCCGCGTATGCGGGCTTCTCCATGATGGATATTTCCAACAGTATGATTATGGAGGAAAATGAGAATACGCAGCTTGGCTCTGACAATTATGAGGAGGCTTCCGAGGCACAGAAAAATGCTGCAGTCAAGGTTTCCCAGGTGCCGCTTCCGTCGGCGTCCGGTATCTACAAGGTTGTCATTATCGCAAAACTGTCGCGGTATGACGTGCTCCGCAGGGCGATGAACGATATCGGCGTGACAGGTATGACAGTGACGCAGGTCATGGGCTGCGGTATCCAGAAAGGTGCGGGCGAGAAGTACCGCGGAGCTGAGATTGACGCGACGCTGCTTCCGAAGGTGAAGGTTGAAGTGGTCGTATCGTCAATTCCTGTCGAGAAGGTGATCGAGTCTGCGAAGAAAGTGCTCTATACAGGACATATTGGTGACGGTAAGATATTCGTGTACAATGTGGATAAGGTTGTCAAGATTCGCACGGGCGAGGAGAATATGGCAGCGCTGGCAGATGTTGAGTAATTGGTATATATAATATAGAAAGAACCCGAAGTGTTTCCTTTGGGTTCTTTCCTTATTATGCACACGGGCGTCCAGGGGAAATATGTCAGCTAAGGCTGATTATTATATGATCGCTTCGATGGAAATGTTTTTCTTGTTCGACAGCTGCAGCATACTCTGATAGTAGGATTTCTGCAGGTCGATGATCTCGTTGTTCTCTGTGCGGATGACAGGCTGGGAAAAGTTGTCTGGATTGATAAAGATGACATTTCCCTCCATGCCATTGCTCAGTGTGACGCGGTGATTGAGGTAAGAGTTTGACACGTTTTCAAGGAAAGTCAGAATGTACCTGATCTCATATTTTTGAATCCCATCGTCCTCAAAATACTTTATGACAGAGAAAGGACACATCGCTGCGCGATAGACGCGCTCGCTTGTCATGGCGTCAAAGATATCTGCGATCGTGACAATCTTGGAAAATTTGTCGATTTCGTCTCCGGAGAGACCATATGGATAGCCGCTCCCGTCACATTTTTCGTGATGCATCAGCGCGGCGTTTTTGACGGGCTCAGGGATACTGCTGTAGCGCCCCAGCAGGTGGAAACCTTCTGTGGTGTGTGTCTTTACGATCTCAAATTCGTCGGGTGTCAGCTTGCCGGGTTTCCTCAGTACTCCTGTGGGGAGCATAAATTTGCCAACGTCATGGAACAGTCCGCAGGCGGTTGCCATCATCTGGTCAGCCTCGGAAAAATTGAGCCAGCGCGCAAGCACATTGGAGATCAGTGCGACGTCGATACAGTGGTTGTACACAGAGTCCTCGGCATTGTGCATATTGAGAAGCATATCAAAGACGCTGACTCCCTGCTTGTCCTGATACAGAAGAGCCAGGGTTTCCTTTAGAAGTTCGTTGGAGCGAAACGGTTCCCCGCGGTAGAGTGATTTCATGAGATTGTTCTCATAGTGCTCGGCACAGCGTGCAAAGCTCTGGGAAAAGCGTTGAAACTGTCTGTTTGTAGTCGAATCCCTGGCGGGATCGTCGGGGCTGTACAGATTTGCGATGGCGGCGTCCTGCATGAGGATGGCTGAGTTTGCCATAGGCGTCGACAGATCTACGATAAGATCGTCCTCAATCTGTGCATAATATATGGAATATCCTTCCAAACGTGATATAATATTGTCAGTGAGTATGATGCCCTTTGGAACGATGGTCACGTGATCGTAAGATACGATGTCCTCGGCTGTTACCATACCGGGTGTCAGGGCTGTAATGGGAATTTGTCTCATATGGCGCTCTCTTTCTGGATAAAATAGTGATTAAAAACTCTATTCTTATTCTAACGGGTTTTGTCTAAAATGTCAAACAAAAGGAGATAATTCTATGAAGAAGTACACCAATATCCACAAATTATCCGATAACAAGTTTTTGAATCTGTTTAAGCTGGATGCCCTGACAGACAGCGGCCGTCCCTTTGATTACTTCTTTGTGTCGAGGAGAAAGGCGGAAAATATCAAGCTGCTGACGGGAGACAGTGCGGCGGAGGGCGTAGTCATCTATCCGATACTCCGTGATGATCCGGAGAAGATCGTGATGATCAGACAGTACCGTTATCCATTGGGGGACTATCTGTATGAGCTCCCCGCGGGCCTGATCGATGCGGGGGAGACGCCCGAGATCGCCGCGGTGCGGGAGATGAAGGAGGAGACAGGGCTTACCTTTGAAGTGTATGCGGACGGAAACGCGGCATATCGCAGACCGTTTTTTATGGGGGCAGGCTTTACCGACGAGAGCTGCAACGCGGTCTTTGGATATGCCAGTGGAACAATCAGCCGCGATGATCAGGAGGACACAGAATCGATACAGGTTATCCTTGTGGACAGGGAGGAGGCGGGACGCATCCTGCGGGAGGAAAAGGTCTCAATCAGGGCTGCGTATCTGCTCATGAATTTCCTGCATGCGGACAAAAACGCGCCTTTTGCCTTTTTACAGTGATATTAAAATATTACCTGCTATTTAAAGAAGGGCGTCAGGGACCAGGGCAGCCTGAGTGTGCATAAAATGTCGAAAAAGCTCGAAATGAAGGGAAAATGAAAGAGACACGAAGGCCTGATTGTTTGAGAAGGGTGCGTCGTAGCATTTCGGGATTTGAAAATCATGAAAGAAATGTTTCACGCTGCAATCAATATAAAAACGGGAATATACCATAAATAGCCTGCGTTATAAGATAAGCATTCTGCGTGGTGTCAGAAATAAAAACGTATGTTATTTTTGACGCTTCGCGGTTTTGACTTATTTCACAAAGATTGTGTGTTCATTTTTTGAAAAATGTGGTATGATAGTACATGGTTATAACAATTATAACAAAATAAGATACGCGAAAGCGATGTGTTTTAGAATGATGTGTTTGAAAATGATGTGTTTTGAATTTTAGAAAGGATGGTTTATCATGTCAGACAAGTTGGATGTAAAAAATGTTGAGAGTACAGGTGCAGTCAGGGAGATCGAGACGGCAGAGCCTGTGAAGTCCGGATACCGGTCGGAGATTGACGGCATTGAGGTTGATTTTGAGCTGCAGTACCGCGAGCATGAGACAGACATGAAGGATATCGCGGCGAGAGTGACAGAGGATTATGTCAGGAGGGGGAATGACGCGTCAAAGATTGAGCTGATTCAGGTCTATCTGAAGCCGACGGATTTCACAGCGTACTATGTGATCAACAATTCTTACGAGGGAAAGATTCCTTTGTTCTAAGATATACTCACGCCAGCCGCAGCCACGAAGTGGCATATTTCCTTATGCGGCTGTGCGCATCAATACAACATAATGTATAAGAGGGGAAACGAATGAAGAAGGTAACAATACAGGATATTGCGGCTGAGATGGGGCTTAGCCGCAATACTGTGGCAAAAGCGCTGAACGGAGGACTTGTCTCCCCGCAGACGCGGTATGCGGTGGTGCAGAAGGCATGGCAGATGGGATACACCAAGCTCGATGAGAACCTTGTGGAGGAGGTCAAGGCAACGTACCGCAGGGCCAACACAGGAACAATACTGGTGTTATTTAATCATATGCAGTCCACATTCTGGACGAGAGCGCTTGCGGGTATCAGCAATGCGGTAAATGACGAGGGATATCGTATGCAGTTTCATGTGGTGGACGAGAAGGATAAGGATGGGGAGGCGACGGGCAGACTCATCGCGGATGATGTGAAGGGAATTATATTTCTGAGTGTGTTTCCGGCTAAATTTGTGAAGGGAATCGGACGCAAAAAGCTTCCTGTCACCTTTTTTAACAGTCCGGTTAATTCTCAGGAATATATCAAAATCGGCGATGTCATCAATGTGGAGGGATTTTATTCCATGAACACATTGATTGAATATGTGATCAGGCAGAAGGGCTGTACGAGGTTCGGATATATCGGATTCGCCGAGGGATCGCGCATGATACAGGCGAGGTATCTGGGATTTCTGAACGCGTGCAGCCGATATCATGTCCAGCTGGATGAGAGAATCCAGTATACGCGTCCGGCCAACAACGTGAGTTTTAGTTATGCCATGGTTGAGGAGGTTGTGAAGAATATGCCCTACATACCGGAGGCGATCGTCTGTGAGGATGACGATGTGGCAAAGGATGTGGCGCTGGCGCTTCTGCAGCGCGATCCGCAGGCGGTGAAGCAGGTGGTACTCACGGGCTTCAACAACACGCTGGAGACAGACTTTTTTAAGAAGGACATACTCACCGTCGATGTGCGTATCGAGGAGATGGGCAGACGCCTTGTGAAATCGGTGATTGACAGGGTGAAATGTCCGACGATGGACGCCTCGTTTACGACGATAGCGACCTATCCAAAAATTTAAATTCTTTTTACATATAAAACGATGACAACATGCAAAATACATGATATAATTTCAATATCTATTTAACCTAGTAATGAAAACGTCATGCGGCAATAGGGAGGCGGTGTCAGGTAGTGCACCCTAGCCGGCTGCAGTGTTGTCAAATATTATATGAAAAGAGAGGTTTTAATCGATGGATTACAGAATTGTAACAGACGGCTCCTGTGATCTGCCGCCAGAGCTGTGCAGGGAGAAGGATATTGGAGTGGTTCCCTTCTATGTATCTTTCGGCAGTGAGGATTATCAGAAAGAGATCGTGGATATGCCGATCAGAACATTTTATGACCAGATGGTAGCAGATCCGACGACGTTCCCGAAGTCCTCCATGCCTTCGGTGCAGGATTACGCAGATGTATTTAAACCGATCGTGGCGGAGGGAAAGGCGATCATCTGTATCTGTATCACGACCAAGTTCAGCGGTTCTTATCAGTCAGCGATGAACGCGAAGGAAATGCTCATGGAAAGCTACCCGGATGCGCGGATCACCGTCATGGACTCCACGATCAACACGGTGCTGCAGGGAATCTTTGTGCTGGAAGCCGTCAGAATGTATGAGGCAGGGCTTCCTTATGAGAAAGTGATCGAGGAGCTGGAAGCGATCAAGGACACCGGCAGGATATTTTTTACCGTCGGCAATATCGACTATCTGAAGCATGGAGGGCGTATCGGAAAGCTTGCGGGGCTCGCAGGCTCTATGCTGGGTATCAGACCGCTGATCACGATGAAGGAAGGGGAGATCTTCTCATCCGGTCTGGCGAGGAGCCGGCGGAAATCGCTCGAGAAGGTGTATGAGCTGCTGTGGCAGTATCTGCAGGAGGTACACGCAAAGCCTGATGAGTATGTCATCTGCGTGGGATACGGGTATGATATCGAGGAAGGGGAGGCGTTTCGCAGCGAGGCGGTCGCATTCCTCAACGCAAAGGGATATGCCGTCGCCGACAGCGATATCCGAAAGTATCAGATCGGCGCGACGATCAGCGTTCACACCGGTCCATATCCGCTGGGCTTTGGTGTGCTCAGAAAAAGTATGCTTTAAGCGGATATCTAAGAAAAAGGAGAGAATGGCAGATGGCAGTATACAGTCTTGAAAATGCGCAGATCAGTATCTGTGTGGATACGTCTGGCGCGGAATTGAAATCACTGAAAAAGAAAGCGACAGACACGGAATATATGTGGGACGCAAAACCCGAATATTGGAAAAGAACTTCGCCGGTGCTGTTTCCGATTGTGGGAAGTTTGAATAACGGTAGTTATCAATACGATGGAAAAGAATATCCGATGTCCCAGCACGGATTCGCGCGGGATATGGAATTTGAACTGCGGGATCAGACGGCGGATTCGCTAAAGTTTGTGCTGCGCGCGACAGGGGAGACAAAGGCAAAATATCCATTTGATTTTGAACTGGAGCTGGGCTACAGGCTGAGTGAAAGCAATCTTGTCGTCTCGTGGAAAGTGACTAACCGTGATGAGAAAGAGATGTATTTCAGTATCGGCGGGCACCCGGCGTTCCTCTGCCCGATTGGCGGAGATGGGGTACAGACGGATTACAAATTGTTGTTTGACGTGGATGATAAGATAACGGCAGCTATTATTGGAGACGGCGGCACGCTCTCGGCGCGCACAAAGGAGTATGCCCTGAAAAATGGCATGATGGACATCACGGCGGACCTGTTTGACGAGGATGCGCTGATCATCGAGAACAATCAGGCGCATAAAGTATCACTCTGCGGCAGGGACGGACAACCCTATCTCACGGTAAGCTTTGACGCGCCGCTCTTCGGACTGTGGTCCCCGGCGAAGAAAAACGCGCCGTTTGTCTGCATCGAGCCGTGGTACGGCAGGTGCGACAGGGAGACGTTTGACGGCGATCTGTCCGAGCGCGAGTATGGGAACCGGCTCGCGCCGTCGGCAGAGTTTTACGCGGAATATACGATCACTGTTTAGGAGCTTGTTGACGCAGCCATCTCCGAGATCGCACTGGGAGCGACCAATCAGGCGCAGGATGTGGAGACTTCCACGAATGAGATTGTCAACCTCGGGGAGCTGATGGACAGCATGGACGCGGATATCGCGGAGCTCGACGAGACATCAGTCAACATGAAGCAGGCCAGTGATGAGGCAGTCATGATTCTGAACGACCTGAGCAGCTCCAACAACAATATGACAGCTGGAATCCACAGGATTGCGCAGCAGATCACGCGGACGAACGATTCTGTGAAGGAGATCGAGGAGGCGGCATCGCTGATCGCCTCCATCGCGAACCAGACCAATCTGCTCTCCCTGAATGCCAGCATCGAGGCGGCGAGGGCAGGGGAGGCCGGAAAAGGCTTTGCGGTCGTGGCGTCAGAGATCCAGCAGCTGGCCGATCAGTCAAACAAGTCGGCGGACAGTATCTTTGGGGTTATCACCAACCTGATCAATGAGTTCAAGGAGACGCTCGACACGATGGTTGATGTGGAGAAAGCCACCAGTGAGCAGAATCAGAAGTTTGCGGATACACAGAAGCAGTTTGAGATCGTCAATGCTGGTATCGCGCAGTCGAGGGACAAGACAGCTGTGATCAAGAACGCGATCGGCGAGTGCAATAAGGTGCGGAATACCGTGTCAGAGATCATGCTGAATCTCTCAGCGATCTCGGAGGAGAACGCGGCGTCCGCGACGGAGACGGCGACTGCAATGCAGCAGCTGAACGGAACCATCACGGAGCTTCTGCGGGAGTCGGAGAAGCTGATGACGATATCTTCCCAGCTGGAGCAGGATATGATGTTCTTTAAACTCTGAGGATTGCCATAACGCGGCTTTTTTGGTATAATACATCTATCAAACAGGCGAATGGGTATGGAAAGTAGGTGGATATATGACTGAAAAGGAAATGATGCAAAAAAATATTGAAGAGTTTTCCAGGTTGCAAGGTTATATGCTTTTGGCCGAGAAAGATTCGGAAACGTATAAGGCTATGAAGGTAAGATATACAGAATTAAAAATTATATTGACCTCCTCCGGTATCAATCTTACCGAACTTGATCGCATAAAAGAATAAAAATGAAAATAGCGCCCTGCAGTAAAAAGCGGGCGTTATTTTTGCGCGCAGCCCCATGCAGAGGAAAAAAATTTTTAACCAAAATTTTAGCCCAAAAACTGTGCAAAAGGTAAAAAATAAAACTAAAATTACTTTAAAAATTGATTAATTATTAAAATAATGGTATGTTAGATATATCATGTACCATATCATATGGGAAAGAAAAATGAAAATGCGCTGTGAAGGGAGAATAAGGATGATTTCATACAATGAGAAGGAGCGGGTATTTAAGCTGGACACGCCGAATACGACCTACATGATCGGCATCGTGGACGAGGAAAGCTTTGTCGGGCATATCTACTATGGCAGGAAATTAAAGGAGGCGGAGGCCGGTTATCTGATGCGGACAGGGGAACCGCCGTTTGTTCCGAGTAAAAATAACAGAGAGCGCTGTTCTTTTTATGACTGTTTTCCCTTTGAGTACCCCACAGGAGGGGTTGGCGACTACAGAGAGGGCTGCATCGGCGTCAGGACGGTAGCCGGGCATGCAGGAAGTATGCTCTCCTACGTGACGCACGAGATCATTCCCGGGAAACCGGAGCTTGCGGGGCTTCCGGCGACTTTTGGCACGAAGGGGGACTGCGAGACGCTGCGGCTGGTCTGCGAGGACAAGTACATCGGGATGCAGGTGGAGCTGCTGTACACCGCGTTTCAGGACACCGATGTGATCACGAGGAGCGTGAAGGTGACCAATACCGGAAAGGAGCATTTCTACCTTACTAAGGTGTATTCGGCGTGCATTGACATGGACAACAGGGACTACGATATGGTATCGCTCCACGGGAGCTGGGCGAGGGAGCGCCATATCCAGAGGAAGGCGCTTGGCTACGGTATTCAGAATGTCAGCTCATACCGCGGGGAATCGAGCCATCAGGATCATCCGTTTCTTGCGCTGGTGGACAGGAATGCCACGCAGGAAAACGGCGAGATCTATGCGATGAATTTCGTGTATTCCGGCAATTTCCGCGCGCAGGCGGAGGTGACGCAGTTTGACTATGTGCGCATGACCATGGGAATCCATCCGGAAAATTTCTGCTGGAAGCTGGAGAGCGGCGAGAGCTTCCAGGCGCCGGAGGTAGTCATGGTTTATACGGACAAGGGCTTTGACGCGATGACAAATGCTTTTCACAGGCTGTACAAAAAGCACCTGATCCGCGGCGAGTACAAGGATAAGAAGAGACCGATCCTCATCAACAACTGGGAGGCGACTTATTTTGAGTTCAATACAGAGAAGCTTCTGTCCATCGCAAGGGAGGCATCGCAGCTTGGCATTGAGATGCTTGTCATGGATGACGGCTGGTTCGGCAGGCGGAATTTTGACGACTGCGCGCTGGGCGACTGGAAGGTAAACGAGGAGAAGCTGAACGGCGGCCTGAAATATCTGGTGGATGAGGTTAACAAGCTTGGCATGAAGTTTGGCATCTGGTTTGAGCCGGAGATGATCTCGCCGGACTCCGACCTGTACAGGGCGCATCCGGACTGGGCGATTGCGATTCCGGGCAGGCCGGGCACGGAGTCGAGACAGCAGTTTGTGCTCGACCTGTCGCGGCCGGAGGTGGTCGACTGTATCTACGAGCAGGTGGCGTCCGTGCTGCGCAGTGCCAACATCGAGTACGTGAAGTGGGATATGAACAGGCAGCTCACGGATATTGGCAGCTATGGACTGCCGGCGGACAGGCAGGGAGAACTTTATCACCGCTATGTGCTTGCTGTTTACCAGATGCAGGACAGGCTGACGAAGGAGTTTCCCTATCTGTTACTCGAGAATTGCTCCGGCGGCGGCGCGCGCTTTGATCCGGGCATGTTGTATTTCAGCCCTCAGATCTGGTGTTCGGATGACACGGACGCGGTGGAGCGTCTTGAGATCCAGGAGGGAACGGCGCTCATCTATCCGCTGTCCACGATGGGAGCGCATGTTTCGGACTGTCCGAATCATGCGCTGGGGCGTGTGACGCCGTTTGAGACGCGCGGTATCGTGGCGCTCGCGGGGACGTTTGGCTATGAGCTTGATGTGACGAAGATCCCCCAGGAGGACAGGGATATGATACCTGCCCAGGTGGCGATGTACCATAAGTATAATGATCTGGTCAGGGAGGGCGATTATTACCGCATCGCGTCCTATTCACAGAATCACAAGTATGACTGCTGGCAGGTCGTGAGCGGGGATAAAAAGCAGTCGCTTGTCACCTTCGTGCAGGTTCTGAACCGGGTGAACTTTAAGTCAAGGCGCATTCTGCTGAAAGGACTGGATGCGGACAAGCGCTATAAAGTAGTGTTTGAGAATGATGACAGTGTGGAGGATGCGGTCTACAGCGGCGACACGCTGATGAAGGCAGGACTGCTGGTGCCGAATCCATGGGGGGATTTCAGGGCGCGTCTGATCTATCTTGCCGAGGCGTAGGCTCTGGTTCCTGTTCGCACAGGACTTAAGGCTGTGAGTGTGGTTTGTGCAAATAAGACAATCGGGGAGTGATAAGGATGGTTAAGGCTGTAAAGCTTGCGGATATAGCAGAGAAGGTAGGGGTTAGCGTCGTCACGGTGTCGAAGGCGCTGTCCGGACAGAAGGGCGTCAGCGAGGAGATGCGTGCCAGGATCAAAGAGCTGGCGGACGAGATGGGGTACACACCGCTTCACACAGCGCAGGCGGGAAGGTCGCGATCCTACACGATCGGCGTGATCACATTTGAGACGTATTTTACGCGGTTTGCTTCTTTTTACTGGAAGATGTATCAGGAGCTCGCGACGCGTGCGGTGAAAAAAAACTGTTTTTCCATGCTGGAGGTCATATCCAACTATGATGAGGAGAATCTGATCTGGCCAAAGCTGATCACGGAAAATCAGAAGATCGACGGCATCATCGTGATCGGGCGACCAAAGCTGAGCTATCTGAAGATGCTGTATCAGAACAAAAAGGTGCCTATGGTGTTTATGGATTTTTACGATGACGAGGAGGAGGTAGACTCCGTCGTGTCGGCGAGCTTTAACGGGATGTACCGCATGACAGAGTACCTGATCAAGAACGGTCATTCCAGGATTGCCTTTGTCGGGACGATCATGTACACGGAAAGTATCACAGACCGGTACTTTGGCTATTGCAAGGCGCTGATGGAGCATGGCATCGAGGTGCGTCAGGACTGGATCATCAATGACCGTGATTACAACGACGGCGTTATCGGCGTCGAGTACAGGCTGCAGCTGCCCAAGGAGATGCCAACGGCGTTTGTGTGCAACAATGATGTGACGGCATACGCGCTGATCAGGCAGCTCGAGGAGAGAAACTACCGCGTGCCGGAGGATATATCGGTCGTCGGCTATGACGATTATCTGTATCCGGAGTATGGTGATTCCAGGATCACGACCTATCTGGTGGACATGGCGGAGATGTCAAGGATTTCCCTTGCGTGCATCATCAAGCGTATCGAGAATATCTCCATGAATGCCAGCGTGCACATCGTAAACGGCAGGATCATAGAGCGCATGACAGTCAAAAAACTTAATTAATCAGTGATACATCCCCCAGGGCAATAGATTTGTCCGGGGGGGGGTGACAGCTGGATGAACTGAATTATATAGAAGCATTTCTTGTTTCTTAATAATACTGCGTCAAATAGAGTAGATATGCTGGTAAAAATGAATATTATAATGTAAGAAAAGGAGCAGCAGAGAAAGCAAATTTTACTGCACAAAAATATATTGATAGAGTTCAAATAAATATGAATCATAGAAGATAAAATTGAGAAAAAAATCTAATAAAAGTATTGAAAAAACAAAAAAAATGTTATAATATGAATAGACTTAGGGAACATAGTATCAGGTGAAATGCATCTTTCGGTATACTCTGGAAATGGAGGGATAGATATGGCAGATATTTACGAATTTGTAAAAAGGTCAGATAATAGTCGCCCGTTGTATACTAGCTATGAGTTAAGCAAGATGATACGAGATAAGAGAGCATCTGAAAGACTTGATGCGGCGGAGTTTGCACTTAAGTATGAAGTGTCCTTGGAAGTGTTACTTCAAATTGAAGAAGGCGGATGTAGTTTCTCGCCTGGGCTTTATAAGGCGTGTGGCCAGATATTAAATCTGACATCAGAACAGCTGCTGTCAGAAGTCAATGATGATACAGCGGCTGCGAGTTTCCGGTCAAATGGAAATGATGATAATGTCCAGAAAACATTTCATATAGCGAATATGTTGTTTAATGAAATCATCATGCAGAAGAAAATTGGAATAAATTGATGAGGCGGTGTTTTTTTGAAAAAACTGACAGATGACAAAAAAATAAAGCTGTATGAAGAAGTGTGCCCGGTTGCTCTAAAGTATAGGGAGTCTTTTATTCAAAAAGATGAAGTGATAAAAGATACTTTTAAAACAATAGAGCAACTGGGATTTTTACTTCTTAGATTTCCGGCTGTTGGTGAGAATACATCTTTAAGCGGTTTTACGATGTACAAACAGCCATATCACTGCATTTATGTAAACAGCAGACAGAATCTTGGCAGACAATACTTATCCTGCTGGCATGAGTGTTACCATATTTATACGGGAGAGGGAAGCGGGATCAGTTATACAGAGTCAGCGATGGAAGATCCTTTTGAATATAAAGCAAATGTGTTTGCGAGTATTATATTGATGCCGGATAATTTGGTAAAAGGATATATCGAGTCCCATAGATTGTCGGTGGATTATTTGAAATATGAGGATATAATACAAATGCAGAATTTTTTTAATGTGGGATATTCTGCTATGCTTACGCGAATTATTCAATTATATCCGCAGTACAAGAAAAACCTGCAAAATAGATATGCTATAGCAGGTAAATCTGAAAAACAGAGAAAATTGTTAGAGGAAAAAACCCAGTCAGTAAATGGAAATCTACAATTAATAAATGCTACGAATGATATATACATTTCAGACTCTTTTTATGAAGACATAAGGTATAATCTGGATAAAAAGAGAATATCTAAAGAAAAGGCTTTTGAGTTATTAAAAGTCATAGATGGGTTGACTGATGGTCTATAAGGGAGAGGAATTGGCAAATTATCCAATTTGTGATACGGATATCTGGGTTGACGCTGTCTTGTCTAAACTTGATGAGGTATTGATTGAAAAATATACAAAAATTGTAGTAGCAGATGTTGTAGAAAAAGAAATATTAAAATTTGGAAAAAATGAGTATTTTAAAGTCATTGCGGAGAAATATGAGTCATTCAGAAATACTGGGAAAATTATTGTTATAGTACATAGCGATATAGATGAAGGTGATAAAAGATTTTTGGAGAAGCAGTTGATAGAATGTGATGATAGATTTCAGACAGGACTGTCAGATCTGCCTCATGAGGAGCACAAAGGAGAGATTGTTTCCGCGATTTATGCTATATATTTTGGATGCCCTTTTTTGAAAAGTAACGACAAAGCTTTTCGGGAGGGTAACATGGGGTGTGTTGCATTCCCGAATCTGAAAGTGAAAAATTTGGCAGATATGTTAGAAGATCTGGTCAGTGATGGACAACAACGGCGTCAATGTAAACGGATGATCATGGATAACAGGGCATTGATGGATGAGGGAACAAGAATATATAAAGGTGAGAGGAGCAGTGCAGCGGTGACGGAAAAACAAATTGAAGAATTACTATTGAAATTGAGGACAAAGCTGTAAATCAGCAGGATTCGGGTTCGTATCAGTTTGAAAAGTCCCGGACAGGTGTTATGCCTGCCCGGGTTATTTGCGTCAATCAGTCGATCACCGGTGTTTCTCTGCGGTATGTGAGCGGGGTTACACCGGTTTTTTCTTTGAAAAGCCGGATAAAGTGGTTGGTGTTCTCAATGCCTACTATCTGGCTGATGTCTACAATCTTTTCATCGGTGGAAAGCAGCAGTTCTTTCGCCTTCTCGATTCGGATCTTATTCAGGTACTGTATGGGTGTATATTCATAATATTTTGCAAATTCACGGCAGAGCCGGAACTTGTTGACGCCATACTCGGTGGCAAGCTCATCGAGGGAGTAGGGATGCTGGTATGCAGTGGTAAAACGATGGTGCATATCGGCGATATAAGAAGGAATATGATAGGAGCCGGTCTGCTCGACTGCGCGCACAAGGTAGAGCTGCGTAAAGAAATTGACAAGCTCCCGCGAGCGCATGATGCTGTGAAGCTCCGTGTCAGAATTAATCCTCAGGATCTGTTCCCACGCCGTAAGAATATCAGAATATTTGTCAAGTCTGTAGATAAAATTTCCGAGATGGTGTATTTTCTGCAGATAATATTCGAGGCTCGTGGTGCTCACAAAGCAGATCGTGTACTCCCATATATTGTGCTGACAGACAAGCTTGTGATTTTTGCGGCAGTCGATCACCGCGAGGGTGCCCTTTGTGAGATCGTATCCTGCGTTGATTCCGTATTCGTTTTCGTAAAAGAGTCTTCCCGCGCCGTTGGCGGTGTGTATGACACAGAGCGCATTGAGATTGGCAGCCTCATAGGAGAAGGGGGATGTGACCGACACGCTTTTGTGGCACAGTTCATAGGGAAGGGTGCTGCAGAAATCATACTCTCTGCTGTATGCATTTTCGAAATAATCTGACAGGGAAAAGCGGTTGCTTGTCTCGGACGAGATCAGGCAGCTGAAAAATTCGGTGGAAAATAATTTTTGGGACATTTGTTACGCTCCTTTGGAAAAATAAATATAAATTGTATAGTGACTGTTTTTGGACAAGCAGATGTATTGTTCATATTATACAATATTAGAAATAGAAAATCAAGAAATGAATATAAACAGAAATATTTGACTGCTCATAGCGAAAATAAACGAAATAAATATCACTTGTTAAAATTTAAAGTAAATATATGCTTTATAATTAATCGAATTTAGCTGAAATCAGAATAAATAATAGACATTTTATATAAAAACTATAGATAAAAATTAGCAAAAAAGAGGAAATGACGAAAAAGAACAATAATTGGATGCGATATGCAATTATAAGTAGTGATTAAATATTGAATTTAATTTAAACTAAAAACAAGTTAACGGACAATGCTAACTTAACTAAAAGAAAACTAAAAACAAAAAGGGAGGTTTCAACTATGAAATTAAAGAGACTCATGGCACTCAGTATGGCAGCGGTTATGACTTTGTCTTTGACAGCATGTGGCGGTAGCAACGACGACACATCGTCAAACAATACTGCTGCGACAGACAGCAATGCATCATCAACAGATAACAATGCGGCAGCGGACAATAATACGACAACCGACGATGCTGCAAGTACCGATGGAGACAAGACAGCAGAGGGAGTTCCGACGATTGACAAGATCAATGTTGGTGAGGACTACAAAGATCTTACGGCATCAATCAAGATCCTGACAAACAGAACTGATATTGTTGATACTGTCTATGCAGGTTATGCAGAACAGTTTATGCAGATCTATCCCAATATCTCTGTTGAGTATGAAGCAGTTACGGATTATGAGGAGGCAGTGACACTTCGTTTGACAGCGGGTGGCTGGGGCGATATTATGTTTATTCCTACATCCGTTCCAAAGAATGAACTGTCAACCTATTTCCAGCCGCTTGGCGACTACAATACTTTGGACGCGATCTACAATTTTGTTGATGAGAAGACATTTGAGGGTAATGTTTATGGCATTGCAAACGGCGGTACGGCTGGCGGAATTGCGTACAACAAGAAAGTTTGGAAAGACGCAGGTATCACAGAGATGCCAAAGACACCGGATGAGTTCCTCGATGACCTGCAGAAGATCAAGGATAACACGGACGCAGTTCCCCTTTACACAAACTTCTCAGCAGGCTGGACGATGGGTGCATGGGATCAGTACATAGAGTGTGCGGCGACAGGCGATCCAGATTTCCACAACAACCTGCCCCATATGAAAGACCCATTTACAAAGCGGGACGACATGACAGGACCTTACGCAGTGTACTATGTGCTCTATGAGTCTGTAGCACGTAAATTGGTGGAAGAGGACCCTGCAAGTTCAGACTGGGAGTCATCAAAGGGTGCGATCAACAGAGGGGAGATCGCTACCATGGTTCTTGGTTCATGGGCTGTCAACCAGTTTAAGGAAGCAGGCGACAATCCGGACGACATCGGCTACATGCCATTCCCGATCACTGTAAACGGCAAGCAGTATGCAGGTTCCGGCGGAAATTACGGCTATGGCATTAACAAGGATGCGTCAGATGACAACAAGATCGCTTCCTTGCTGTATGTCAAGTGGCTTATTGAAGAATCACCGATGTTTTTGGACGAGGGAAGTATCCCTGCCCGCAAGGACGGCGAGTTCCCGTCAGTGTTAGAGGCGTTTGACGGTGTGGAGCTGATTGCAAACAGCCCGGCTCCTGATGGGGAAGAAGATTTGTTCGATGATGTCAACAACGAGAGCGAAGTCGGCATCAACAACAATGATTATCCTGATTGTGAGATCCTTGAGGCGGCGCTTTACGGCACAAGAACGCTTGATGAGATCATGGCTGAATGGAACCAGAAATGGTCATCGGCTCAGGAGTCACTCGGCGTGGAAGTAAATAAATAAAGCAGTAGTTACCTGCCAGGGCAGATGGCTGTATCCAGATCTGCCCTGGCTTTATTGCATAGGGGGATTCGGTTCGGTGGCGGGGAAGAGTCCCATGCCCAATCAAATATAGGAGAAATAATATGGGAAAAGAAGGAAAAACTTTTAAAGAATGGTTTGGAAGCAGAAAAGTTCAAAGGTACCTTGTTATTTTCACTTTTATGTTTTTGCCGTTGCTTTTACTGCTTATGTTTACATACATTCCATTTGGCAAGATGATACAGTTCAGTTTCTATAATATGAAATATATTGGAAAGCGCACATTTGTCGGATGGAAGAATTATATAGAGGTATTTAACCGCCCAGAAATTTTTAAGTCGTTGTTTGTCAGTGTTTACTATATGCTCGGTGGATTTATCCAGCTTGCGCTTGCATTGTTTTTCGCGACAATGATGGTGTTTAAGGTAAAGGGCGAGTCGGTTTTTAAGGCAGCCATGTTCTTCCCGTATCTGATTTCAGGTATCGCGATTGGTTTTATCTTTAAGTTTTTCTATGCGAGAGGATATGTGCTGGATTCAATCGTGGCAATGTTTGGTGTTGCGCCGGAAAATATTCCGATGTGGCTGCAGGATACAAAGATCAACAACATTTCGCTGGCAGCGACTTCGGTGTGGAGATACACAGGCCAGAATATGATTTTGTTTCTCGGTGCCATGATGTCTGTGGATTCTGATTTGTATGAAGCCGCTTCGCTGGATGGCGCGAACAAATGGCATCAGTTCAAGTATATCATTCTGCCGAGTATTAAATCCATTGTCGTACTGAATATTATCCTGTCGATCAGCGGTTCGCTGAGTGCATTCGAACCGCCATATGTCATCACAAACGGTACGATGGGAACCGGTACATACTTCGTTATTATGAACAGAATTGCCCATGAAAATCAGAAGGTGGGTCTTGCAAGTGCGATGGCGATCGTGTTGCTCGGGATTATTATCATCTTCACAGTGCTTCAAAAGCTTTTCTTTGCATATGTGTTTGATAACGGAACTGATGACGAATCCAAGGCGGCAGCAAGAAAAAGAAAAAAACAGGCAAAACAGGGAAAGCAGTAGAAAGGGGTGGCTGTAATGAGCGAAATAAATGAAAAGAAAAGTATAGGTAGTATCGCGTTTTCTATATTTAAATATTTGATGCTGATAGCGGGATCGCTGGTTGCTGTCATTCCTGTAGTTGTCTGCGTGTTTACTGCGTTTAAGACAGAGGAGGAATATCAGAGCACTTCCGCGCTGACATTGCCGAAGAATTTCCTATACTTTGAGAACTTTAAAGTTGCTTTTAAACAGGCAAATATGGCGCGTGGGTTTCTAAACACGGCAATTGTTTTGGTTGTAGTTCTGGTTGCGTCTGTTCTGATCGGCGCCATGCTTGCATATGTGTTGAACCGTTTTAAGTTTGTGGGAAACGGGCTGATCAGGAATCTGTTTATGTTCGCGGCGCTGCTTCCTGGTATTGCGATGCAGGTTACAATTTACCAGATTATGAACGCTCTTGGGTTAATCAATCATCTATATGGATATATGATCTGTTTGATGGGAACGGATATTATTTCGATTTACATTTTTCTACAGTTTTTTGAAAATCTTCCGGTCTCGCTCGACGAGTCCGCAATCATTGATGGTTGTACGTACTTTGGTGTATTTTTTAAGATCCTGCTCCCGTTGTTGAAACCGGCGATTATGACCTCGGTCGTTTTGAAAGGCGTGGGCGTGTACAATGAATACTATGCTTCCAGCCTGTATCTGCAGTCAAAGGAGCTAAAGACGATATCAACTGCCCTGTACACTTTTACAGGACCTTATGGAAGCCAGTATAACTATATCTGTGCGGGTGTTCTGATCACAATCATACCGATTTTGATTATTTTCCTCGTATTCCAGAAACAGGTGTATGGCGGACTTGCAGCTGGTGCGGTCAAGGGTTAAAATTAGCTAATTAAACGAATGTGCTGCATCGCCTACGCGGAGAAAAAGCGGTGCAGTATATTTTTTAGGTAAATTTAGTCCAAGGAAATCTATTTTATGGTAATAATAGACAAATGCTTTCGGTATATTTCCTAATTGAAGTTTAGGAAATTAATTGTTAAGATAAGTGCAAAGCTAAATTTAGCTACTTAAATTTAGGAGGCTGACTATGGCGAACGTAGAAATGCATTCTGAGAAGATATCAGAAATGTACTCAGAGGTGAAAAAACACCTCACAAAGGATATCATACCATTCTGGAAAAGCCTGCGGGACGATGAGAACGGTGGCTATACAGGTTATCTCGGGTATGATCTGAAGGCGGACAGGAAGGCGGTCAAGGGGTGTATCCTCAACAGCCGCATCACATGGTTTTTTGCCAATGCATACACGCTTTTGAAAGATATCAGTCTTCTCGAGGAAGCGTCGCATGGTTTTGAATTCCTGAAAAACGTGTGCTGGGACAAGAAAAACGGCGGCGTGTACTGGTCGGTGAATTATGACGGTACGCCTGCGGAGACATTGAAACATACATACAATCAGGCTTTTTCCATCTATGCGCTGTCCTCTTACTATGAGGCAAGCAGGGACAGGGAGGCGCTTGACATGGCGTATCAGCTCTATGATATCATCGAGGGAAAGATGCGCGATGAGCTGGGATATAAGGAAGCTTTTGATGAGGCATTCAACGAGATCGACAATGATAAACTCTCAGAAAACGGTGTGATGGCATCAAAAACGATGAACACATTGCTCCATGTTTTTGAGGCCTACACGGAGCTCTACAGGGTTGATCACAATGAGAAGGTGGCGGACAAGATCAGGTGGATGATGGATATTATTGCCACAAAGGTCTATAATCCGAAGCTGCACCGCCAGGAAGTATTCTTTGATGACAAGTGGAATCCGATCATCGATCTGCATTCGTATGGTCACGATATAGAGACGGCATGGCTGGTGGACAGGAGCGTTGATGTTCTGGGCGACGATGCATATGAGCGGAAGATGTCGCCCATCACACAGGATTTGACAGACCAGATCTACAAGGTGGCATTCAATGGTTCCTCTCTTGCGAACGAGTGTGAGAAAGGCGTTGTGAATGACTGGCGTATCTGGTGGGTACAGGCGGAGACGGTCGTGGGATTCTTAAACGGCTATGAAAAGACGGGGCGCGAGGAATATCTCAGCGCGGCGCAGAATGTGTGGGCGTATATCAGGGAGTATCTGATCGACCGGCGCGACGGCTATGCGGCAGGCAGGGAATGGTACTGGAGAGTGCGTACAGATGGCTCGCCGGACGAGACGCAGCCGATCGTGGAGCCGTGGAAGTGCCCGTATCACAATGGCAGAATGTGCTTTGAAGTAATAAGGAGATTGAGCGATGACAAATAAGCTTTTTGAAGAGAACAAAGCAAAAGTAATGAAGCGGTATGAGGAGATCATCAATCGCAGGAATGTAAAGAGTGATTTCTATAATGGCATCTATGACCGGTACGAGTACCCTGTGCTGACACGCGACCATATTCCTCCCTTCTGGAAATTTGACATGAATCCTGAGACCAATCCGTATTTCATGGAGCGTCTCGGCGTGAACTGTGCATTTAACTCCGGTGCGATCGAGTTAAACGGTAAGTTCTATCTCGTGGCGAGAGTCGAGGGAAATGACAGAAAGTCGTTCTTCGCAGTGGCGGAGAGTGACAGCGGTGTCGATGGTTTCCGTTTCTGGGATTACCCGATTCTGCTCGATGATGTGTGCCCGGAGGAGACAAACGTGTATGATATGCGTCTCACAAAACACGAGGACGGATATATCTACGGCGTATTCTGCTCCGAGAGCAAGGATACGACAGTGAATGATTTGTCTGCGGCAGTGGCGGCGGCAGGCATCGTGAGGACAAGAGATTTAAAGACGTGGGAGAGGCTGGACAACCTAAAGACACTCAATTCCCCGCAGCAGAGAAATGTCGTGCTGCATCCGGAGTTTGTGAACGGCAAGTATGCGTTCTATACCAGACCGATGGATGATTTCATCGACACGGGGAGCGGCGGAGGAGTCGGGTTTGGTCTGTGCGATGATATCACCCATGCAGTGATCGACGAGGAAATCATCACGAGCAAGAGAAAGTATCACACGATCACAGAGGCCAAGAACGGCGCCGGCGCAGTTCCGATCAAGACAGAGAAGGGCTGGATTCATATCGCCCACGGAGTCAGAAATACAGCGGCAGGACTTCGCTATGTCGTGTATGCGTTTGCCACGGCGCTCGACGATCCGACAAAGGTGATCGCGGAGCCGGGTGGTTTTCTCATCGCGCCTCTCGGGGCTGAGAGAGTCGGCGATGTGTCGAATGTCGTGTTCACTAACGGCGCGATCGCGCGGGAGAACGGCGATGTGTACATCTACTATGCATCGAGCGATACGAGACTTCACGTTGCCACGACGACGATAGACAAGCTGGTGGATTATGTGTTCAACACACCGGAAGATCCACTCCGTTCTGTGAAGTGCGTGGAGCAGCGGTGCGAGTTTATCAGAAGAAATCTGGAATATATCAACAGATAGGAATGGTATTTAAGGAGCGGGGATATGAGAGCCGAAAAGTATGGAATCAATTGTAGCAAGGGCGTTTTGAATAGAGGAAACCTTTATCGAATTGAGAGAGCGATGAAGAAGGCGATGCGCGGAGAGAATATAACCGTGGGATTTTTGGGCGGTTCCATCACGCAGGGCTGTCTGTCCTCGACTCCGGAGACCTGTTATGCCTATCTGGTGTACAGATGGTGGTGTGAGACGTTTCCGGATGCCGGGATTACCTATGTCAACGCCGGTATCGGGGGAACGACCTCGCAGTTTGGCGTGGCGAGGGCTGACAGCGACCTGCTGTCAAAGAGTATAGATTTTACGGTCGTGGAGTTCAGTGTAAACGACGATGACAATGCGCATTTTCTTGAGACGTATGAGGGGCTCATCAGAAAAATATACGGCAGTCAGACAGAGCCTGGCATTTTGATTGTCAACAGCGTGCGCTATGATGACGGCGTGAACGCACAGGCACAACACGTCAGGATTGGAAAAGCCTATGAGCTGCCATGCGTCAGCATGAAACCAACATTGTATGAGAAGGTACTGGACGGCACCTACACAAGCCGTGACATCACAGAGGACGACCTGCACCCGAACGACGAGGGGCACGGGTTGATGGCGGAGGTCATCATCAGTTTTCTGGAGATGGTGTACAGCGAACTGAAAACGGGAAATGAGGATGCGGACAATCACCTGGACGCGAAGAAGATGACGCCTGTGACGGCGAACGCCTATGAGAACTCTGTGCGATATCAAAATGATAACTGCGAAGCTGTCATGACAGAAAATGACGGTTTTGCGATAGATACACAGCCGCAGAATGACATTCGGGAGATCTTCCGGCGCGGCTGGACGGCGGACCGGGAGGGCGCGCGTATCGGCTTCGATATCGAGGGAAGCTGTATCGGCGTACAGTACCGTAAATCCGTAATGCAGCCTACGTGCATTGCGAGGGCTGTGGTCGATGGCGATACGGACAATGCAAAAATACTCGACGGAAACTTCGAGGAGACATGGGGGGACAGCCTTCATCTGGATACGGTTGCGGAGCATCTGCCCTATGGGAAACATCATATTGAGATTGAGCTGATCGAGACACACGAGGACGACAAAGTGCCATTTTATCTTGTGTCGGTGATCGCAGGGTGAAGGGTTTCACCCGATAAGGAGCTGTAAAGAAATAACATTGCAATATTGCGCTGAATATGTCTTCGAGTGTGCAGGTCAAAAAACGAAGACATAGCGGGCTATGTTGAGGCTTTTTGACCTGTGCAATCGGAGACATAGGCAAGCAAGATTGTAAAGTTATTTATTTACAGATCCTAAGTCTGCGTAGGAGCGCAAACTTACAAATTTGTGGGTAATTAGAAAATTATAATTATATGTAGGAGGATTTTAAGATGAGCAAAGTAAAAATGATGAGCCCGGCGGTTCCGAACATGCCCTGGCAGGACAGAGCGGAAGGAAAGACAACAGGTGTGGCTGATGCACCAATCTGGAGATACAGTGAGAACCCCATTATTGGAAGAAATCCGGTAAAGGGTGTGGCGAGAATCTTCAACAGTGCGGTAATCCCGTATGAGGGTGCGTTTATCGGTGTATTCCGCGGTGAGCAGACAAACGGTATCCCGTACATCTACCTCGGACACAGCAAAGATGCGATTCACTGGGATTTCGAGGCAAACAAGATCGAGTTTGTGGACGAGGAGGGCAAGCCCTTTATGCCGGTGTATGCATATGATCCCCGTCTCGTAAAGGTGGAGGATACCTATTATATCATCTGGTGCCAGGATTTCTACGGCGCGGCGATCGGTATGGCAAAGACGACTGATTTCAAGACATTTACACGTATTGAGAATCCGTTCCTGCCGTTTAACAGAAATGCGGTGCTGTTCCCGAGAAAGATTAACGGCAACTTCATGCTGCTGAGCCGTCCTTCCGATTCCGGCCACACACCGTTTGGCGATGTGTTCGTGAGCGAGAGCCCTGACCTGGTGTACTGGGGCAAGCACAGACATGTGATGGGCAAAGGCAACGAGTGGTGGGAGTCCCTGAAGATCGGCGGCGGCGCGGCTCCGATCGAGACGAGCGAGGGCTGGCTGTTGTTCTACCATGGTGTGTCTGGCACCTGCAACGGATATGTATATTCAATTGGCGGCGCGATTCTCGACATTGACAATCCTTCTATCGTGAAGTACCGCTGCGAGAACTTCCTGCTGACACCGGAGGAGTGGTATGAGGAGAGAGGCTTCGTACCTAACGTATGTTTCCCGTGTGCGACAATCCACGACTCGGAGACCGGCAGAATCGCGATCTACTACGGGGCAGCGGACAGTTATGTAGGGCTTGCGTTCACAGAACTTGACGAGATCGTTGACTATATCAAGAACAACAGCAAGGTGACGACAACCGATACAGAGATCGGAAAGCGGTAAGGAGCTTGACGGACAACAGAATAGAGCAAAGAAGAATAAAGAAAGGAACGCCACATTTTGGGCGTTCTTTTCATAAATGGCAGGGGGCAGTTATGGAAAATCCGGTGGAACAGATCAATCAGATCACTAATCTCGACGATTTTTTAACGTTTGTCGTGCAGTTGGCCATGGACGCAAAGGAACATCCAGAAGAATGGGAAAACACGACCATTACGGACTATTTGGGACAGATGGCAAGCTGGATCGATGACTGTTGTGGCATTGAAGATGATATTGACTGGGAAAAGGTGGATTATAAAACATTTGCAAAAATTCTATATATGGGAAAGATTTATGAATAATTTTATAGTAAGCGACAAAAGTGCATGTAAAGGTAAATATTATCTGCGGTTACTATTAAATGGGACAAGTCAGCATGAAAGCTTCTTTCATGAGAGTTTCTTTCATGAGAGTTTATTTCATGGCAGAGCCATAGTATAAAAAGAAAAGGACGTGATGATTGTGGAGACTAAAATCAAGAATATCCCGCAGCTCAAGGTGCACGGGCGGACGACATCGTGCCGCGAACCGCTGACGCTGTTCTGGACGGCGAGCGGTTTCGAGTGCAATGTGACCGGCTCGGAGCTCTGGGTGGAAGTAGAAATAACATACGATATTTATGAGCCGTGGTTCAGCTATACAATAAACGGGGACTGGATAGGCAGGCAGATGTTGCAAAAGGGCAGATACTGGATTCCGCTGTTTCGCGGCATGAATCCTGAAACGGTCAAAAATGTGCATTTTTATAAGGATCTGCAGGCAATGAGCGACGACGGAAACTCATACATTCATATCCATGCGCTGCGCCATGACGGCAGCTTTACGCCTGTGACAGAGAAAAAGCTGAAACTGGAATTTATCGGTGACAGCATCACGTCCGGCGAGGGACTTTTCGGGGCAAAGCAGGAGCAGGACTGGATTCCGATGTTTTTCTCAGCCATCAGGAGCTATGCCTATCTGACAGCTAAGAAGCTTGACGCGGAGTACAGGGTGTTTTCCCAGAGCGGTTGGGGCGTGCACAGCACATGGGACAATAACACGCGCGGGGCGCTTCCAAAATATTATAAGGAAATCTGCAGCCTGATGCAGAGCGAAGAAAATGAGCGGCTCGGCGGGAATCAGCCGCACGATTTTGCGGGCTGGCAGCCGGACTGCGTGATCGTGAACCTAGGGACAAATGACGCAAGCGCATTTGATCAGCCGCAGTGGGTGGACGAGGTGAGCGGGGAAGCCCATAAAATGCGCAGGAATCCGGACGGTTCTTATAATATGCAGGATATGCGCACACTGCAGCAGGCGGTGAAGGATTTCATAGCGCTGATTCGCGAATGCAATCCGAATGCGCAGATCGTGTGGTGTTATGGTATGCTGGGGACAAACATACAGCTCTATCTGTGTGAGGCAGTGGCGGAATATGTCACAAAGACAGGGGACAGGCGTGTTTCCTATCTGCAGCTTCCAAACACCACGTCAGAGAGCGTGGGATCGCGGGAGCACCCGGGATACCTGAGCCACCAGAGAGCGGCGGACGTATTGGCGGGGTATCTGGCGGAGATACTGTAACTGTACTTGAGTCTTTTCAGGCAATCGCGTGCGCCGCATATGACGAGCTGGACGAGCAGCTCACGTTTATGGACTGGCATAATCATTAATGTCGTGCGGAAAATGTGCGACATGATACGAAAAGACGTGCCCAGAATGTGTAAGATCAGAATAAAAGTCATGTCCGAAATGTGTATAAAAAGGTAAAAGTCGTACCTAAAATGTGTATATTCGGCTTACGAAAATGATTTTTCCAAACATGCTCCGACGGAGATCGTGACGCGGATACGGATGCTCTGGAACTCTATTCCGACGCAGCTTGCGAAAGAAAACAAAAAGTTTATATATGGCCTGATCCGTGAAGGGGCGCGGGCAAGGGAGTACGAGACTGCCATTACTTGGCTGACAGACTGCGGGCTTGTCCACAAGGTACATCGTGTGAACAAGCCGGATTATCCCCTGCGGGCGTATCAGGATTTTCAGGCGTTTAAGCTGTTTGCTCTGGATGTTGGCCTGTTGGGCGCCATGGCAAAACTGAACGCAAAACTGATTCTGGAAGAGAACAGGCTGTTTGAGGAGTTTAAAGGGGCGCTGACGGAGCAGTATGTATTGCAGCAGATGGTGACCGACGAAGAAAATGACATTTTTTACTGGACTTCAGACACAGCAAAGGCGGAGGTTGATTTTCTGATACAGAATGAAGATGGGATTGTTCCAGTGGAGGTGAAGGCGGAGGAAAATCTGCAGGCCAAGAGCCTCAGGTCATTTTGTGACAAATACCATTCCGAACTGGCAGTGCGCACTTCTATGTCTGATTACAGGGAGCAGGAGTGGATGGTGAATATTCCGCTGTATCAGATCGGGAGCGGGATACACAAAAATTTATATTATTTAAATGAAAGGAAGATGGAATAAAGATATGTTTAGAGACGATTTTGTGTGGGGCGTGGCGAGCAGCGCCTATCAGATTGAGGGCAGGGATGCGCAGGACGGCGCGGGAAAGTGTATCTGGGATACCTTTGCCGAGGAGGGAAGGGTACAGAATCACCAGAATGCAGATGTGGCATGCGACCATATCCATCGGTATCAGGAAGATTTTGCCATGATGCGTTTACTTGGCGTGAAGGCGTACCGTTTTTCACTAAGCTGGTCACGCATCATGCCGGAGGGCACAGGCGGGGTGAATGAGAAGGCGGTCACACTCTACCGCGATATGATACAGTGCATGAAAGATAACGGTATCGTACCGTATATCACCATGTACCATTGGGAACTGCCGCAGGCGTTGCAGGACAGGGGCGGCTGGCTCAATGAGGATATCATCGAATGGTTTGGCGAGTACGCGAAGGTGGTTGCGGAGAATTTCAGCGACTTGTCCGAGTATATTATTACATTGAATGAGCCGCAGTGCTTTGTCGGGTTAGGATATCTGAACGGCGTGCACGCGCCGGGGCTGAAGCTCTCGCCGGACAAGGTGTTTCAGATCGCGCACAACGCGCTGCGCGCCCACGGAAACGCGG
>VSNM01000014.1:0-2794 GCA_009774245.1 Lachnospiraceae bacterium | reverse complement strand
CGCGGAGCATTTATTTTGGCTTTGACCAGCCTCTTGAAAACTGGACGTGGAATGTCGCGTGGTTTGCCGATCCTGTATTTCTGGGAAAGTATCCCGATAAGGCGCTTGTAAAGTACAGGGAATATCTGCCAGAGATCACGGACGAGGATATGGCGCTGATTCACCAGCCGATTGATTTTATGGGGCAGAATATTTACAATGGATATTATATCAGGATCGGCGCGGACGGGAAACTGGAGTATGTCGACAGACCAGCGGGATTCCCGAAGACGGCTGCAAACTGGCCGGTGACGCCGGAGTGTCTGTACTGGGGAACGAAATTCTTGTATGAGCGTTATCAGATGCCGCTCTATATCACGGAAAACGGCATGTCGTGCCACGATCAGGTTTCCGCCGATGGGCGTGTGCATGACAGCAACCGGATTGATTTCCTGGATCAATACCTGTCACAGTTGCAGCGGGCGTCGGATGACGGCGTTGATATCAGAGGATATTTCCTGTGGACGTTCCTGGATAACTTTGAGTGGGATAAGGGCTATAATGAGCGCTTTGGTCTTGTCTATGTGGATTTTGCGACACAGAAGCGCATCGCGAAGGACTCGGCATTCTGGTATCAGAAGGTGATGGAGACAAATGGAGGGATATTGTGTATGAACAATGCAGATGCAAACAAGGAAATATTATTTATGAACCCTGTGTTCAAGCAGATGATCTGGGGTGGAAACAAGCTTGGAAGCAAGTGGGGATATGAGATTCCGGGTGAAAATACCGGGGAGTGCTGGGCAGTGAGCGCGCACCCGAATGGGGACTGCACGATCAAGGAGGGCACGTATGCCGGAAAGACTTTAAGCCAGCTCTGGACGGAAGAGCCGCAGCTTTTTGGCAACGTGGCAGGCGACCGGTTCCCGCTTCTGATCAAGATCATCGATGCAAACGACGATCTGAGTATCCAGGTACATCCGGACGACGCGTATGCCGGAGAGAACGAGAACGGTTCCTTTGGAAAGACGGAGTGCTGGTATATCCTCGACGCGCCCGAGGGGGCGACGCTTGTGATCGGTCACAACGCGAAGGACAAGGCAGAGCTGGAGGATATGATTCACAACGGCAGATGGAACGAATTTCTGCGTGAAGTTCCCATCAAGAAGGGTGACTTTATCCAGATCGATCCGGGCACAGTCCATGCGATCAAGGGCGGTATCGAGATTCTGGAAACACAGCAGAACTCCGACATTACCTACCGCGTATACGATTATGGGCGTCTGCAGAACGGTAAGCCCCGCGAGCTTCATATCGAAAAGAGCATCGATGTCATCACGGTTCCGGCAAAGTCGGTGGAGGAGAGTGTCGTCAATATTTCAACAGACGCGAAGAATACCATGAATCCATTGATTTCATGCAGCTACTATCGCGTGTGGAAGCTCGATGTGGACGGCAGCATGGAGGTATCACAGGAGTATCCGTTCCTGATCATGAGTGTCGTGGAAGGCGACGGACTGATCAACGGGCAGTTGATCAAAAAGGGCGATCATTTTATCCTGCCAAGCGGTTTTGGCAAAGTGGAGCTGCAGGGGAAAATGGAGCTGATCGCGTCGACAGTGGCATAGTGAATAAATATTTAAAAAAATATGTTAAAAAATTGACATTTATAACCAATAGCGATATACTTAACGTATCGGAAATTTTAAATATCAATTTCAATATCAATGATGGAGGTTTTGGATTTATGTTAGTATCAGCTACAGAAATGCTCAAAAAAGCAAAAGAAGGTCACTATGCAGTAGGTCAGTTCAACATCAACAACCTGGAGTGGACAAAGTCTATCTTACAGACAGCCCAGGAGTTAAACAGCCCTGTTATTCTAGGTGTGTCAGAGGGTGCTGGCAAATACATGACAGGTTTTAACACTGTCTCAGCGATGGTGAAGGCGATGGACGGCGATCTCGGCATCACGGTTCCGGTGGCGCTTCACCTGGATCATGGTACGTATGATGGATGCTACAAGTGCATCAAGGCTGGTTTTACATCCATCATGTTTGACGGTTCCCACTATCCGATTGATGAGAATATCGCAAAGACAAAAGAGCTTGTGGCGGTGGCACATCAGCTTGGTCTCTCGATCGAGGCAGAGGTTGGCGCGATCGGCGGCGAGGAGGACGGCGTAGTAGGCATGGGCGAGTGCGCAAATCCGGATGAGTGCAAGCAGATCGCAGACCTGGGCGTTGACATGCTCGCAGCAGGCATCGGCAATATTCATGGAAAATATCCGGCAAACTGGGCAGGTCTTAGCTTTGAGACACTGGATGCGATTCAGCAGAAGACAGGCATCATGCCGTTAGTACTTCACGGCGGCACAGGGATTCCGGATGACATGATCAAGAAGGCGATCTCACTCGGCGTTGCAAAGATCAATGTCAATACAGAGTGCCAGCTCTACTTCCAGGAAGCGACACGCAAGTATATTGAGGCAGGTAAGGATTTAGAGGGCAAGGGATTTGATCCCCGTAAGCTTCTCGCACCGGGATGCGAGGCGATCAAGGAGATCGTTAAGATCAAGATGAACCTGTTCGGATCAGTTGGTAAGGCGTAAATAATATCATTGAAACATAAAAAAGCAGGCCGTTGCGGCCTGCTTTTTTATAATGCACAGCCCCATGATATGCTTCCTTTTCCGTTTATGTGTTCAATATATCGTATTTGGATATCTGCGTGCTACAGATAATGTCGATTGGTAATAATATTCGAAAATGGTAAGATAATAAGAGATGCAACAATTTGTCTAAATTGTTGCATC
>VSNM01000139.1 GCA_009774245.1 Lachnospiraceae bacterium | reverse complement strand
ATATAATGATTACAATTAAAAAGGGGAAGAGGAGAGATACTATGGAAATCAGACGTGCACAGGAGAGGGATATGGACGGGATCAACAGTCTGCTCTGTCAGGTGTTGATGGTACATCACAGGGGAAGACCGGATCTGTTTAAGGGCGATGCGAAAAAGTATACGGATGACGAGCTTCGGGTGCTGATTCACGATGACACGAAGCCGATATTTGTGGGCGTCGACGCGCAGGAGCATGTGCTGGGCTATGTGTTCTGTATATTTCAGCAGCACAGGGACGACAATATCCTGACAGATATCAGGACATTGTACATTGACGACCTGTGCGTCGATGAGTGCAGGCGGGGACAGCACATCGGGAAGACGTTGTATGAGTATGTGCTGGATTATGCAAGGGGACAGGGCTGTCATAATGTGACGCTGAACGTGTGGGCGTGCAATGAGGGAGCCAGACGGTTTTATGAGAGCTGCGGACTGATGCCGCAAAAGTTTGGTATGGAAATGCTCCTATAAAATGCTCCTATAAAGTTTCAGATGTTGACTTTGTATGAATATAATGTATAATTTTATTTGATATCATATTATTTAGATGTGAGATAACGAGATTTGGAGAAGTACGATGAGAAGAAATACAAAAAAGTTTTTGCTGATCAGTTTTTCGCTGTTAGTGGCAGCCTGCATTTTGCTGATCAGCATGACATCGACGATTATTGCCGGAAGAAGTGATTACGCGATCAATGAGATTGGTTCGATCTATATGTCCGCAATGGCCAAGCAGATGCAGGAGAAATTTGATGCGGTGGTGGATATGCAGATCTCAGAGCTGAGGGGAATCATTGAGAGACATCCGCCTGAGTCTGTGGTGTACGACCAGGAAATGTTTGACCAGCTGGCGCTTAGTGCGCAGGTGCGCAATTTTACCTATCTGGGACTTTATACGGAAGATGGGGAATGTGAGACGATCTATGGAGCCAGTGTGGAGTATGACAGTGAGACCATTTTCCGGAATGTGCTGGAGGACAGCAGTCTGCGTGTGTTCTCAGGCATGAGCGCGGAGGGTGAGAAAGTGATCTGCATGCTGGTTGACGCCCATTATCCCATGAAGAACGGAAAGACCAGCTCGGCAATCGTAGCCGCGGCGCCTATGGCAAATCTGGAAGAGGTGCTGACACTGGATGAGGAGGATATACTGATGTATTCTTTTATCATCCGTACTGACGGCACCTATGTGGTGAGAAACCGGCAGGAGGGAAATTATTTTAATTATATCCGACAAAATTTTTCCACTTACAACGGAAAGACAGCGGAGGGGTATGTGGAAGAGCTGAGCGCTGCGATGCATCAGAATGCGGCTTATTCGACGATGTTTCAGGAAAATGGGGAAAATAAATATCTGCTGTGTACGGATCTGACGAACTCTGAATGGTTCCTGATCTCTGTGATGCCGTATGGAACGCTGGATAAGATTCTGGAAGATCTGAGCGATGAGCGCCAGTTGATCACGCTCATTATGGCGCTCTTCATACTGGCCGGCGTGCTGATTATCTTTATCCTGTATTACAGGCTGTCACAGCAGCAGATGGAGGCTCTGGATCAGGCGAGGAGAGAGGCGACGAAGGCGAACAAGGCAAAGAGTGAGTTCCTCTCGAGCATGAGTCATGATATCCGCACTCCGATGAATGGAATCGTGGGCATGACAAAGATTGCGATGGCCAATATCGACAATACGGAGCGTGTGAAGGATTGTCTGGAGAAGATAACGTTGTCCAGCAGGCATTTGCTGGGACTGATCAATGATGTGCTGGATATGTCCAAGATTGAGAGCGGGAAACTGACCTTGAATATGAGCCAGATATCCCTGCGCGAGGCGATGGACAGTATCGTCAATATTGTGCAGCCGCAGGTCAAATCAAGGCAGCAGCACTTTGATATCTTTATCCAGAATATTATAACAGAGGAGGTGCATTGTGACAGCGTCCGCCTGAATCAGGTGTTGATCAATCTGCTGTCCAACGCGCTGAAATTTACGCCGGAGGGCGGCTCGATCAAGGTTTTCCTGGACCAGGAAGCGTCGCCGGCCGGGGAGAACTATGTGCGGTGCCATTTTCGTGTGAAGGACAACGGAATCGGCATGACAAAAGAGTTTCAGGAGAAAATATTTGACACTTTCACCCGTGAGGAGAAGGCGCAGGTCAATAAGATCGAGGGGACCGGTCTTGGCATGGCGATCACGAAGTCCATTGTGGAGACCATGAAGGGAACCATTGAATTGAAGAGCGCGCCGGGTGAGGGGAGTGAATTTCATATCACGCTGGATCTGGAGAAGGCGGACACCAAAGAAGCGGATATGATGCTTCCACCGTGGAGGGTGCTTGTGGTTGACAACAATGAGGATCTCTGTCTGAGCGCTGTCTCCTCCCTGAAAGAGATGGGAGTCAATGCGCAATGGGCTGTGAGTGGACAAAAAGCACTGGAGCAGGTGTGGCAGTCCCATGAGGCGGGCGAGGATTACGAGGTGATCCTGCTGGATTGGAAAATGCCAAATATGGATGGTCTGCACACTGCGCGCGAGATGAGAAAGCTTTTGGGACAGCAGGTTTCCATCCTGATTATCTCCGCATATGACTGGAGTGATATTGAGGAAGAAGCGAGAGAAGTCGGTATTCAGGGATTTATATCCAAACCATTGTTTAAGTCCAACCTGTATCTTGGGTTAAAGCGCTATATGATGGACGTTGTCAATGAGGAGCCGCATGAAGATACGAGGATTCAGAAATTTGCAGGCAAGCAAATCCTTTTGGCGGAGGACAATGACCTGAACTGGGAGATCGCGGAGGATCTTTTGTCGGAGGCGGGATTTGAACTGGAGCGTGCGGAGAATGGAAGGATCTGTGTCGAGAAGTTTGAGCAGTCAGCGATAGGATTTTACAATGTGATACTGATGGATATCCGGATGCCTGTGATGAATGGGTATGACGCGACGAAGGCAATCCGCGCCCTGCCGCGTGAGGACGCCGGGCTGCCCATCATTGCCATGACGGCAGATGCATTCTCGGATGATATCCAGCGTTGTCTGGAATGCGGCATGAATGAACATGTGGCGAAGCCGATCGACGTGAACCGGCTGACGCAGCTGCTTCAAAAATATTTGTAAAGGTCATGAAGAGAGAGCAGTTAGGCCAGATGGTCGAGCCATTGCTGGGGTGGTATCAGGAGAACAGGAGGCATCTGCCATGGAGGGAAAACAGGGAGCCATACCGCGTGTGGGTGTCGGAGATCATGCTGCAGCAGACGCGTGTGGAGGCCGTGATCCCGTATTATGAGCGCTTTATGGAGCGTTGTCCCACGATCGCATCGCTCGCAGCGTGTGAGGACGAGCAGCTGTTGAAGCTGTGGGAAGGTTTGGGATACTATTCGCGAGCGCGGAATCTCAAGGCGGCGGCGCAGGTGATCTGTGAGCGGCATCAGGGGCAGTTTCCGTCGGAATATGAGGAGATTCTAGCACTTCCGGGCATCGGCGCCTACACGGCGGGAGCAGTCTCGTCAATCGCGTTTGAGGAGCCGAGGGCGGCGGTGGACGGGAATGTGCTGCGTGTGATCACGAGACTGACGCAGGACAGCCACGACATCACGGATGCGAAATTCCGCAGTGAGATCACAGCGGATTTGGAGCGGATATATCCGCCCGAGGGGCGTGGGGATTTTACGCAGAGTCTGATGGAACTCGGGGCGGTGGTGTGCGTGCCAAACGGGGAGCCAAAATGCGGGGAATGTCCGCTCTCCGCCCTGTGCGGCGCCCGCGGCAGCGGGACGCAGCTTCAATATCCGGTCAAAAAGAAGAAAGCGGACCGCAAAATAGAACAAAAGACGGTGTTTGTCATACAGTTTCAGGATAAGATCGCCCTGCGAAAGCGCGGTGACAGGGGGATTCTGTCGGGGATGTGGGAGCTGCCAAACACGGATGGAATCCTGAGCGGGCAGCAGGCAGCGCAGTGGCTCGCAGACAGGGACCTGAGTGTGAGAACTGTGGACGGCGGGCAGCAGTTGAAGCATATATTCACCCATATCGAATGGCATATGACATGCTGGGCGGCCGTCTGCGAAAACGAGGGAGGCGATCCTGATCTGATCTGGGTGACACGCGCGCAGCTGGAAAATGATATCGCACTTCCAACCGCGTTTAAGAAGGTGTACCGGGCGGTCAGAGTTACCTAATTTCTGGTCTGTGCTCGGTATTCTGACGGAGACACGCCCTTTTGCTTTTTGAAAATGCGGCTGAAATAGAGCGGGTTGTCGTATCCGACAATGCTTCCGATCTCAGTCACATTGTAATCTGTTGTCTCGAGGAGTACCTGCGCGTTGGTGATGCGTATGGACACGATATACTGCATGGGCGTCGTTCCGGCATACTGTCTAAAGTTCCGGATAAACCAGCTCACGCTCATGCCCCGCGACGCTGCGTACTCCTCGATATTGATCTCTGCATTGTAATTGTCATTAAAGTACTGTATGGCAGTTTCCATCTCTGTATCCAGATAGACGTTCTTAACTCTCCTTTCCGCGGTGATCTGGCGGTGGACGGTGATGAGGAGCTGCCGCAGCAGCAATGCCAGCATCTCCTGATAGTCGGGCTGTCGGCGCTGTAGTTCGAGGATCATCTGTTTCATAATTCTCGTATACTCCAGGGAGGTTCCGGTATTGATGACATGCGCGTCATCTGCGATGCCGTAGCCGCGAAGGATATTTTTGACATCCTTTCCCGTGAAGTGAACCCAGTATACTTCTGTCTGGTCTGTTCCAAAATATTCATACCGCTGGGGTTCTTTCGGACGGTAGACCACCATGTTTCCGGCTGGAACAACAGTGTCAATCCCCTTGTCATCAAAATAAAAATGCGCTTTCCCGGAGGCCACATACAAGATCTGGAAGTCCAGCCGCCCCTTGGGGCGGTAAGTAGGAAGCCTGTGCCGGGTGAATAGATGGTATGTCCCGCAGCTGCCGACGATGAGCGGTCTGCTCTTGTCCATGAAGTCGATGAGGGAGTTGTTGAGGTAGGCTGAGTTGGTGTACATAGTTGTGTGATCTCCTTTCGCGGGTACGCATTACAGCCTGTGCGGTATAAAAGGACTGAATGCAGCGGATGGCATGGTTGCTATAGGGTGTTGTCTATTTATTATAGCAGTAGGTGGTGGATTGTGCAATTTGTAAGTTGCTATTCAGCAAGAAATGGTATGGCTGGAGTAATGGAGTAAAATAATAAAGAATTCATAGATGGAAGGTGATGAAATGAAAATAAACAGGCTCGAACTTGAAAATTTCAGATTATTTGACAGAGCAGAATTACAATTAGATGGCAAGAGTACAGTGATTTTCGGCGTGAATGGAACTGGAAAAACATCTGTTCTGGCAAGTGTAAATCTGCTATATGCCAATATTATTAACCAGATTGTGAACAGAAAAGAATTGAAGCAGAATTTTAATTTGGAATTGGATGATATGAAATATGGCAAAACGCAGACGAAGATAGAGGCAGATTTTGATATGGAAGAGCAGCGGATTACCTATCATAGATCTATGGTCAGAAAAACAGGAAAACGGGGACATGACTTAAATGCCCTAAAAGATATTGCAGCTCTTTTCCATGAAAAGTATATTGATGATGAGAAACAAGATAATATTCCATTATTTGTTAATTATGGAACAAATCGCCTGGTCCTGGATATTCCAATGAGAATAAGGAACAGGCATACATTTGACATTTATTCCGCATTTGATAAAGCGATAGAAAACAGGATAGATTTTAGAACTTTTTTTGAGTGGTTCAGAGGTCAGGAAGATTATGAAAATGAATGTAAAGTACAGAATGCAGACCTCGAATACAAAGATAAAGCCTTAGAGACTGTAAGAAAAGCTATGCTTGTTATGATGGATGGATGTACAGATCTCAGAGTTGCGAGAAAACCGAAGTTGGAGATGAAAGTTGACAAAAACGGAATTAGTCTCAATGTATCTCAGTTGTCCGATGGTGAAAAATGCACTATGGCAATGTTTGGTGATCTCGCCAGAAGGCTTAGTATAGCAAACCCGCTTTTAGATAATCCGCTTTTGGGTGAAGGAGTAGTACTAATTGATGAAATAGAGCTTCATATGCATCCTTCGTGGCAAAGAAATGTGTTAAGGCGGTTAAGAGAGACCTTCCCCAATATTCAGTTTATCATTACAACACATTCGCCCATTGTGCTTAGTGAAGTGGATGATGGTTATCATGTTTTCTTTATGAGAAATTCAGGTATATCAGGAGAAATCGTGGAGTTTGGTAGACTTGATGGTTTTGATGCCAATTATATTCTTGAAGAATTTATGGGAACAAAGTCAATGAACACGAAAACAGAGAAGCTGATCAATGATATATATAGGCTCATTCATCGTAAATCTTTTGATGAGGCGGAAATGAAAGTGAAAGAATTAGAGAAGATAACTGATTCAGTCAATAAAGATGTATTGAGGGCGAATATACTGATTAAGAAAGGTCGTTTATCATGATTTATATAGACAAACGAGAGGAGCCTGAATGGTTCGCTGAATTTAAGAAAAAGTATCCAAAAGCTACGTATGATTCGAAAGAATTCAGACCTTATATTCCAAGGCTCAATGAGGTATTGGTAAAAGAACAAAAATATATTTGTGCATACTGTTGTTGTGAGATTGACACGAAAAAATCGCATAATGAGCATATTGAACCCAGATATTCAGGCACATGTGTAAGTAAGAGAAGCTTGGATTATTCGAATTTAGTAGCTTCTTGTTATGGATTTCAGGGAGAGAGGACTTGCGGTCCGAAAAAAGAGAATAACTATGATGAGAAGAAGTTCATTTCCCCCTTGAATCCGGCGTGTGAAGACATATTTAACTATTTCCCGAATGGTGTGATTGATGGGGATGCTTGTACGATAGAGCTCCTGAATCTGAATTCGCATAGATTAAAGCAGGCCCGTGAGGCGGTTTACAATACAATACAAGAGCTTGATGAAGAGTTCATTCGTATCATTTATCTGGATGATGGTGAAAAATTACCACCGTTTATGAATGTTGTCAAATGGTACATAAAACAAAATTTTGAGAACTAGTACAGCGTTGCCTAAATAACAGTGAAAAACAGTGCCTGATATTTGTGACAGGACAAGGCGGAGGAGGGAGGCAATGCGGTGGCATTGTTGACTGACGACAACGCAGGACTGGTGCGAATAGTAGGTGCTGTATTCACTGTTATTTGCGCAATGCTGTACTAGATGGAGTGCTGGTACAAGGCAGGGAATTTTTCCCTGTCTTTTTTTGACTTTTTTATTGTATCATTTTGTGCATGTTTTGTCCAATGTAGTTTATGGAAGACTGTGGTGTGTAACATTATGATAAAACTACAAAAGCGAAAGGAATGAAAAGAGATAAAAAAGGAGGGCACAAGATGATCATACCAAGATATTATGAGGATCTGAGTACGCTGCACGAGAATACGATGCCAGCCAGGGCATACTATATCCCGGCGTCCGGTCAGATGGATACATCCGCTGGAAACAGGGAGGTCTCCGACAGGATTCAGATGCTAAACGGCAAATGGAGATTCCGGTATTACGCGAGTATCTATGATCTGAAAGATGCATTTTATGCGCAGGATTATGACACTTCGGACTACGGCCGGATCAATGTGCCGGGGGTGTGGCAGATGGCGGGATATGACACTCACCAGTACACGAATATCCGTTATCCGTTTCCGTTTGATCCGCCATACGTTCCCCACGATAATCCCTGCGGTGCGTATGTACATATGTTTGACTATCATGAGGATATGGAAGCATACAACGCGGCGGGAGAAGTGGCCGCGGAGGCGGAGATTGTAGCGGGGACAGACGTGATGGAGCTTCGATTGGAGGTGTCCGCTCCGGTCCTGTGGAATACAGAGGAGCCATATCTTTATACACTGGTGCTCGGGACCGCGCATGAGACCATCACGGATCATGTAGGGATACGCGAGATTGATATAGAGAACAGGATCGTCCGCCTGAACGGAAAGCCGATCAAGTTCCGCGGCGTCAACCGGCATGACTCCGATCCGGTCACAGGCCCCACGGTCGGCGTGGAGCAGATGAAGCGTGATTTGATGCTGATGAAACAGCACAATTTTAATGCGATCCGGACGAGCCATTACCCGAACGCTCCTGTCTTTTACGAGCTCTGTGACAGGTATGGTTTCATGGTGGTCGACGAGGCGGATATCGAGAGTCACGGACCGTCGGAAATTTTTCACAAAGATTACAGTGATTCCAACAAATTTCACCACTGGAACGGACCGATTGCTGACAATCCCGAGTGGGAGGTGTCGATCATGGACAGGGTATACCGCTGCGTTCATCGGGACAAGAACCGCCCCAGCGTCGTGATCTGGTCGATGGGAAACGAGAGTGCCTATGGGTGCAACTTTGAGTGGGCGCTGCAGTGGACGAAGGCGTTTGACAGCGGCAGGCTGACACATTATGAGAGCGCCAGATACCGGAACCGCCACAAAAAATACGACTACTCCAATCTGGACCTGTACAGCAGGATGTACCCTTCCCTGGAGGAGATCAGCGCGTATCTGGACAATGCGCCGACAA
>VSNM01000138.1 GCA_009774245.1 Lachnospiraceae bacterium | reverse complement strand
GAACCGCCGTATGCCGAACGGCACGTACTGGTGGTGTGAGAGGGGAGATTTAATCTCCCCTACTTGATTGCACACGGACGCGGAAAGGAAATATGCAGCAAAGGCTGCCCGCGTCCGGCGCGCAAGTAGGGGAAGATGGCTCTTCCCTACTTGATTGCACACGGGCGTCCAAAGGAAATATGTCAGCTAAGGCTGACGGACGCCCGGCGCACGAGTAGTGGAGCAGGTCATTCCCCTACTCGATTGCACAGCCCCATGCAGAGGAAATATGCCGCTAAGGCGGCGCATGGGGTGCGCGGCGAGTAGGGGAAGATGGCTCTTCCCTACTCGATATTGCTTTTGAAACAAAAGAAAAGAAGGAAGCGATCGCCAAGTCCGCGTCGGGGGAGATCAACTCGGCAGTCATGGTGACACATGTCGGGGGGATTGACTCGATCGTGGAGACAACCAACAACCTGCCCAATATTCCGGGCGGCAAGAAACTGGCATATATTCAGTTCAACATGCCGATGACGGCCATCGAGGATTTTGGGAAACTGGGCGAGAAGGATCCGTTCTTCAAGGATCTGGACGAGTGCTGCAAACGCCACAGGGGACTCTGGTCAAAAGAGGCCGAGGATATGCTGTTTCAGCACTTTGGGGTAGAAAAGGCATAATATGATACAAAGACAGTCCGCCTCTGGGAAATAGATGTTTCCGGAGGCGGACTGTTTTTATGCGCAGACCCGGCAGAGGAAATATGCCGCTAGTGCGGCGCACGGGTCGCGCGGCGGGTAGAGGAGAAGGGCATTCCTCCACCCGATTGTAGTACGGGCGTCTCCTCTCCTCGATTATCGTGGTGAAAATGCATATAATAAGCAGAAAGTAATTGTGCAAGTCAACCAAAGTGAAATATTTTGATTGAAATTGAAAGAAAATGCTTGAAATTTAAAAATATCATGCTATAATAAAATCATAACAAGTCAAAATACTTCAAAATCAATCACAAAAAAGATGGAGGTGATAAGAGTTGCTCACAGAGGAAAGACATTCCATCATAATCGACACGGTGAACAGGAAAAAGAACGTGGAGCTGAATGAGCTGTGCGAACTGCTGGATACCTCGGAGTCGACAGTGCGCCGCGACCTTAGCATACTGCACGACAAAGGAGTCCTTGTGAAAGTGCGGGGCGGCGCCATCGCGGTTGACGACAGTTTTACATCCCTGGAACAGAATGTGGACGAAAAGGCAGTTCTTTATGTCAGGGAGAAGGAGGCGATCGCAAGGTACGCGGCCTCACTCATCGAGGACGGGGATTTCGTATTCATCGACGCGGGGACGACCACGGAGAAGATGATCGACTTCATTCCGGCCAGACAGGTCACGTTTGTGACAAATGCGTTTGTCCATGCCAAAAGACTTGCGCAGAGGGGGTTCAAGGTATTCCTTCCCGCAGGGGAGATCAAGCTTTCAACCGAGGCGATTATCGGTGCAAGCTGTGTGCTGAGTCTTGACCAGTACAATTTTACCAAGTGCTTTATGGGTGTGAACGGAATATCCGTCACGGGCGGGTTTTCCACGCCTGATCCCAACGAGGCCAGCGTGAAGGCGGCGGTGATCAATAACAGCCATACGGCGTACATTCTTGCAGACCACTCAAAGTTTGACAAGACCAGCTCCGTGAAGTTTGCGTATCTCAACAAATGCAGGATTATCACTGACAGGCTTGAAGATAAGAAGTATTTGTCAGAAACATCAGTGAAGGAGGTTTTGTGATGGTATACACAGTGACATTTAATCCGGCCATTGATTATGTCGTCCACGCGGACGAGATGACCGTCGGCAGTGTAAACCGGGCCAAAAGCGAGAAAATCTATTTTGGCGGGAAGGGTATTAATGTTTCCATCGTACTGAAGGAGTTGGGAATTCCGTCAAAAGCGCTTGGCTTTGTGGCAGGTTTTACGGGAGCCGCGATTGAACAGGGTATCGCGGAGAAGGGCATAGAGACAGATTTTGTGCATCTTGACAACGGTTTTTCCAGAATTAACGTAAAGATAAAGTCGGGCAGCGAGACGGAACTGAACGGTCAGGGGCCTGCCATTGACAACAGGGCGCTCGACGAACTTTTTCAGAAGCTCGACAACCTGTCTGACGGGGATACGATCGTTCTGGCCGGCAGCATTCCGGACAGTATGCCCTCGGACAGCTACGAAAAGATTCTGGAACACCTGTCGGGGAAAAAGATCAGGACTGTCGTCGATGCCACTAAGAATCTGCTGATGAATGTGCTCAAATACAAACCGTTTTTGATCAAACCCAACAACCATGAGCTTGGCGAAATGTTTGGCGTCGAGCTGAAAACCAATGAGGAGATCGAGGAGTACGCCAGAAGATTAAAAGATATGGGAGCGCGCAATGTACTGGTCTCGATGGCAGGCGACGGCGCACTGCTGCTGGACGAAAATGGAGCGACGCACACCTGCGGCGTGTGCAAAGGCACGGTTAAAAATTCCGTGGGCGCGGGCGATTCCATGGTGGCAGGGTTTATCGCGGGTTCTGAAAAGGGGGATTATGAATATGCCCTGAAGCTCGGAACCGCCGCAGGAGGAGCAACGGCATTTTCAGACGGACTGGCGCAGCGGGAGGAGATCTTCAGGCTGCTGGGGCAATTACAATAGAAGGGAGAGGTTCATTATGCGGATTGTCGATTTACTTGGAAAAGATAGTATCACATTGAACGCAGCTCCGAAGAGCAAATCAGAGGCAATCGACATGCTGGTCGATCTGCAGGTGAAGGGCGGGAAAATTGCCGACCGCGCGGAATACAAGGCAGGCATTCTCGCCAGGGAGGAGCAGGGTTCGACGGCTGTCGGGGAAGGCATAGCGATCCCGCATGCGAAGAATAAAGGCGTAAAGGCACCGTCGCTTGCGGCGATGACAGTTCCAGACGGCGTTGATTATGAGGCGCTCGACGACGAGCCGTCAAACCTGCTGTTTATGATTGCCGCGCCGGTTGATGGCGGCGATGTCCATCTCGAGGTGCTTTCCAGGCTGATGACCATTCTGATGGACGAGGACTTCAGGGAAAAGCTGCTTGGTGCAAAGGACAAGGACGAATTCCTGAAAATCATAGACGACACGGAATCGGAGAAATATCCTGATGAGCCGCAGGAAAAAGTCCAGGACAGCGGGGCCGACGGGCGGATCAGGGTTCTGGCAGTGACGGCCTGCCCCACGGGGATCGCGCATACCTATATGGCGGCGGAAGCGCTCGAGAAAGCGGGCAAAAAGCTGGGCATTTCCATAAAGGTGGAGACAAACGGTTCGGGCGGCACCAAGAATATCCTGACACAGGCTGAGATCGATGCGTGCGACGGCATTATCGTCGCGGCGGACAAGAGCGTGGAGATGTCGAGATTTGACGGCAAAAAGGTGATCAGCACCAAGGTTTCTGACGGGATTAAAATTCCCGAGGAGCTGATCAACCGTATTGAATCCGGCGATGCGCCAGTCTATCATCACGCCGGGGAGAAGGCGGCAGAGTCCTCGGACAGCGGCGAGAGCCTGGGCAGAAAGCTTTACAAGCACCTGATGAACGGCGTATCCAACATGCTTCCGTTTACGGTGGCAGGCGGAATCTTTATCGCGCTGGCGTTCCTGATCGACACGATCGCAGGCGCGCCGCAGGATGAAAGTTTCGGTACATATACCGCGGCGGCAGCATTTTTCAAGACAGTGGGCGGGTTTGCCTTTAATTTCATGGTGCCGGTTCTTGCGGGATATATCGGGAAAAGCATTGCAGACCGCCCCGGATTTCTGGTGGGACTGGTAGGCGGGTATCTTGCCACGACAGGTTCGACTTTTGCAAGTGTCGCAGGCGGGGTTCCTTCAGGTTTTCTGGGCGCGCTTCTGGCAGGTTTTGCGGGCGGGTTTCTCATGCTGGGAATCGAAAAACTGTGTGACCACATGCCCAGGGCGCTCAATGGCATCAAACCCGTACTGATCTATCCCCTCGCCGGACTGGGAACGATCGCGGTGATCATGTGTGCGGTAAATCCATTTATGGGCATGATCAATACGGGGCTTTCGGATTTCCTCAACAGCATGGGCAGCAGCAGTAAGATCATACTCGGCTGTATCCTCGGAGGAATGATGGCGATCGATATGGGCGGGCCTTTTAACAAGGCGGCGTATGTGTTTGGTACGGCGGCGATCGCGTCCGGCAGCTATGACATCATGGCGGCAGTCATGATCGGCGGCATGGTTCCCCCGATCGCAATCGCACTTTCGACGACATTTTTCAAGGACAGATGGACAGAGGAAGAGCGCAAGAACGGCATGGTAAACTATATCATGGGACTCAGCTTCGTCACGGAGGGGGCGATTCCCTACGCGGCATCCGATCCGCTCCGCGTCATTCCCTCATGTTTTGTGGGCGCGGCAGTTTCCGGCGGGCTTTCCATGGCGTTTGACTGCACACTGATGGCTCCGCACGGCGGCATCTTCGTATTCGCGGTCGTTGGCAACTGGGCGATGTATCTGGTAGCTCTTGCGGCCGGTTCCGCGGCAGGCATGCTGATGCTGGCTCTGCTGAAGAAAAAGAGAACAGAAAAAGAACAGTAATGAAACAATAAATCAAACAATTTATTTTAAATCAAAAAGGAGAGATCATTATGGTATCAAAGAAAGTAACAGTAGTAAACGCACAGGGTATGCACATGCGTCCGGCAGGGGATCTCGCAAAGGCAGTCAAGGCACATCCCGACTGTGAGGTCACACTGACCGCAAACGGAAAAACAGTCAAGGCAAAGGCGCCGATGCAGATCATGTCAGCCTGCATAAAGTGCGGCAACGAGGTGGAGATCACCTGCAACGGGGCCGATGAGCAGGCAGTGCTCGATGAGATCGCGGCGATGTTTGAAAGTGGATTCGGCGAATAAGTGAGTGCGCTCGTATCATGGAGGGAACATATGGCAGAGGAATTTTCAGGGAAAAAATTTTCGGGGAAAACAGTTTACAATGGAATCACAATGGGAAAAGTGATGGTTCTGCGCAAGGACCAGGAACAGATCAGAAGGAAAAAAGTTGAGAATCCGGAGCAGGAAATCAAGAGGATGCAGGAAGCGGTCGACGTGTCAAAGGAGCAGCTTGCCGCGCTGTATGACAAGGCTGTGAAGGAAGTCGGCGAGTCCAGCGCCGCGATCTTCGAGGTGCATCAGATGATGCTCGAGGATGAGGATTATCTGGATGCCATCTCCCATGTGATCCAGACGGAAATGGTCAACGCGGAGTATGCTGTGGCGATCACGGGCGATAATTTCGCAGCCATGTTTGCCGGCATGGAAGACGAGTATATGCAGGCGCGCGCGGCGGATGTCAAGGACATCTCCGCGCGTGTGGTGAGAAATCTGTCAGGACAGGGCGGCGTGGATTTTTCCGCCATGGAGCCGTCGATCATTGTCGCGGACGACCTAAGCCCGAGTGAGACGGTGCAGATGGATAAGAAGAAGATACTGGCTTTCGTGACCGTGCACGGTTCGACCAATTCCCACACGGCAATCCTTGCCCGCATGATGAGCATTCCCGCACTGATCGGCGTCGGGATGGACTTAGACGAGATTCGGACTGGAATGACCGCGATCGTGGACGGGGCGGCTGGCGAGGTCATCTTTGAGCCCACGCAGTCCCAGTGCGGCGAGGCGGAGAGAAAAATCCAAAATGAGCGGGAGAAGCTCCGTCTGCTGCAGGAGTTAAAGGGCAGGAAGAACGAGACCAGTGACGGCAGGACGATCAATATCTACGCGAACATCGGGAGTGTCAGCGATGTGGGTTATGTACTGGAAAATGACGCCGGCGGCATCGGGCTTTTCCGCAGCGAGTTCCTGTACCTGGGGCGCGATGATTTTCCCTCGGAGGAGGAACAGTTCCAGGCTTATAAGCAGGTCGTACAGATGATGGGACAGAAGAAAGTCATTATCAGGACACTCGATATCGGCGCGGATAAGCAGGCAGATTATTTCGGACTCGGAAAAGAGGACAATCCGGCGCTTGGCTACAGGGCGATCCGAATCTGCTTAAAGCAGCCGGAGATTTTCAAGACACAGCTGCGTGCGCTTCTGCGGGCGGCGGCTTATGGAAATCTTTCAATCATGTATCCCATGATTATTTCCGCTGAGGAAATACAGCAGATTCACGGCATCGTGAAGGAAGTGGATGAGGAGCTGACACAGGCACAGATTCCGCACCGCGTTCCCGAGCAGGGCATCATGATCGAGACACCGGCGGCGGTGATGGTCAGCGACGAGCTGGCGGAGCTGGTGGATTTCTTCAGCATCGGAACGAACGACCTGACACAGTACACACTCGCCATTGACAGGCAGAACCAGCGGCTTGAGGACTTTTACAATCCGCATCACAAGGCAATCCTGCGCATGATCCAGATGGTGGTCGACAATGCGCACAAGTGCGGGAAGTGGGCAGGAATCTGCGGCGAACTGGGGGCGGACACAGAGCTTACGCAGACATTTGTCGACATGGGCGTCGATGAACTGTCGGTCGCGCCGCCGATGGTGCTAAAGGTGCGCGAGAAAGTGCGCGCGATGTGATGATGTGAGGTAAACGTTTTTATTGACAAAGTATATGAGGCAGGGGACGCAGAACTTGAAAGAATGAGGCGTATGCTCGCTGAGACAAATGGACAGCACTGACAAATATCAGAGAGAATCACTGGAAACAGTGGTTCTTTTTGTGTAACATTTATTGGTCAATTCTGTCCCTTGTTCGTTTAGGCAATAAATGATAATCTATATCTATATAGTTTTTGTGCGAAGCGCCAAGAAAATTAATTCAGTAAGGCATGTTAGGGGGATATACGAATGAATATAGACAAAGAATATAATCTTCCTGAAAATAAGGAATATATTGTTTCGGGGACAATAGAGGAGATTATTTCTATATTGATTTCTGATTTTGGCATCAATAAAGATGAAGCACGATTTATTACATATATTTCTACAATAGAAAAGCAAGAGAAAATTGTATTCGAGGAAAAAGATTTAAAATTGTGGTATTTAAATGAGGAGACACCAAGCACATCCCCAATACTTAAATTGCCATATACGATATCAATAACAAAATTTAAGTTGGAGATGGAACATGCATTATATATTTTTTTCGGAACTCTTTTGTTATCAAAGGAAGTAGGTATTGTTGCGCTGGGGCTCGAATTTATTTGGGCTTTGAAGAAAGCGATTCAAAAAATATCAATAGAAGAATATTGTATATACGGCAGGGTGGTTGATTTTGTATATGCCACAAAAAGAGATTCTTTTGAAATAAAGGATATTATTCCATATGATAAAAATAGTGAGTGTAATAGGAAGCCAGATACTTGGCATTGCCCTTACTGGCACAATGACAGATGTTCACTAAATGAAAAAGGAATTGAAACCGTTTTGAATAATCTTGTTCAAAAAGGGGTATTGACGCGGGCGAACCAGTATTGGAGAATGATAAAGTAATTAAAGTAACGTATGTGAGGTACATAAGATGGATATGTTAAAAAGTATGTCAGAAGAAGAATTGTATTCTTTTTTGATAAATGCTTTAAGTATGCAGGATTCTGATTCGAGTATTCTTATGGATAATGATACAATTAATAGTTTGTGGAATTTGCTAAGTGAGAGGTATCATCGATACGCAAAGGGAACCACGATTGAGATTGACGATCTTGTAAGCTTAGCGACATTTTTGATGGATTTACTTGAGATACATAATGACGAAGATACGACAGATAGTGGTGAAGCAGAGGAGCAGGCGGATTATGACATTGAGGCAGCCATCGAAGAAAGCTCTGGATTGAATGGAAATCGTTCTTTTAAAATTTTGTGGGATACATTGAAGGTGATTTCCGAAATAACATTTGTTACGGAAGAATATTATATTGACAGGGTATATAGGGATAGCTATTATGCGTATTATTCGTGCAAGCATTTTGAATATAGCAGATATTGTAAACGGTTGTTTTTGTTTTCGGGGAAGATATTGACAAAATATCATGCACCAATCAGTGATATTCCTTTACAGCATCTGCAGGAAAGTTTTATTGGCTGTATTGTCATACGTCCATTGGAAACAGGGAAGATAGGAAGATCACTGTTAAATCCTTACTTTTTTACAGAATATAATGAGACATATATCAGATATGCGACTTATGATGTTACAATGTTTGGTAAAAGATTATATGTAAAGGCTTTTCCGTATTCGATGCAGGATGAAGAAACTACCTCATGTGCAAAAATCACGATTTTGAATCTTTTGGATTATTTTAGTAAAAAATATGCAGAATATAAGTACTTTTTGCCAAGTGAGATAATAGAAATAGCTATGAGAAATGGTTATGAAAGGCGCTTGCCAACGAAAGGTTTAGATTATTTACTTATTTCAAAGGTGTTTATGGAAGCGGGATTCTATCCTGTTTTATACAATTCAGATAAATTGGAGGATACCTCCAAGTTTAAAAGAATACTGCATTATTATATAGAATCGGGTATTCCGACAGCTGTTGGATTAAAAATTAACAAAAATGCAAAGCACTCAATTATATGTATTGGGCATGGAAAGGTGGAGTTGGATAGAATTGAAAGAAAGCAATATTCCATACCAGATGCGTACGATGCAAAACATCATATTTGGTTGATCGATTCAACGGATTTGGTTAGTGATTATATTGTTATGGATGATAATCACGACTTTACAACTTTATAAATGATACCCTTGTTGCTGAATCAACTGTTTTAGGGCATTAATTATTGTATTTGAT
>VSNM01000137.1 GCA_009774245.1 Lachnospiraceae bacterium | reverse complement strand
CCATTTCAGAAGAAGATTTTCGGACTGTATCACTTAATAGCTTAAACCAGTGTATAATCAGGCCGGGATTTTAGGTTCTATGATTCAAAAATGAATAAGATATTTTTCATTGAATCATTTATAGCAGAATAAAGAATTTGTACAACATGCATTCTTATCATTATACTATAAATGAGCAAATTCGAAAAATTCATAAAAAATGATAATTTAAACTGATCAGCAAATAGAAAGATTCAGTTTAACGTAAATTATTTGTGCATAGCATATTTGCTGATTGTGCATTTTAGGGCTGACTATAAAAGAAATTTAGTAAATATTTTAAATTTGCTCATTTATAGCATTATAGATAAAGGAAGGGGGCTATTTTATATAGAGAATATTTTAAAGAATTGCAGTTGAATTTCTTTAAGTAAATGCTATAATGTTGAGAAAGGAGACAAAATACAGATGAAAAAGACACCTGATTATGACAACGTGTTCAAAACGATGAAGATGAAACACAAAAGACTGTTTATTTCTGTCATCAATGATGTGTTCAAGAAGAATTATCCAACAGATATGAATGTAGAGATTTTACCTTCAGAGGGATATCTGACTGAAAATGAAACACCAGATGGCAGCAAGGAAGTAGAGGAGCAGATCTCGGATTTCCTGATTAGAATTGGAAGTAATGTGTATCTTCTCGAATGCCAGAGCTATGATGACGGCTCCATGGCAATCAGAATAGCAGAATATGCTTTTATCGTTGCAAAACAGTTTGCAACGTGGGACATCGGGCATGCAACAATACCGATGCCAAGGTTTTCTGTTATCTATGTCAAGAGGACGGACAGGACACCGAAAACGACGACGATCACCTTTACGTTTCCAGATGGGCAGACGGTTGACTATAAGTCGGATAACGTAATTCTGGAGCATTTTACCAAGGAAGAGATTGTCAGAAAGAGATTATTTCCGTATATTCCATTTTATATTGCCCGGTATGAGGAAGCAATTACATCTGAGGGGATAATTGATCAGGCGGTGAATGATCTGATATATTTTCGGGACGAGATGATCCAGCTGCATTGGGAAAATGAATTATCGGATCAGGAGATAGCAGATCTTATGGGATTTGTAAATACTATCATTACACATATAACTGATGGAAATAAAAACGAAGAAAGGCTGGTGAGCATTATGGGTGGAACAATCATTGAAACGGAATCAGAGAGACTGATTAAACGAGGGGAAGCAAAGGTGATGATTGAAATGGGACAGGAATTTGGACTTGATGATTCGGAAATTCTGACGCGGCTGCAGGATAAGCTTGGTCTGTCACTGGATAGAGCCGAGTCCTATTTAAAGATGTATGGAAAGCAGTTTGTTTAGGTAAAATGAGTACTTTATAGATATCTTACAAAATAAAAATTACAATTGATTCAACAGGCAAGAAAATGGGAGCATTCCGGTTAGTCGGAATGCTCCTTATTTCATTTAAAGGAGGATAAAAATTATGGACAGACCAATGACAACAGAGGAACTATTTGACCAGATTCAGGACAGGCTCAAAGAGAAGGGCAGACTTCCAGACATTCTCGACTACGGACTGGCGACGCACAGTCCGGTACCGATCAAAACATATGAATTTGATCTGGTCAATAAGCTTGCCTATGGGGGCAGTGAGGGGATCTATCTGGATCTCTGGATTGAGTATTATGTCAATAATAAGCGGGAAAAGAAAAAGCTCGGTACATTTAAGACACTGCATGAGGACGATGATGCGATGCATGTCATGGCGGGGCTTCTTGCGGATTTCATCATTGAGGGCAGTGCTTATGTCAATGAACACCTTGATGATCTCACATGGGAGGGGGTGGATGTCCATGCGTTTGATGAAAACGGGAAACGCTACAGCTGGGGGTATACCTGCTGTGACATGGAGACAGCACTGCACAGGAAGGATGAACTGTTGAAAAAGTATCCGCAGGTCGTCGTGAGGGACAACGCGACAAGGAAAGAAAAGATGTATCATTAAACTAATTTTGAAAGGGACATTTTTATGCAGAGAAAAGTAAATGAAACAAGAAATAATGTATTTGATACAAATGAGATCTTATGGCTGTTAGACGGCAATGAAGATATAACGGCGCTGGAGTTTGTATGCAGATACATTTTAGAAGTAGAACCTGAAACCATTTCAGATGTGTTTGAAAATAATGATTGTACGGGTGAAAGAATGTGATGGGAATAACCGGACAGAAGGAATGATCAAAAAGGTTTTGTTCATGGAGGCAGCGGACATGGTTCTGCTGTCCATTATATTATAAGGAGCTTGAGCAATGGGAAGATATGATTACACAACAGAACGTTTTGAAAAAGTAAGCGTATGCAGCATCAGGTGTGAATTTAGTGATATATGTATTGACTGCAGTACTGTACCGGAGGGAAAATATCAGTATGAGGTTGCCGGGGATGAAGACAGTGGCGGTGATCCGGCAAGAGTCAGGGTGGGGATCCTGGTCAACTTCTTTGGCACGCTCATCTGCGACCAGCCGTTGCCGATCGGGGATGACGGTGTCTTATGGCTGGGGGAAGGGGATTTTGTATGGCTATAGAAATTTGTGAACACATTGGCATCTGTAAAGCAGGGAGGGAGCGTTACAAGCTACAGGGAAACAGCAGTTATGAAGTTGCAATAAATAAAAAGGATTCATCAGTTGTAAAGGGATAAGACCAGAATGGTCTTATCCCTTTTGTCGTTATGAAAGAGGTGATCAGGATGGGAAAGAATTATAAAACAGTAAGAAATGGCAAGGGTACGGAACTTATGATCGGAGAAGGAAAATATATATCAGCAGGAGCAGAAGGCACAGACATAACCATCAGGGGAGATGAAAAAGTGCTGGCGTTTGACGGATGGAATGATCTGGTCAATGCCATCAATGAAGATAAGGCTGTGTACTGTAAACATGATTATCCTTATGGCATGCAGACAGTGGCAACAGATATAAAATGTGGGGAGGCATGGAAATGTTTATAAAAGATATTGATTGTACAAAGGATACACCTGTGGTCCTGGGCAGGCCGGATACGCCCATATATGGAAAAGGTGTCAGGATCAAGCCGGGAGTAGACGGAAGAAAAGACAGCGGGCATTTTGCGAAGATATATCTTCCAGAATTGTTACCATTGGAAAACTATGATCTGGTCGTGGTGCTGCTATCTGGTGGGAAGGATTCAGTTGCATGCTTTTATAAGCTTTTGGAACTTGGCGTTCCGAAAGAAAAGATTGAACTATGGCACCATGATATCGACGGCGGGCATCCATCAAGGCGCATGGACTGGCGGTGTACGCAGAACTATGTGAAGGCACTGGCAGAAGCGGAAGGTGTGGAGCTGAGAGTTTCCTACAGGGTAAATGGATTCTTTGGCGAGTTATACAGGATCGGTGCATCAGAACCCATAGAATGGATAGAACCGGATACGCAGGAGGCGAAACAGTGTAAGCTCTCCCCCAATTATTTAAAGTGCCAGAAATTAAAGGAACAGGCCACAGAAGAAATGGAAGCACTGTTGAAAAAGTATGGATGCAGAATGAAGTTTCCCGCAAAGACGGCTGACCTGTCCAGACGCTGGTGCTCCGCATATCTGAAAATCTGTGTGGCAGATGCGGTCGTGAGCAACCTGGACCGGCTTGGAGAACTGGAAAAACTCGGTGGAAAACGATTGAAATTTCCGGCAAAAGGTGGCACGCATCAGGGGCGCTGGTGTTCCGGCAGTCTGAAAGCAGCAGTTCAGGACAGTGTGACAAGCAGCTTTGAGAAGACGAGGGCGGACAGGAAGATACTGATTGTTTCCGGTGAGCGGCGCGGTGAATCAGCCGGGCGGTCAAAATACAATGAGATGGAGCTACACCGCACTAACGCTGAAAAGCGTTCCCACAGGACAGTACATCAATGGAGGGCGGTCATTGACTATTCTGAAAAGGACATATGGGAAGTCCTGAAACGTCATAAAGTAAATCCGCATCCGTGTTATAGAATTGGCTGGAACCGCTGTAGCTGTGCCATGTGTATCTTTTCCACGCCGTCGCTGTTTGCAGGGATCAGGGAGATCTATCCGGCGGAGTATGAGGCATTGAAACAGGATGAGAGGATTCTCGGTTTTACCCTTGACAACAAAAAGTGCCTGGATGATTTCGTGGGAAATGCAGAGTCCTGTGTATACTGGAAGGACAGGGCGGCAGTCCGCGCTATTCAGACAGGTAAATTTTCAGCCAGGGATGTATATGTAAAGGACTGGAAATATCCGGCAGGGGCGTTCCATGGGGCAGAGGGTGGACCGTGTTAAATTGGGAGGGAACTGATATGGCTTGGAGAAATTAGAAATGAGTATTGTTGATGAAAATCCCCGCACCAGTCATGGCGTGGGGACTTTCGTTTCAGGCGAGGAGGATTAAAATGAGTATTGATAAAAAATATGTTAATGACAGTTGTATTCATACAAAAGAGAGCTTTCATGTCCAGCTGACAGAAGCGATACTATATGACAGGTTAAACACGCTGTCTGCTGAATATTCCGTATCCGTCGAACTGCTTGTCAACCTGGCTGTAAAACGACTGATAGATGACGTTGATTTTGTGAGAGGACTTCGTACCGGGAAAATAGAACTTAGATAATTACATATTTTCATTGTCAAAGTACGAAAAGATTGTACACAGTACGTTGACAGCCATCTGTTTGCGTTCCAGTGGCTGGCGGTCAATGATCTGTTTGAACTGTTCCATGATATTGGAATCAGTGTCAGTTACAGAATCAGACAGCAGATAATCGACGGTTACACCAAGCCTGTTCACGAGCCTCACGAGCGTATCCAGTGTGAGGCTCCGCTCCCCACGTTCAATTGCACCCATATAAGTGTTGGATATGTCGACTGCTTCTGCAAGCTGTGCCTGTGTAAGGTTTAAGCGTCTGCGCTCTTCACGGATCCGTTCGCCCAGTTTCTTATAGTCCATATAATCACCTCTTTTCCATTTTATAGGAGGGTGTAGAATATAGAAAATATCTAAAAGGGGTATTAATATTGACTATATGAGGTATTGTGTGGTAATATTGTTTTATGATCATATTGACGGTGATATATTTTGGGCACAATGATCAGATATTTAAGTTTATCGGTCAAAATATGATGCTTAATTTATGTAAGAAGCTTTAGGGGTGAACGATTGCCCGGTGAAACGATACCCGTCTGAATATAGGAGATCTGACAGATCAGACATGGGCGGGCTAAAATCATAAATGGGTGATATTCAGCAGCAATAGAGAGGCTGATAAACAAATGTCGAAAAGAAAATGAGATTGAGTAAAGTCAAAGGAGGAAAAAAATATGCAGAGTCAAATAAGAAAAAAAGAAGCTTTCAAGGTGGTTGTGTCAGTGGTACTGCTGCTTACAGTGTTGTTTGGGTCAGGGACAACGGCCAGCGCACTGACCATATACAAAAGTGACGGGGTTTACCATGAGGAAGGTTACATATTTGTGGGGGAGAGCCACAGTGTCATCGCATCGCACGCAGTCGGGTTTGAGACGGTCGGAAACGGAGGCGTCTGGGATTATGGCGGAACGATCCCGGTTATTTATGGTTATATATGGGATGGAAGCCGGTCCGTCACGCAGGACGGTTCCCCGAACACATTTACTATGATGGGAAATCTGTTCTTTGTGTTTGAGGGGAATGACAACGAAGAAGAAATATTTGTACAGATGAGCAAAAACTATATCTACAGTGACGGTATGGGAACCCGGGGACGGGGAGTAGAAAAGATTCATGAGATCATGGATGCGAACCCCAATATTGCACACTGGAATATTATTTCTTTCCATGGAGCAAACGCCGCACTGGAAGATTCCCCGGCTGTCGGCAGCTTTTATGTGAATTCCTACCGGAACTGGATCAATTACGAATTTCCGGAAGCAGACTGCTATTTTATGTCGATTGGTACAATGAAAAAATATTATCGAGGTGTAAGACATAAAGATGCGATCAACAATGCACTTGCTGCAGCATTTCCGGATCGTTTTTTGGATTATACGGCATTTTACGCAGAGCGCTGTCCGGACCGTATGATCGACACTGTTCACTGGGATGACGGGACTTATGTGGATCTGCTCTCAGATGTGCTTGTAACGATCCAGCAGAAACAGCAGGCACCAACGAAAAAAATACCAGTATTGTCAGATCTCACGATCGAAGAGGTACAGGAGCTGTGTTTTACGACGAACAGGACTGTCCTTTATTCACAGCCGGGAAACGGGGTGGTGGTGTGTCCATTTTGCCCGCCGGATCTGCCTGTCATGGTAACAGGGATAACAAACAATGGTTATTTTCGTGTTGTCATTGATGGAAAAGAATATTTCACACTGACAGACGGACTGATAAAATAACCATTAGCAGAAAAAGGAGAGAAATCGTTATGCAAAAAAATAACTGGATACAGATGGTTTTGGCAGTCATGCTTGCTATCATGGCTGTCGGCTGCGGGGCGTCAAAGGATGAGGTATCGACAATACAGCAGGAATCTGCAGCAGAGACAGATTCAGAAAAAGAAGATGTAAGAATAGAAAGTATAAATGATATAAATATAGAAGAAACACAGACAGTTACAGAAACGGAAACACCTACGGAGACAGACACCGGACAGAATCCGACGCCTGAAACACATCTGCAAACTGAATCACAGGAAGAAACAGAATCTCAAAAAACAGGTGATGGGTCAGAAATAGAAGAATCTGAAATACAGTCAGTCACTTCAGATCCACAGACTGAAATAAAATCCAATACAGAAACGCAGCAGCCCGCAACAGAGGGTTCTGTGTCAGCGTCGGATTACATGGTATCTGTCAGGGGAACAGCAGTTGTGCTACAGGAAGATATGCGTGATTTTGTGTCAGCGTTAGGCGAGCCGGATGGATACAGTGCCGCAAAAAGCTGTGTAGAGGCAGGCGAAGATAAAATATACGTATATGGAGGCATCACGATCTACACGTATGTTACAGATGGGGCAGACCGCATTACATTGATTGAGATCACAGGCAGTGAATCACTTCCGTCGGGAATACATATAGGGAGTACAAAAGCGGATGTGATTGCAGCATATGGAAGTGATTATACGGAGGAAGGCACAGAACTTCTGTATGAAACAGATGGAAAAACGCTTGGTCTGCAGATGAAGGGCGATACAGTGTCCTTTATGGAACTGTTTGGGAGGTAGATAAAGAAATGGTATTTAGTTCTGTCATATTCCTGTTTTTCTTCCTTCCAGCCGTGTATATCATGTATTGTCTCTGTTCGGACATAAGAATGAAAAATGCACTGCTGATCATGGCAAGCCTTTTCTTCTATGCATTTGGGGAACCGGTGTATGTTATTCTGATGACCGGTTCGATCCTGACAAATTATGCGATGGCACGGCTGATCGCCAGTTATCAAAAGAGGACAAGGATTTTTCTCTGTATGGCAGTTGTATTCAATCTCGGACTACTTGTTTTCTTTAAATATGCGGCATTGATCATTCAAACGATAAGGGGGCTGTCTGTAGGGCAGTCCTCCTGTCCTGAAATTGCGCTTCCGATCGGTATCTCGTTTTATACCTTTCAGGCGCTTTCTTATTGTGTTGATGTGTACAGGGACAGGGGACTGGTGCAGAAAAATGTCTGGAAGCTGATGCTCTATATCTCATTCTTTCCACAGCTGATCGCAGGACCGATCGTAAAATATCATGACATAGAAAAGCAACTGTCAGACAGGGCTGTCACAATCGGGGATACAGCAGTCGGAATCAGACGGTTTATCTGTGGATTGGGAAAGAAACTGCTGATCGCCAATTCAATGGCGTACATTGTTGACACACTTTACACGACACAGATCAATATGGCACTTACAGCGTGGGTGTCGGCGGTCTGCTATATCTTTCAGATCTACTTTGATTTCAGTGGATATTCCGATATGGCGATCGGGCTTGGAAGGATGTTCGGTTTTACATTCCAGGAGAATTTTCAATACCCATATGTTTCTACAGGCATCCGGGAGTTCTGGCGCAGATGGCATATTTCCCTGTCAACGTGGTTTAAGGAATATCTCTATATTCCGCTGGGTGGAAACAGGAAAGGAAAAGTGCGTACAACGCTGAATAAACTGGTGGTATTTATGGCGACAGGGATCTGGCATGGTGCAGACTGGACATTTTTGTTGTGGGGATTATTTCACGGATTGTTTATCACATTGGAAGATCATGGACTGGTTCCGTTCAAAAACAGGATATCCGCGCATATCTATACGATGTTTGTAATTATCTGTGGGTTCGTAATTTTCAGGGCGGATACAATCGGGCAGGCGGTACATATTTTCGGTGCAATGTTTACAGGTTTCCATATGGAAGTGGTCGAGATGATGATCCTGGCAAAACTTCTGACACCATGGAATGTAGCCTGTGCCATTGTTGCCGCAGTACTTTCTACACCAGTTTCCTGTTGGCTGAAACAGACAATAAAAAATGAGGCTGTGTACTATACTGCTTCTTTGGTTCTGCTGGCTGTCTGCATTATGGAGCTGGCTTCGGGCAGTTACAACCCGTTTATTTATTTCAGATTTTGACTGGGAGTTGTAGGAAAATAGTCTGTACAGGATGCACCAGATATTTTTCTACAGCTCTGCAGCATTATATATAGAAGAAAGAGGAATCGGGAAGATTTACAAATGAAATTTTAGAAGGGTAGTGTCAAGTAATCTATGAAAAACTGAACCAAAAAACTAGGCTCAATTGAACCTTGAAAATTGCAGATACT
>VSNM01000136.1 GCA_009774245.1 Lachnospiraceae bacterium | reverse complement strand
CAGTCGGGCCAAACGAATCATGGAACTATATAATACGAGGCTTGAAATAATACATTTTATTTCGTGACGGTTCCTAATGCCGAAAGGCACGGTCGTTCTGGAATGTGGGAAAATGCTTCAGCGCGGCGGGTATGAGATAAAAATACTCAATACGATTGACTTTAAGCAGTCCATGAAGTACAACCCATTCCGCTATATCTACTGCGAGAACGACATTTTGAAACTGGTAAACTGCATCATGGAGAACACCAAAGGCGAGGACAGCAAGGGCGGCGAAGATTTTTGGGCGAAAGCCGAAGCCCTCTACTATCAGGCGCTCATTGCCTACATCTGGTACGAAGCGCCGGAGGAAGAAAAGAACATGACCACCCTGCTGGAAATGCTCAATGCGTCCGAGGTACGGGAGGATGATGAAAACTTCAAAAACGCCGTTGACCTGATGTTTGACGCGCTGGAAAAACGCGACCCACAACATTTTGCGGTGCGCCAATATAAGAAATACAAAATGGCGGCTGGCAAAACGGCAAAATCCATCCTGATTAGCTGCGGCGCTCGTATGGCTCCCTTTGACATCCGGGAGGTGCGGGAACTGATGGAGGGCGACGAACTGGAACTTGAAAAGATTGGCGACCGCAAGACGGCGCTGTTCTGTATCGTGTCCGACACGGATATGACATTCAATTTCATTTCTGCAATGGTTTATACGCAGATGTTCAACGTCCTGTGCGACAAGGCGCTGGAAAACGGCGGCGCACTGAAAACCCATGTTACCTGCCTGCTGGACGAGTTTGCCAACCAGAAAATCCCCAACTTCCAGCACCTGATTTCCGTTATCCGAAGCCGCGAGATTTCCGCCCATATCGTGGTGCAGACGCAGAGCCAGTTAAAGGCCGTCTACAAAGACCATGCGGAAACTATCATCGGCAACTGCTCCTGCGTCCTGTTTTTGGGCGGCAAGGAGCGCAGCACCCTGAAAGAGATTTCGGAAACGCTGGGAAAGGAAACCATCGACCTTTTCAATACCTCCGACACGCGGGGAAGCCAGCGCAGCATGGGGGTAAATTACCAGAAACTCGGAAAAGATATGCAATACTTATTTGTGAAGAGTTGGCTGCCCAATACAAAAATAAATGGAACAGGGACACGATCAGCCAGCAATTCAGCTAATCATGTCTGTTGTGTCAATTCTTATCTGGCTTAGAGTTTTTCTGCCTTGCACTGCTCCGGCGTTTCTTTGCGTCAGGCTCTAAGATTTCGGACTGACCAAGAATATCCGCCATATCGTCAATATTCTTTTCAGTCGGCTTGATTTTCAGGAACTGGCTGAATATGTAGGCAAGCCTTTGTTTGGAAGTGCCTACAAAATTTTCCGCTTTCTCAAGGATTTCTTCCCAATGTTCGGTTATGGTTTTGGGTGGGGCGGAGTCGATATCGCCTTTGTGGGCATCTCGGATATCTTTAATAATGGTGTGCATATCATAATCAATTACATGGGAAAAATATTCATTCAGTTCAAGGTGCTGCATATTCAGGGTATTTAACTGCAGGTTATATTCGTCGGGATTGTGGCGTTTGAGCAGTATCTTTCTGCCTAAGTCCACTACAAAATTTAGTGACTTGACCTGCATATCCGCAAGACCGTCCACATAGATCTCCAAGTCAATCATGAGCTTTCGGAACTGCTCATGGGTGATAAGTTCTGACAGGAGCAGCGTGTTTAGCTTCTGGTCGTTAAGAAGTGACAGGGCGGCATCGCTCAGGTGCAGGTCGGATATGGAAATATTGTCATGCTGCCTGTTTTCAGTCAGACCAAGCAGGTAGTCTGTTGATACCTCATAGAATTTTGCCAAGTCAATGATGTTCCTGTGGGGTATCTCTTTATAATCATCAGATTCATAAGAACCAAGTGTGGAAGCCGGAATTTTTATCTGCTGTGATAGCTGCTCTAAAGTCAGTCCCTTTTCTACACGCAGGTCTTTCAGGCGTTCCTGAATACTTAATTGTGTTTTCATTGATAATTCTCCCCTTTACAAAAACAGAATACCACATTAACTGGAGGATTCCTACTATATTTTTCCAGCATGATAGAAATTTTCTGTTTTCGGGCAGATTTCTGACATGATGGATATACGGGAAAGCAGGCTGTTTTGTTGGATAATGGCAGTACAATTAAATGACTGTCCAAGCTGATATAAACCGCCAAGACCAATTTCAAAGTGATTTGAGCGCCAACACAATACTGGACGATACAGCGCCGACAAGGGTTGCCTGTCAGGAAACAGCAAGGGGAGAACAGCAGAACAAATGAAACAGCCCGTTTATGGGTGGAAAATTTAGTACCGGCAGGGTACTGTTAAATAAATTTGGCATCGGAGAAAGGAGTATGGAATGAAGTTATCAAGATATGAACAGGAAGTTGTCATCAATCTGAATGCAGATGAGGACGAAGCAACGGTTTACACAGCAAATCTGGCATGGATGCGGAAAATGGATAAACTGCATCAGGAGTTTCCAAATGTAATCCGGTTAAAGTCATGGACAGAAGTAAGCAAGACCTATGTTTTGCCAAAAAATCTTATCCGGATTGGAAAGCCGAGGACATTAAGTGAAGCGCAGCTTAGGCATTTACAGGATTTGAGGGACAGGACATAAATTTTCCTAAAATGATATAAATGAAAGTGCGGTTTAAAATGTAATAAGCTGAAAAATAAACAGGTGCAGCCAAACAAAGGAGAGGATATTCAGTATATGGATGCCCTTTTTTGTATGTCTGTATTTTTATCCAATATTAACAGCGTTACAGGCAGGGAGGAAGTGAAAAAATGTGTGAGAGTAAACAGACACGCAGAGATGTGATTGATGCGGAATTGCAGAGAACAAAAGCAGAGCTTGTTATCGCAAAACACAGGGAAGCGAAGCTGCGGAACCAGATAAAGGGCATGACGGAGAAGGAACGCCGACATCGCAATATTGTGTGGGGAAGCCACTTTGAATATCTTCTCAGGGAAAAGCTGAATGTTTCAAAAGAACAGCTTGCCACATTTGATGATGACAGCGTAAAAAATATTCTAAATATCCTGTTTTTGGATTTGTCTTTCCGTCAAACCATGCAGAATATTTTAGCTGAAAAATCTACACAACAATCCCCGACGGAAATGAATAAAGGACATTCATAGAAATTATCAGCCGTAACGTGGCGGGGGGGGACTTATAAAACTTTGTGGGCAGATAAAGGCTGCTCTTTCGCCTTTATCTGAACGCAAAGTTCACTAAAGGGTAGGGCGCAAGCCCGTAGGGGAATTGTCGTTTCCCCTGTTTTCTGCCGCAAGGCAGAAAAAGCCCCGCAGGGCGCACACACGCGAAGCGTGTATAAGTGCGCCCTTGTCAAATGTAACTACGCTACGTTTTTCCATCGGGGATAGAATATGTGCAGAAGGAGGGAGATACCGATAAGCACGAAAATGATACACCTTAACGCAAAAATAATCAGCAGGGGCGGAGGAAAACCGCAGTCGGCTGTTGCTTCCGCCGCATACCGGAGCGCAACAAAAATTTATTGCGAATATGATGGGGAGATAAAAGATTTTTCAAGGAAAGGTCATGTGATATATTCCGAAATCCTCTTACCAGAATATGCGCCGAAGGAATTTGCTGACCGTTCCGTTTTATGGAACGCTGTTGAAAATTTTGAGAAAGGAAGCAGGGCGCAGCTTTCGAGGGAAATCGAATTTTCACTGCCCTGTGAACTTGATGCGGATGAGAGGTTGCAGGCTGCCAAGAAACTTGCAGAATTTTTCAGGGATAAGGGAATGGTGGTTGACATGAATCTGCACAGTCCTGACCATGAGAACCCGAACCCGCACTGTCACCTTATGCTTACCATGCGCCCGTTCCAAAAAGACGGGACTTTTTTAGAAAAGAAATGCTGGCGGGAATATGACCTTGATAAAAACGGTCAGAAAATCCCCACAAAGAAAGGAAATGATTATAAGTCACATAAGGTTTACGCTACTGATTGGGACGACAGGGGAAACGTGGAAAAATGGCGTGCATTGTGGGCAGATATTGAAACTGAATTTTATAAGAAGAACGGCTATGAGATTACAGCGGAACACCGTTCTTTTGAAAGACAGGGAATAGACCTTTTGCCGACAATTCATATGGGTGCGGCAGTGACCGCAATGGAGCGCAGGGGCATTCAGACCGAAGTCGGCAGCATGAACAGGGAGATTAAAAAAATCAATGCTCTTATTTTATCCAGCATGGAGAACATAGAGCGTCTAACAGATAAGATTGCTTTCCTTGAAAAAGAGAAAAAAGCGATTGCACAGGATAAAGAAAAAGAATTACCCGTACAGGAAAAGAAAGAGGATTCTTTAATTGCAGTCCTGATGGAATGGCAGCAAAACCGCAGCGCATTTATTCAGGACAATGATATCCGGCAGCGCACAGACACAAAAACGGGCAACATAAAAGATTTTTCATCTATGGTGGCGTTTCTCCAGTCACATAAGATTGAAACGCTTGAGGATTTGCAGAAGCTGGCAGAGGACACAAAAAAACAGCGGAGTGACAATATTTACAACCAGCGTGAGTTAAATGCAAAGCTGAAAAAGATGTCCAACATCATTGACGTCTACCATGCCTACAAACCATATGCGGAATACCTGAAAAAGTATGAAAGTCTCTCCGGCAGGCAGAAACAGTCTTATTATGACAGGAATGCAGATAAGATAGATACTGCACTCTCCTACCGTACAGGACTGAAAAATATGAGCGGTACGGATAAGCTGCTCCCCAAAACGTGGAAAAAGGAACTTGAAGAACTGAAAGCGGAAAGTGCAAAGATAAAACACGATTTAGCAGAAAATGATGCCGTTCTTGGGGAACTTGCGGAGATTGCGGACAAGGTGGCAATGGTACAGAGGGAAAAAGTAAAACAGAATGAAATACTTCCCAATCTTGGGGAGAAAAAGAGCGTAAAAAAGGAAAGGGGCAATTATGGCAGAGAATAGGAAATATTACTTCCTTAAACTCAAGGAAGATTTTTTTGACCAACGTGAGATTGTAGTGCTGGAAGGCTCAAAGGACGGTGTCTTATATGTGAATATCCTGCTCAAGCTGTATTTAAAATCATTGCAGCATAACGGGAAACTGCTCTTGAATGAGATGACGCCGCTTTCAGCGGAAATGATCGCACTGCTTACAAGGCATGAGACAGGAACGGTAGAGAGAGCGATGCGGGCATTCATGCAGCTTGGGCTTGTGGAAGTATTGGAGGATAATACTTTTTATATGCCGGAAATTGAGGAAATGACGGGAAAAGGCTCGTCTGACGGGGAACGCAAGGCAAGATACCGCAGACAGAAAGAGGAAGGCAGCACGCCGCTTTTGATGGATAACAATATGGGAACGGGACAAAACTGGGACAATGTCCCACCTGTGTCCCAATTCTGTCCACCAGAGATTAGAGATAAGAGTATAGAGAATAGAGATAAGAACTTAGATAAAAGAGAGAGTGAGAGAGAAAAGGACACACACGCACCTACGAGACAGGAGATAAATCTTTACGGCAGATATGAAAATGTCAGCCTTACGGATAAAGAGCTGGAAATTTTGAAATCTGACTTTCCGGCAGATTACCAGTCCATGATAGAGCATCTGTCGGAATATATGGCTTACAGCGGAAAAACATATAAAAACCATTTAGCCATTATGGAGTGCTGGAAAAAAGAGGATATGAAGAAAGAACAGGCAAATAGGAACGGGTATTCCTATAACGGCAGTTTTAAGGAGGGTGACAGTTTATGATTGGAGTGGTTGTTGATGAAGTCCTGAAGAAACTGGAAAAAACCACAAATGAGGGAATAAAGGCGGATAACGATTATACGGATGATGATACCGGATTATTGGTGTGCGGACAGTGTCACACCAAAAAGCAGAAGAAAATAGCATTCTTGGGAGAGGAACGCATTGTCGGCTGTCTGTGCAGATGTACGGCGGAGAAACTGGAAAAAGAACGTGAGGAATACAGGGTAAAGGAAGAACTTCTGAATATACAGAAGATGAAAAGCGCGGGATTGCAGGACAGGACATTTTATAACTATACTTTTGACCGCTGTGATGCGTCACAGGGAAACGCCATCTACGCAAAGCGGTATGTGGAACATTTTTCAGAAATGGCGCAGAAAGGGCAGGGACTTTTGTTTTGGGGGAATGTCGGGACAGGCAAGACATTCCTTGCAGGGTGTATTGCGAATGCGCTGTTAGAGCAGAAAATCCCTGTACTGATGACAAGTTTTCCGAAAATATTAAATGCACTCGGCGGTCTTTACAGTTCGGAGCGGAATGAGTACCTTGCAAGCCTGAACAGATACACGCTGCTCGTGATTGACGATATGGGGATTGAGAGGGAAAGCCAGTATACGGTTGAAACAATTTATACGGTCATTGATGAGCGGTACAAGTCCGGCAAGCCGTTCATCATCACAACGAACATTCAGCTTGATGCACTGAAAAATCCGCAGGACGTGGAACACGCAAGGATTTATGACCGCATTATGGAAAGGTGTATGCCTGTTTATTTCGGTGGCAGGAATTACCGTTCTGAGCTGGGGCAGGAAAACAGGGATGCGGCGAAAAAGGTACTGGCAGGAGCAAAAAATACAGAGTGATGTCCGGCATTGGGGAATGGTTATCTTCAATGCTGTTTTTATGCAGATATATCTTTCTGTATTGGAAGATAAAGCAGTTTGAAATATGACAGGCGGAATAATGACCGCAGAAAGGATAGGAATAATTTTATGGTCGCAGATAGGGAAATAAAAAAAGAAACAAAGGGGCAGACGAGATTTGTCGTGACAAGGGAGTTTGGCGGCACACAGACCATGCAGCAGGCTTTTGAACAGCTTATAGAGAAAAAGACGGAGGAACACATCTCAAAAAAGAGGGATAAGCAGGCTGTTTAAGCCGTATTATTGAAAAAAATGTTGAAATAAGGGCGGGGGCATGGTAATATAATTGTATCGTGTCCCTGTTCATAAAGGAGAGAACCTATGAACAGGAAAAACAATTCTAAAAGTAATACTCCACTGCTTACCGCCCTCTATTGCAGGCTTTCGCTTGAAGACGGCAAAGACAATGAGAGCATGAGCATCAGCAACCAAAAACTGTTACTGAAAGACTTTGCAGAAAAGAACGGTATGTTCAATTGCGAGTTCTATGTGGATGACGGTTTCACAGGGCGGAACTTCAACCGTCCGGCATTCCAGCGCATGATAAACGATATTGAAGCAGGAAGGATAAGCTGTGTGATTACCAAAGACCTTTCAAGGCTTGGGCGCAATTATATTGAATCCGGCAGTTATATGGAAGTATTTTTCCCGAAGCATAATATACGCTACATAGCCATTACGGATAATTACGACAGCCTGAACAAGCAGGAAATGGACATAGCGCCGTTTAAGAATATCCTGAATGATATGTACAGCAGGGATATTTCAAAGAAAGTGCTTGCAGGTCGCATGACACGCTCAAGACAGGGAAAATTCTGCGGGGGACAGCCGCCTTTGGGACTGATGCGTGATCCTGATGATAACGGGCATCTTATTATTGATCCGGAAACTGCGCCGGTTATCAGACGGATATTTGACCTCGCACTTGACGGGTTCGGGAACATGAAAATATGCAAGGTTCTGATGGAAGAACGGATACCGATTACAAGAATGCAGACGGGAACGGACTGTGACGTGAATTATTACGCTTGGAGCGGTTCACGCATATCAACCATTTTGAGGAATCCATTTTACAAGGGCGCTCACGTTGTCTGCAAGACACACCAGAAGGGAATCCGTTCCAACACTTACAACATCATTCCGAGGGAGCAGAGGGAAGTTATAGAGGACTGCCACGAAGCCATTATACCTAAAGCGGAGTGGGAAAAGGTTCAGCAGCTCATAGACCGCAGACCGCCGATTATGAAGGGAAACAACTGTCCGTATTATAATATTTTTCATGGCATCGTTTACTGCGCTACCTGTGGAAAGTCCATGCAGGTACGCTATGAAAAAGTGGGGAGGACAAATAAAGACCGCCGTACTGGAAAAGAGCGTGAGCCGATAGACAAGGCATATTATATCTGCCAGACCTATAACCGTTTAGGGAGAAATGCCTGCACAAGCCACAAAATCGAAGCAAGGGATTTATACAATCTCGTGCTTACAGACATACAGGAAGTTGCGGCGATGGCGTTAAAGGATAAGGAAGCCTTTTATGGCAGATTAAGCCGGAGAATGGAGAAACAGTATCTTGCGGATGCGGACAGTCTGAAAAAGGAGTATGAGAGCCTTGCACAGCGCAATCAGGAGATAGACGATACTTTTATCAGCCTGTATGCGGATAAGGCAAAGGGAATACTTACTGAAAAGCGTTTCCTGAAGCTGACGGATGCAATGGAAAAGGAACAGGAAAGCAACCAGAACCGTATGCAGGAGATAGCGGCACTTATCAGTGAGGAGGAACATTCAGAAGGCGATGTGCAGATGTTTATGGGAGAAATCAGGCGTTATGCTGCTATTACAGAGCTTGATGAAACGGTATTAAACCGACTGATTAACCGCATATTGATTGGGGAACCTAAGAAAGTGGATGAGGTAAAGACACAGGAAGTACGGATTGTCTATAATTTTGTTGGGGAGCTATAAAATAAAAAATTTTCATTATTTCTGAAAAATTTATAATAACAATATATAAACTTTAAACATATTTTGTGTCAAATTATTGTATTCATTTCAATATACGAGATATTACAGAATATAAATAAGGCTA
>VSNM01000135.1 GCA_009774245.1 Lachnospiraceae bacterium | reverse complement strand
TTCAAAAAGATAAGATAGTAAATCTGCACAATTTTTATAAAAAAGTATCCTTATTTTCATTCATGCGTTTATTCTGAATGTACTTTACATCGATCTTGCAAATCTCAAATAATAACTGTATCATAAAATTTTCTTATAAAACATTTCAAGGACTATGTTACCATAGCCCTTGAATGTAGTGTCATCACAGAGACGTCAACGCTTTGTAAACACCCACTTGTTGTCAGGACTCTCCTTTAACCCTGACAATACCATCAATACTGATACTTCCTTCGCTTTAACAGGAGGAATACAGCGGTCAGCACGACAGCCATGAGCTCCGCAACGACAATGGAATACCAGATGCCATCGATTCCCCAGACCAGGGGCAGGAGCAGAATAGCCGCCAGCTGGAATACCATTGTCCGCAAAAATGAGATGACCGCAGATGTCAGGCCATCGTTGAGCGCCGTGAAGAACCCGGAACCAAATATTGCAAAGCCCATGAAGAAAAATGACAGGGCAAAAATCCGGAAACCGGATACCGTAAGCTCCATGAGCGCCGCATCATAGCCGACAAACATATGCGCCAGCGGCGAGGCAAGAAGCTGCGCAGCCGCAACCATGCTCACGGCAAACACGCCGATGATCACGAGACTCTTGCGAAGCAGTCCCCTGAGTTCGTCATGATTCTTAGCGCCGTCATGATAGCCGATGACCGGAGCGGTTCCGATCGTATAACCGTTGAATGCCGCCGAGAAAATCATGCTGACATACATCATCACCCCGTATGCCGCGACACCGTTTTCACCGGCGTATTTCAGGAGCTGTCCGTTATAGAGCATACTGATCAGGCTCATGGCGGTGCTGCTCATAAACTCGGACGAGCCGTTTGTGCATGCCTTCAGGAGTGCCTTTCCGTCAAAACCTGTCCTTCCGAGCCGCAGAATGCTGCTGTTTTTCCGTCCGAAATAAAACAGCGGAACCATACCGCCCACCACCTGGCTCATCGCCGTGGCAACAGCCGCACCTGCAAGCTTGTGTTCCTGCGGCAGGAGCGTCACGAGCACTGCATCGAGCACCATATTGGTGACACCTGACAAAACTGTCACCACAAAACCGATCTGTGGTCTCTCAGCCGCCACAAAAAAACTCTGAAAGATAAACTGCAGTATAAAAAACGGCAGCGCCACGAGATTGATTCGTGCGTAGACGACACAGTTTTCCAGCAGCTCACCCTCCGCACCCAGCAGAATGGAGATCGGACGGATAAACAGGATGCCCAGGATGGCGAAAACCGCACCAAGGGCTGCTGCAAAATAGATAAAGAGCGAAAAATACCTGTTTGCCTTCTCCGGCTCTCCCTCACCCAGAGTCTTGGCAACGACAGCAGTTCCGCCAGAGCCAAACATATAGCCGACCGTGCCAATGATCATCAGAAACGGCATGATGAGATTGACCGCTGCAAAAGGCGTTTTTCCTGCAAAATTTGAGACAAAGAAGCCGTCGACCACGCCATAGATCGAAGTGAAAATCATCGTTCCGATTGATGGCAGGGTAAACCGCATCAGTCTGCTGTATGTAAAGTGATCTGAAAGCTGTATCTTCATGGTTTCCTCCCAAACCAGCCGGCCGCAAAGTCTGCGACAGCCGGCGCTAAATCTTTGATATTCCAGTCGGTCGTATTCACGGTCAGATGATACGAATCGCGCTGTCCCCAGCCGGATCCGGTCAGGATGGCCCGCGTCTGCGAGCGCACCTTGTCAATCTGTTTCATCCTGTGCACCAGCTCCCTCTCGGACAGGTTTTCCCCCTCCGGCGCACGCTCGATACAGCGCCTTAGCTTCGCCTCTGTCATGGCACACACAAAGATGTTAAAGGGCTGGTACTCCGCAAGAATCACGTCTGCGTTGCGCCCCACGATCACGCAGTCCTTGCCAAGCTTCGCGATTTCTTCGATGACGCGCTTTTGCTCCAGCAGCAGACCGACTTTGCCGGACTGCAGTTTCGTGGGCGGGGCAAACGCCGGACGATGCGTGACGGCGATATTCTGCCAGCCGTGGTTGCTCAGGGTATTTTCCACATAGTTCGAATCCAGTCCGCTTTTCTGCGCGACGACAGCGATGATCTCACTGTCATAATAGTCGCATCCCCAAAGATCTGCGATGTACCTGCCAAGCTCTCTGCCACCGCTGCCAAACTCGCGGCTGATCGTAATGATTCTCATAATCAATCCTCCATTTTGTCAATCTGAATCCGGAACATGTCATTAAACTTTTCCATGAAACGGATATAAGTGTCAATCTCCTCCCCGGCCCAGTCCGAGAACACTTCACACTCTGCCGCATAGAGACGTGCGGCCGTCTTTTCAACATAATCCGTCCCGTCGCTGGTCAGACGCACTCGCTTGCCTCTGCCGTTCTCCTGTTCCAGATAAAGGATTCCATCGTTTTCGAGTTTCCGCATCGCGGAATTGATAGTCTGTTTACTGACACCCGACTGCTTGTATATATGGCTTAACAGACAGGTGCCGCCATTGTCATAGATCGTATACAGGACGATCATCGCACTGTCCGATATGCCAAGCCTGCGGCAGGCCTGATGATACAGCGCATCCATCTCCGCGCCAAGATAGTTGATGCGGTGAAGCTTTTCAAATGTGCTCTTTTTCATTGTCCACCTCCAAGTACGAAATCATACCTGTTAATATAGTATGATTTCGTACTTTTGTCAATACTTTTTTTAATATTCATCTCCAATCCTGTATCAGAATATATAACTATTTTTTACAATTTCAAAACACGGAGATGGAATACTTTACAGTTCCCATCTCCGTGTTATCACCTTCTCTTAAACTTTTACTTTTCCCTCAAATACTTTTTCAGTGTCTCCCTGACTGCCCCTACGCCTGCATTCAGTTCCATGAAATAACCATACACCCTGTCAGCCATGCCAGCCTCATACAGATTCACACCGAATATACTGGCATTCTCCATAATCGGCCTTAGAATTTCCTCCGCCTGCATATCGCCCAGTTTCAGTTTCACCATCTGAGGACGCAGTGTTTCCATGAGGGGATCAGGACTTGGCTCAAATGATTCCCCATTGTCGTCCACTGCCATCAGATACCGCAGCCAGCCTGCAAGGACAAGCGGTATCATCTGCAAATCCTCCACTTTCAGGTTTTCATCCGCCTGATAAGCCTTGATTGTCTCTCCAAAACGGATTGCAAGCTTCTGCGAAGTGTCCGTGGCGATCCGCTGGGGCGTATCTGGCATAAACGGATTGGTGACGCGCACTTTCAATACGGTATCAATAAATTCCTTCGGATTTAAAATGCCTGGGTTGACCACCACCGGAAGCCCCTCCTGATACCCTACCCGTTCCACAAGCCGCACGAGCTCCTGATCCTGCATCTCGTCGGAAATCTTCTTATAGCCGAGCAGGCAGCCGAAGATTGCCAGACAGGTGTGCAACGGATTCAGGCAGGTGCACACTTTCATCTTTTCCACTTTTTCCACGGTTTCCCTGTCAGTGAACAGAATACCGCCGTCCTCGAGATGCGGCCGTCCGTTCGGGAAATCATCTTCAATGACCAGATACTCTGTCTCCTCCGCATTGACAAACGGTGCCACATACGTGTTCCTGGAAGTGATGACCGGCTCGAGCTCCTCCACGCCATCCGCCTGCAGAACCGCCTCCACGGACGCATCCGGTCTGGGCGTGATCTTGTCAATCATTGTCCACGGGAAGGAAACCTTTTGGGAATCAATATAACCCACAAATCCTGCATCTGCTTTCTGGTTCTCAACCCATGCCCTGGCGAACGCCGACACTGCCGCATATAGTTTATCGCCGTTGTGGGAACAGTTGTCCGTACTGACCATCGCAATGGGTTTTTCCCCCGCAAGGTATCTTGCATATAACAGGGACGATACTTTACCCATGTAGCTTGAAGGTTTTTCCGGCCCGGCCGCAAAATCTGCTGACGCATCCGCCAGAAGCTCACCCTTTGCATCTGTCAGGCTGTATCCCTTTTCCGTAATCGTAAAAGTCGCCATCTGAAGGGAATCATTTGCAAAGATGCCTTTTAACCGTGCAAATACCAGTTCATTTGCGGAATCTAACGGCAGTGCCTCAGCGATGCTGCCGACGATCGTTTTATCAATCGTCCCGTCTGCTTTCAATGTCACTGCAATACCGAGATTGTCATGCGGCACATACATTTTCTCAATAATTTCATAGTCAAATCCCTCCGCGACGAGAATTCCCCTGTCCAGTTTTCCCTTGTTTAACAGATTCTGGACAATGACCGCATGAAATGCGCGGAATAGATTTCCGGCTCCGAAATGTATCCAGAACGGATTCTCCTTTGTCGCTTCTGTCATTTGCTGTATATCATACTGCGGCAGGGAGTAACCTTTTTTCTCCCATTGCGCCTGACTGGTATGATCCATAACTCCCTGTAAGTTTATTTTCATAACTTCCTGCTCCTTCCTATCTGTCCTGCCTCTGTTTTCAGAACAGTATCTTAAAAACTTTAAACCTGCTGACCGCGTCGCACACCTTGCCGTGGAACAGCTCATCCGTAAAGGACACAAAAAAATAATTCCATTCCCGCCCACAAACGTCTGATGGGATACCACCGTGTACACTCGTTAGCAGGGACAGCGTCAGGGATATTGGGTAAATTATGGTTTCCTGACAATCCGCCATATGGCAAACTTCCCCGCCGTCACCGCCACCGGAAGTCCGCCCGGTGCCATGATCCACTGGCTGGCAATGTACAGGTTTTTGATTCCCTTGACAACTCCCTTAACACGGAAGGACTTCACTCCCTTTCTGGTTATGAAGCCCATATATGCGCCATGGTACGCGTTGCAGTACTGTTCATAGGTAAGCGGCGTCCAGCAGTCCAGAAACTCCATATGCCCCCACTGTTTCCCACACATTGCGGAGCGCCGTTCCCTTCTTCGTTCCGGTGAGCCAGTGAATGCAGTTGTCAATATGACAGCCCTTCCGGTTCCATCCCATGCACTGGCCGCCGGCCACAGGATTTTTTTCGAAGATTTCCACATCATACCCTGCCAATTTTCCATAAATTCCCGCGGACAGTCCCGCAATACCGCCGCCCACGATTACAATTTTCTTTTTTCCTTCACTCATTACGCTCCTCCTCACTTCTCAGCATCGCTACAATCCAGTCTGCTTCCGGCAGCGGGATTTCGGGATGCAGGGCATACTGTTCCATAATTCCATGAACCGCACTCCAGTACATGTTGGATAATGCCATCGCATCCCCTTTCCGGATTGTTCCGTCCCGCTGCCCTTCTTCCACCCTGCCCCGGCTGTATGTAATCGTATCTACAGAAGCCGCCAGCTTTCGAAGTCTTTCCGGTATTTCCTCAGCCTGCACCACATGCCCCATGAACACGAACATTTTCGCGATAAAAGGATTTTTCTCCACATGCAAAAAAAGCATCGTGGTAAACCGGCTGAAAAAGTCCAGGCCGTTCTCCGCCTCGATCTGCATCGGCATGCGCATCCCTTCCAGCCCGATGTTGATCAGTTCCTCGAGCAGCATTTCCTTGGTGGGAAAATAATGGAACAGCAGACCTTCGCTGATACCTGCCCTCTTAGAGATCTGGCTTGTCTTTGTACCATAATATCCACGCTCCACAAACATGTCAAGCGTAGCCTGGATAATCTGCCGTTTCCGGGCTTCCTTTTGTTCCTTCCTTGTCATATCGCATCTCCTCCAACCGATGAGTACAGCGTAACACAGACGGCACAAAATTGACAGAGTGATTTACTCAACGAAAAATGCACGGAGACAGACGCCCTGAAAATCATCTGGTACATTTGTCCGGAAACCTTCCAAAGTCACCATGCGAATGTGCTCATCCCTTATTTTTTCCTATTATAACCAATCATACTTACGATCATTGAAATGATAAACCTCAAAATATTTGACGAAATAAAACATGGGAATCACTACAAAAAGCCCCAATGTCTGCGCGGAACGAAAACCAAACCAATAGGTTAACGGCAGACAGATTCCAGTCCACAATAACGGAATAATAAAAGATGCTGCAGCCTTTTGTAGCAATTCCTCCGCTATTCGAAGCTGTTCTTCCTGGATAAATTCCATGTTCTGGGCTGCGACAAAGCTCCCTTTTCCGGATACAGTCTCTATGAATCCGTCGCGGGTTAAATCTTCATAAGCTCTCTGAACAGTAATAACACTGATGTGCAGGTCTTTCGCTAATGCCCGCATGGACGGTAACGCCTCGCCAGCAGATAGTGTTCCGTTCATGATCAGATTTTTGACCTGCATACATATTTGCTCATAGATCGGCTTATCACTGCTATTACTTATGATTATTTCCATTGATTAACCTCTCTTTAATCACGCTAATCGTACTGATCGTAATATGTGTACTTGTTTGATAAGTACACATATGCGCTTTTGATGTTCTTGTCAATATCTTTTTTGTTGTTTAAAAATTATAGTATTTTTCCGTTATAGTTCATTCGTTTGTCAACGTAGTGAAAAACATGCGTCAAATTGATGCACTTTATCAATTTGTGTGCAATATTTGTTATAATCCACACCCTAAATGCTCAAATAGTTGTCATATTATGATGGGATGTGAATTGTAACCGCTAAAATTTTGCACAATTTGGGATAAAATAAAATTATTGACGATGCGCATAATACGTATTACAATATTATCAAATAAGCTGAAAGGAGAGATGCCATGAATGACTAAGGAGGTATTCAATGAGATTCAGAGAAGTTGAAAGTATAATATTAAAAGATGGCTGGTATCAGGTAAAGCAAAAAGGTTCACACCACCAATACAAACAACTAAGCCTGGAAAAATTACAATCCCTGAACATGGCGGGGATTTGAATCCCGATACAATAAAATCAATTATGAAACAAGCAGGGCTTTAAGCCCCATCTATTCAATCTATATAATGGAGGTGGATATATTGAAATTAATTTATCCGGCTATATTTAAGCCTTTTACAGATCAAAGCGGTGGATATGTGGTAGAGTTTCCGGATTTGCCTGGTTGTGTTACAGAGGGAAAGAACCTGGAACAGGCTATTGAAATGGGGATTGATGCAGCTAGTGGCTGGATATTGGGAGAACTTGAAGATGGGGAGCAGATCCCACGAGCTTCCAACTATTCTGAAATAGCTGTTGAAAGTGGGTGCATGTTAAATATGTTATTATTGGACATTGATGCCTATGAAGAAAAATACGGTGAAAAAGCTGTAAGGAAAAACCTAACTATTCCTGCATGGCTGAATACTTTTGCTGAAAAAAATAATATCAATTTCTCTAAGCTTTTACAGGATACATTATTCTCAATGGCGCAGGCAAAAATCGAGTAGTGGAATGCCCTTCTCCACTACTCGCACGCTGGCACCTGTCATCCTTAGCTGACATATTTCTTTTGGGTGCCCGTATGCATTAAGAAGTGACAGAATACGGACGCTTTTTTCATCCCATGCCAAATTCTGCGCCCCCAAAATCTGCATCTGTCAAATCCGCCCCGTCAACATCCACTCCGCTCAAATTTGCCCCGATTAAAGATGCCCCCTTCAATACTGCGCCCTGCAGGACGGCTCCGGCTAAATCCGCGCCGCTTAAATCCGCGCCGCTCAAATCCGCTCCGCTTAAATCCGACCAGCTCAGGTTCGCTCCCATGGTTTAGATGGATGATCTTCAGCATATTGCCAAAAATACGCTTTTCCCTCACGATTACATTCACATCGCTCGCTATGCTGTCAAAACATGTCATTCCCTTTTTTAACATCAGCAAAAATACAGAATACACAAAATTCCAATCGTATTCTCCCCATGAATGACTGATGAAATGTTCCAGGAATGCATAGATCTCATCAGTCAATTCCGCAAAACCTAACAAGCCGCCGCAAATTCCCGCCATCGTTTCCCTGTTTTTACTCTGCAGTCCATCCCGCATCTTCCCGTATATATATTCCGCCACAAAATATTCGTAAATAGACTTATGGACAAATTCAATGGTTCCGTCTCCCTCCAAAAGATTTTTAACCGGAAAATCATAAGCAATCCGTCCGCCCTTCCCCATAATGTCCTGCACAATACTCTCATACTCCTTATCGCTTATGGAATCCCTGTTTCCTTTAAACAGCTCAAAAGCCAGCCTTTGGAGCACGGTCTTTAACTCCCTCTTTGCATACTGGACAGGATGGCTCCCATCCTCATATGGTTTCTGCCCCTTTGCCTTAAAACGGTCAAAAATCCCGCCCTTAATGGCAAATAGTTTCTCATAAAGTCCGCATTTACTGACCGCCTCCGTAATGTCCGCGCCAATGCCCAGCGCCATGTACAGTATCACGGGAATTCCCAGAACCTCCGGATTCCTTATCTCCATATCTTCCGGCAGCTCCACCCCGCAAAACAACCGATAAAACGCACGGATTTTCTTCTCTGAAAACGGCTGCAGCTCAAGCACCTGGTCAATCCCTGACACATTCAGATCGACATAATTGTGCCTGGAGGTTATCAGTACCCGGACACCGTCCAGATTTGCGGTATCCAGCATAAAATCTCCCAGCAGCCTGTTTTTATCACCTGCCGGCCTCCATTCATCAAATCCATCTATGATCAACATTTTTCCTGACAGATCGCTGCCCCGGCACCCCATTATCCTGCAGACGGATGTCAGCAGGTTCTCTCCATCCGTCAAATCTGTGCCGAGATCCCTGAATTTCAAGAAGAGCATATTGCCATCATCTCTATGCCGCTGTGCCAGACAGGCAATAATACTTGTCTTTCCCATACCCGGCGTTCCGAGCAGAAGCATGGAGCGGTCATCGCTCTCCCTGAAATCCTCCAGCCT
>VSNM01000134.1 GCA_009774245.1 Lachnospiraceae bacterium | reverse complement strand
ACTTTGGCTGGAAGAGAATATCCTTTAGAGAGAACCAGAAACATCGGTATTATGGCGCATATTGATGCTGGTAAGACTACTCTTACAGAGCGTATCTTATACTATACCGGTGTTAATTATAAGATTGGTGATACACATGAGGGTACTGCTACCATGGACTGGATGGAGCAGGAGCAGGAGAGAGGTATCACGATCACATCAGCCGCGACAACATGTCACTGGACACACCAGGAGAATGCAAAGACTCAGGAAGGCGCTCTGGAGCATCGTATTAATATCATTGATACACCGGGGCATGTGGACTTCACTGTAGAAGTTGAGCGCTCCCTTCGTGTACTTGACGGCGCTGTAGGTGTTTTCTGCGCAAAGGGTGGTGTGGAGCCGCAGTCAGAAAATGTATGGCGTCAGGCTGATACCTACAATGTACCGAGAATGGCATTTATCAACAAGATGGATATCCTGGGTGCTAATTTCTATGGTGCTGTAGACCAGATCAGAAACAGACTGGGCAAAAATGCAATCATTCTTCAGATACCGATTGGTAAGGAGGATGATTTTAAAGGCATCATTGATCTGATGGAGATGAAGGCTTACATCTACAATGATGATAAGGGCGATGATATCACAATCACGGAGATTCCTGCGGATATGGCAGATGACGCAGAGCTTTATCACTCTGAGATGATCGAGAAGATCTGCGAGCTGGATGATGATCTGACAATGATGTATCTTGAGGGCGAGGAACCCACAGTGGAGCAGCTCAAGGCTGTCCTGAGAAAAGGTACTTGCGAGTGTACGGCAGTTCCGGTTTGTTGCGGATCTGCATACAGAAATAAAGGGGTACAGAAGCTTTTGGACGCAATCCTTGATTATATGCCGGCGCCTACAGATATTCCGGCAATCAAGGGTACTGATCTGGATGGCAATGAGGTTGAGCGACATTCTTCGGATGAGGAGCCGTTCTCAGCGCTTGCGTTTAAGATAATGGCGGACCCGTTTGTTGGCAAGCTTGCATTCTTCAGAGTGTACTCTGGCACTATGAATTCGGGTTCATATGTGCTGAACGCGACAAAAGATAAGAAGGAGCGTGTGGGACGTATTCTGCAGATGCACGCGAACAAGAGACAGGAGTTGGATAAGGTTTACTCCGGAGATATTGCAGCTGCAGTCGGATTCAAATTCACTACAACCGGTGATACGATCTGTGACGAGCAGCATCCGGTAATCCTTGAGTCCATGGAATTTCCTGAGCCGGTTATCGAGCTTGCAATCGAGCCGAAGACAAAGGCAGGACAGGGCAAAATGGGCGAGGCGCTCGCAAAACTTGCAGAGGAAGATCCTACTTTCCGTGCTCACACCAATCAGGAGACAGGGCAGACGATCATCGCGGGTATGGGTGAGCTCCATCTGGAGATCATCGTAGACAGACTGTTGCGCGAGTTCAAGGTGGAGGCGAATGTCGGTGCACCTCAGGTTGCTTACAAGGAAGCGATCACAAAGGAAGTGGACGTTGATTCCAAGTATGCGAAGCAGTCAGGCGGACGTGGACAGTATGGTCACTGTAAAGTCAAGTTTGCTCCTATGGATGCAAATGGCGAGGAGCTGTTCAAGTTTGAGTCCACTGTTGTCGGTGGTGCGATTCCCAAGGAATACATTCCGGCAATCGGTGAAGGAATCGAGGAAGCGACACATGCGGGTATCCTTGGCGGATTCCCAGTTGTGGGTGTGTATGCGAATGTATACGACGGTTCCTATCATGAGGTCGATTCATCCGAGATGGCATTCCATATTGCTGGCTCCCTTGCATTCAAGGAAGCGATGCAGAAGGCCGCACCAGTACTTCTCGAGCCAATCATGAAGGTTGAGGTAACGATGCCTGAGGAGTATATGGGTGATGTAATCGGAGATATCAATTCCCGCCGCGGCAGGATTGAGGGCATGGATGATATCGGCGGAGGCAAGATGGTCAGAGCTTATGTGCCGCTTGCAGAGATGTTCGGTTATTCAACAGATTTGCGTTCCAAGACACAAGGACGTGGAAACTACTCTATGTTTTTTGAAAAATATGAGCAGGTTCCAAAGCAGGTACAGGAGAAAGTACTTGCAGCGAAAGCGAAATAATTGGTTTTCAGGGCATCATTTTAGCAAATAATGCTTGAAAATTTCAGCTGTTTTTACTATAATGAAAACAGTTGGGTTAAGTTTTATAAAATATGAAACTAATGTAATGAATATTAACTTTTTTAAGGAGGACTTTTAAAATGGCAAAGGCTAAATTTGAAAGAAGCAAACCCCATTGCAACATTGGTACAATTGGTCATGTTGACCATGGTAAGACAACTTTGACAGCTGCAATCACAAAAGTATTGGCGGCCAGAGTTGCGGGTAACGTGGCTACAGATTTTGAGAATATTGACAAGGCTCCGGAAGAGAGAGAGCGTGGTATCACAATCAATACTGCTCACGTTGAGTACGAGACAGAGAAGAGACATTACGCACACGTTGACTGCCCGGGCCATGCTGACTATGTAAAGAACATGATCACAGGTGCTGCACAGATGGATGGCGCGATTCTCGTCGTTGCTGCTACAGATGGTGTTATGGCTCAGACGAAGGAGCATATCCTTCTCTCCCGTCAGGTAGGTGTGCCTAAGATCGTTGTATTTCTGAACAAGTGCGATATGGTAGACGATCCTGAGTTGATCGAGCTTGTTGAGATGGAAGTGACAGAACAGCTTGAGGAGTATGAGTTCACAGACTGCCCGATCGTAAAGGGTTCTGCACTGAAGGCTCTTGAAGATCCCAGCAGCGAGTGGGGCGACAAGATCATCGAGCTGATGAACACAGTTGACGAGCATATTCCTGAGCCGGTGCGTGATACAGATAAGCCGTTCCTGATGCCGATCGAGGATATCTTCACAATCACAGGCCGTGGTACTGTTGCGACAGGCCGTGTTGAGCGTGGTACACTTCACCTCAATGAGGAAGTTGAGATTGTTGGTATCAGCGAGGAGACAAAGAAGACTGTATGTACAGGTATCGAGATGTTCAAGAAGCTTCTTGACGAGGCTCGTGCTGGTGATAACATCGGTGCACTCCTTCGTGGTATCCAGAGAACAGAGATCCAGAGAGGACAGGTTCTTGCAAAACCGGGCACGGTTACATGCCACAGAAAGTTTACAGCACAGGTTTATGTACTGACAAAAGATGAAGGTGGACGTCATACACCGTTCTTCAACAATTACAGACCGCAGTTCTATTTCAGAACAACAGACGTAACAGGTGTCTGCAACCTTCCTGAAGGTACAGAGATGTGTATGCCGGGCGATAATGTAGAGATGTCAATCGAGCTGATTCATCCGATCGCTATGGAGCAGGGACTTACGTTCGCTATCCGTGAGGGTGGTAGAACTGTTGGTTCTGGTCGTGTGGCTACTATCATCGAGTAATTACAATTTATTCAGTAAAATCAAGGCTTTCGGAGATTTCTCCGAAAGCCTTTTTACGTGGAAAGCTATATTGTATGTTGCTTGTGCTTCTATAATGCTTCTAAAATATTCGAGAAATGATAAATTGTAGAATTGTGCTTCTATGATTTGGCGGATATTATCCAAGTAGCTCTTTGTTTTTCTGAATGTATTCTTTCCAGACAGCTTCTCTGTCTTTCTTATGTGTGTGTTCATATTTTTCTGTGTATTCATCATGTAACTTTTTCAATTGATCCATTAGTGGTGTATCGTTTGGAACTTTGCCACGCCGGATGCGTCCGTAAAGTTTGTTGTAGGATTTGGTGAACTCCTGATGGATTGGGTGCTGGAACAATTTTTCTTTATAAGTTTTCCTCACACCTACTTCGCTGCAGGTTGCGGAGGTATTTTTATAAATACGGCTGCAATACATCTGCTCAGAAGAGTGCTTGGTCTGAAAATATCCATTACATAATTTACATTTCCGGATTACCATTTCGCCGGACATCATAATAGACAATCCAATATGAAGGAATTGTGCAAATGATGTGATATGATAATTCTGTGTATCTGTATCCAGTAACTTTTCTGAAAACAAATCAAAGTAAAAACTCCATGCAGGGGTATCATTACCAAAAATATTCTTTAGATAATCTTCTGCAATCGGAAAGTCAAATGCTTCCATATAAAAATTGGATTTGTTCAGCATTTTACAGTATGAATGGTATAAAGCTGCCGAGGTAGTACTTTGCACAGAAGCATTGTCAGCATATGGTTCGATAAATACGGATTGGGTATATTCCCTTGCCTGTTCATAAGAAGATTTTAAGTGTAGCAGCTCTTGCATGAGAACTGCTATTTTGGCTGAAAACAGCGACTTAGTTTCTTCATAAGAACAGGATTTTTCAGTATAAAGATATAATGAATGGAGCAATGCATAGTAGTGCGGATAAAGATAAGCAAGTACAGGGTGTGGATCAAAGCACTCTTTTAAAATATCCAAAACAGAGCTTGCAATATCACTAAATGCGTTACCGTTAAAATCATTAATAAAGCTGTCTATCTTATTGATGAGATTATCTTTTGGCATATCAGGTTTTATTCCAAACAAATGAATAGATGATAATAGCAGGTCAAACGTTTTGTCAAGCGTTTCTTTGCTTTCCGTATCGTAATCAAGGATTTCAAGCCAATTAGAAAGCATGGAACGATTTGTTCCTAAAATTTCTTGATGCGGATTTCCATCTATATCACTGTAAGTCAATATAAGTGATTCTGAATAATCGGATTTTTTCATGCGATATACAAGAGGAGAAAATGAAAGCTCTTGTTTTATTGTATTAATAGAATATAAATTCATGTGATTGCCTCCCTTTTGATTTTGTCAAATAATATTTTATCATAAAGATATAAAAATATCAATAAAAAAAGCTTGACATTATTTTGAACAACATGTATGATAAAACTGTAAGCAAGATATGAATAGCAAACAATTATATCTTGCTAAAAAATCAAGAGAGGAGGTGGCAAGGTGAAAGACAACAATTACATGATGTATGCGGAGGATATTTCAAGAGAATTAGGTATCTCCAAGGGATATGCATACAAAATCATTAAGGAACTGAACCAGGAATTAAAAGAGGCTGGATTTATTGTGATTTCCGGCAGAGTTCCAAGAGCTTTTTGGGAAACAAAGTTTTATGGCAACAGGACACAAATTGAAACAGTATAGAGAAAGGAGAAGTTAAGATGCCTGTTTATAAGGACGCAGAGCGTGGAAGCTGGTACTGCCAATTCTATTATGAAGATTGGACAGGAAAGAGGAAGAAAAAGTACAAAAGAGGTTTCAGGACAAAAAAGGAAGCGCAGGATTATGAAAGTGAATTTAAGCGCGTGGCAAATACAGACATGGATATGACAGTTGCTTCGTTTGTGGAGGTTTATTTTAACGATAAAAGTGGAGAGTTAAAAGAGCGTTCACAACGGAATAAGAGGTACATGATACAGTCCCATGTAATCCCTTATCTTGGAGAGAAGAAAATGAATGAGATTACTCCGGCAGATATTATTGCGTGGCAGAATGAAATCCGTAACAAGAACTTTTCTGAAAGTTATCAGAGAATGCTTCAAAACCAAGTAACCGCTTTATTCACTCATGCACAGAAAATCTATAACTTGTGGAACAATCCATGTAAAAAGGTAAAGAAGATAGGACGTTCAGATGTAAGGCGGTTGGAATTTTGGACTTATGAGGAATATCAGAAATTTATAGCAACATTTGAAAAAGGAAGCCGTTCTTATCTGATGTTCCAGCTCTTGTTTTGGACGGGGATGCGTGAAGGAGAAATGCTCGCACTTTCTATGGAAGACATAGATTTGGATAATTGTCAGATTCATATTACAAAAACTTACTACCGTATGAACAGGACAGATATTATTACGGAACCAAAGACGGATAACTCTGTGAGGACAATAGAAATTCCTGTATTTCTTGCAAATGAAATTAAGTCTTATTGGAAGCGGCTATATCAGTATCCAAAAAATGAAAGACTGTTTCCAGTGGTTGCAGAGGCAGTGCAGCATACAATGAAAAGGCATATTGACAAGGCAGGAGTGAAGAAAATTGATGTGCATTCCCTAAGACACAGCCACTGCGCATACTTAATCAAACAGGGTGTCCAGCCGCTGATTATAAAAGAACGGTTAGGACATAAAGATATTAAGATTACGCTCAATACATATGGTCATTTATATCCAAGTGAACAGAAAAAGGTTGCTTCTTTATTGGATCATCTGATTGCAGATGACAGTGAGGAAAAGGAAAATGCCCCTGCTGGTAACAAGGGCATCTCCGAGTAGTAAAAGCTAAGCTTTACTATACTCTATTCGGCAAATATAGTATAGCAAAGCTTCGGTCTTTCGACAATGGTACAAGTGGAATTTCCATAAATTTTTATGGATTGCTTTTGATGCGCAGCTCCATGCAGAGGAAATATGCCATTAAAGTGGCGCATGGAATGCGTAGCGAGTAGTGAAAAAGAACATTCACTACTCGATTACTTAAAATCAAAGGAAGGAGCTATTATTTTGTCCATTTTTAGTGAGGTAAAAGAATATCTGACAGCAAGGCAGGTGGCAGAATATTATGGTTTGCAGGTTAAAAGAAATGGCTTAGCGTGCTGTCCGTTTCATGATGATAAACACCCAAGCATGAAGATTGATAAAAATTATCACTGCTTTGCCTGTGGTGCTGGTGGAGATGCGGTTGATTACGCTTCGCGTATGTTTGGATTGTCACAGTATGATGCGGCATTAAAACTGATAGAGGATTTTCAACTGCCAATATCAGTAAGAGGTAAAACGGCGTTCAACGAACATGAGAAGGCGCGGATCACAAAAGAAAAGGCGGAAAAAGAACGAATTATACATATCAAAGAGCGCTTTAAGAAGTGGTGTAATCAAAGTATTGATATATTAAGGGATTGTTTGCTGGAAGTAGAAATGATAGAAAATTTCTTACGAGATAAACCGCCGGATATTGTTTTTTCGGACAATTATGCGCAGATACTTCATGCGGCGCCGATTATGAATTACTGGCTGGATATTCTGTGTATGGGAGAAACAGCAGAAAAGCAGGAATTATTTATCAAAAACAGGAGGGAGATGGAGAAACTTGTCCAAAGAGTCAGAAGTAGCCGAAAACGAATCATGGGAGAAAATCGGGAAAGTGCTGGATGTCGAGATGAACAGTGTGGAAGATGTGCGCTTTGACTTGGCGAAAAGTGAGAAGGGATATATTTGTCAGACGATTAATAACTGTATGATAGTGTTCCATCATGATCCGGTTTTAAAGGGCGCAATCCGCAAGAATGAATTATCAGGGAAGATTGATGTTGTTGGTAGTTTAGGATGGCAGCGGACATCTTCCAGTGTGACAGATACAGATGTTTATCAGATTCAATGGTATTTGGAAAAGAACTATGGGCTGAAAAATGACCGTATCATCAATAAGGCATTAAACATTGTGGCAAGCGAAAACAGGTATCACCCAATTCGCGATTGTTTGGAGAAATTGAAATGGGACGGAGAACAGCGTATAGATAAGCTTCTGCCGCGTTATTTAGGAGCAGATAATGACAGCTATACAAAAGAAATCATGCGGCTTCTGATGCTGGCGGCAATCCATAGGGTGTACGAGCCGGGATGTAAGTTTGAAATCATGGTATGTCTTGTGGGAGGGCAGGGTGCTGGTAAATCCACTTTTTTCCGCTTTCTTGCTATAAATGATGAATGGTTTACAGATGATTTGAAACGTATGGATGATGACAATGTTTATCGGAAGATGCAGGGGCATTGGATTATTGAAATGTCGGAAATGATTGCAACGGTAAATGCCAAGAGCATTGAAGATATCAAGTCATTCATCAGCAGGCAGAAAGAAACTTATAAAATTCCCTACGAAACACACCCGGAGGACAGACCAAGACAGTGTGTATTTGTGGGAACTTCCAACAGTATGGATTTTCTGCCGCTTGACAGGACAGGAAACCGCCGCTTCGCGCCTGTGCTGGTACACCCTGAAAGAGTGGAGAAACATATTCTTGCGAATGAAAAAGAAGCAAGGGAATATATCAGACAGGCATGGGCGGAGGCGATGGTATTATATCGGAATGTTTTTCATGAGTTGAAATTATCAAAGGGTACAGAGGAATATCTGAAAGAAATGCAGAAGGAATTCATGCCGGAGGATGCAAAAGTAGGAATTATCCAGTTATGGCTGGACGAGCTATCGGAAGATTATGTGTGCAGCATTATGATTTATAAGGAAGCGTTCCATCATGAGTACGATACGCCAAAAGATTGGGAACTGAAAGAGATTAACAATGTTATGAACCACAGCATTGTCGGCTGGGAGAAAGTTTCATCTCACAGGTTTGCCGGATATGGTACACAGAGAGGGTGGCGGAGAGTGACGGATAAGAATGGATTCCGAAAATTGCCGGAGAATGTATCAACTCCATTCGAGGAAACAAAAGAGTGAAGTCGTATCGGAACAAGAAAAAGTTTTTTAGGCTTCGTTTACAAATTCTGTTTACAAGCTTCTGTTGACAGGAAAGTAAACAAATCGGTTTACAGGAAAAGTCAGTAAATATAAGGCTTTGAGGATTTGTAAACAGTGTAAACGGAAAATTTTTAAAAGAGTATTTGTAAACAAAACGTGTAAACGGACAGGTAAACAGAGCATTTAAGGAGGGTATTTTATATGCAGAAATTTAACAGCAGCACAAAAATTATTATCGGAGTGGATCATGGATATGGGAATATGAAGACTGCTCACAGGATATTTAAAACGGGTGTGGAGTGTATGGAAGAAGAACCGATTGTAAGCAGGAATTTTGTAAAATACAAGGATAAGTTTTATGTAAT
>VSNM01000133.1 GCA_009774245.1 Lachnospiraceae bacterium | reverse complement strand
AGGAAAAAAGGAAAGAAATGGTACTACCGCTTCTATGTGGAGGACGCAAGCGGCAACTTGGTACAGAAAGAGTTTACGGGTACGGAAAGCAAGAGCGAGACGGAAAAGCTGTTACGGCAGGCAATGGAGGATTACGAAGAAAAGAAATTCATTGCAAAAGCTGACAACATCACGCTTGGGGAACTGCTCGATATTTGGGCGGAGGAAGAATTAAAGGTCGGCACTCTTAGCAACGGTACGGTGGAAAATTATCTCGGTGCGATACGTTGCATTAAGAAACATCCTGTTGCTGACCGCAGATTAAAAACCGTAACAGCGGAGCATTTGCAGACATTCCTTGACCTGCTTACTTTCGGAGGAACATATCCCGACGGGAAAGTGAAAAAAGGATTGAGCAAAGACTATATCCATTCATTTTCAGCAGTTTTACAGCAGTCGTTCCGTTTTGCGGTATTCCCAAAGCAACTGATTACGTTCAATCCAATGCAGTACATCAAGCTGAAACGAAAGGCAGAGGAAGTGGATTTGTTTTCAGAGGAAGATATGGGACAATCGGGCACACAGCCGATTTCCCATGATGACTATGAGAAACTTATCGCTTATCTTGAAAAGAAAAATATCTCTGCGGTTCTGCCGATACAGATAGCCTACTATGCAGGTCTTAGGATCGGCGAGGTATGTGGGCTGACCTGGCAGGACATCAACCTTGAGGAACAGTATTTAACGGTAAAGCGGAGTGTCCGCTATGACGGCGCAAAGCACAAAACGATTATCGGACCGACTAAACGTAAGAAAGTGCGGACGGTTGATTTTGGGTACACGCTTACCGCCATACTGAAAAAGGCAAGGAAAGAGCAGCTTAGAAATCAGATGCAGTACGGGGAACTGTACCACCGCAATTACTACAAGGAAGTGCAGGACAAAAACAGGGTTTACTATGAGTATTACAGCATGAAGAACACGCAGGACATTCCGGCGGATTACAACGAAATCTCATTTCCATTGTCACGCACACAAGCATCATCATGAGCATATTGCTCCACGGTGCGCCCGCATTTTCTGAGCTGTAATTAAAACCAAGGTAAATGAGCGGCAAATGGGCGATTCCCCAATAAAGACCATTCATCAATGTTCCTTTTCTCACTCCATACTCCGCTATTTGTTTCGGGAGCAGATATTCTCTCCAGCCGATTTCCTCCCCAAGCTCCAATATCTGAATTGGAATACATACCGCCGCAACAAGTATACATATCACGCAGAATTGCAGTGGGTTGGCGATATGTATCACCTGCTCTGTTCCTGCCAGACTGCCCAGATTGAAAACGCTGCTATATTGTTCGGGAAACAACACAAAATATAGTGCCGTCCCCATTACAATTAAAATACTGGGTACAAAAGCGCAGAAAGCCCAGAGCTTTTTGTTCTTCCATATACGGAAAGAAATGCGCCATTCTGATTTGTCCCCCGTAATGCGTCTTGTAAAAACAGCAGCTATAACAGGAAATGCTGTAAAGCCCTTTTGCAAAATTTGATATATGGTATTTTGACTGTTCCCTTGCAAACAAAACGCTGCTATGCCAAGCGCCCAACAGATACCCAATACAAATATCAAGTATATTCTAATCTGATTTCGGTTATCATTCATATCATTTATTCCTTTATCTTATTTCGCAGACAGAGCAGAATATCCATTCGCCTTTTTCCATAGAAATCCTCACACTTTGCCACCTTTCGCTTTCTGCTCCAGTTCCGCACCATAACGTATAACCATAGCAAGCAGAAGTAAGCAGATCCCAAGCGTAACGCTGCCGCCATCATCAAACATATTCCATGACGACAAGTGAATCCTCTCGTAAATAAAGTCAGTAATACTCACAGATATGGCAGATAATACAATCGTGATAATTCCAAGCTGCTTTACCCGGTCTGCGCCTGCACTTGTAAACGGCGTCCCTTCTTTCAGTTCCGCTGTAAAATAGCGATATACAAATAATGTTATTACTCCGCCAAGCAAAAGAGAAATATCCGCCGCTGACAAAATGCCTACAAGCTGTCCCTTGCTCATTTCAGCCGAAACCGACAGGAAATGAAGAAACTGGTTTTCCATATTTAATACATCTGCCGCCACGAGGACAGCTACTATTGATGTTAAAACCACTCCCACTACAGCACATACCAAAACAATTTTAGAGAGTATCTGAAATACCCTCATTCCTTTTTGAATTTTCTCTAAATTACTCATTCCTTTATTTTCCTTTCTCCACTATCATCATCTTATTCCTTACAAGTACGGCAATCGGTGTGATTACCAAATATAGAACAGTCAAAATCACAAAGAATCCTATATCCGCCTCCAAAAACACATAAATGATATTAAATCCAAAGTGCAGCAATACCGAATAAATCAGATTATTATGCCGTTCCAAAAAGATATTCATTAAAACGGTCATGCAGGTTATGACAACAATATTGGAAATGACATAGGGGACTGCCCGCCAGTCGGTAAATTCTGAATCCACTACCCACAACAGGGTATGCCAAAAACACCACACCAAGCCCTGACAGACAGAGGATTTAAGAAAATCATACTTTTTATTAAATTCCTCTCGCATAAAGCCGCGCCAGCCCAGTTCTTCTCCTGTCGGTCCCGATGTAAAGGACAGAAAAATACTGAGCGGCAATGCTGTTATCCCAAAATTGATGTAGGACAGCATGGGCTTTCCCATGACAGCTGAAAAGAGGAACAGCGCCAAAACACTAATCCCAAATGTAAGTGCAAAAGAACATAACAACGGAAAAAGTATCACTTCACCCGAAAAACACCGTTTTACGAAAACCATTCTCGTTTCGTCCGGTCTGAAATGTTTCCAACCGATCAGAAGCAGATACGTTGGCGACCATGCAATCAGGTTGCGGACAATCCACATGATGACGGGCGGCGCATGGAATACAAGGCTTGCCGTACCTGCCACAAAAATAATGAGCGCCCATACCAGAATATAGGAACTGATGATGTATTTCTTCAAATAATCAGACTTCATACCGTCAGCTCCTCTCTCTATCTGTGCAGATAACAAGCTCGCTCTTGATTCCATTTAGTTCAATGATGTTCTCCGCCTCCGGTACACTGAAAGGCTCGGTCTGCTTTCCGTCCTTCTCATAGGAGATGCTTGTGCCAATCCCCTTCGCAACGGCAGTAAACGCTGCGTCCTTCGGAACATGGATTTTTGAAGTTGCAGACACTTGGTTGATTGCCACCTCCCCGTTTAAGGAATGGCAGAATACTTCCATATCAAGGTTACAGTTAATCTCTACCATTCCGGTGACGTCCGCAAGGATAACATCCGGTGTCTTTATATCAAGCTCTATGCTCTCGCACTCCAAAGAACGGATTTCCACCGTTTCCGCATTGACCGCACATTCAATTTTCCCGATATACGGCGTCGGTATCTGGACAAAGATGCTGACCGCTTCTTTTGCTGTCGCTTCCGTCACCCCGTTTTTACGGTTTACGTCCACATCAATCCGTCTTTTTATGTCATCAATCCTGACCTTGAAATCATTCTGAAGCGTGGGCATGGTATTGGATACAAGGCGGACTCGGATTTTCTCACCTTCATATCCCGACAGTGTGAATTGCTTTGCCCCGCCGAATTTCATATCGTAGCGTTTCGGCTCATCAATGTCATACTCCGTGATGCTCTCATAAAGATAGTCTGCCGGCTTTTTTGCCCCCTTTTCATTGGAAAGCAGCTCATCAATGGAAATGTCAAACAGAGCGGAGATTGCCATAATATTTTCAATGTCCGGAATGCCTGCTCCCTTTCCCATAATTGTCGTGACCACAGGAACGCCTGTCAGCTCTGCAAGCTGTGTCATTTCCCGATTCGCACAGGCAATATTCACCCCGCCGCCAATCAAAAACACTGGCTTTTCTGCGTGGTTCAGAAGTTCCACTGCTTTGCTGATTTGTCCCATATGTACGGAAAGCTGCGGTTTATATCCTCTGATGACTACTTCTTCCGGATATGCGTCACTTCCATAAGCCCTCTGAATGTCTTTCGGCAAATCGACCACGACTACTCCCGGCTTTCCTGTCTTTGCAATGATAAATGCCTTTTTGATTGTTTCCGCCAAGTCCTCCCTTTTCCGCACTGTCACCGCATATTTGCAGATGCTCCGTGTAATCCCAACAATATCGACTTCCTGAAAGGCATCATTTCCAATCAGGTTCGTAGGCACCTGCCCTGTAAAACAGACCAGCGGAACGCTGTCATAATTCGCCGTTGCAATCCCGGTCACAAGGTTTGTCGCCCCCGGCCCACTGGTCACAAGGCAGACACCAACCTTCCCCGTAGAACGGGCATAACCGTCCGCCGCATGGATCAGGCCCTGCTCATGGCGGGGCAGGATAACATCGATCTCCTTTTCCCCATACAGAGCATTGAAAAGGTCTATCGCCTGCCCACCCGGATAAGCAAACAGCACATCTACCTTTTCTTCCTTTAATGCTTTCACAAATAAATCCGCACCCGTAATCTGTTTCATAATAATCTCCCTTCTTGATGCAATATGCATGTACTTGCTTGCTCACTGTCAATTTTTATAGGAAACGATTTCTGTCGTTTCCTATTGCATTGCCTTTTGACAGCGCCAAATCCGTAACAGTTCGGATACTTTCGACCGTTTCTCTTTCACACGGCTGTCTCCCTACTGACTTATCCCTTTCACAAATGTCTGCACACTTTCCTTTATGTACTTATCTTTTTTCACATCTGTCAGTTCTTTTCCAAAAGATGCGTTTAGGAATGTATAGCCAAACGTCGCTGAAAATACCATCATTGCAAGCGCATCGAAATCCCTCTCCGGTATTTTCCCCCTCTCGCACATCTGTTTCAAATAAGCAGTAAAAGACTCCAGAAAAGCCTGTGGGACTTTCATAATCAACTGCTTCGTTTCCTCATAGAGCTGCGGCGCTCTTAAACCGATTGACAGATTGACAAAATCCGGCGTCATCCTGTCAATGTACGCCCGCATAAACATCTCCAGATCCGTTTCTAATTCCCACATCACGTTTTCAAAAATCTCCGGCACGACATCCGCCCGCCAGCCCGACTGGTTTGCCCCCTGTATGACAATATCCTTTTTACTCTCAAACTTACGGAACAGGGTACACTCATTGACACCCGCCAGCCTTGCAATCTCTTTTGTTGTTGTTGCGACATATCCCTTATCCCGGACTAATGCCATGGCTGCGTCAATTATTTTCTGGCTTGTTTCATCCAAAACCTGATTCCCCCTTTCTATGATTGTGTACTGTTCTCTTTCATGCAAGTACATGCTTTCATTGTAACAGTTTAAAGAACAACTGTCAACTGACGGTTTCCTCAATTTTCGATATATAAAGAGTTACTGTTCACACAGGACTTAAAACTGTAAATAAATAACTTGTTAATTTGACGCTGTATATATGTCCGACTGCAAATTACTTCGTAATCAGAAGATACTCGCAGACGTAGGAGGCAACAGCATAAGGGACAATGCCTTACGTCAAGATTATCTGATGCCGTAGATGGACATTTAGCCATGTCAGTACCTGACAAGTCAAATTGATGAGTTATTTGTTTACAGTTCCTAAGTACACCGTAGTTAAAACAGGAAAGGGAATCTATCAGATCAAGGGCATGCTCTTCATCACATCGGCCAATATGACATCAGACGAAGCAAATGATATATCCATAGCAGTCCTCCCCCTATTTTTCACCATTCAAAATCTGTTCAATCCGTCCAATCTCGTCCTTTTCAAACCGCATATTTCCGAGCATGCCCACATTGTCTGTAATCTGTGATGGTCTGGACGCACCGATCAGTACGCTTGTAATGTCCCCATCCCGCAAAATCCATGCCAGTGCCATCTGTGCGAGGCTCTGCCCGCGCTCTGCCGCAACCGCATTCAGGGCGCGCACTTTTTCCAGCGTCTCATCAGTGATGGCATCCTCTTTCAGAAATCTCCCGTCTGTCCTGATGCGGCTGTTCTCGGGAATCCCATTCAGATAGCGGTCTGTCAGCAGTCCCTGCGCCAGGGGGCAGAACGTAATAATGCCAATCCCATTTGCCGCGGCATATGCCTTCAGCCCGTCCTCCTCAATACTGCGGTCAAACATGGAGTACTTTCTCTGATTGATGATAAACGGTGTCCCCATATCTTTAAAAAGCGCTGCAATCGCAATCGTCTGTTCCTTGTTGTAATTCGAAATACCGATATACAGAGCCTTCCCGCTCCTGACAATATCGTCCAGCGCCCGGGCAGTCTCCTCCAATGGAGTCTCCGGGTCCGGTCTGTGATGATAGTAAATATCCACGTAATCCAGTCCCATTCTCCGAAGGCTCTGATCCAGGCTGGCGATCAGGTATTTCCTGCTTCCCCAGTCCCCGTAAGGCCCCGGCCACATGTCATATCCCGCCTTCGTCGAGATGACCAGCTCATCCCTGTACGCGCCAAGACTTTTTCTCAAAATCCGCCCGAAATTTTCCTCCGCCGCGCCGGGCACAGGGCCATAATTGTTGGCGAGGTCGAAATGTGTGATACCTTTGTCAAAAGCGGTCTCGCACATCTGCGTCATATTGTCAAAATTCCCGTTGGAACCGAAATTGTGCCACAGTCCCAGAGACACCACGGGGAGCTTTAACCCGCTTGCCCCGCAGCGATTGTACTTCATCTGTTCATACCTTGTTTCATTTGCTATATACATTGTCCACCTCCCTTACCATTCTATTGAATCAGCACCCCTATAAGACAACAACCGGCAGCATAAACCCGTCCTCGTCAAACATCAGCGGCGCTATGCACACTTCCCTGTGCCAGCCTTTTCCTTCCTGATACTGTTCCAGAGGCGTCCCAAAACGGTGATATGCGATCCGGTATTGGTCGCTCTCTGGCATTTTCATGATACTGTGATGCCCCGTCCCCAGGATATTCCGCGCGACATCCTTTTTCAGAATGGTATTGATAAATGTCACCGAGCCATACAGCGAGTCAGACACGCCGTAATTGACATGGTAATCCTCGCTGCCTGTGTCGTCGCACGACCATGTGAAATGATACATGCCGTTTCGTTTCAGGACTGTGACCGCTTCCCTGAAATCTTTTAATCCCCGGATATTCCGCAGGGTGTCCTCCTCGATATGTACCATGTCGTCAGACAGTCTGGCAACTGCGGCTTCCCCGTTTCCAAACAACAGATAATAGGCATCGCCCTCCTGATAAACGGACGGATCGATTGTCTGGGACATCCGAATCCCGTTTCTGCCCATCATCTCCATCGTGATCATCGGCTCGTCCATCGCAATGAAAGGCCCTGTTGGCGACGACGCGGCGGCAGCGCCAATGCACGACGTTCCCTCCTGGTTCTTCGCGCAGAAGTAAAAGTAATATTTGCCGTCCTTTTTCGCGATGCATGGCGCCCATGCGCTTCCGACCGCCCACAGAACCTGATCGGAAGAAACATCCAGGATACGCGCGCCTTTTTCAAAAACAATGCCGTCCTTTGACGTAAACACATAAAATTCGTCTCCCGACCAGTGCGGAAATCCATCTGTTGTGGGATAGAGATAAAAAGTCCCATCCTCATAATACAGATCCGGATCTGCATACAGACCGTCCAGCACCGGATTCGTCCTGTCGTACCATGTCAACAGCCGCTCATACTCCTCGTCCGTGATCGGCAGGATTCCCCCGTGGCGTTTTTTCGTTTTTCCCATATCGTACTCGTCCGGCGATAAGATTCTGAAACTGCCGGAAGACAGGTCGTCTGTCAGCATGGGCAGATATCCTTTTCCAGTCTGGAACTGATCCGCGATCAGGCACCATGTCTTACCATCCGGCATACGATACCCCTCCGGCCCCTCGACGCCCACCAGATCATCCAATACCGGAGAGGATATCCTGACAAACTCCCCCGTCAGGGAATCCGATCGTTCCATCACCAGCCTCTTGTCCGTCTCGTCCTTGGAGATGCGGTAGTATTGTCCGTTATCTTCTAAAATTGTCGTGTCGATCACGTCCTTTTCTTTTTCCATGTACAGAAACGTGTCCGAAAACTGCTCGAAATCTGCTGTGTAGGTCGCGTAAATCCTGTGTTTTCCGTCTACTTTTGACGCAAAAAATACGAGAAAGGCGCCTTTTTCCCTGTCAAATACCGCTTCCGGCGCCCACACGCACCCGGCTTTAGGGATTCCGACCTCGAAGCTCCTCTCCTTTGTCCAGTGCACGAGATCGTCCGTCTTCCACACGATAATACTCCTGCTCCCGTTCTCCTGTGCCTCCTTCCAGCCTTTCCCCGCCTCGATGCGCAGATCCGTAGCGATCAGATAAACTGTACCTGTCTGTGGATGCCGCACCAGAAACGGATCACGCACACCACAGGTACCCGTCTGCGATATTAGTATGGGATTTCCATTGTGCAGATCTTTCCAGTGCAGTCCATCCCTGCTCACAGAAAAATAGATCTGTTCCCCATCTTTCTCTTCCCCGATAAAATGTGCAAATAAATATGCCGCCATAAAGACCTCCTAAATATCTCCTAAATTCTTCCACAATTATATCAAAAAGCATCTGACGCCACAATCCTTTTCTTCCTGCCAGCACACAATCTGTCAGTACGCAATCATCGGAATGGATTCCGCCTTTTCCTGCCATGGCTCCTTTTGGCGTCCTTTCGCCTCTATGTTTACATACGCCAAACTGTATGTCAAGGAAAAGTCGCTAACTTACAAGTTATCACTCTTAAATCCATTGTATTTCCCTGTCACAATTCTATAATAAGAGTTGATATTTCACAAAGACATATTTTGCGGGTAGTGTCAAGTAATCTATGAAAAACTGAACCAAAAAACTAGGCTCAATTGAACCTTGAAAATTGCAGATACTG
>VSNM01000132.1:5243-9016 GCA_009774245.1 Lachnospiraceae bacterium | reverse complement strand
CAAGATATTGTGGCACAATCTTGAAAAAATTATCTCTGCAATGAAAATGGACCTTTTGACACCCTAATCATATAATATTTTCACAAATATTTCAAACTGATACACATCTTGTCAAATCGGGTAACGACAAAGAAACGCGGAGGAGGAAAACCATGGAGCAAAAACTATACCAATGGCAGGAGGAATGTCTCGAACGGTGGTTTTCCAACAACGGCCGCGGAATGGTGCAGGCCGTGACCGGCTCCGGGAAAACACTGTTGGCGCTCACCGCCGCGGACCGCCTGTCGCAGAGAACAGACCTAGACCTGCGCGTCAAGATCGTCGTTCCCACCAGTGCGCTCATGCACCAATGGAACCGCGCCCTGAAAGCTTTTCTTATACAAAAAGGCGTACAAAAAAATGCCCAACAACTGATCGGGCTGCGCGGGGGCGGATACCGCCCCTCACCGGATTGCAGATATATGATCTATGTGATCAACTCTGCCCGCTACGAACTTGCGCGCCAGATCCTGTCAGAGCTTCGCGGCGGAAAGTCTGTACTGCTCATCGCAGACGAATGCCACCACTATGTCAGCGGGCAAAATCAGCTTATTTTCGAGTTCCTGCCACACATCACTCCCTACAAAGAGCATTTCTACTCGCTGGGGCTTTCTGCCACACTGCCCTCCGGGCAGGCAGGACACGAGCTTGCCACGGCACTCGGACGCAAAATTTACAGTTACGGAATGGAGGAAGCCACAGCGCGGCGCACCGTATGCCCATATGACATTTTTCACATCGGACTCTCCTTCGAACCGGATGAGCGCGCCGAATATGATGAGCTTTCCGACCGGATATCCATCTTGTATTTCACCCTGCTCTCGTCCTATCCAATCCTTGACAAACTGGACCAGAGAGAACGCTTTGAGCTGCTGCGCAGTCTGACCGGGGATAAGGACAAGCGAATCGCGGACACCGCCCGGCAATATATGCGCCTGACCTACATCCGAAAAAGCCTAGTCTGTCTGGCAGCCGACCGACTTGACTGTGCCTGCGATCTGGTGGAATATCTGGGCATACAGGACAAAATACTGGTGTTTGGCGAGCGCATCCGTCAGGCCGAGGCACTGTACGAACGCCTCCGCGACCAGTATCCCGGAAAGATTGCGCGGTATCATTCCAAGCTTGGGGCGCAGGCCAACAAAAATGCCCTGGAGCGATTCCGGTCAGGCGATGTCCGCATACTGATCGCCTGCAAAGCCATCGATGAGGGCGTCGACGTACCCGATGCCGCAGTCGGCATCATTCTGTCCGGCACCTCCACTCAGCGCCAGAGAATCCAGCGCCTTGGCCGAATCATCCGGAAAAAGGAGGGAAAGGAAAACGCCGCCCTGTATTACCTGCACATCACGGAATCGTCAGAGGATTCCTGTTTTCTGCCAAGCGCAAAAGAGAATCGTATCTTTGACCTGGAGTACCAGCCTGACAGAAGCATGTTCTACAATCCCGCCTATGTGCGAAACGCAGCCAGGATGCTGGAGCGAATGCAGCATGCTGGTCTGTCGGAAAACAAAATCCAGGAAGCAATACACTGCCTGGATCTTGGCTCCGTCCGCGCAGACTGGCTGGCGGGAAAAGATGTCATTGAACAACACATCCGAAATGCAGCGTCCACCAGGGAAAGAAATTACTGGATGTGCATGAAAAAAATAGCGGAACAGGATTAAGAAACTGTAAATAAAACAGTTTAACTCTGCAGTGACTCATATGGCCTGCAGTGTACCACACACTCCTTGCCGCAAAACGCAATGCCGTAATAGCTGATACGCTTGTACCCGTCATTTCTAAGGTCCATCTCGTACTTCCTGTCCGCGATCTGCCGGAGCGCCTCGTCCGCCTTCCCGTCCAGCTCGTCAAAGTCTTTCGTGACCTTGAACTCGATGACAAACGCCTCTCTACTCCGGCGGACCGGCTTCACCAAAAGGTCACTGCGCCCTTTTCCGCCTTCCCTGTTCGAGCGTATCATATATCCCTTGATGCCAGTCAGAAGACCTGCCACCATCCCATGATAATAGTACTCGTTCTGGTCCATATAGCTGATGGTTTCCTCAAAGATATCGTTGATCTCCTCCTCCATCACGGCACAGTCTTTCGCCAGTACAGCATTGTACAATGGCTGCATGTCCCTGCCTTTAAGCTTTTCGCGAAACCATTTCTGCACCTTCTGACCAAAAATATACCGAACCTCTTTATTTGGAATAGTAAGCTCCGCATAGATGATCTCCTCCTCTATCCATTCCCTGACCTTTCGGAAATAACCGGTGAAAAACATGAAGTTCCAGAGATTATCCCCCTCATCATAAATCTCATTGTAGGTAATGTCCTCGTGAATCTGTACCACGATCGTGCCGCCCGCCAGCAGCGCCTCGATCTTCTCCTTCTCCTCGTCCTCAGCCCGGTCGATCAGCGTTTTTACGATACTGTTCGAGGAAGTATTCGCCCAGTAGGACATCGGCAACCAGTTATGATTTACCCTGGCGTCCGACAGATATTGTATCACGCTCCATGGATTATAAATGTCTGTCTGTCCGAAGGTGTAGCCATTGTACCAATCCTTTACTGTCTCATACTCCTGATCCATGTCGTAATAATGACACATCTGTTTCACCTCATCTACCCGAAATCCAAAATATTCACCATATTTTTCGTTGCGGATCGATACAATGTTTAAATTATTCAAACCGGTAAAAATGCTTTCCTTTGATACCCGCAGGCAGCCCATAATCGCCGAAAATCCAAGACTGGCATTGTCCTTTAAGCCGCTCTCAAATAGAGCCCTGATAAAATTGACCATCTCATTGTAAAAACCGCACGTAAACGCATTCTCCAGCGGGACATCATACTCGTCAATCAGCACAACCACTTTTTTTCGATAATAACCTTCCAGACATTTTGAGAGAAACAGAATCGATGTCTCATAGTCATTCTGACTGCCTTCCCGTCGCATCATCTCCAGATACTTTTCCTTATATTCTTCCATCTCCGGGGATTCCAGAATAAACCTGTGTCGCGCAAATTCCTCCGCAATGACTCTTTCCATCTCCGCATACGACCGCACAAAGCTCTCCCTCTTGGAATCCTTAAACGTCAGATAAATCACCGGGTACTGCCCCCTGTGTGCCAGATAGGATTCCCCTGCCTCCATGATTCCAAGTCCGTCAAAAAGCCCTGACCAGTCCCGCCTGTTCCCCTGCCAGTCCCTGTCGTCCTCAAAATAATACTTCAACATGCTCATGTTGAGCGTCTTTCCAAAACGGCGCGGACGTGTAAAGAGCGTTACCTTTGCCTGATTGTCCAACAGCTCTTTGATCATGGGGGTTTTATCAACATAATAAAATTTTTTCTCAATCATCTCGGCAAAATCGGTGATGCCGATCGGTAATGGCCTGTAATCCATGCAAATGACCTCCTCTGCAAATACAGAAGGCCTTTAGACTGCCTCCTGACTGATGTTTTTTACATAATATCATATTTTGATATGGGAGTGCAATGAAAAATCAAACGCAGGAAGATTACACGACAGCCTCAACGATCGTCTTATTCCCAATCTTCAATTCCTTTACCCCGACTTCTTTTTTCTGATTAAAATTAAAGCTGAGCAGATATCCTTTTTCTTTATGATAATAGTCCAGGTAATCCGCAAGCTGCCGCTCGCCCCGCTCGTTGTACTCGTTCCCGCGCCAGATTTTGAGCTCAATGATAAACTGCTCTCCGAGATAGTCCACGACAACGTC
>VSNM01000132.1:0-5143 GCA_009774245.1 Lachnospiraceae bacterium | reverse complement strand
TAGTCATCGAGATGGCGGATCATGCTCTCAAATAAAGGCATTCTGTCCGTCAGGATACTCTTGACAGCTTCCTCGATCCCCGCCTTTGTCCACGCCCTGCCCGACTCCTCAAACCGCTCCTTACCCACAAGTTCCTCATCAATATACTTGCAGATCGAAGAGACAAGAACCGGGTAGCCGGACGTATACTGATAAATTTCCCCTGCTATTTCCTGTATATCCATTCCTGTATGATAATCTGCCTCGTATTCCATCAACATATCCGCGATCTGGTTCGCGGAAAAACTCATATCCACATTGAAGCTTGCCGCAATATTCCATGGACTGTTATATTGATGTTCCGACTCCGCGCGCAGCTTTAATTTCAGATTCTTGATATCATAAACGCCCGCCAGGATTACTGAGTGAAATGTCGGCGTTTCATCGCGGTCGAGGTAATATGCCCTCAGCTGCGCCAGAAAATCGATAAATACCTGATTGTTGGACGCACTGTCGACCTCATCGATCATCAGTACGATCGGTTTTGGCGCTTTCGCGCATATCCTGCTCAGTCGTATAAACAGTTCCTTCAGGCTGGAATCTTCCGGACATTTCACGAGTGCTGACAGCGGTTCCATCAACGCTTCCATACCATCCGCATTTATGATTCTCGCCTTCTCAATCACGATCTCTGCAAAAGCGCGCACAAATGTCGGGGCGTCCACAAAATCCTCTGTTCCGATTTTCTGAAAATCCAGTGAAAAGACAATGTAATCTGCCATCAGGTATTTCGCCAGCGCCCTGAGCGTCGTCGTCTTTCCATACTGACGCCCCTTGTTGATCACAAAATAGCTTCCGTAATCTACATAATTTTCCTTTATCTTTTTCAGCCGGTCATCAAGCTTTACCATATAGTCTCTTTGCATATTACAAGAACCTGTTGTATTAAATCTGCGTTTCATGATTCCTTACCTCCTAGTCCTGATTCCGATCTTTCACACCCTATACACATTCATCACCCTGATATACCATGGGTAATCCCTGACAATTCTCAGATACACCCTGAGTTCCTTAGGAAATGTTAAGAAATAGCTTTAAAATGAAAAAATATCCTCAAGTGTCATGGTAATCGGAAAGGCCCTAAGCGTGATCTCCTGCTTGAGATTGTAGTGCTCGCTGGTCTCGTCATCGTCCAGGATATAGGATTCCTCGATCTCATACCTGCCATTTTTCAGATAATAGATCTCGACAGCCCGCTCCATCGGAGACACGATCCAGTACTCCTCCACGCCGCTTGCCTCGTAGATGTCTTTCTTGACACCCCTGTCCCGCTTTGCCGTGGACGGGCTCAAGGTCTCCGCCACAAATTTGGGCGTACCATAATAAGAATTGCCCTTGATCTTATTTCTGTCACAGCAGATGATAATATCCGGCTCGAGATAATCGTCGCTCTCCTTTGAATATTTGTAGTCGATATTTTCCATAAATACCAGACATAGACTGTCCTTCAGCCCCGCTTTAATCGCACAATTGATATTATTTGTTATAACACTATGCCGAAAATTAGGCGCCGGTGACATATTAAAAATCTCCCCGTTAATTTTCTCATCCCGAATCCGTTCCCGTTTACTTGCCAGCATATACTGTTCTCCTTTCCTCTAAACCGCCCATTCCGGCAGGCACTCAATCTTCACTCTATTTACAGTATACACGCTGCACACGTTTTGGACAACACCAAAATCAGGATTTCACCCCAAGCCATCCTCTCCGGATAAGCAGCAGCGCGAAGGCACTCACCACAGTATACACGATCACGATCATCCCCACATATGATATCACATGGTTTCCAACTGTGTAGCTCACAAAGGAACCGAGCACCGTCTTGAAATCCACCACCCTGACCGGAAACAGATAATTGACATGATTCCACAGACCGCTCTCCTTGCTCATCGGGAAAAAGGAGGGCGCGATTATGAGCGCCATGCCGATCACAAGCGTCGCGAGCGAGGAGCGGGTTCCCGCCGAGCAGCCAAGCAGCACGAGCGCGATCGCCACGCTCACCAACAGCATCACTGCGAAATTTGCCGCGCAGGCCTGCCCCACTGTGAGGTTGTATGGTATGACGGTATTCCAGAGCTGCACTGGCAGATCTGCCCCCTGAAATCCCAGAACCAACCCGATCGCGCCGAGCGCCAGCGCAATTCCAACAGCTAAATATCCCACCGTAAAGAGAACCGAGACCGCGATCTTTGACCAGATCAGCCGATTCTTACCACACTTTGTCGTTACAAGCAGGTGCGCAGCCCCCGACTCATACTCCGACGAAAAGACAGAACTGACACAGATAATAACGACAAAAAACAGATAAAACCCCGGCGCGGTCACATCCCAGACCATCCCCATAATATCCCTGCTCCCCCACCGGAACGGGGCCGCGGTCTCCTCCGCCTTTTGTATCCAGTACGCTTTCTCGCTCTCCTTGTAATTGCCAAAGGAAAAATCCATATTGAGAAAATCGGTGATCTTTTTCATACGCTGTTCATAGAAATGCGCGCCGTCCGTCAGGTCGATCTCATTCAAGGCATTCCGGTCAGTTATCCCTTCGCGCATGTCCGTATAATTTTTTGCCGTCACCCAGAAAATATCCCCCAGCGGGCGAATCACTTCCTCATATGCCTCGTCACTCTCCAGATCCAGATGACGGCTCTGTATCTTGCTGACAAGCTGTGTGATATACTCCTCCGATAAACTGTCTGTCTGCGCCTCTGCACGCTGCTGATCCATACGGACCGCATCGACTCCATAGACGTATGTCTGCGTCTTTTCGTCATAAAAATTGGACTGAGATATCCGCATCACCACACATACGCCGATCAAAACATAACCCATAAGCATGGCAATCACGTTCAGCCTGCGCTCAAATATCTTCTTCCACTCAAACCGTATCATATCAAACCTCCGTCCTTTCCTCGTCCGAGAAATAATACAGGTACAATTTCTCCAGATTAAAATTCATACCCGGACTCTCCTGTCCATCATGTGCCACCGACAGATAGTGCTCCCTCAGGGTCGTCAGCGTCCCCTGTGCGATAAACTGCCCCTGCTTCATCAGATAGATCCAGTCCGCGATCTCCTCCACGTCCGACACAATATGTGTGGACAGTATGACGATCCGGTCTTTGCCAAGCTCCGCGATCATATTGCGGAACCGCACGCGCTCCTTCGGATCGAGTCCCGCCGTCGGTTCATCCAGCACGAGAATCTTCGGATCATTCAGCAGGGCCTGCGCAATCCCGAGACGCTGGCGCATCCCGCCGGAAAAGGTCCTTGTCCTGTGGCGCATCTCACTCCCTAGCCCTACTTTCTGCAGCAACAGCCTGCTTTGGTTCTTTGCATAGTTTTTATCTAACCCTTTTAGGGAGGCTATGTAGAGCATAAACTCCATTGCCGTAAAATTGGGATAATAACCAAAATCCTGCGGCAGATATCCCAGCAGATCGCGATAGCGCTCCCCCATCGCGCCGATCTCCTCACCGTCGCATCTGATCTCGCCGCTGTTGCTAGTCAAAATACCGCAGATCAGGCGCATCAGCGTCGTTTTTCCCGCGCCGTTTGCGCCGAGCAGGCAGTAGACGCCCTCTGTCAGCGTCGTGCTCAACCGGTCTACCGCGATTTTGTTTTTGTACTGTTTTGTCACCCTGTCCAATATCAATTCCATCTGTTTCCTCCTTTTCCCAAAATCTGCTCAAAGCCAGATAATCTCCTGTGCAGACACACAAACTGCCATACGGTGTATGCGGTACCCACGCCGCACACAACGCACCACATCCTAAAATGTGCCGGTTGAGACCATCCGAAATATCTTGTGTTTCCCATGCTGACCAGCACAACTGTCAAAGCATACACACCGATGCCCGCATTCCTCAAAACCTCCCCCTGACAGCACTGCATAAGCTTTATCAAAATCCCGCTCACAAGAACCATCGGGGTAAAACCGTAGATCAACAGTGTCCCGATATCCAAATCTGCGTCTGCGCGAACGACCAAAATCGCAGCTGTGAGGATCACGGCATGAAATACACTCAACGTCAGCATGCGCACCAGCACGACACTCCGCAGAGAATATTTTGTGGCATACTCTATCTCAAGCATACTGCGCTGGTACACCCTGGTGACTGTCTCCACCATGAGAAGCGCCAGCAGCGGCGGCAGCAGCGAGATCACGATCAAAACCTCATTTTCACACTCTCCAAAGCCCAGATCCGGGATGCCATGGTGCATAAGATACCAGAAAAGCACTACCCACAATATCTGCCATACCAGACAGTACCTCCCCAGATAACCGATCTGCTCCAGCACGAAATCCCAGCGTGTTCCCCTTGTACGGGGCATCGACGCGATCTGCAGCAGCGCCTTTATCGCCTCCTCCTTTTTCTCCGGCTCCCCGCGATCTGCCAAAAGCCGCACACACACCGCAGCATATCGTCTTAACCTTGTCTCAATGTCTCTCTCCCTTTTGTCCTGTTCCATAGGCGCCTCCTTCCATCTCAGATAATTGTCCGAGCGCTCTCTTTACCCTGTATTTAGCCAGGGAAGGGCTGATTCCTAATATCGATGCGATATCCGTGTACTTCAGATTCTGAAAATACCGCAGCACGACTGCCTCCCGCAGCTCGTCGGGCAGACCGGATACCATTTGCCGCACGACCGCCAGCTCCTCGAGACTTTCCCCCGTTCCCTGCTCTGGCAACTCCTCCACAGGAATCGGGACCTTTTTCCTGTAAAAATCCCTGCACTTGTTTCCCGCAATCGTGTAGAGATAATTCTTCATTTTGCCGATATGGCGGTACTCTGCATAATGCTCGATAAAACTTACAAATGTATCCTGACACAAATCCTCTGCCGCCGCACGGTTTCCCACACGATGATAGCAGTACAGAAAAATCTCATCATAATACTTTCTGATCGTCCTCTCAAGCACGAAATCACCCCCATTCCTTTCAGCCGTGCCAGAACCCTTGCAGGCATGCAGCTTTGCGATGCTCTATTTAATATAACGGACGGGCTCATAAAAAAGTCAATAAAAAATACACGACTTTACAACTTTATAAATGATACCCTTGTTGCTGAATCAACTGTTTTAGGGCATTAATTATTGTATTTG
>VSNM01000131.1 GCA_009774245.1 Lachnospiraceae bacterium | reverse complement strand
GGGAATGACCTTCTCCACTACTCGCCGCGCGCCCCATGCGCCGCCTTAGCGGCATACTTCCTCTGCATGGGGCTGCGAAATCGAGTAGGGGAATGACCTTCTCCACTACTCGCCGCGCGCCCCATGCGCCGCCTTAGCGGCATACTTCCTCTGCATGGGGCTGCGAAATCGAGTAGGGGAATGACCTTCTCCACTACTCGCCGCGCGCCCCATGCGCCGCCTTAGCGGCATACTTCCTCTGCATGGGGCTGCGCATAAAAAAAGAGCAGACCTTAGATATCTGCTCCCTGTTCCTTCAGAAATTCTATAATGTCGCCGACCGTCTTGACTTTCCTGTCCATCTTCTCATAGTCAACATTGATCCCGTACTCGTCCTCAAATGCCATGACAAGTTCCACCAGATCTATGGAGTCCACGCCAAGGTCCTCCTCGAGGTCCAGATCCTCCGTCAGCACCATACCCGTTAAATGCAACTGCTCTTCGATGATTTCAAATACTCTCTCCATTCAAAAATCTCCTTTACGCAACCTATCCCGTATTTGAGCAAAATGCCCATGCAGCTTCCACACTTTATTGTATGCATTCCGATTTCATCTTATGATGATCCAGTGACAGAAGATACTGGTACACATCACGCTTAGAAATTCCTCTGTCCTTCGCAACCCTTTTCATGGCCTCCTTATGGTCCACCCCCTGCGCCTCGTACTGACGCATGTGTTCCTCGATCGGAATCTCCTGCCAGCCCTGTTCCTTCTCCTTCTGAATATCCGAAAGACTCTTCCCCTCCACCACTAGCACATACTCTCCCCGCGGTTCTGTACACTCATATAAGCTATGCGCGTCGCACAGTGTAGTCTGTATAACCTCCTCAAACTTCTTGGTCAGCTCACGGCACAGCGTCAGCTTCCGATTGCCAAGAGCCTCGCACAGCTCCTCCAGCGTCCTGACCAGGCGGTGCGGCGCCTCGTACAGAATAATCGTTCTCGACTCCCTCTTCAAGTCCTCCAGAATATCCTTTTTCTCTTTCTTGTCTGTAGGCAGAAATCCTTCAAAACAAAAGCGTCTGGTGCTCATCCCCGAGAGTGTCAGCGCCGTGATACATGCCGCCGCACCCGGAAGGGAAGTCACCACGATCCCCGCCTCATGACACATCCGCACGAGCACCTCCCCCGGATCAGATACTGCGGGTGTGCCGGCGTCTGTGATCAACGCCACATTCTTGCCGTCATTCATCTGCGCTATCAGAGCAACAGCCTTCTCAACCTTATTATATTCGTGATAACTCGTCATCTGCGTGTGGATACCAAAGTGATTCAACAGTTTGATACTGTTTCTGGTATCCTCCGCAGCGATCAGATCAACCATCTGCAACGTCTCCACCACCCGCGGCGTCATATCGCCCAGATTCCCAATCGGCGTCGCACACACGTACAACTTTCCCGCCATCCGTCACACCACCTAATCCCCAATATTCGTCAATACCCATACACATCACATATTTCATTCGTATAAACATTTGGCTCTTTGAATATAATCAGCGGTTTCTCCACCGTCATGCGCGGTTTTCCCCCCCTGCATCCCTCAATCAGTACCATATTCGGTTCCCTGTCGACATAGGGATACACCAGCTTCATCCGCTTGGGCTCCAGCTTATACGCCGTCATCACAGTGATAATCTCCGCCAGCCGGAATGGTCTGTGAACCATACAGTAATATCCTCCTGGCTTCAGCAGTTTTGCGGCTGTTCTGACAACATCCTCCAGCGTGCACAGAATCTCATGCCGCGCGATTGCCTTTGGCTCATCTGGATTGGTCAGTCCATGCTGTCCGATCATATACGGCGGGTTGCACGTGACCACATCAAAAGAAGCAGCATCAAAAAACTGATCTGCTTCCCGCAAATCTCCTGTCACAATGTCAATCTTATCCTCCAGCCCGTTGAGCAGTACGCTGCGCCTCGCCATATCGGCGCTCTCCTCCTGCACCTCAATAGCGCTGATCTGCGCTGCCTGTGTCTTTGCCTCCACCAGCAGCGGAATAATACCAGTGCCTGTCCCCATATCCAGCACCCTGGCTCCGGGTTTTACCCTCACAAACCCGCTGAGCAGCACCGCATCCATGCCAAAACAAAACTTATCAGGATTCTGGATAATCCGATAGCCATTTCGCTGCAGATCATCAATACGCTCATTTGCCTTTAACTGCACATCCATACTAATTATCCTCGAGCTTTGACTTTGCATCCTTCTCCTGTTTCTCAAGCTTCTCGAGCTCCCGCAGCTCCTTGAGCTCCTCATTGCTCATATTATCGTTTTTATCCTTCTTATGCCGTCTCTTGAATCGAAGCTGCTCTACCTTATACTCGTGAATCTCCTTCTCATCATCCACCTCGACGATCACTTTCACCAACTGTCGAAGTACATTCACACTATGCACTTCCCCCTTGAATCCGTCATCAGTCGTCACAAAATCGCCCACATTCGGAAGTTTTCTGTTGAGATACTCGTACGTCTCCTCCTCATGCTTCAGGCAGCACATCAAACGTCCGCATACCCCTGAGATCTTTGTCGGATTCAGCGACAAATTCTGCTCCTTCGCCATCTTGATCGACACCGGCACAAACTCTGACAGATGTGCATGACAACAGAGCGGTCTGCCACAGATACCGATACCGCCCAGTATCTTCGTCTCATCCCGCACACCGATCTGGCGCAGCTCAATCCGCGTCTTAAATACCGACGCCAAATCCTTTACCAGCTCCCTGAAATCAATACGCCCGTCAGCAGTAAAATAAAACAGCACTTTATTATTGTCGAATGTATACTCCGCATCAATCAACTTCATTTCAAGTTTGTGCTTCTTAATCTTTTCCAGACAAATCTTAAAGGCGTCCTTCTCCTTCTGTTTATTGGCAGCCTCCTGCTCCATATCGCGCTTCGTCGCCACCCGCAGCACCGGCTTCAATGGCTGTACAACCCTATCCTCCGCCACTTCCCTGGGATCTCCCACCACCGTGCCGTATTCAATGCCGCGCGCAGTTTCCACGATCACATGATCGCCACGCCTAATCTCAAAAGATAGCGGATCAAAGAAGTAAATCTTGCCCGCTGTCCGAAATCTCACACCAATCACTTTTACCATATCTATCTACCTCACTTTACTCGTTACTGTTCACCAGCATCAACTGACATCCTTCCACCATGACCTGAGCGGGCGAAACAACATTTTTCCCATTTCCATGCTAAACCGCATTTCCCACTTACACCTTTCCCAGAATCCCATCCCCTTCGTGCTCTTCCTCTTATACGAATAGTACTTGAGACAGGCCGGAATCAGCCAGACCAGCAGTCCCACAACACAGATGCCAATGCAAAAATCAAAAAAATCATATGTGCTATGTCTGAATCCTATATAAAAATAATCCAGCACATACATCCCCGCCAGGCGAACCGGCAGACGCCCGATCGCCGACGCACAGCCAAAATCCACCAGATAAGTCCACCAGCTTTTCATTCCAAAAAATACACAATAGTACAAAACCACTTTATACAATATCCAGGAACCAAACAACGTGATTACCGACTCCAGGATCAACAATCCCTGCCTGTATCCGATATCTAATCTCGCATGAAAAGTGCTTCCATCCTCGTTGTACACTGGAGCAAAATCTACCTGCACGCCCTTTGCATGGGGCTGTCCGATTTTCTCCGGACAGACTGCATGGATATACGCGACAATGCCATAACCGATCAGAAGCAGCACAAGCACCACAATCACATGACGTCTGATATACTGATGTAAACTCATTTGTCCTCCTTGTCGTTTTTATAAACAGTTTTTATCCCGCCTTCATGTCCAGAAACATCAGTTCCATCGTCAGGCCAAAGTTTACATTTGCCGCAAGCCTACTCCTCGCCCGATCAATTGAGTTGATAATTTTGTCAATCGCATCATAACTATAGCGCCTGGCTGCATTGGCAATGTCAGCCGTCTCCTCCTTGAAGATCATATGACTTTGCCCGCCATGCGAACCACACGCCTTATATAATAACACATCGCGATACCAGATAAAACACAAATCCAGATAATCGTCCGTGTCAAATTTTTCCTCGGTAATTTTTTTGACTTCAGACGCAATCTGATTGATCTCCATATCCGTAATGTTTTTTAATATTCCCAACACCGACCACTTCATGTGATCAAACGTCTCATTGGACGCAAGCCCAATCGCGCGCCCGACGTTTCCCCGCGCAAATGAAGCGCAGACCGCTGCCTTATAATCCGGTATCTGCACCCGCTGCATCAAATATTTCCTGATCAGATCTTCGGAGACAGGCTTCGTATTCAGCACGACACAACGACTCAAAATAGTTGGAAGCATGGCATCCGCGCTCGTGGTCAGCAGCAAAATCACTGCATATTCCGGCGGCTCCTCCAACGTCTTTAACAGTGCATTCTGCGCCTGCACATTCATCTTCTCCGCCTCATCCATAATATAGATCTTATATGTCCCACTGTACGGCTTTATTGCTATGTCTCCATTGACCTGTTGTCTTATATTGTCAACCGATATCACATTGGGTTTCTCGTGCGTCACATGTATGATATCCGGGTGATTGCCATTCATGGCCTGCCTACAGGACCTGCATCGGTTGCAGGGACGCATTCTGACACTCTCCTGTAGCTGATCACATTCGCGATCACATTCGCACTGAAGCGCCCTTGCAAAAATATCCGCAATCATGCGCTTTCCTGACAGCTTTTCGCCCTGTATCAGATAGGCGTGTGATATTTTATTGTGTTTGATGGCACTCTGCAGATTGTCCGTAAGCCTTGTCTGTCCCACTACATCATTCCATGTCACACATTCTGTTCCCGATTCGCTTTCCATGTACTTCCCTCTCAGGTATCTGCTATGCGAAAATATCAAGCAGCAGCCCCCGTATCTCATCGACCTTTGCGAGGATTGCAATTTTATCGCACTCCTCACTTACCAGCTCCTGTGCAAGCTCATCCAGCTTCTCATCCACAAGCCGGATAATCCCATATACCCTGTGCCGTCCGCGCCGATCCAGAAAATTTTCCCGTGAAAATTTGTGTGAGCGATTCACAATCTCATTCATAAATTCCTTGATCAATGTGCGATATCTCTTCATATCGCGCACATCCATGCGCTTGACAATCTTGTCGCCCTGCATCACGATCTCTTCCATCATGAGATTCAACCGCGCCGCAAGTCCTTCCTCCTCGATATTGCTCGCCAGCATAAACTTAAACGAATCATCCGTAGGCTGCGCTGTCTGCGTCTGCTGCACCGGCACCGCCTGCTGTACCTCATTTACCTTAAAATCCATCTATATACCACCCCACTCACGCTTTGAACACCTCACCGCAAATCCCTTATTCCCTAATCACGCAGCGAAGAGCCGTCTTCCCCTACTGGCTGCGCGCCCCATGCGTCGCTTCTGCGGCATACTTCCTCTACATGGGGACGCGCATCAAAAGTACTCCTGTCCTGTTCTCGATGCGCGATAATATAATCCGCCACTTCGTCCAGACAGGTACTCAGATTATAATTATCAAACTTTGCAGTGATTCCCGCCCTCTCAAGATTGTCCGCTGAGAAGTCCTTCTCATCCGCCAGGTAGCGTCTGCACATCTCTACATATCCCGGCTGGCTCTGCATTTTTTCACGTTCCAGTGCACGTGTCAAACGTTCCCCATCATCCAGATCAATATATATCGGAAGCACCTTGTCCTTGCCAAAATAAGCTCTGATCCTTGTGTAAGATTCAAGTGTCCCAATTATCAGGTAGTCATTTTCCTTCAAATTAATCTGGCTGTCCTTTGCCATAAAATAGTACCACACACCGTAGATTGTGTCGTAGGAACGGCATTCAATAATCTTATTTTCCTCCTGCAGCTGTATCATCCTCTCGATTGTCGTAAAATGATACTCCTCGCCTTCCCGCTCTCCCGCCCGAATCGGGCGTGTCGTATATAAGACAATTCGCTTCAAGTGAAGTGATGGATTCTGTAAAAGCTTTTTATAAATCGTATCCTTACCCGATGAACTTTTTCCAACGATACAAAAAACTCTTCCCATCTATTCCCCTCAACACATAACTGCCACATAATGCAAAATCCATCCCCTTGCATACACAAGACTCAGACCTCCACAACGCGAACCATATTCGTATTTCCCGCAACTCCCAAGGGCACACCGGCAGTTATCACAACTCTGTCCCCATGAGTAATCAGACCAGCCTCCACGCTCGCTTTCACTGCTGCAGAAAACAATTCCTCCGTATCGTCCTCTTTTTTGATCAGCAACGGACTGACACCAAACATCAGCGCCATCTGACGAAATACCATCTCGTCAACCGCGCAGCCAATCACCGTACAGCCCGGCTGATATTTTGATATCATACCTGCTGTAAATCCCGACATTGTTACAGTGATAATCGCTTTCGCATTCAAATCCATAGCAGTCGTACAACATGCATGACAAATGGCAGTCGTCACTTCCTCATTGTTCACCCAGCTATGGCTTCTCTCCCGCAGCCTGTCCGCATAGCAGATATCCTCCTCCGTGCGCTCCGCAATCCTGCTCATCGTCTTTACAGCCTCAATCGGATACGCGCCGGCAGCGCTCTCCCCGCTCAGCATGATCGCAGAAGTTCCATCATAAATCGCGTTGGCCACATCCGTCGTCTCTGCTCTGGTCGGTCTCGGATTCTTGATCATCGAGTCAAGCATCTGCGTCGCTGTTATCACGATTTTCCCCAACTGCAGCGCCTTCTTGATCATTTTCTTCTGCAATACAGGCACTTCCTCAAGTGGAATCTCAACGCCCATATCTCCTCTCGCCACCATGATGCCGTCGGAAACTGCCAGAATTTCGTCGAGATTGTCAATTCCCTGCATATTCTCAATCTTGGAAATGATCCTCATTTTGCCACCATGCTCCCTGATCAGCTCTCTGACTGCAAGAACATCGTCCGCACATCTCACAAATGACGCAGCGAGATAATCATACCCCATCTTCACACCAAAGATAATATCATCCCTGTCAACATCACTAATATAAGGCATAGAGAGAATTGCTCCCGGAACATTGATTCCCTTGTGGTTGGACACATAACCCCCGTTCACCACTTCACAGACAATATCTGTGCCCTCAATGGCTTTAATTGTAAGTTCAATCAATCCGTCATCAATCAATATGCTTTTTCCGACTTCCACATCATTTTTTAAATTTTTATAAGTAATTGAGGCTCTGTCCGCATTTCCTATGATCTCCTCGGTCGTAAGCCGGAAAGTCGCACCCGTTTCAAGATAAGCCTTTCCACCCTCAAAATCCCGCAACCTGATCTCAGGTCCTTTCGTGTCCTGCATTGTCGCAAGCGGAAGTCTTAACTCCTCTGCGGCTTTTCTTGCCCGCTCAAACTTGATCTGGTGCTCCTCATGATTTCCATGTGAAAAATTAAATCTTGCCACATTCATTCCTGCGCGAAGAAGTTCCTTTAACTTCTCCTCACTCTCAGATGCCGGACCAATTGTACAGATAATTTTCGTCTTTCTCATATACTACTAACAATCCTTTCTGTATTGTACCTTGATTACTATGCTACTTTGTGATTAGAAATACCCATAAAAGCATATTTTTTCTTTTCCCGCTGACTATGGATTCTGCCTCTATGTATATGAAGCGTCTCCAACAAAGAGCAATACTTATCTGCGGACGTCACAATCCACGCCTCTCTGCACATGGGGGGAACGATCGTGAGCGGCCACATATGTTTTATGATAATATCCCTTTGTCTTGCTGTTAAATGATATTCCTTCCGCGCATTGTACAAAGCCCTTGCCGGATGGAAAAATCCATGCAGCCTGTGAGAGTTTACCTTATCGCTCTTATGCCAATCATATAAAAAATAGTCATGGAGCAAGGCACCTCTAATCAAATCCCGTGTATTGCATTTGATCCTAAATTTATCTCTGATATATAAGCTCGCTTTAGCAACATTGATACAATGTTCCTGCACCGACATATTGCCATGCTGAATATATTCCTTTGTACTCCGAAAATTCTCTGACTCTAAAATATCATTTGCATATTTCTTTAATTCATACTCATACATACGTTTTCCCCTATTATCACATTGACTTAAACACTATTTCAATTATTATATTCTATAACTTCTACCTCGAACAACTGCCCAGCTTTCATTTTATCATATATTTTTATAATAAAAAAGGCTATTAAGAAACTTTTAACCAAAAAAATGTAAAATTGCACGCAAAAAAACACGCCACCCTAGCGTGCTTCATAACCCTGCTTTTCTACATATAAATGCCCAGAACCGGAATCGAACCAGTGACACGAGGATTTTCAGTCCTCTGCTCTACCGACTGAGCTATCTGGGCAAAAATAGCGGGGATAGGATTTGAACCTATGACCTTCGGGTTATGAGCCCGACGAGCTTCCAGACTGCTCCACCCCGCGATATTTATATTAAGTACAATGGGTGGAGGTGGATTCGAACCACCGAAGCATAAAGCAGCAGATTTACAGTCTGTCCCCTTTGGCCACTCGGGAATCCACCCATAAAGCCGATGATCGGACTCGAACCGATAACCTGCTGATTACAAATCAGCTGCTCTGCCAATTGAGCCACATCGGCATATATCTTAAATATATGCATCTTAAATTCTTTTGAAATGGGACCTATAGGGCTCGAACCTATGACCCTCTGCTTGTAAGGCAGATGCTCTCCCAGCTGAGCTAAGATCCCAAACGACCCCGATCGGACTCGAACCGACGACCTCCGCCGTGACAGGGCGGCGCTCTAACCAACTGAGCCACGAGGCCAATGTCTTTGGTATATTGAGATTGTTCCCTCAAAACCGAACACAAAAATATTTTATCTGTACCATATCTTCCTTCTGTTATTCCATCCGTCTTTTTCCAGCACTTTCCAACATTTTCATACCTGTCAGGATAAGCCTTCGACCGATTAGTAGCATTCAGCTCAGTACAT
>VSNM01000130.1 GCA_009774245.1 Lachnospiraceae bacterium | reverse complement strand
CCCTACTCGATTTCGCAGCCCCATGCAGAGGAAGTATGCCGCTAAGGCGGCGCATGGGGCGCGCGGCGAGTAGTGGAAAGGTTCTCCACTTGTTCGATTGCTGTCATATTTCGCAAAAGAAGTATGGTTTCGGAAAATATGACACAGATATTGTACGAATTTGTCGAACGATTCTGCCCTGAAATGTCTTGTGGTCAGGCATGGAAATGTTTATACTTAATACACAAGAAACGTTATATGAATTAACGGAACGAAAAGGGGTAGATATCATCATGACAAAGGAAACAACAACGATGTTACTGACACTTGTCTTTATGGCGATCGGAATTTTATATCAGGTGGCTATTGGCGTGATATACCAAAGAATGATCCAGCAGGCGGACACGCTTTCCGGAACGGACAACAAACTGTTGAAGCAGTGCAAGGAACGGTTTATTAACTGTTATAAGCTCAACGGCGGTGTGTCGAACATACCTGTATTTGTAGATAAGTACATCAATCGTATCCGTGTGCTGGGAATGAGTATCAATTTCATGAAGCACCTCTCGGGGCAGCTGATGCTGGCCGGCGTATTTGTCGCAGGCTTTGGTGTGTTTAGCGGCATTGTCGAGGGGCATCGGTTTGTAGACCTGCTTCCATATTACATTATCAGTCTCTTTGGAATTTATCTGTATCTGAGTGCCATGTCCATTGTGGATATGCCGGGGCGCAGAAGAATGCTAAAGACAAATCTGACAGATTATCTGGAAAATACAGTGGCGCAGAGGCTTGAGCATGGCATCGTGGAGAAGGAAAAGCTTTTGTGGGAGCTGGAGCAGGAGAAGAGCGCTAAGGCGGAGAAGCGCAGTAAACCGGAGATCAGGGCCGCGGAGGAGGAGTCCGGACAGGAGAGTGCTGCCCCGGATTTTGATACTGACAGCGACAAGGAGAAGAAGGCTCCTGTCTTTTCACAGGAGGAGGCGCACGAGCTGGAAGAGATTCTTCGCACGATCATAGGAAACAGGGTGTGAGAAATCAGAGTGAGGAATTGGAATGAAGGAATTGATTTATCTGGGAATATTTGTTAAAATGGAGGCATAGGCCATTCCGGACAATCAGGTTTATGCCATATGCTGTTCATAAGGTATGGGTTATTTGTTTCGGGATGATAGGACAAAGGAACTGTGATGATTATTGTAAAGGAGAATGCAAATGAGCAAGGTAACGTTTGACTATTCAAAGGCGGCACAATTTATCAGCGACCATGAGGTTGCGTACATGAAGAAACTCACGCTTGACGCGAAGGATGTGCTTGTAAACAAGACCGGAGCGGGCAATGACTTTCTGGGATGGATTGATCTGCCGGTGGACTATGACAAGGATGAGTTTGCGAGAATCAAAGAGGCGGCAAAGAAAATTCAGGGTGACAGCGAGGTGCTGCTGGTAATCGGTATCGGAGGTTCTTATCTGGGTGCAAGGGCAGCGATTGAATTTCTGCGCCATGGTTTTTATAATATGGTGGACAAGAGCATCCGAAAGACTCCAGAGATCTATTTCGTTGGAAATTCAATCAGCTCTACGTATATCAAACATTTGACAGATGTGATTGGGGACAGGGATTTCTCCATCAACATGATCAGCAAGTCCGGCACGACGACAGAACCGGCAATTGCATTCCGTGTATTTAAGGAAATGATGGAGAAAAAATACGGTAAAGAGGGCGCGGCGAAGAGAATCTTTGCGACGACAGACAAAGCGAAGGGTTCCTTAAAGAATCTGGCCACAGAGGAAGGGTATGAGACATTTGTTGTTCCCGATGATGTGGGAGGACGTTTCTCAGTGCTGACAGCGGTTGGCCTGCTTCCGATCGCGGTGAGCGGTGCGGATATCGATAAGCTGATGGAGGGCGCAGCGAGTGGAAGGAAGAGCGCGCTGGAGCTTCCATTTGAGGAGAATGATGCCATGAAGTATGCGGCAGTCAGAAATATCCTGCTGAGAAAAGGAAAGGCAGTTGAGATTCTCTGCAATTATGAGCCGAGCGCCCACTATGTATCGGAGTGGTGGAAACAGCTTTTTGGAGAGTCAGAGGGTAAGGATCAGAAGGGACTGTTTCCGGCCAGTGTTGACCTGACGACAGACCTTCATTCCATGGGACAGTTTATTCAGGATGGCTCGCGGGTAATGTTTGAGACAGTTCTCAATATTGAGAAGGCAAGGGAGGAGATTACGATTGGCACAGAGCCGGTAGATCTCGACGGATTAAATTATCTTGCCGGAAAGACAGTGGATTTTGTAAACAAGAGCGCGATGAACGGCACGGTGCTTGCACATACGGATGGACAGGTTCCAAATCTGATGGTGAATATGCCGGAGGTCAGCGAATTTTATCTTGGCGAGTTGTTCTACTTCTTTGAGTTTGCGTGCGGTCTGAGCGGATATCTGCTCGGCGTCAATCCGTTTAATCAGCCTGGCGTGGAGAGCTACAAGAAAAATATGTTTGCACTTCTCGGAAAGCCGGGGTATGAGGAAGCGAGAGAGGAGCTTCTGAAGAGGTTATAATAAAGGAATTATAATAAGGTGTGCATAAAAAAGACGATCATATTGTATGATCGTCTTTTTTTGAATTCAATCGTTTTAATAGTTTTTCAAATAATCCAGTTCTTTGGCGGCAATGTCCTTCTCAAGCCATTGATAGCGGAACAGCGAGTAGCCGTCATAGCCAAGCTGTCGGGCAGTCAGATATTGATATGCAAGGTTGGTATCGCTTGTCGCCCATCCTAAATCCCTTTTGGATGATGCGCCGGCCTGGTAAAGTGCAAGTCCGACATAGATGGGGAGGTCCAGCTTGTTGATTTGCTGCCATGCAGTGCATCTGTTGGTAAAGACAGGCTCTACACCCTGGCTTGTCACATAGTTATCTGTCCAGTATATCTGGGGCATGATATAGTCGACGTATCCCGGAACAGAAAGCCATGTGTCGACATCTGCGCCCTGACCGCGCGCGTTGTCAAGGTTTCCGGCGGGACTGATTCCAAAGGTACAGTCTGGTCTGATGGATTTGATCGTGCGATATACCTGTGAGATCAGTGCATTGACATTTGCTTTTCGTGATGCGGTATCGAGGTGGTCTGCCATGCCGGATACATAGAAGTAATCGTCGAAATGAATGCCATCGATATCATATTTACTGACGATCTCCCGCACGCCGTTCGTAATCAGGTCCCTTGTCTCCTGCCTTGCCGGATCAAGCACCAGACAGATCTGATTGCCTGCCGCCCTGTACTCGATAGAGAAAGGGAGAAATTGTGCATATTGAGGCGTCGTCTTGAAGCTGAGTGTCGATTCCGTGTTGCGGGAGAGTCGATAGGGATTGATCCATGCCTCAAATTGCAGATTTTTCTGGTGGGCAAGGTCGAGCATGATCTGCAGAGGATCATAGCCGGGATCGCTTCTGTCCGTGGTAAAGTATGCGGCCCAGGGATAATAGTCGGAGGGATACATGGCATCGCCCATCGCACGTACATGAACAATAACGGTATTCATCCCGTATTTGATCACATTGTCGTACATTGCGGAAACTCTGGCTCTGAATTCATTTTCGTTTTTGTCCTGCAGCAGAGCCTCGATATCCAGAAAGGAAATCCAGCAGGCTTTTTTCGTGCCGGATGCGGGGGCAGCTTTTGCGCTGATTTCCGTTGCAGGCGATACGGTTAACAGGGAAAGCAGCAGGATGCAGGATAACAGACAGGTAAGCACTCTGGGGTATCGTTTTTTCATAGTATGATGTCCTTCCTTGAAACACGTTTTAACGGAGACGGAGGGATTCGAACCCTCGTATCAGTAAATACCGATAAACTGATTTCGAGTCAGTCCCGTTATGGCCACTTCGGTACGTCTCCATACTCCTATCATAAACCAAAATATCAGATTTGAAAATACCCTAATTGCAGATTTGTATAAATTTATTTCAAGGGGTTACTGTTCCTTACATTGTGCAATGATCTGTTCTGCGGCGCCTTTTGCGCCGCTGCATTGTTGAAAGCCCTCGGATATGGCGATGGCATTTTCGCGGTAGGAGGGTGTATGTAATACCTGCTCGACTGCCGTGCGTATGGAGTGAGGCGTGCTCTTTTTCAGATAGATTCCGGCGCCTAACTGTGCTACTCTCGCGGCGACGCCGGCCTGTTCCGTCGTCTGCGGATACATCACGAGTGGAACCTGATAGTACAGGCTCTCGTTGACGCTGTTCATACCGCAATGGGACAGGAACACATCGGCCTTGTGCAGCACTGCGATCTGGTCCACAAAATTTTTTACGGTGATATTGTCGGGGATAGCGCCCAGGTCCTTGACAGCGATGGAATTTCCAACGGACAGGATGACCTGATATTCTATATCGGCAAAGGCCAGAATGCATTTTCGGTAAAACCGCAGAGAGTTATTTACGACAGTTCCCATGGAAATGTAGATCAGCTTTTCCCTTGTCTTGACAATCTCCTCCGTGACAGGTCTGACGGAGGGACCGACAAAATTGTACCGGTCGGAAAATGTTTCCGCACACGGCTGGAACGCGGGGGAAGTATATACGATCGTGTTGGTCTGGTTGTCATTTTGCAGAATGTCCAGGATATTCCTGACCGGATAGCCCTTGTCCTGCAGTCTTTTGAGATTCTGATTGATCCGGGGCATTGATAAAATCATGCCAAGCATCTGCGGAATGCTTTGGCGCATAATCTTTGCGGAGTGTTGGTTAAAGGCAAAGGTGGTGGTCGAGGAGACAAAAGGGATTCCCAATTTCAGGGCGATGGCTTTTCCCCAGACGGCCATGGAATCCGCGACAATGCAGTCCGGTTTTAGTTCCTGCATTGTCTGACATACCATATCGTCCAGCGCCAGAGTCGTGTCCACGAGCACACGCGTTGACAATGCCAGGTCCTTGCCGATTCTTGCTGCGTCCTTCGGAGTCAGCTTCTGCTCGGTATCATAGTCATCACATGCTATGAAGGTTGCTCCGAGGCGTTCTATTTTTTCGCGGAATGGTGTGTAGGAATAGTACCATACCGCGTGTCCGCGCTGAATGAGTTCGTGAACGACGCTCAGCGTAGGGTTGGTGTGTCCGTGTGCCGGAATGCAGAAAAATACGATTTTACTCATTGCTCATCCTCCTGATGCTCCATCGATAACTCTCCAAATATCATGGATATATATTTGTTCATCATTGCTTTTGGTGGGATTGCGATGCCGCGCTCGGCATCGCCCAACACCAGGATGGTATCACCGGGGTGAATCCCCAGCATGTCTCTGGCTTCCTTTGGGATGACAAATTGTCCCTTTTCCCCGATTTTGACTGTCCATGCATTTTTCCCGTCAGGTATTTTGTTCATTGGTACGTTCTCCTTGTTTGTATAAAGTATGATTTGTTATACCAATCATACTTTGGGTTAGAAGAAATGTCAAGGATTTATCTAAATTTCAGTCAGGGCGTACGCTTCAGTGGTATGGTTTTTCTGTATATGGCTGTACACAAAAAAAGAGAAACAAATCTGAATGATCAGTTGTTTCTCTTTTTTGCGTGCAATATGACAGTCAATGTCACACTTCACACCCACGCCAAAGTAGTGGGAATCAATCAACACGTCTTAATTCTGTAACATTCGTACCATAATAAATATCAATATTATTGTTATCAATAATTTCTACGGTAAAGCTCACCGTATTAGCGAAAAGAAAATCTGTACAATCCAATCGCCATTTTCCATCTTCCTGATACAGTGCATAAGTGTCGCTGGGGCTGTAAAAATTGCAATGGATTTCGTCAAATGCAACGATCGCTCCCGGCTGCGCCTGTCCAAAGCCGTAATCGCCGACGCTTTTCCATTTCCCTTCTATGGTAAAATCGGCATAATCGGAAGAAACGGGAACGCTTTCCACATCATTCATTATTTCACTTTCTATTTCATTATCTATGGGCGAATCTACCATAGATGTATCGTCTGCGCATGCTAAACGAATAAACGCCGGATTTGTTTTTTCATTTTCAAGAGCTGCTTTATAATTTCCCATCAGATGGCTGTTACATGAGTCCCATACATTTGGTCCGCTTTCATCATATTCCAGATCATATAATTCGGTATGTCCAAATTTTGCATACAAAGAACTTGCATTTGTATTTTTTTGATTTCCATTTGGTCCGTAAGAGTCATAATAATTATAGATATTATGTATATTTTCATACCCATCCGAAACATTTGTATTTGTTGTCAGCACTTTTATAGCGCCAAACGTATAAACATATATATCGTCTTTGGTAATCTTATCACCCCACCATTCGCTGCTTCCAATCCCATTGGTCAACCTTGCTCCAACCATATTGGCTGCCGCACCGCCAAGACTGTGTCCTGTGACCAGTATTTTCAGATTTTCCTTTGCCTTAATGGCTGGATACTTGTTAATGTAATCGTTTATTCCCTCCCATATTAGTTCCTCAAAGTCATATACATTATCCCAAACATTTCTTCCCAGAAAACTATGCACTTTTTCCGGATCTAGATACCATCCCTTACACAGATCCCCAAATGTCTCTCCCCAGGTTGTCGTACCCCGGGCAGTAATGATTAGTATTGTAGTATCAGTACCATCAATATTTAATGTATCTTGTCCTATTGCAAAAGCACCACCGCCAAAAGATAATTCCAAATTAAGAAACTTCGGTCCATTTGTGTAACGGTATAATTCGCAGGCATAAATACTGTAAGAAGAGTATAGTTTCTTGATACCTTCTCCGGTTGTATCCTCCGCCTTCTCGCTCATTTCCGCCGCCACTAATGCCAACTGGTTATCGTATTGTGTTGACGGATTTTCAAATAGCGTAGAACACCATGCGGAACCATTTCCGGTATATCTGTCATTTTCTGCTGCATTTTCTGGTTCGGTATTATTTTCCGACGCTATAGCTGCGGCGCCGGTATCGTCGGCCATCGCTGCGATATCTGCTAAACTGTCGCTTAATGTACTACATCCCTCCAAAGCCGTACAAATAACTAATATAACTGCCATTAATGTCCCGATTTTTTTCCTCATTGCAATAGCCTCCTTTTTGAAATGAATTGCCCCGCAATGCGTCCCGTTGCAAATTTTGTCGCATTTTCTTTTAATATATAACAGACTATCACAAAAATGCTTGTTTTACAATTATTATGGAAAATATTGTAATTCCGTCATAAATGATAATTGGTTCTAAATTTCCGCGAAACAAAAGGAACTGCATGTATGCGCAATTCCCTGTTTTATGGCTGCAATATAAAATTTATATTCAATCTGCCGTCTCACTTTTTCTGCCTGACGCTCTCCTCGATCAGTGCGATGATGGTATCGGTGGAATCTTTGATCTTGCTGTTCTGCATGGCGTCGATGTAAGACTGTCTGGTGAAGTACAGCTCGTGAACTTTTTCTGTCAGTGTGACGGCTGTGAGGTAATCTTCGTCGGCAACCATGGAAAAGCCTTGCGATTCGAAGCTTTTAGCATTTAAGATCTGGTCTCCGCGGCTTGCATGGGCGGGGAGCGGTATCAGGAGATTCGGTTTTCGCAACGTCAGCAATTCGCAGATGGCGTTAGCGCCGGCGCGCGAGATGACGATATCCGCCATGGCAAACAGATCTTTTAGGTCCTCCTTTACAAACTCAAACTGTTTGTAGCCCTCTGTGTTGAGGAGCAGATTATCGATCTTGTCCTTGCCGCAGATGTGCACGATCTGAAAATCCTCGAGCAGCTTTGGCAGCGCCTCGCGGACTAATTTGTTGACTTCGGCGGCGCCCAGACTGCCGCCAATGACCATGATCACAGGTTTGGCAGTGTTGAAGCCGCACATTGCCAGCCCTTTTTCCTTGCTTCCCTTTGTGAGTTCATTCCGTATCGGGGAACCTGTGAGAATCGCCTTGTCGGCGGGAAGGCTCTGTAGGGTTTCCGGAAAATTGCAGCAGACCTTCTGGGCGACGGGAATGCACAGGCTGTTGGCGAGTCCGGGAGTCATGTCGGATTCGTGGATGATACAGGGGATTTTGAGCATGGCAGCAGCGCGGACGACGGGAACGCTCACAAATCCGCCCTTGCTGAAAACAATATCAGGTTTGAGAGTTTTTAATATTTTTCTGGCTTCGGCAAATCCCTTGAGCACCCGGAAGGGATCGCTGAAATTTTTGATATCAAAGTATCTTCTGAGCTTTCCTGTAGAGATGCCGTAATAGGGGATTCGATAATCTTCTATTAGTTTTTTTTCGATGCCTTCGTAGGAGCCGATGTAGTGGATGTCATAGCCCATACTTTTCAGTTTGGGAAAAAGAGCGATATTTGGAGTCACATGGCCGGCAGAACCGCCACCAGTAAAGACGATACGTTTCATATCTTAAAGCCTCCGATTTCTTTTCATTCTATATGATAGTATATTCAGAAAAAATTTCTTTTCCAATGAATGATAGCATTACCATATTTTTCAATTTAAAGCGCCAGCCTTGTACTGCTCCAGTGCGCGCGCCAGCTGATCGGGGCAGGAGGTGTTTTTGAATCCGCATTTGATGCCCTTGAGCTTTGCGATGGCATCATCCACCTTCATTCCGGAAACCAGAGTGGAGATACCCTTCAGGTTGCCGTTGCATCCGCCTGTAAAAGCTACTGATTTAATAATATCGCCCTCAACCTCGAAATCGATCAGCTGGGAGCAGGTTCCACTTGTCTTGTATTGCATAATAAATACACCTTACCTTTCTTTTGTATGTATTCGATTGTTATTATTTTACCAATCCGGCGAAGTGAAGTCAACTAACTTTTCATATAAAATTTATGGTGAATTTAGATTATCTCTTTAGAAGTTCTTATATGTCGGTATAGCCCGTATTTTCGGGCTTTCCCGGCATTTTAGATATGGGGAGAAGTTCTTATATACCCTCATAACCTCTTAGGTTTTCCCTCTGGGTGGTAGTAAAAGAAGTAGTAAATTGTTCTGCGGCTATGCTGCAATCAGCCTTTCCATTTCAGCCTTTGCGGAAGCGAAAGTTGCGTGTGCGTAATAGTTCAGCGTCATGGTGAT
>VSNM01000013.1 GCA_009774245.1 Lachnospiraceae bacterium | reverse complement strand
ATCTACACTGACAAAACACTAACTCCAAATAATACCAAATAAGAAGGAGGCTTACGCCTCCTTCTTATTTGGTATTATTTGCAGTTAGTGTTTTGTCAGTGTAGATCGCATGGTGGAGCAGGAAATCTTTCCAGATCGGATAGTACTGTGCCTTGACGTGCACCTGATCCCAGGTGTAGTCGGACACGAGCGCGCCATTGTCGCACAGGCTGCTCTCGTTGATGTCAATGTAAAAGATATCCCTTTGATTCGCGAGCGTCGCGATGAGATCATTGCGGGCTGCAATGTTCTCATTGGTGATGCTGTCGCCATCGTCAGATTTCTGTTGTGTCACAAACAGATTTCCCTGAATGAAGATCAGTGCATCCGGCTGGAGTCTGCGGATATCGACCACCACGTCGCGATATCGCTCATAAAAGCTTTCCGGTGTTCCCGTGCCGCACTCGTTGATGCCGACCATCAGGTAGATTTTGGCAAACTGCTTTTCAGAGAGGATATCGTGGATGGACATTTTCGTGTCCTCATATGTGATCTTGGGTTTCTCGTAGTCGTAGATTGAGAGCGAGGTCTTGCACAGGAAGGTCGCGTTTTCAATTCCGGCGTACTGGCTGATTCCGACGGTGCGGGAATCGCCGATGAAGCAGGCGTCGGCAAAATAATCGTCCGTCGCTGTAGTAAAGTCATAAGTTTCTGGCTCCGCCTGCAGGGTTACGGTCGGCTCTGTGGCAAAGAGAGCGGACAAGACGCCTGCGGAGGGCTGCTGCGCTGTCTCTGATAATGCTCCCATGGGCTGCTCAGACAATGTTGCAAGCTGCTGCACACTGAGATTGTCAACTGCATAATCAGAGTGGAAGCTGAACAGATCTGTCATGTACAGCTTGTCGTGAAGTCCCCGCATGGCCGCCGCCAGAGGGGGCGTCGATGTGGTGTACGGAATTTCGCCGTGATAATATCGAAGATTCCAGTAGCAACCGAGGATGCTGAACAGAAGTGTGGAAGTCACGATCAAAATGAGTAGTATGTAGTAGTTTCTGTTGTTTATTTCTTTCATATCGTAAATAAGCCTTTCTTATCTAATATTTCTTATCTAATATTTCTTATCTAATATTTTTTTCTAATATTTCATCCAATAGTTATCCAGTCATATCAATACCTGAAATACAGGAATGGGTTGTTGAGTCCGATTGATAAGTAGTAAACAGACCACCAGAAGATGACAAGTGCTGTCACAACGCCGGAAAAACGGCCGCGGATGCGGTCAAACAGTCTTTCCGGAAAATCCGTTGCGAAGATCACGCTTGCGATGAGCAGCGGAGCATAATCGGTGAGGAGTCTCGTGAAGTCGGAGAGACCGCCCACGCCTGCTGTATCTGACAGCAGGAACGGAAACAGCCGGTTCAGATAGACGCCCAGTTCCTGGAAATCGCTGATCGCAAAGAGTGTCCAGCTCACAAGGATATAAAAAATCATATACGTGTGTGATATGATTTTCGCAAAAAGATTGTCAGCGTTGAGCCATTTCAATGTTATATTTTTCTCGATGATCTGCAGTACAAAGATAAAAAGTCCCCACAGGATAAAGTTCCACGCGGCGCCATGCCAGAAGCCGGTGAGAAGCCAGACTGCCAGGAGGTTGAGCACGGTCCGCACCTTTCCCCTGCGGTTGCCGCCAAGCGGGATATACACATATTCCCGAAACCACGCGCCGAGCGTGATGTGCCACCTGCGCCAGAAGTCTGTGACGCTGCGGGCCATATAGGGATGGCGGAAGTTTGCGGGCATATGAAAACCAAGCATCTCCCCCAGTCCGACCGCCATCAGGGAATAGCCGCAGAAGTCAAAATAAAGCTGCATGGAGTAGGCAAAGGCGCCAAGCCATGCAAGCGGGGTGGAGATACTCTCGTAACCGATCATGCAGACCTCGTTCCACAGCGTCCCGATGCGGTTTGCGATAATGACCTTGTAGCCAAGTCCTATGATAAAGGTTTTGAGGCCGTTGTCGAGACCATACGCCGAGATCGACCGTTTTTTCAGCGCGTCGCGGATGTCGGAATAAACGACAATAGGTCCCGCGATCAGCTGCGGAAACATGCACAGGTATGCGCCGAGGCTGACAAAGGACCGGTCGGCCCGCGTTTTTCCCAGGTACACATCAATGACGTAGGAGGCGATCTGGAAGGTGTAGAAACTGATCCCGAGAGGCAGAGTGAGCTTTAGCGTGTAGAACCGCCAGGGAATGTCCAGAAGTCTCAGCGCGGCATTGATGTTCTCGATAAAAAAATTGGTGTATTTAAAAAACAGCAAAAATCCAAAATTGTAGAGCAGCGATATGATCAGCAGCGCCGTCCGCCCATGTTTTTTGTCCTGAAAGTGTTCCATGCCCCTTCCGATGAAGAAGTTCACGGTGATGGAGCAGAGAATCAGAAAAAGGTAGTATGGCTCGCCAAAGCTGTAGAAGATCAGACTCCCAAGAAAAAGAAGCAGGTTTCGGCTTTTGGCGGGAAAAATATAATATAAAACCAGAAAAACTGGCAAAAAAGCAAAAATAAATGAAAGACTGCTAAAAACCATGATGTTCCCCCATAAATCATGATATAGTGAAGATCCGTCGACCGTATTTTTTATTATAACAAAAATAGACCGATAATGCCACAGAATTATTTGATTTTTTTGAACAAACAATAAAGTCAATTCCGCGAAAAATCCGGCATTTTAGACATTGCGCGCGTGTCTTTCTAAATATATGCGGTGGAAAGCAAAATATGTTCTTGCAGTGGACATCAAAAGCTGTTACATTAGATTAGAATGATATAGCTGTCGCTGCTGCTCTGCGTCTTGCAGGGAGGAGGGCGAGGGCAGTTCAAAGATGGACAGGGGGGCAGGTATGAAATTGGTTCGTTACAGATATAGAGCAGGATTTTTGGCAGTAGCGGCCGTGCTTATTCTCGTGGCGACAGGCTGCAAGATGAAGCTCAACGAGCATGGCAATACGAAAGTGGTGTTGACGACAGGGTTTGACAGGGACGAGGTCTTCCGCATTGACAAGACCTCCTGCAGGCTGCCGGAGGTGATGGTCTATCTGACAAATATGAAAAATCAATATGAGCAGGCACTTGGAAGCCAGATCTGGCAGACCTCCTACGAGGGAGAAACGCTGGAGGGGAACGTGAAGGAAACCGTGCTGGCCAGAATCGCACGCATCAAGGCGATGAACCTGCTGGCTGAGAAGTATGAGATCAGTCTCTCGGACGAGGAGCTCGGCAATGCTGCAAAGGCGGCCAAACAGTACTATGAGTCATTAAATGACAGGGAGCGGGAGTTGCTGGATGTGGACGAAAAAGGGATATGCACGATGTACGAAGAGTACGCATTGGCAAAAAAGGTATATGAATATCTAATCGCCGACATTAATCCTGAGATCAGTGATGACGAGGCGCGGACGATCACAGTACAACATATTCTAATCAAGACATATTCCATGAACGAGGCCGGAGAGCGGGTGCCATATCCGGAGGAGGCAAAGAAGGAGGCTTACAGGAAGGCGCAGGAGGCACTTAGAAAAGCGCAGGAGGGTGAGGATTTTACAGCGTTGATCACTGAGTACAATGAGGACAGCAACTCCTCCTACTCGTTTGGAAAGGGGACGATGGATGCGGCCTTTGAGGATGCGGCCTTCAACCTTGGCACAGATGAGATCAGCGACATCGTGGAGACAGAGCACGGCTACCATATCATCAAATGTATCAGTACATTTGACAGGGACGAGACAGACCGCAACAAGGTGAAGATCGTGGAGCAGCGCAGGAAAGAGGTCTTTAACGAGGAGTATTCGGGGTTTGTGGAGGGACTTACCAGAAGCCTGAACGAGCAGTTGTGGGATACGGTGGGCTTCATCGATGACGCGGAGGTGACGACAAGCAGTTTCTTTGAGGTCTATCAGGAAATATTTGGTTGATTATATAAAGAAAGTATAAACAAAATATGAATTATTAGCACTCAATCAAATTGAGTGCTAATTTTCTCTTGACTTTTCCATTTTGGGGTATTACACTATATTTCAGTCAGTAAGTATAGATCAAAACAAATATGAGAAAGGAATGTGATTTTTATGGCAGAGAAGCGAGGAAGCTTGTCAATCAACAGCGATAATATTTTTCCCATTATTAAGAAGTGGTTGTATTCAGACCATGACATCTTCTATAGAGAGCTGATCTCAAATGGTTGTGACGCCATCACAAAGTTAAAGAAGCTTGAGATGATGGGAGAGTATGAATATCCCGCTGGTGTCAAAAAGGATATCCACATCATTGTCAATCCGGAGGAAAAGACGCTCAAGTTTATCGATACCGGACTTGGCATGACAGCGGAGGAAGTTGAGGAGTATATCAACCAGATCGCTTTTTCCGGAGCGACAGACTTTATCGAGAAGTACAAGGACAAGGCAAATGACGACCAGATCATCGGTCACTTCGGACTTGGATTCTACTCCGCGTTTATGGTGGCGGACGAGGTTCATATCGATACGCTCTCTTATCAGAAGGATGCAGTGCCGGTGCACTGGGAGTGCGACGGCGGCACGGAGTTCTCCATGAAGGATGGCGACAGGACGGCAGTCGGCACGGAGATTACGCTGTTTCTCAACGAGGACTGCTTGGAGTTCTGCAATGAGTACAAGGCCAGGGAAGTGATCAAGAAGTACTGTTCATTTATGCCGTACGAGATCTATCTCGAGAAGGCGAACGCGCCGGAGGAGTTTGAGACGATCGATCCCGACGACAAGCGGGAGGACGACGTGGTGGTAGAGTCCTTTGAGGAGGAGAAGGAGATCCCGGGCGAGGATGGCGCGGAGCCGACCAAGGAGAAGGTGCCAAAGTTAAAGATCAAAAAGCGCCCTGTGCCCCTCAACGAGACACATCCTCTGTGGACAAAACATCCGAACGAATGCACGAGGGAAGAGTATATTGAGTTTTACCGCAAGGTGTTTGCCGATTATAAGGAGCCGCTTTTCTGGATTCACTTAAATATGGATTATCCGTTTAACATGAAGGGTATTCTCTATTTCCCGAAGATCAATATGGAGTATGAGTCCATCGAGGGAACGATCAAGCTGTACAATAATCAGGTATTTATCGCGGACAACATCAAGGAGGTTATTCCTGAGTTCCTGCTGCTGCTCAAGGGTGTGATCGACTGTCCTGATCTGCCGCTGAACGTATCGAGAAGCGCGCTGCAAAACGACGGTTTTGTGACAAAGATCAGCGAGTATATCACCAAGAAGGTAGCGGACAAACTCTCCGGTATGTGCAAGACAGACAAGGAGAATTATGAGAAATACTGGGACGATATCAGCCCGTTTATCAAGTTTGGCTGCTTAAAGGACGACAAGTTCTGCGAGAAGATGACAGACTATATCCTGTTCAAGAACCTTGACGGCAAGTACCTGACACTTCCGGAGTGTCTCGAGGTCAAGAAGATCGATCCGGACGAAGCGGAGAACAAGGATGAAGCCACAGAAAGCACAGCAACCGCCACGGATGCAGAGACCGGTGAGAAGGTGGAGGCAGAAGTCGTTGACGGGGACGGCGATGCGGATAAGGACGCTGAGAAGGAAGAGGCAAAGGAGAAAATTATCTACTATGTGACAGACCTCGTACAGCAGAGCCAGTATGTGAATATGTTCAAGGAGGCAGGCATGGAGGCTGTCGTGCTGCCGGACAAGATCGACCAGCCGTTTGTATCTCAGTTGGAGTCCAAAAATGAGGGAATCAAGTTTGCACGCATCGACGCCGACCTGACAGATACCTTCAAGGCGGAGAACTCCAAGGAGGAAGAGGAGGAGCTCACCAAAAAGAGCGAGGAGATCACAGAGGTCTTTAAGAAGGCTGTCAATAATGATAAGATTACTGTAAAGGTAGAGAAGCTCAAGAATGAGGACATTGCCTCGATGATCACTGTTTCTGAGGAATCCCGCAGAATGCAGGATATGATGAAGATGTACGCGATGCCCGGCATGGATATGGGTGCGATGGGCAGGGAGGGTGAGACGCTTGTCCTCAATGCAAACAATCAGCTCGTGTCATATGTGCTTGACAACAAGGAGGGCGAGAACGTGGAACTGATCTGTGAGCAGCTATATGATCTGGCACTGCTCCAGCAGGCGCCGCTGCAGCCGGAGGCTATGACAAAATTTATCAGCAGAAGCAACAAGATTATGATGCTCCTGACAAAATAAAAAAAGCAGGCTTTTGCCTGCTTTTTTATGCGCAGCCCCATGCAGAGGAATTATGCCGCTAAGGCGGCGCATGGAGCGCGCGGCGAGTAGGGGAAGATGGCTCTTCCCTACTCGATTTTTGTTTTGTTAAGATTCCAGCATATAGAGCTGGGTAATGCGGTCATTTTCGATGAACCAGGAATCCTTATCCTTTGTGCCGGTCACCTGACAGAGTGTACTGCAGATGCCAAGGGTGGGATTCCACAGATAATCCCGTTCCTCGTAAATGCCAATCAGCAATTTTCGGTCCACAAGTCCCGTAAATCCAAGATCTTTTACCGGTCTTAGCCCGAGCGCAAAGCCCAGACGGGAATTGCAGGTAGAGACAATGATTCCTTCCTTGAGAATATTGCGTATTGTCACGCTTTCGTAACAGTCCTGTACGACGCCGATGGTGCGTGCATTGTATGCGCGTGTCAGATTTTCGTCGCGCAGATCTGTCTGTAGCAAATACCTTCCGTCCTGAGTTGGAAACATAAAATTTTCATCTGCAGCATCTGAGTAGAGCACGAAACGTCCAACTCCCAAATACACAGCAGGATATTCCCTGCCGCAGTACATTACATAGAGTCCCTCGCGGTATTCACCGGTAGAAGTGCCTTCGAATTCAAAACGTTCCTTCATATTTGCCTGCGTCTCCTTTTCGTTTTCGTTCCTAAGAGTTCAGCCATGTCCGTCAACTATAATTAATCATATAATATGAAAAACGCGATGGCAAGGGGGTAAAACGGGTGAAAAAACAGTAACACACTGTTTTTATAAAAGTAGAATTTATAACAAAAAAACCTTTTTTTTGCAAAATTCCTAAAATTGCATAAATATTCCCAATATTTAATTGATAAAGCAAAAATAGAGTGATATTATTAATGTATTAGCAAAAATGCGACTGCAAATAAAATAATACAAATAATAGCGTCAAAAATGGTATAGAATAAGCTGTAAAGGTTAGGAAAATGGAAGGAAGGTATGAGCACAGTATGAGACCAAATCCCAGACCACAGGAAATCTACAGGCACTTCAAGGGAAATTTGTATCAGATCATCACGCTGGCGCGCCACTCAGAGGACGGCGCGAGGATGGTAGTATATCAACAGCTATACGCGCCCTATGAGGTTTATGTGCGCCCGCTTGAGATGTTTATGAGCAGGATTGACACGAGAAAGTATCCCAACGAGAGACAGACTTACCGCTTTGAGAGGCTGGAGACCGGCGGGGAAGAAACGCAGGCGGCAGGCGGGAGACCGGACAATGCCCCTAAGACCGTACAACAGAGCCTGCAGACAGAGCCGGAAGGCTCTGGGAGCGATGATAGTTTCACGCTTGATGCGGGGCTTGTGGATTTCCTGGATGCCGATTCATATGAGAGAAAGCTTCAGATATTGAGCTCGCTTCACCCGAGAATAACAGATGCTATGATTGATACGATGGCGGTGAGTCTCGACACGGAGGTGAAGGAGGGCGATATCGAAACCCGCTACAACGAGATCAAAAACTGTCTCCTGACAATGGAGCGTTTTGAGTGCAACCGGCTCAGGCCATAGCAGGATTGGAGGATTATTATGAAACTGTTATCGATAGCGATTCCCTGCTACAATTCAGCAGGATACATGCGCAAATGTATTGATTCCCTGCTCCCGGGCGGTGAGGATGTGGAGATCATCATTGTCAATGACGGCTCCAGCGACAATACACCGGATATCGCGGAGGAGTACAGGGAGCGCTTTCCCGGAATTATCAAGGTGGTGAACAAGGAGAACGGCGGCCACGGCTCGGCTGTCAATGCCGGACTGGAACAGGCGAGAGGACTTTATTTTAAGGTGGTAGACAGTGATGACTGGGTAAGTCAGAGCGCATATATACAGATTTTGGACAAGCTGGGGGAGCTTTTGCATGGCGGAAAGTCCGTCGATATGATGATCAGCAATTTTGTCTATGAGAAGGAGGGCGAGAAGCACAGGAAGGTGATGAAGTACCACCACGCCCTTCCGCAGGAGGAGATCTTTACATGGAAGGATGTGCGCCATTTCAGGGTGGGACAGTATATTCTGATGCACTCGGTAATCTACAGGACAAATCTGCTGCGGGATTGTGGATTAAAGCTTCCGGAGAACACCTTTTATGTGGACAATATCTTTGTGTTCAATCCGCTTCCCTATGTAAAAACAATGTATTATATGGATGTGAATTTCTACCGTTATTTTATCGGGCGCGCGGACCAGTCTGTCAATGAGCAGGTCATGATCGGGAGAATTGACCAGCAGATCAAAGTGAACGAGCTGATGGTGGACTATTATGTGGCGGAAAAACAGCGCATTCTGGCAAATGGCAAGGTGAGGAAGTATATGGTCAATTACCTGGATATTATCACGACCGTATCCTCCGTGCTGCTGATCCGCTCAGGGCTTGAGGAGAATCTCGAGAAGAAGAAGGAGCTTTGGCAGTATATTAAGACGAAGGATAAGGTGCTGTGGACGCGTCTGCGGATGGGACTTCTCGGAAACGCCATGAACCTTCCGGGGAAGCTGGGCAGAAAGATTACTGTGGACGGATATAAGATCTGCCAGAGGATATTCCACTTCAATTAATTAGTGCTTGTAATATTGTCAAAAAACAGTTATACTAAAGCGGATTATAAAATATGAAGATACGGAGGAGAGATACATGTATTCACTTGACGAGGTAAGAAAGGTAGATCCCCAGATCGCAGATGCCATCGTGGCAGAGCAGGAGAGACAGAACAGCCATATCGAGCTGATCGCCTCCGAGAACTGGGTTAGCAAGGCTGTCATGGCAGCAATGGGAAGTCCGCTGACCAACAAGTACGCGGAAGGGTATCCGGGAAAGAGATATTACGGCGGCTGTGAGTGTGTGGACGTGGTGGAGAATCTGGCTATTGACCGCGCAAAGGAGTTGTTTGGATGTGATTATGCCAATGTCCAGCCACACTCCGGTGCGCAGGCAAACATGGCGGTCCAGTTTGCGGTGTTACAGCCGGGTGACACGATCATGGGGATGAATCTTGACCATGGCGGACATCTCACACACGGTTCACCGGTCAATATGTCCGGAAAATATTTCCATGTAGTGCCGTACGGTGTGGATGACAATGGTTTTCTTGATTATGATAAGATGCGTGAGCTGGCGCTGGAGTGCAGGCCTAAGATGATCATCGCCGGCGCGAGCGCATATGCCAGAACAATTGATTTCAAACGGTTCAGGGAGGTGTGCGATGAGGTTGGCGCCGTCCTCATGGTTGACATGGCGCATATCGCGGGACTAGTGGCGGCAGGACTCCATCCAAGCCCGATTCCGTATGCGGATGTCGTGACGACTACGACGCACAAGACCTTGCGGGGACCGCGCGGCGGACTGATTCTTGCCAATAAGGAGGCGGCGGAGAAATACAATTTCAACAAAGCGATCTTTCCGGGCATACAGGGAGGGCCGCTCATGCATGTGATCGCGGCAAAGGCTGTCTGCTTCCAGGAGGCGCTCGGCGATGAGTTCAAGTCGTATCAGCAGCAGATTGTCAAAAATGCGCAGGCGCTCTGCAAAGGATTGATCAGCAGGGACATCAAGATCGTCTCAGGCGGTACGGACAACCATCTGATGCTCGTGGATCTCACGACCTATGACCTCACGGGCAAGGCAGTCGAGAAACTGATGGACGAGGCGCATATCACATGCAACAAGAACACGATTCCAAACGATCCGAAGTCTCCGTTTGTCACAAGCGGCATCCGCCTTGGAACGCCGGCCGTGACAAGCCGCGGCATGAAGGAGGATGACATGGATCAGATTGCGGAGGCGATCGCCATGGTCATCAGGGAGCAGGAAAACGGAATCGCAGGCGCGAGGGCAATCGTGCAGTCGCTCACGGATAAGTATCCATTGATCTAAATTTATGAAAGACGAAAAGACAAGCAGACGGGAGAGAAGACGCCGACGCCTGAGAAATCAGTTTTTTGCCTATCTGATACTGATTCTCATGATCATAGCGGTGCTGGCAGCAGGATATTTTGGCGTAAAGGGCGTTATCCGTTATGTGAACGATTATAATGACAAAGTAAACAAGGTGATCGAGGAGGCGGAGTCTGACGCGGCAACCGTGCAGGACAATACGGAGCCGGTCATCGAGGAGGACACAGCCGGGGGGATAGCGTACAACGAAGGGTACACATCCCCTGTCGAGGCTGATCCGTTGAATGAGCTGATCGAGTCGCTGCTGGGCAACATGACGACGGAGGAGATGATCGCGGGGATGTTTATCGTATCGCCGGAGGCGATCACCGGTGTCGGCACAGCAGTGCAGGCCGGCGAGGGGACGAAGACCGCGATCACACAGAATCCTGTAGGCGGGCTTGTGTACGCGCCAAAGAACTATAACTCGCCGGAGCAGTTTACACAGATGCTTGCCGATACCAGAAACTTCGCCAAATACCCTATTTTTACGATTGTGCAGGCCGAGTGCGGCGCGTCAGAATATGGACTGGAAGCGACGGCGAAGGCGTCTGAGCTAGGGGATGAGGGCAGCGTCAGTCTGGCATATGGGACGATTGCGTTGAAGCTCGCATCTTACGGTGTCAACATGAATCTGGCGCCTGTGTCTGATATTGTGTCGGAGGAGGGGGAGGCATCCCTGCAGGGAAGGACGTTCGGCTCAGACGCTTCGGCTGCGGCGCCGCTTGTGAGCGCTGCGGTGCAGGCGATGCAGGAGGCGGATGTGAGCGCGGTGCTGCAGAAGTTTCCCGGTGCAGCGGCTGGTTCCAAATCGCAGGAAGAGCTTCAAAACAGTGAATTTATTGTCTATGACATGGCAATCCGTGACGGCGTCGACTGTATCATGGTATCCCATGACGAGGCGAGCGGGGTGACAGGGGATGACACACCGTCATCGCTGTCTCATGCGATGATCACTGATGTGCTCAGAAATACATTAGGCTTTGACGGAGTGGTGATGACGGACGCTCTGGACGACAGCGCCATCACCGGGCGCTACAGCTCTGCTGAGGCTGCCGTGGCCGCGATACAGGCTGGGGCGGATCTGCTGCTGTCGCCTGAAAACTATCAGGAGGCCTATGAGGGCGTCCTCCAGGCAGTCGCGGATGGTACGATCACGCCGGAGCGCATTCATGATTCGATCTATCGGATCTACCGGGTTAAATACAAAAATGCGATTGAATAAAAAATAGATAGAAAAAATCAGAAAAAAACAGTTGACAAATGAATACCAGTGTAGTATAGTATATTTTGTTCGTAAGATGATGCGGACAAGATATACATATTATGCATGCGATAGTGGCGTAGTTGGTAACGCGCGACCTTGCCAAGGTCGAGACCGCGGGTTCGAGCCCCGTCTATCGCTTTTTTGTTAAGAGTCCTTGATTTTCAGGGGCTTTTTTTGTGCGCAGCCCCGATTTTTTTTTGGAAAGGCACTTTAAAGGGGGGCAGTTCATACAATAGAATAAATGAGTCCTGGGGGCATTTCTTGAAAACCTTTGAGCAACCTTTATCTGCCAAGGAGGAGACCTTATACCTGGAAGCAATGAACAGCGAGGATTTGGAAGCAGCCCATAGGGCAAGGCAGATTTTGATCGAGAGAAATCTGCGTCTGGTGGCGCACGTGTCAAAGAAGTACATGGGGTGCGGCGAGGATATGGAGGATCTGATCTCCATAGGAACCATAGGGCTGATCAAGGCAGTGAATACGTTCAAGGCAGAGAAGGGCAGCAGGCTTGCTACCTACGCGGCAAGATGCATTGACAATGAGCTGTTGATGATGTTTCGGGCGAGAAAGAAGGTTACGCGCGAGGTATCGCTGTATGAACCGATCGGAACGGACAAAGAAGGAAATGAGATCAACCTGATTGATGTCTGCGAGCAGGAGCAGCGTGATATCGTGGACGATATGGATATGATGGCAAAACTCCGGTGCCTGTCCCGCCTGATCGAGGAGAAGCTTGATGACAGGGAGCGCGACATCATCAGAATGCGCTACGGTATGCTGGGAAAGAGCTTTACCGGCGAGGAGATGACACAGAGGGATATCGGCAAAATGCTGGGAATTTCCAGAAGCTATGTATCCCGGATTGAGAAGAAAGCACTCGGTAAGCTGAGGGCAGGTCTGGAAGAGGAGAACCTGTGTTAAAAGTGTGTTATTTTTTACATTTCGCGTGCTAATTTTTACATTTCGGTTGTTTTTGGGAGATACTTGTGTTATATATGACAGGTAATGCGAAAAACGAAGGAGTTATTGCGAATGTACAGTAGAGTGATTACAGGCGCCGTTAATGGCATTGAGAGTATGCTTGCGGCGGTGGAGGTCGACGCGTCTAAGGGTATGCCCGGCTTTGAGATGGTCGGACAGCTGAATAACGAGGTAAGGGAGGCAAAGGAGCGCGTCAGAGTGGCACTCAAAAATGCCTCCATACAGATACCTCCCATGCGGCTCACCGTCAGTATCTCTCCGGCGGAGATGCGCAAGGAAGGCGCTTCCTATGATCTTCCGATCGCGGTCGGCATTCTCGTGTCGCTGGGGATGATACCGGAGGAGGGCATACACAACACCCTCATTGTGGGTGAGCTGGGACTGGACGGAGAAGTGCGTGCAGTCAGAGGCGTGCTGCCCATCGTACAGAAGGCGAAACGCGAATGTGTGAAGCGGTGTATCGTGCCGGTGGCGAACGTGAGGGAGGGTGCGGTCATAGACGGCATTGAGATTATCGGCGTAGACAGTCTGTCGGAAACCATAGAATATCTGCAGGAGGTTGAGGAGCGCAAGCCGCAGAAGATCGCTCCGGCCGGCAGAACCCTGATCGGAGCCATTGACGAACCGGAGAAAGATCTGGATTTTGCGGACATCAATGGTCAGGAGGTGGTAAAGCGTGCGGTGGAGATCGCGGCGGCGGGATTTCATCATGTCCTGATGATTGGTCCCCCGGGCTCCGGCAAGACCATGATCGCGAAGCGGATACCGACGATACTGCCTGATCTGTCAAGGGAAGAAAGCCTTGAGGTCACCACGATATACAGCGTGGCAGGGCAGCTCGACGACGATAAGGCGCTGATCACAAAGAGACCATTTCTCGATCCACATCACACGATTTCCGAACAGGCGCTCGCAGGCGGCGGGAGGATTCCAAGACCCGGCGTCATATCGCTGGCGCACAGAGGCGTCCTGTTTATGGACGAGCTTCCGGAATTTCGCCATAATACTATCGAAATCCTGAGACAGCCTCTCGAGGACAAGCGGATTCACATTGCCAGGACGTATGGAAATTTTGTGTATCCGGCTGATTTCATGCTCGTGGCGGCGATGAATCCCTGCCCCTGCGGGTATTTTCCGGACAGAAACCGGTGCACATGCTCAGAGGCGGAGATCAGGAGGTATCTGTCGAGAATATCAGGACCGATTCTGGACAGAATCGATGTAGTGACGGAGGCGCCGCGGGTGGATATCAGGCAGCTTTCCGCTGAGCCGCACAATGAGAGCAGCGCCGACATCAAGGCGCGCGTCATGGAGGCGAGAGCGCGTCAGGAGCACCGATACAGGGGCACACGGTATCGGTTCAACGCTGAGCTTCGCTCCGGCGATATCAGGGAGTACTGCAGGCTCGGGGCGGATGAGCAGGAGATGCTGGAGGAAATATTTACCATGATGAATCTGTCGGCGCGTGCATATCATAAAATAATAAAAGTGGCGCGGACGATTGCCGACCTGGACGGGCAGGATGATATCAGTACGGCGCATATCAGCGAGGCGGTGTGCTATCGGATCAATGATAAAGGATATTGGAGCTAGGGATATGACAGAAGATCAAAAGGAACTGGAACAAAAGATGTATGCCGCGTGGCTTGATACGATCTACTGGGTTGCAGGCGAGACAAAATACAGACTTCTCGAAGCGGCGGGAAGTGTGCAGAAGATCTATGAGATGGAGGAGGGGCAGGTGGCTGCGGTCATGGGGCTGCAGGGCTGTGAGCGCCTCCTGCAGCACAGGAAGCGCTATGAACCACAGAAGGTATGGGACTATCTCACAAAGCTCGGCGTCGGCTATACGTACTGTCAGGCAGCCGATTTCCCAGGGAAGCTCGCGGAGATCCCAGATCCGCCTTTTGGCATCTTCTACAGAGGGAGGCTGCCCGACGAAAGGACGCCTGCGGTGGCAGTGATCGGGGCAAGGAAATGCAGTGAATATGGCAGGACCATGGCGGAGCGATTTGCAAAAGGTTTTGCGGAGCGCGGCGTGGATGTCATAAGCGGCATGGCGGCGGGAATAGACGGCATCGGACAGGCAGCGGCATTGAAGGCAGGGGGCAGCTCCTATGCAGTGCTCGGGTGCGGGGTTGATATCGTATATCCCCGGAGCAACGAGTCTTTGTACAGACAGCTTTTGGAGCGCGGCGGAGTGTTGTCGGAGTATCCGCCCGGAATGGAGCCGCGGCCGGCTCTTTTTCCGCCGCGCAACCGTATCATCAGCGCGCTTGCGGACGTAGTGCTCGTCGTGGAGGCAAGGGAGAAGAGCGGGACGCTGATCACAGTGGACATGGCATTGGAGCAGGGCAGAGAAGTCTATGCGATACCAGGCAGGTGTACCGACAGCCTCAGCATGGGGTGCAACCGCCTGATTCGTCAGGGAGCGGCGCTTGCGCTCGCGCCGGAGGATATCATAGAAGATATGTTCTGGGAGCCGATCCTGAAAAAATCAAAAGCGCCGCAGGGACAGCTGCCCATAAAACTTTCACAGGCGGCACAAGAGGTTTACGGGGTTCTCGAAATGCTGCCGATCGCGCAGGACATGATCGTCGCAAAGCTGCGGGAGAAGAAGAGCGCCTGCACAATACCACAGATTTGCCAGGGACTGGTGGAACTGGAATTGAAAGGATTGATCCGGTGCAGCAACAGGCAGTATGGGCGTCTGTAAAAAATTTTCTAAAATTTTACTTGCCACGATTTGAAAATTGGGTTATAGTGGTGAACGTAAGTCAGATACATCAAAAACACATTAAATATAGAAGGAACAAGTAGGGGTTGGATATGGCAAAGTATTTAGTGATAGTGGAGTCACCCGCGAAGGTGAAGACGATCAAGAAATTTCTGGGTGCAAATTATGAGGTTATGGCGAGCAACGGCCATGTGCGCGATATGCCCAAGAGCCAGCTGGGATTTGACGCGGACAACGACTATGAACCCAAATATATAACGATACGAGGTAAGGGCGATATCCTGGCAAAGCTCAGGAAGGAAGTCAAGAAGGCCGACAAGATCTATCTCGCGACAGACCCGGACCGCGAGGGGGAGGCGATCTCGTGGCATCTGTATATCGCGCTCAAGCTGGAGGATAAAAAGGTATATCGTATCACATTCAATGAGATCACAAAGAATGCGGTGAAGGAATCCCTCAAGAATCCGAGGGAGATCGATATGAATCTCGTGGACGCGCAGCAGGCGAGACGTATGCTGGACAGAATGGTGGGATACCGCATCTCACCACTGCTGTGGGCAAAGATCAAGAGAGGACTGAGTGCGGGCAGGGTACAGTCGGTGGCGCTGCGCATTATCTGTGACAGGGAGGACGAGATCAACGCGTTTATTCCGGAGGAGTACTGGACACTCGATGCGGCGTTGAAGATCAAGGGCGAGAAGAAGCCGCTGGTCGCAAAGTACTATGGAGTAGGGGACAAAAAAGCGGAGATTTCTTCTAGGGAAGAGATGGACAAAATCTTAGGAGAGCTTGGAAATGCGCGCTTTGAGGTGACAGATATCAAGAAAGGCGAGCGCATCAAGAAGGCGCCGATGCCCTTTACGACATCGACGCTCCAGCAGGAGGCGAGCAAGGCACTCAATTTTTCGACACAGAAGACGATGCGTCTGGCGCAGCAGCTCTATGAGGGCGTGGAGCTGAAGGGGCAGGGTACGGTCGGCATCATCACTTACCTGAGAACGGATTCCACCCGTGTGTCCGATGAGGCGGTGACGGCTTCCAGGGAATATATCGCTAAAAATTACGGAAACCAGTATGCAGCTGAGGCCGTAACGGAGAAGAAGAAGGAACAGAAGATTCAGGACGCGCATGAGGCTATCCGTCCGACAGACATCAAAAACACACCGGCGGATATAAAGGAGTCCCTGAGCAGGGATCAGTTCCGCCTGTATCAGCTCATCTGGAAGCGTTTTACGGCGAGCCGTATGACACCGGCGAAATATGAGACAACTTCTGTCAGGATTGACGCGAATGGACACCGGTTTACCGTGTCGGCGTCGAAGCTGGGCTTTGATGGGTTTATGAGCGTCTACAAGGAGGCCGACGAGGAGAAGGCCGATTCCAATACACTGGTGAAGGAGATCACAAAGGATACGCAGCTGACGCTGGAGACATTTGATCCCAAACAGCATTTCACCCAGCCGCCCGCACACTACACGGAGGCGTCGCTGGTGCGGGCGCTCGAGGAGTTGGGAATCGGACGTCCCAGCACGTATGCGCCGACGATTACGACGATCATGGCGAGGCGCTATGTGGTCAAGGAGGACAAAAACCTCTATGTGTCGGAACTTGGCGAGGTGGTCAACAGCATGATGAAGGATGCGTTTTCGACCATCGTCGATGTGAACTTCACAGCCAACCTGGAGGCGCTGCTCGACAAGGTGGAGGCCGGGACGATCGGATGGAAGACGGTAGTGGCGAACTTTTATCCCGATCTCGACGAGGCGGTGAAGAAGGCGGAGAAAGAGCTTGACGAGGTGGAGATCGCGGATGAGGTCTCCGACGAGGTGTGCGAGGTGTGTGGCAGAAATATGGTGATCAAGTACGGTCCGCATGGCAAATTCCTCGCCTGCCCGGGATTTCCGGAATGCAGGAGCACGAAGCCTTACTTTGAGAAGATCGGCGTGACCTGTCCCAAATGCGGCAGGGAGGTTGTCGTCCGCAAGACGAAGAAGGGCAGGAGATATTATGGCTGCGAGGCGATACCGGAGTGCGACTTTATGGTGTGGCAGCGGCCGTCCGGGGAGAAATGCGAGCGTTGCGGCGGCATCATGCTTGTGAAGGGGAACAAGCTTGTCTGTGCGGACGAACAGTGTGGATTTATGAAAAAAATAGAGAGTGATAAGGCAGTGGCCCAATAGATTTTTAGGAGAGATTTCCGGCATGCGTGACAGGACAGCGGTATGCCGGGATTTTTATGCACACGGACGCGAAAAGGAAATATGCAGCTAAGGCTGCCCGTGTCCGGCGCGCGAGTAGTGGAGAAGGGCATTCCCCTACTCGATTTATGCGATTTTTTGAAATTATCATGGAAATTCCACCAACAGTTCAAATTATGATTTATATATAAAAAATTGATTAAATTGTAAAGTATTCTTGAATTATTGACCGGAACTATTGAAAAATGAACTGCCATATGTTAAAATTTGCCTATAAATAGAACTATTTTTGCGGATAACAACTGCCAGATGATCAGGAGTTCCAGCGGGCTGCGAAGAATAGAGAGACTTGGAGGGTTACTATGGGTAGTGTGCAACTTTTAGATAAAACAAGAAAGATCGGAAAACTTTTACACAACAATAATTCCAGCAAGGTAGTTTTCAATGATATCTGCAAGGTGATGCGCGATATCGTCAATTCAAATGTGCTGGTGATCAGCAAGAAAGGCAAGGTCTTGGGCGTAGGTACCTGCGAGGGCGTGGATGAACTCAAGGAGCTTGTTGAGGACAGCGTGGGCGGTTTCATTGATCCCATGTTAAATGAGCGGCTTCTCGGCGTGCTCTCCACGAAAGAGAATGTCAATCTCGCAACCCTTGGTTTTGAGAGTCCGGACATACGTAAATATCAGGCCGTCATCACACCGATTGAGACGGCGGGGGAGCGTCTGGGCACCCTGTTTATCTATAAATGCAATGAACAGTATGACATTGATGATATTATCCTGTGCGAGTACGGTGTGACGGTGGTGGGACTTGAGATGCTGCGCGCCGTGAGCGAGGAGAACGCGGAGGAGAGCCGGAAAGTGGCGGTGGTGAAGTCAGCGATCTCCACGCTGTCCTTCTCTGAGATGGAGGCGATCACGCACATTTTTGATGAGCTCAACGGCACGGAGGGGATACTGGTCGCCAGCAAGATTGCAGATCGTGTAGGCATCACACGGAGTGTGATTGTCAACGCGCTTCGCAAGTTTGAGAGCGCAGGCGTCATAGAGTCGCGCTCGTCAGGCATGAAGGGAACTTACATCAAGGTCTTGAACGATGTCGTGTTTGAGGAAGTGGATGCGCTGAAGCGTCAGCTGAACAAATAGTCTGACGAATTTGAGGAATAATTCAAAAAAAAGAAACAAAAGGCTTATCTTGAAAAAGATAGGCCTTTTTTTCTATTTACAGGTTCAAAACAGTGAATTAACATAAAAAAACAGGACAAATTCACATAATATTGCAAAATAATGAAAAAAATACTTGAAATATTCTGAAAATAATCTATAATAGAGTAAGAAAGACAACATATTATGTAAATTCATTATGGCAATAATGGTTTACATAGAACCAGAAAATGGAAAAATTACAAGAAGGAGGAGAATCAATGTTAAACAATTCAGGAATATTTGACTACGTAAATGCGTTGGGAACTTCATTGGATGCAGCAGCTACGAGAAATGACATTATCAACAATAACATTGCAAATGTGAACACTCCCAATTACAAGAGAAAAGATATCCGTTTTGAGACAGAGCTGAAGCACGCTTTTGCGCGGGCAGGCGAGGACACTGTGGATACGAGGGTTAAGAATCTCGACTTAGAGGAGTTGGAGCCGGAGATCTACACGGATTACGAGGAGCTCTCTTACCGGTATGACGGCAACAATGTGAGCATCCAGAATGAGCTGGCGATCCTCGCGAAGAACCAGACCAAGTACAACGGAATGATGACATTGCTGAACCAGAATTTTTCACAGATGATGTCAGTGATGAAATAGGAGGAAGATTAAATGGGAATATTTGATTCATTTGATATCAGTGCGTCCGGGATGTCGGCCGAGCAGTACCGTATGGATATTATTTCGCAGAATATGGCAAATGCGCACTCGACAAGGACTGAGGATGGGACGCCGTACGTCAGGAAGGTTGTCACCTTTCAGGAGAAGACTGATACGAAAAACAGAACGTTTTCACATATGCTCGACACGGCGTTCAGCAATCTGAGCGGCAGGCCGCTTGGCTGCACCAACTCCGCCAGACTCTCAAGTCCGGGTACCGGTGTCAAGATCGGCGGACTGTATGAGGATACATGGACGGAGGAGGTCATGACATATGATCCGGAACACCCTGATGCGGATGAGAACGGATATGTGCATTATCCCAACGTGAATGTCATCACAGAGATGACGAACATGATTGACGCCAGCCGCGGCTATGAGGCAAACCAGGCGGCGTTTGAGGCCACAAAGTCAATGGCAAACAAAGGATTGGAAATGAATTTTTAAGTAATAAGGGTTGACAGGAATTATTTTGAGAGGGTTAGGGGGAACAACAATGACAATAACAGCGGCAAATGATATCAACAGCTTATATAATGTGAGATCCAACGCGGTGCGGAACAGTCTGTACGATGCAAACACAGACGGCGAAGGACAGCAGGGCGGCAATCTGTTTGGCTCCATTCTGAATGCGGCAGTGGGCAATATCAACAACACAAACGATTTGCTCTCAACGCAGGAGAACGAGGAACTGAAATGGATGATGGGCATCTCAGAGAATACACATGACCTCACGATGGCGGTGGGTAAAGCGCAGACAGCGCTCAACTACACAATCGCGCTTAGAGACAAGCTCCTTGATGCATATAAGGAGATTATGCAGATACAAATTTAAGTACATGTAAAGGATTACAGGGGAATTTTGGGAGAAGGAGACACTTGAAATGGTTGACAAGGTATTGGATTTTGGGAAAAAGCTATTAGAGCGGATTAAGGAATGGTGGAATAAATTCCAGCCAAAGCAAAAGACATTGATTATCGGAATCGCGGTTGTGATTCTGCTTGCCATCGCGATCCTGGTGGCAGTGCTCACAAGGAAACAGTATGTCAATATCGCAAACTGCGAGTCCACCAAGGAGGGGGCGGCAGTGCGGGATCTGCTCGAGGGAGCGGGCATTAAGTACAATGTATCGTCAGACGGTCTGCACTTTGAAGTGCTCGACTCGCAGGAGGCGGATGCGAATTTCCTGCTTGGCTCAAACAATATACCGACAGCGGGCTATACGATTGATGATGTGCTGAACGGGAGTTTTTCTACGACGGAGGCGGATAAGCAGAAACGCTATAAGCTTTTTATGGAAACTCAGATGGAGGAAGATATCAACAGCATGACGGCAGTCAAGACTGCTACCTGCCAGCTGACCATTCCAGATGACAATGGCACACTCATCGCGCAGAACCGGGAGACCTATGCAGGTGTTATTCTGGAACTCAATGAGGGAGCAGCCTTTGATGAGGAGAACGCGGCGGCGATCGCGCGATATATCGCGACAGCGCTCGGCAATGACACGACGGACAATGTGACAATCACAGATGTAAGCGGAAAGATCTGGTTCCCGGTTGAGCAGACCTACTCCACAATCGAGAAGGCCGACAATATGATGATGCTCAAGCAGGAGGCGGAGAGCCTGATCAAGAACGAAGTGAGACAGGTGCTCTTCGGTACAAATGAGTTCAACCAGATCGAAGTGGCGGCAAATATCTCGATGGATTTCTCACAGAAGGAAATCACACAGCACAATTATTCTACACCGGATGATGAGCATGATCAGGGATTGCTTGCCCATGAGGAAGTATATCAGTCAACCGCTGCAGATGGTATAGGCGGCGTGCCGGGAACAGATTCCAATTCTGAGACAGATCAGATGATCAGTGAGCAGACAGGCACGAACAGCAGTAGTTATGAGAGAAAGAGCGATTATCTTCCAAATGAGGAGATTATCAAGACGACAGCGGCGACAGGAACAGTTGTGTACAACGACAGCTCTGTATCGGTAGCGGCAGTGAGATACCGCGTGGTAAGAGAGCAGGATGTAAGGCTCCAGGGACTTCTCGCCGGCATCTCGTGGGAGGAATACAAGCTTGCCAACAACGAGCGGGTGAAGCTGGAGGCCGATGAGGATCTCATCAACATGGTGGCCAACGCGACCGGCATTCCATCGAGAAACATAAGCCTCGTGGCATACGAGGAGGTTCAGTTTATTGATGAGATCAAGTCTACGGTAGAGCTGAAGGATATCATACAGATCGTGCTGATCGTCATCATTCTCACACTTCTCGCGTTCGTGGTGATCATGAGCCTGAGGACCAAGAAAGAAGTCGAGGAAGAGGAAGAGCTCGCAGTGGAAGATCTGCTGCAGTCCAATATTGATGAACTTGAGGGCATTGAGACAGAGCAGAAGTCCGAGGCCAGAAAACTGATAGAAAGCTTCGTCGAGGAAAATCCGGAAGCAGTGGCAACACTCTTGCGAAATTGGCTTGATGAGGACTGGGGGTAACTTGTAATGGCTAGTAATGAAGAGTTAAAGGGAATACAGAAGGCGGCAATCTTACTGATTGCCCTCGGGCCTGAGAAATCCTCCCTGATATTTAAACATTTAAAGGAAGAGGAGATTGAGGACCTGACGCTTGAGATTGCAAACACCAAGAGCGTTACACCACAGGTCAAGGAGAAAGTCATCAACGAATTTTACGAGGTATGTCTGGCGCAGCAGTATATCGCAGAGGGCGGTATCGGTTATGCGAAGGAGCTGCTGGAGAAAGCGCTCGGCGCAGACAAGGCGATGGACGTCATCGGAAAGCTAACTGCATCCCTGCAGGTAAAGCCGTTCGAGTTCGTCAAGAAGACCGACGCGTCGCAGCTGCTGAACTTTATACAGGATGAGCATCCGCAGACGATCGCATTGATCTTGTCCTATCTGTCGGCAGGGCAGGCGGCTACGATTCTCGGAGCGCTGGTGCCGGAAAAGCAGGCAGAGGTGGCGAGACGTATCGCGACAATGGACCGGACGAGTCCGGATGTCATCAAGGAAGTGGAGCGCGTGCTGGAATCAAAGCTCTCCTCTCTCGTAAATCAGGATTACACGATCATCGGCGGTGTGGATGCAGTCGTAGAGATTTTGAATACAGTGGACAGAGGTACAGAGAAACATATCATGGAGACACTCGAAGTCGAAGAGCCGGAGCTTGCGGACGAGATCAGAAAGAAGATGTTCGTATTCGAGGATATCTTACTTCTCGACGACCGTGCGATTCAGCGTGTGCTCAGGGATGTTGACAACAATGACCTAGCGATCGCATGTAAGGGATCGACGGAGGAAGTGCAGAACGCGATCTTTAGCAATATGTCAAAGCGTCTGGCTGAGATGATCAAGGAGGACATGGAGTTCATGGGACCTGTCAGAATGAAGGACGTCGAGGAGGCGCAGCAGAAGATCGTTAATGTCATAAGAAAGCTTGAGGATTCCGGAGAGATCGTTATTTCCAGGGGCGGAGGTGACGAGATCGTTGTCTAATGGAGGTATCTTAAAATCAGGCTGGGTTGTAGTGGACCCGGCAAACACAAGAATTATCGATTCCAATGCGAGAGCCGAGGCCAGGCTCAAGGAGCTGGCGATGGAGCTGGCGGTACAGTGTGGCGAGGAGCCGGATTTCGCAGATGGTTTTACCCAGGGAATCAGTGCAGTCGAGGTATCGCAGCTGATACGCGACGGCGAGGGGAATATTGTCAGCGACCAGCAGGACGGCGATGGTATGCTACAGCCAGAGGAAGGCGCCGCTCCGCCACAGTCTGGTCAGATGCAGGAGGAACTGATCGCCGAGGCCGAGGCGCAGATCGAGCAGATGCGGGCGGAAGCGATGGCGGAGATTGAACAGACCAGGGTTCAGATCATTGAGGAAGCTAAGAGCGAGGGATATCAACAGGGTTTTGAGCAGGGGCAGAACGATGGCTTTGCGCAGGGACATCAGGACGGGCTCGACAGCGTGACGCAGGAACGCGAGCAGCTGCATGCTGAGGCGGAGCAGGTCAGGGCATCCCTAGAAGAGGAGTATGCGCGCAAGATCAAGGAGCTCGAACCGATTTTTATTGATACACTGACCGGAATATATGAGCATATTTTCCATGTGAGTCTCAAAAATTCAAGGGAGCTCATCGTCTATCTGATTCAAAATACGATGCGGAATATCGAGACAGGCGGCACCTATCTGATTCACGTGTCAAAGGAGGATTATCCGTTTGCGAGTATGCAGAAGCGTGAGCTGATCAAGGGGACGAATATAGCGATCGAAAATGTGGAGCTCCTTGAGGATGTCACACTTGGAAAAAATGAGTGTATGATAGAGACGGGGAACGGCGTGTTTGACTGCAGTCTGGGGACGCAGCTCGAAGCGCTGAATGAAGAGTTAAGACTCTTGTCATACGAACCATAAAAGGGGTTAAATTATAAGATGGAAACTTGTATTTCCTTTCAGAAATATCAGACAGTATTAAATAGGAGTTTTTTCAAAAAGCTTGGCAAGGTGGAGAATGTGGTAGGTCTCACGATCGAGTCGTCGGGGCCGGACGCGAAGCTCGGCGATATGTGTACGATTTACACTGATTCTGAGAAGGAGCACGGCATTCTGGCGGAAGTGGTCGGATTTAAGGACAAGAAGACGCTGCTGATGCCTTATGAGGATACCGAGGGCATCGGGCTGGGCTGTATTGTTGAGAACATGAATTATCCGCTCAACGTCTCAGTTGGAGAGTGTCTTCTGGGCAAGACTCTGGACGGACTGGGCAGATGCATTGACGGTTTTGTGCCGGAGCCGACAACCGTAAAACGCTATCCGCTCGAAGCGCCGCCGCCCGATCCGATGAGCAGGACTATCATCAGTGAAGTGCTTCCGCTCGGCGTGAAAGCGGTGGACGGACTGATCACGGTGGGCAAAGGGCAGCGTATCGGCATCTTTGCGGGCTCAGGCGTCGGGAAATCGACGCTCATGGGAATGTTTGCGCGGAATACCAAGGCAGATATCAACGTGATCGCGCTGATCGGAGAGCGCGGACGTGAGGTGAGGGAATTTATCGAGCGCGACCTTGGCGAGGAGGGGATGCGCCGCTCCATCGTGGTGGTGGCAACCTCGGACAGACCGGCGCTCGAGCGCAACAAGGCGGCAAAGACGGCGACGGCGATCGCGGAGTATTTCAGGGATCAGGGAAAAGATGTCCTGTTGATGATGGACTCGCTCACACGTTTCTCGATGGCACAGCGCGAGATCGGTCTGGCGACAGGGGAGCCGCCGGTGACGAGAGGATATCCGCCCAGCGTTTATTCCGAGATGCCAAAGCTCCTCGAGCGTGCAGGATGCTCGGAAAACGGTTCGATTACAGGCTTATACACTGTCCTGGTGGAAGGCGAGGATTTCAATGAACCGATCACTGATACGGCGAGGAGTATCCTCGACGGACATATCATGCTGACGAGAAAGCTTGCGAACCGCAACCACTATCCGGCGGTTGATGTGCTGCAGAGCATCTCGCGTTGTATGTCGATGATCGCGTCGGGAGAGCACAAGGCGGCAGCCGGCAAATTAAAGAACATCATGGCTACCTACAATGAGGCGGAGGATCTGATCAATATCGGTGCCTACAAGCGGGGAAGCAATCCCAATATTGACAGGGCGATCAATATGATTGATCAGGTAAATGAGTACCTGCTGCAGGATACGGATGCGAAGTTTACTTTTGAGGAGTCCGTGGAGCAGTTAGAGGCAATGTTTCAGGAATAAAGGGTGAAGAGAATGGCAGTTTTCCGATACAAGATGCAGGGGATTCTTGATATCAAGGAGAAGCTTGAGGACAGGGCAAAGCAGGAGTTCGCTGAGGCCAATATGCGGCTCGATGCGGAGAAGAAGAAACTCGACGAACTTCAGGCGAGAAAGTTTTACTACATGCAGGAGGGCGTGAAGCTGCGCATGGAGCTGATCGATGTGCGCAAAATCCGTGAAAATAAGATGGCAGTCCTCAAGATGGACGAATATATCGCGGATCAGATGAGGGAGATTGCCCGCGCCGCGAAGGCGGTTGAGAAGGCGAGAGCAGCGCTGCAGGAGCTCATGCAGGAGCGAAAAGCGCATGAGAAGCTCAAGGAGAACGCATTTGAGGAGTTTATGAAGGATGAACTGGCTGCGGAGAGCAAAGAGATCGACCAGCTTACCTCATATACATATGGACAGAAACTGATGGAGGATTCATAGCTTTGAAGCAGTAAGGAACCGGTGAGGGACGAGACAATAGCGGTTCCTAAGATAAAATATAGAAAGGCATGGTTAGTGATATGGCACGTAAGGACGAAGCATTAAGCCCCGACGCACCGGAGATGCAGCTCAGGCAGCTAAAAGAAAGTCAGAAGGCGTTCAAGCAGGAGCAGAAAAATCAGAGAAAAGAAGCGAAGAGACGCGCGAAGGAGCTGGAAAACCAGGAGCGGGAATTAGATGAGCAGATCGAAGGCACAAACGCTTCCGTGGTCGTAGTCACGATATTTATCATTGTAATATGGCTTGGAATCCTATGCCTGCTGGTCAAGATGGATGTCGGCGGGTTTGGTTCCAATGTACTGACACCGATGTTGAAGGATATACCAATTGTCAACAAGATTCTTCCCACGGAAAATAATACAGAATCAACCAGGGAGAAATCGTATGGCGGATACAATAGTATCAGAGAAGCAGTCGACCAGATCACAGAGCTGGAGAAGAAATTAGACCAGGCCCAGAATACCAACACGGCGTACTCTGAGCAGATCGAGGCACTCAAGGCGGAGGTACAGCGGCTGCAGACCTTTGAAAAAAATCAGGTAGAGTTCCAGCGCATCAAGGAACAGTTCTACGAGGAGGTTGTCTATGCGGACAACGGACCGGGCGCGGATGCTTACCGTCAGTATTATGAGGAGATGGACCCCACGACGGCGGAGGCACTGTACAAACAGGTGATTCAGGAGGAAGCGGTCGACAACAGGATGAAGGACTATGTGGCAACCTACAGCAATATGGATGCGGCTAAGGCGGCAAGTATTCTCGGAGCCATGACAGACAATCTGGATCTGGCGGCAGATATCTTATCCAACCTTCCGGCGGCGACAAGGGGTGCGATCATGGGAGAGATGGACCCGGCAGTGGCGGCGAGAATCACGAAGATCATGAATCCAGGAAACTAAAAAGTTTCCAGAAACTAAAGTTTCTGGAACTGAGATTTCTGGAAGCTAAAGTTTTCTGATAATATTACCGATATATATTATGTAATCAGAAAAATATCTGACTTTATGCTGTAACTTTCAAATAGACTGAATTTGCAAACAATTCAGTTTATTTGTTAAGTTAAATAGATTTTGTACATAGTATTGTACATTGAAAATTTCAGAGAGGAAAGGAGGAATGACAATGACAGTTTCAGACATCAATGCGGTTAATCTTGCGGTTAATCCTGCATTGAAGGCAGTGGGAAACACACAGCAGACAGCCAATTCCGCAGCAGACAAGTCACAGGACTTTGGCGCGGTGCTTGACAAGACAGCGCAGAAGTATGAGCAAAAGTCCGGTAAGCCGGTACAGGCAGCATCGGACAGCAGCACGAAGTCTCAGACACAATCGTCCGACGACAGGACATCAGTCGGGGCACAAACGGAAGATGCAGTAGAGGATACTGTGGAAACCACATCTGACACAGAAGCAGCAGTTGTGGAGGAAACAGCGATTACAGAAGAGACAGCCGGGGAGCCTGCAGAAGAAGTTCCAAGGGTGGAGGAGCCGGTCGATGAGCCGACAGTTGACGAGATCACAAAAGCGTTGGAGCAGATCATCGCACAGATCAAGGAAATCCTTGGCATTACGGACGAGGAGCTCATGAGCGGCATGGAAACTCTTGACTTACAGTCCTACGACCTGCTGAATGCTGACAATATGGCACAGCTTGTGGCAGCGATCTCCGGTGAGGACTCGACTATCAGCCTTGTGGCGAATGAAGATCTCTACACTGCGCTGCAGGACGTTACAGAGATGGTGGGCACACAGGTGGAAAGTCTGCTCGAGAACACAGGATTTACCAGTGAGGAGCTTGATGCGATTCTACAGAAGCTTCAGGAGATGGAGAGTGCAAATGCTGAGGATCAGCTTCCAAATATGGAGGCGCTGCCTGCTGAGACAGAAAAGGAGCCGGTAGTTGAGGATTTTGCAATGGATACGCCCGCAGTGGAGGATCAGGTTCCGGATGGGCCGGTTGTTGTCAGAGAGGACAACACCAGGACCGAGGAGCAGCCTGCAAAGCAGTATGACACGCTTCCGGAGAATCAGCAGGAAAATCCGGCGCAGATCGGCGCAAAACCTCAGGCACAGAACACCGGGAAGAATGCAAAGGACAGTGGCGACAAGGATTCGAAGAGCTTTGGGCAGAATAGCACGGCGCAGAATTTTCAGAGTCAGCTCAGTGAGGTGAGCGACACGGCAGTGGCGGAAGGCGTTGAGAAGTTTACGTCGGAGAGCACCGAGAACATTTTAAGACAGCTCGCGGACATGGTAAAGATTGTCAAAAATGAGAACCTCACAGAGATGGAACTGCAGCTTCACCCCGCAAGTCTCGGCACAGTCAACGTATCGCTGACGACAAAGGGCGGCATGGTGACAGCGGAGTTTACCACACAGAATGAGGCAGTGAAAGCGGCGATCGAGGCGCAGGCGACACAGCTGAGAGCCAATCTCGAGGAGCAGGGCGTTAAGGTTGAGGCGATCGAGGTGTCTGTGGAGAGCCACCAGATGGAGCATGAGCTTGACAAGAACGGCGACAGGCAGCAGAAGCAGTCACAGGAGCAGGAGACGATGCGTGTGCAGGGTATGCGCAGAGGCAGGAGCAGCATTAATCTCAGAGCGTTTGCCGACGGGGAGGAACTGGAAGGCGAGATGCAGGGAGCAGATGACGCGACAAGGATCGCCATGGAGATCATGGCAGCGAACGGAAACACGATGGATTTACTGGCATAGGAAGGCATAGAAATATAGATAGAAAATAGGAAACAGAGAAAAAGGAGAGAGGTGGACATATGGCAGGGATATTAGCGCCGATAGGCGAGGATGGCAAGCTTGTCACACATACCGATTCGGGAGACTCGTTGAAAAAGGGAAAAGACAAGAATGCGATTGACAGCGACATGTTTCTGACGCTTCTCGTGGCGGAGATGCAGAATCAGGACCCGCTGGAGCCGACGAGCAACACAGAGTGGGTATCACAGTACGCGACATTCACACAGGTGCAGCAGATGAGTGAGATGGCGCAGTCAGTTGACGTGCTGAGGGCCAATAACCTGATCGGCAAGGAAGTCATCATGAAGACGACAAGTGAGAGTACCGGTGATGTCAGCTACATACAGGGAACAGTCGAGTATGTTGAGATGGAAGAAGGCAAACCGCTTCTTGTCATCGACGGACAGAAGTTCTCGATCAGCGATCTGGACACGATCGTCAGCCCGGAGTACTCGAAGGCATATGAGATGTACGACACGCTGAAAGGAATGATCAACGGACTGCCCAGCATCAAATTTGCGGATGAGTCATACAAGAACGTTATACAGGGTGCACTTGACTACTACAACACGATGGATGAGTACCAGAAGCACTACATGGACGTATATGGTTCGGAGCAGATGGAGACACTCGTGGAATGGAAGCATGCGCTTGAACTTCTCGGCGTGAAATTCACGAATAACACGACCAGCGACGATGACAAGACATCCCTTGACGACATACTGGAGAGTTTCAACACCAAGATGAACGCGATACTCGACAAGCTGAATCTGTTGACAGGAGATAAGACACCGCCGGCAGAGGATACAGACCCGGACGAAACAGAAGGTGAAGGAACAGGGACGGAGGAAGAGGACGGCAAGACAGAGAACGCGTAGGTTTTATGAGAGGGAGGGATTCAGATGAATGTGAAAAACAGTCAGTTCCTTTCCATTGAACAGCTGCAGGATCAGTATCTGAGACAGCAGAAAGCCAATTCGGGAAACAAGGCGCCGCAGGGCATGAGCTTTGAGGAGATCCTTCAGAAACAGCAAATGCCGAAGCTGCAGACGACAGAGCATGTGAGGTTTTCAAAGCATGCGGCAAACCGGCTCAACGACAGGAATATCGAATTGACGGACAGACAACTGGAAAGGTTGAATGACGGCACGAAAAAGGCAGGCGAGAAGGGGATCAGGGATTCGCTGGTGCTCGTGGACCAGCTTGCATTTATCGTAAACACCAAGAGCAACACAGTCATCACAGCGATGGATCAGACAGAAGCGGATGAAAATATCTACACAAACATTGATGGAGCCGTGATTATCTAATACAGGATGTGAGACAAAGCCGGACCTTTTAAGGAGGCTTGGGATCCCTCGGAATGACGGATGAGGGGAAGATAAACGGCAAATATGATTTAGGAGGTCACTTAATTATGATGAGATCACTTTTCTCTGGTGTATCAGGTCTTAGGACACACCAGACAAGAATGGACGTTATTGGTAACAACATTGCAAACGTGAACACGACAGCATTCAAGGCAAAGCAGATGAACTTCTCCGATATGCTCTACCAGACGACGCAGGCGGCGACAGGCGCCAACGCGGCAAACGGCACAGGCGGTACGAACCCCAGGCAGATCGGTCTGGGTGTAAAGGCGGCGGCGATCAATACGACCATCACGCAGGAGGGCGGGAACCAGTCGACCGGAAACCCGTTTGACTTGAAGATCTCCGGCGAGGCATTCTTCGTGGTGAGCGACGGAACAAGCACATACTACACAAGAGACGGATCGTTCGACGTGGACGACGCGGGAAACCTCTGTATGGCGAGCACCGGCTACATCGTGCAGGGCTGGGGCGTTGACAAGGAAGGGAACATCGTAAAAGGTACGGTCGGACCGATCAACACCAAGGCAAGTAATGAGTATAATGCGGATGCCACAAAGAATGCGCAGATCGCGGGTATCATCGACAAGGATGATTCGGATCTGCAGACAAAGGATGGCAAGATCGTCAATTTTGAGGTCTATGACAGTGCGGGATATCCCTACAATCTGAAGTTTGGCATTTTGCCGGCGACATCGATCAGCAATTCGACCAGAGAGGTAACGAATACAGAGAGTATCTATCATATGCCTGCCAATATTTATAAGGTTGATACTTCTAAACTGTCGTTCTCTTATCAGGTTAATGGTGAAAAAAAGGATCTGGCAACGATTGACTCTCCAGAGGCGACTGAGAAGCTGATTAAGGATATCTGGGCTGAGATTAATGGAAATACACCCGTAGCACCGAAACAATCAATTGTTGCTGGCGATCATACTATGGGAGAAAAAGATACTGTAACCGTAGATTTGAAACAATTTTTTGCCAATAATCCTGATTTAGCGCCTGATGCTGCAAGTGATTTGCTTAATATAACGTTGACTGTAGAGTTTTCAGGAGATACAGGATATGTAACGGATAATAAAGTGGAGTATCCCATAGCAGATGCTGCAAAAGTTGATGATGATGTTGCAAAAATGTTGTATAATATTCCTAATATAACTCCTGCGGACGTGAAAAATGCCAATGGATTTGTTGCGTGTGCTCTTGGCGGTAACGTAAATACCGCGGCAACATCAACAATTGCAGCGACGTCACAGACATATGTGGATGATAATGGTGACACGGTGACAAAATACAAGTTTGAAACTGTTGATGCAAATGGAAAAAGAGATCCTTTGGAGGTAACAGATGCACAGAGCGATGCGATGCGTAAGTTGTTGCAGCTTAAAGCGAGCGACGGAAAGACCCAGCAGTATACGACAACGGAGACGATGCAGGATAGTGCACCAATTCCAGGGCAGTATACGATCAAACTGCTAGGAATGACGGATTCGAACAAGGTTGCTGTGGATGTATCCAGCATACTTGACGATTCCGTGTTCACAGTGCAGTATGACACAGGCAACGGTGAATTCCGATATGTGGATTCCATGGGAAACAGCACCTTCACGATCAACCTGAGCACGATCAATGACAGAGGAAACTTTGAGAATGTCACGGTTGATATGTCAGGCACGAAGAATGTGAGCAACGACCACAAATCGACAGTAGAGGGCAAGCGCCTTGACGGAACAAAGGTCGGAAAGCTGCTCGGCGTGTCTGTCGGCACGGACGGTATCGTCACGGCAAGCTACAGCAACGGGCACATCACAAGACTCGGACAGATCTGCGTGGCAAAATTTGCAAACGCCATGGGACTTGAGAACTCCGGCGACAACCTCTACCAGACAACGGCCAGCTCCGGCGATGCCTCCCTCGTGGACATCAAGGCAGAGGGTATCGGCTCGATCACCAGCGGTATTCTTGAGATGTCGAACGTGGATCTCTCCCAGCAGTTTACCGACATGATCACCACACAGAGAGGTTTCCAGGCAAACAGCCGTACCATCACAGTATCAGATACACTGCTTGAGGAACTGATCAATCTGAAGAGATAATAAAAAGATTATCTGATTAACAAGCTATATTGGCGGTCAAAAAAATTGACCGCTCAGTATAAAATTTGCGCACAAGCCGTAATGAGAAAAATCTTATACCGCTTTGCGGTTGCGGCGGGCGCAACATTCACGGCAGATTTCATTTGCCGTGAATAAACAACCTAACCTAATCTAAATCAAAGAATCCCAGACAGGTATATTTGTCTGGGGTTCTTTGCGTCATTTTTGATTCAGTTGCGCCTTCAGTAAAGCGATCTGTGCGTCCTTCTCCGCTAAAGCCTTATCCTTTTCAGCGATCAGACGTTTATCTTCGGCGATCGTGTTGTTCTTCTCCGCCAAAGCATTGTCCTTCTCCGCCAAAGCCTTATCCTTCTTCGCGAGCCTTTTCTCATAGTCCTGTTTGGTGGTGCGTGCGATGCGTTCGGCTTCCTCGCGGGCTTGACACCAGTAGCGCACCTTTTTGTCCTGATTGAGTCGGAATACCGTCTCGCAGGTTTCCTGAAAAACATTGTCCTGTTGAGCTAACATTTTTAATCACCTCCAGTGATTTTTCCTCCCAAGTAGTAGCTTTGAAAAGACGGGCCCAGAAGTCAAGCTTCCAGAGTTTGTCCCCGTTCGTAGCCAGTTTGATCTGCTTCAAGTTTAACACATTTAAGGTGAATTTGCTATTATAAATATAGTGTTTTCGGACATTTTTCATCTTATAGGTGGCATAAAACTCAGGGTGTTTGGGAAAAAGCGTAAAATCGAGGATGCCGATGTGGTACGCGGGCATGATATCGGAATACGAAGCCCCTTTCTTTAAGTTGTCAAAGAGCCGGCAGAGATAGGTGAGGGAACGGTTATTCCAGTATTTCTGCGGCTGAACCTGCAGTTCAATGTTGACGACGGTACTGTTGTTGAGACAGATTTTGACATCGAGGATGAAATTTTTGTCGCGAACATCTTCGCCCAGTTCATATGGGTTCAGGACTTCGATGGACCGAACCCTGTCCGGTTTCAGGTGGAGCAGTGCGCAGACCAGTCCTTTCAGGACAGTAATATTTCTGGTCATAACAGAGTGAAACATACAGTCATTCATGAGAGTGTAGTCGATTTTCCCTGTTGCATTTTTCAGTGTATTCATTTGTGAGTTGTTCATAAAGAGAATCCTTTCTGAAATTTATAGTATTTGTCATTGATAAGTTCTTGAAGCGCTTCAGAAAAAATATATCACAGATATGATTGTATCATTTGAAAATGGTGAAAACAAGTGCGAGTTTTTACATTTCGGGGAATGTATGTTTGGACATTTTTGTGTAGTTACTGTTAATGATGGCTTTTAACAGAAACATGTTTGAAAAATGTTCAATAAATCCGCTGGAAAAGTAGGTATCGTCATAGCAAGACACTTTTTAAACTATGCCGTCAATGACAATCCCGTGTAACTGGTTTATAATAGAGCTGGTTCGAAATTTTGGATTTTAAGGGGGAACGCGCTATGGGAACGTATGGTTATTATACAGGGAGTATGGATATTCCGGAAGAACGGAAAGAGGAGTTTTTCAGGCAGGTCGTAAAGCTGGCGAATTATGGCGGTATGATGGATTATGAGCGTGTCAGTCTATATGGATATGATATGGCACTGTTAAAGCCTGTGGAAATATGTCGGGAGGGAAGGGTTTATTTTGATTACAATTATTTTGAGGATGACATATGGGAGACGGCCGGGTATGATTCAAACAAAACATGCTTCTACTCGGGGAAAATAGGAAATTTTGAATTTTGTGATGTCGTCACGGCTATCCATTTTCTGTATGAAGTCAATGACGATGATGCCGGGGTTACAGAAGTAAACGATTGTGTTATCAACGCGGATAAATTTGTCGGTTGGATCAACCATCTTTTGGGGACGGCATATTCCCTGAAGAAAAGGTTTCGTTTGTGGGACTGCGTAGAAAAATATGCCCTTTCGGAAGAGGCTTCAGAAAGGACGCTCACGGCATATAAGGTTATGGAATTTATTCCATATAGTATGTGGCGCGCTATAGGAGGGTTGGAATTTGCAGATCTGTTGTATATAATAAAGGGGACGGAGAGCCTGGCAGAGCAGGATTTCAGTCAGGATTCCTATCCTGCAGATGTATATCGGTGCAAAAAAGCAGTCACGAGGTTTTTGGAGGCAAATACAGACGATGCCATGGAACAGATTCAGGGACTTCTCCGAAGGAACAGGGAAGAGCGGGAGCAGACGGACGATGCGGAACTGGCGGAGCTTGCGCAGTTCTCGCTGTTTCTTCCGGCGCGGGTGATCGCTTATCTGACAGCAGAGATCAGGCGGCTGGACTTCTGGAAATTATGGAAAGAAATGCGTGAAACAGTCTATCATGATGAGGTTTTGAAACAGTATGCGTTCGAGGAACTGGAAAAAGAGTGGAAAAGCAGGAGAGAAGCCCCGATACCGCCGGTTCGTACCAGTGAATTTCTGCGCCAGGATGGTCATTTTGTATTTTTGGACACACCGGAGGAAGCACAAGACAAACCCAAATATTTCATTTCAGATGATGACAGGATGTATTGGTGGGATGGCTCTGATGAGGTCATTCTCTCAGGGGAACTGAATCAGTGGTTAAAGGCGCTTGCGCTGGAACACAGGGAGCTTGCAGAGAAAATAGCGCAGGGGGAACTGGAACAGAATGAATTTCTGAAAGACTTTTTGACTCTTCTTGTCGAGATTAATCATTATTATAAACGTATCTATCCATTCCATAGTATGTTCTATGATTTTCTTCAGAATGGCAGCAAGAGGGAATACAGGGCGGCAGTAGAGCAGTTGAGAAAGCTTGCCGATGACAACAGGGAGGAGGGCAGTATCATAAAGACAGGCGAGTATAGCTGGGAGGTCACAAGCCGGCAAGTCACCCATAATATAGGTCGGATCAGGCTGAAGCGGTATCTGAGTGTTATGGCAAACAGGACATTGAGACAGAGGTATTTCGGATTTTGACATCGAGGATATTTTCGTCCGGTTCATCTTGTGCTTGGCGTGGAAAGTAAGTGCGCCCAGCAAGGGTGCAGTGTTTAATGGGTGGTCTGCCTCCATGAGCTCCTGGAGGATGTCCTTGAAGCCATCCCTTAGGAAGGTGTAGACATACGCTACGCTGCTTAGTTGTTGTCTTTTTTACACTACCTTTAATAACAACCAAAGAAAAGTATTTAAAGTTAATAGAAAGAAGGTGAGCAGTATGACAAATGCAGAAATTAGGGAATTTAAGGGATTTGTTAAAGATACTCTGGTGAGGGAGTACAGTATGAATGAAGTAGAGGCGTATCGTGCTGTTCAAAATTCCTACTTATCAGAATCATTGCGGCGGGATAAGAACTATGTTGAGCATGATACAGTACAGGAATGGGCTGAGTTTATTTATAATGAAATAAACGAGACTGAATTGATGAGAATGTAAGAAATAGTATATTAAGGCATATCGGATAGGATGGACTTAATTGGTATGCCTTATTTTTACGATTTTGCTTATTTACCTATAACTATTGTTGCTGTATTGTTGTTAGCCCTTAATACAGTTATCTTCTTACCGATTACCTTTAATGCTTGATACTCAAAGTATGTGACTGTTTTTATCATTGTCGTTGTCCTCCTAAAATAAAAAGTGCAAAGCCCTTGATAATTCAATAGACCTTACACTTTTCATGTGGTATACATTATGTAGTTGTTATGCAAATTTTTGTAATTTTTCGCTATGCTCTGTAATTACTTTTTTCATGATAGAAATGTCTTGTTTGATTGCTTCGTAATCCTCAACACTGTCTTTGTATCTGTCAAAAGTAGAAGTGTAACAAGATTCGATAGTGTTCAAACGTGGGATTACTTGACTTTCGAGTATATCTACTTCTATACGTTTAATCCTATTCTCAATTGGGTTTAGTCTTGCATCAAGTTTCTTGTCCAGCATTTCAGATATTGCTAATAATAATTCATTGTCACTCATACGCTTGTACCTCCCTATGAATGAAGTATATCACATTTGAAGTGTAAAGTCTACCATTGCAGCAAGTTACAGCAATGGTCATTCACAAATTTGTTACTGTTCACTCCGTTCCAGTAACAGGTAAAAATCCATGCAAAATTTGCTTCGCAAATGGATTTTTACTTGCAACCGCTACGTTTTCGCACGGACTTAGCAGTAAATGCTAAGTCCTGTGTGAACAGTAACACAAATTTCACAAGGCCTGGCCAGATCGGACTTCTCCGAAGGAACAGGGAAGAGCGGGAGCAGACGGACGATGCGGAACTGGCGGAGCTTGCGCAGTTCTCGCTGTTTCTTCCGGCGCGGGTGATCGCTTATCTGACAGCAGAGATCAGGCGGCTGGACTTTTGGAAATTATGGAAAGAAATGCATGAAACAGTCTATCATGATGAGGTTTTGAAACAGTATGCGTTCGAGGAAAAAGAGTGGAAAAGCAGAAGAGAAGAACACTACCTTTAAATTCGTTTCAGATATTACGACAATTTTTATCGAAGGGGATTGACTCTGCCGTTAGGGAAGCTGTTATAATAAATGCAAAAGCATGAAAGGAAAGTTTTGCATGGCAGAGTTACTGAAAATAAGGGAGGTTTCGTCCAGATATGACATATCTGCAAGGGCGCTGCGCTATTATGAGGATATGGGGCTGATCAAAAGTACGAGGAGTGCGGAGTACGCATACAGGCTGTATGACCAGCAGGCGGTCAAGCGTCTGGAGCAGATCTTGATTTTGCGAAAATTAAATATTAGCATTAAGGACATTCAGTTGATCTTTCAATCGGCTGGTACGGAGATTCTTTTGGAGGTTCTGGAAAAGAAAACGAAGGATATAGATGACGAGGTTGCGCTGCTAAGAGATCTAAAGAATATCATACTGGAATTTATTGGACAGATCAGACAGGCGGATTTTGGCAGGGACGCTGACGTGAAGAGGCTGTATGAAAAAGCAGCAACAATCGAAAACCACATTACAAATATTTCTTATGACGGGAACGCATCACCAGTCAATCGTTTACTGGATGTTACGGACAAGCTCAAGAAAGCGCCCGAAGTACGGATTATCCAGATCAATCCCTTTCGGGCGTTTTCGTCCGGCAAGGATACGATCGAAAACGTTTTGGGCGCTTTTCAGCAGTGGCAGGAGGCGCACAATCATCTTGTCCGGAAAATGATATATGACGCTCCTGATTTTCTCTGGTTTGAGGAAGATATGAGAGCCGAGTGGATATGGGCGGTCGAGGAATGGGTTACCCGGGAAGATGTGCTGCCCTATGATCTGGTAGAGTTTGAGGGCGGTCTGTACGCTGAGGCGATGTCGGTAGACGGAGATGACGATATGGGCGGCAGGGTGTATTCAGGTATTTTAAAATGGCTGGAAAATAGCGGGTTTGAGCTCGATGAGCGGCAGGGACGCCGGACAATGGGGCATATGGTCAACCCGACAGAGGAGATTAAGAACGCCCTGGGATATGACCAGATGGATCTGTATGTGCCCATAAAAATCCGGGGGTAAAAATTTTGCGACCATTGCGGTTCCTGCAGCGGCGGCAGAAAAAAGACTATCTTTGGGAAAGACTTTGACGGTGTATGCGGATGCACATTCAGGATAGACAACCCCGATTGGGGCGACTTGCCTTTTATGAAGAAAATGGTTGAAGTGTGCATGGAGCAGTAGTATTATCAAATTATTCAGGGTGTAGATTTAATTGAATATCCGCACTAGAGCATGTTTGAAAAATCATTCCTACCATCTGCACGTCCCACTTTGCGTGATATTTATGCCAAATTCAGGTTACATAGCCCGCTATGCGCCCTTCATTTGGCACAAATCTCCCACAAATTGTGACGCACATCTGGCAGAAAGCACAAACACGCTCTAGTATCAGCAACAAGCAGAAAATTTTCAATCCGATAGGAGAAAGTTATGAGTAAAAAACTTTCAGAAATGAATTTGGAAGAATTATGGGAATTGTTCCCGATCTATTTAACAGAGCATCAGGATTGTTGGTCGAAATGGTATGAAGAAGAACAGAATATTCTAAAAAATATTTTTCCTGCTAAACTGGGTTTGCAAATATATCATATTGGAAGTACAGCCATTCATGGAATATGGGCGAAGCCAATCATTGATATATTGATTGAAATTCCTGATGCCGCCACGCTTATCATGGTAAAAGAACGAATGATTCAAAATGGATACATTTGTATGTCTGAAAGCGATAAAAGAATTTCACTGAATAAGGGATATACAGAGAAAGGATTTGCGGAAAGGGTATTTCACATTCATCTACGTCTTTTGAATGATAAAGACGAAATCTATTTTAGGGATTACTTAAATGGGCATACAAAGATTGCAAAAGCGTATGAAAATTTAAAGTTAGATTTATGGAAAAAATATGAACATGACAGGGATAGATATACGGCGGAAAAAACAGAGTTTGTAAATAAATACACAAGATTAGCAAAAGAAAATCTGTGATATAGGGGGCAGGATGAAGGAGTCGCGGAAGCCTTTTTAAGCAGGAGATCTATCAGAAAAATCCGGCTTCGGTGATTGCGGAATATTTGTAAAAGGAAATATTTGAGGGCATATTCCCTGTGCAGTAAATGACGTTTATTGTAGAGCGTGTTGGGGATACATAAGCTATAATGACTGGAGGAGGTGATATTATGGATTATGTGGAAGGACTGAACCTGTCAATTGCATATATAGAAGACAACCTGTTTGGAGAGATTGACTACGATAGGGCTGCCCGTATAGCCGGAATATCCAAGTCAACATATCAACGATTCTTTTTACTGATTGCCAACATGACTTTAGACGAGTATATCAGGAAACGCAAACTTCAATACGCGGTAAGGGAATTAATGGATACGGAACACAGGGTTACTGACATTGCTGTGAAATATGGATACAATTCCGCGACGGCATTCTCCCGTGCAATGCGGCATTTTACAGGAAAAACACCCAGTCAAATCAGGGAAGGCGGTTCCGTTGTCTGTTTTCCCAAACTGAATTTCCAGATTCAGATAAAAGAGGGAGAGATGGTTATGAACGAGACTGCGATCGTAAAAATCGAAGAACATAAAAATGAAAAAGTTGTCTGTTTTACGGTCGATTGTGTTGATCCGGAAAGTGAGGCATGGGGACAGATGGCAAAATGGTGTAAAGAGCATGTACCAGACCGCACTGCCAGAAGGTATGTCGGAGTGGCGCCGTCTGGTCACCACCCGCAGGACGCAGGGCATCAGAACGCATCTGAACATGTAAGGCACCCTTACAAAGCGATGATGTATCTCATAGGCGATGAATGCTTCCAGGAAGAATTCTGCGGGCGGAAGGTTGAGGACGCTCCGTCAGGTTTGTTTCTGGTAAATGAAGTCACCCTGAATCAGTTTGATGAAAATGAGAATATGGATATCGCGCTTAGCCTGATGAAGGCTTCCGAGGCTTTTGTTGAATTTATGAAAAATACCGAGGGATATGCGTTTGATTGTCCGGCGGGTATTTTTTATGAGGAACACATTTTCTCAGAACGGTGGTTCCAAAACGGTGGTGTTCCAGATGGCTTTCGTATGTGGGTGCCAGTTATTAAGAAACTGTAGAAAAAGGAAACGGCACATACGGTGATCTCAGTTCCCTGACGCTACGGAGCGTAGGTTTTTTTCATCTCCATTCATGGTATGATCAGGGAAAAACAGCTACAATTCCTTTATAGTGACCAATTCGGGAGAGCAACTTTAAAAAGAGATGAACAGGAAAGAGAGGGGCGATGTTATATGGCAGTGCAATACAGGAAACTGACCGAAAAGGACTTAGATACTTTTATAGAAATGAGAATCCGCCAGTTGCGGGAGGAGGGCGCCAGGGAGAATATTGATTTAAGACCTGCCTTAATTGGTTATTACAACCGGCATATGGCGGACGGCACGTTTGTCTCGTGGCTGGCTGTGGACGGGGATCGGATTGTGGGGACAAGCGGAATGTCCTTTGTAGAAAAGCCGCCGTATTTTAGTTGTCCCAATGGAAAAATCGGACTGCTTTCCAGTATGTTTACTGCGAATGATTACCGCAGGCAGGGTATCGCGAAAGAATTATTGACGCGGGTTGTAAATGAGGCGAAGGAATACGGCTGCGGCTGTGTCCAGATCACGGCATCTGATATGGGCGTGCTGCTGTACACGGATTTTGGGTTTGTGAAGAATGGTAATTTTATGCAATACATACTTTAAAGATAGATAGTCATGATTTCGTTACAGTATGTTTTCTGCTTTAGATGCCAATATAAGGAGGAGTAAATGAATATTTCAATCAGAAAAGAACGGGAAAAAGATTATCGGAGAGTGGAGGAAATAACAAGAGCAGCATTTTCATACCCGGAGCGGATTGAACGAGGGGGAATCGGCTGTCCCTACGAGCACTGGATGGTTCATACGCTTCGGGAAAGAGATGGTATACCTGAATTAAGTCTGGTTGCAGAGACTGACCATAAGATCGTTGGACATATCATATGTAGTAATGCCAAAGTGAAAACCCCAGATGGCACGATCCCAGTCCTGAATTTCGGGCCGCTCAGCGTAGAGCCGGCATATCAGGGAAAGGGTGTCGGAAAGGCGCTCATAAAAAGTATGATATGCAAGGCGACGGAACAGGGATTTGGCGCAATTCTGTTTTTTGGAAGACCAGAGTATTATCCGCAATTTGGCTTTAAAGAGGCATCTACATGGGGCATTACGGATTCGGACGGATACAATTATCCGGCGTTTATGGGAATGGAGCTTGTTTCCGGTTATCTGTCATGTGCAAAGGGCGGGAAGTATTATGAATCGGACATTTATGACGATAGTCTCAACCGTGACAGGGTAAAGGCGTTTGATAAATTGCATTTTTCAGGGGAAAGCTATGAATTTTAAAATGTAGGGAGATAATGATATGAGTGACGCGTTTTTGAGCAGCAGGTGGGCTCTGATCCGCCGCAATAAGCTGGTAGACATACCAGATAATATAGCGATCCATTCCGATTTTTTGCAGAAGATTTCTTATGAAGCGTTTGAAAGCGCGTTTCGTGAAATCGGAGGGCTGTTTTACCAGATGTATTCTGACATGGCGGATACCCCGCAAAAGTTTGGACTGCCATTATACAAAATAGATGAATATGACTACTTTTCCAGTCAGGCAAGGGAGGCGAGGAGTGCGCCATGGCAGCTGTTTTACTTTCTGTTCTGCCTGTTTGCCTGCGGCAGTTTTCAGGATAAGGTATTTGTCTCTGACACGGTGCAAGTCCGAAAGATGAATAAGGCAAAAAAGACGAATTTATTGTTGGAAGTCTTGTGTGATTACGGTTTTATGTTTGACGACATCAAAAAGTTTCAGTTGTCATCAGGCGAAGCGCTGGAAATCGATTACCCAGATAATCGGAATGTTTTGGAAGTTCTATATGCTGTCGCAAATAAAGTGAAAAATACACAGCTTAGAGACGTAAAAAATTATTATTCAAATCAGGTCGCCTTCAGCAATGCATTTATCGGATGGAATTATAAGATCTTATCGGAGGATTTGCACACATGCAGTCTTTCCAGGGGCAGTGACTATGTGGCGGACAAGATGCACAACCCAACGGACAGAGAGGTGATCGCTGCCCTGGACAAAATACTTATGGAAGGCGGAGCTGTGAGGAAAAAGGGTGATTCTAATGAGGGGCCGTCTGTCCGGTATTTTTGCAAAAAATCGTCGGCGTATGATTACGCACTGACTTCCGATACAGGGAAACTGTATCTGGAATTGAGAATCCGAAATGCCCAGAATTGCTTGACGTACTTGGGCGAGTGCACCGAAAGGATCGTGGAGATGTTTCGCCATAGTGACGCCGGTTGCCAGAACCGTGCAAACGGCACCTGCAAATCCAGTGTAAAATATAGGTTTGAACAGGAAGAAAAATGGCACTGTGGATGCTGCGGCGCGCCGTTTCGAATCGAGCCTGTAATGGAGGATATTCCGCATTATCTAAAATTAATGGAACTGGGCGGCAAAGATGAACGCTGCTATTGTAATATTTGAGAGATTTTGAGTTGTAGATGTGTGGAAATGCCGAAACCCGAAAAGTGGATTGTAACGAAAAGGAGTATGGAATTATGTGCGAAAGAATGTTCAATAAACAAATAACGCCTTCCATGGAAGAAATGACCAGATTCTGTGGCGAGAATTCAGAAAGATTTACGCTGTTGAACGAATGGCTGGTATCAGCCTTTCATACAGAGATAAAGGTAGTTTTCCCATATGGAAATAAATACGGCTGGGGTGTTGCCCATAAAAAGAAAAACAAGTTAATATGTAATATTTTTGCAGAGGACAATGCTTTCACGGTTATGATGCGGCTGTCAGATATGCAGTGCGAGACCGTTTACAGCCAGCTTCAAAAATATGCGCAGGAATATATAGACAACAAATATCACTGTGGCGACGGCGGGTGGATTCATTATCGTGTTACATGTGAAGAGCACTTTGACGACATAAAAACATTGCTGTCTGTTAAATGTTCCTGAACTTATAGATATAGAAGGGGGCATGGATAGAAAAGTGAAGAATCCGAAAACAGAAATTGTTCCGTATAATTGTTTGTGTGCGTACTGGAATTGGATATCTGTTTGTGGTAAAATATTCATCAGATCAATTATAGAGGAGAGAGATGGAATATGGAAAAGGAAACCTACAAAAAAGGTATGCATGCGTTAATCATGATGTTGATTGTATGGGGCGTGATAGAATGCGATTTTATTTCGCTATGTATGCCAAATCAAATATTAGCATTCGGAATCAGTCCTGTTATTTGGGGAGTGGGAGCATTTTTTGTTCTGTTTAGAATGAAAAAACAAAATGAAGGGAGAGCTGTATCATATCAATGGTCATTTAACAGGCAGGGATGGGTAATCATATTTTTTACGGTTATGTGCGGTATTTCAATAGCGGTGAGATATTATCTGAATATCGGAATGAAGCCCTTATTGATCAGGGAATTTTTTTCGGGTTATCCATTATATACGATTCGCAATATCCTCTATTATCCGTTGGAAGTTTTGTTAATGTTGGAGCTTCTGACATATGCCCAGCAGGCAGGGGAATGTCTGACTGGGAAATCAGAGATACCGTGGGGCGCACTGGCACTGTTTTTTCTATGGGGTATGCCACATTTGTATCATGGATTTGAGGACGGTATTGTATCAGCGCTAAATGCTTTTGTTTATGCGATACCTTTTTATGTCTCTGAAAAAAATCTGAAAGTAAGCTATGCCAGTATGCTCATATTATGGCTGTTAGCGTAAAATGGGCGCCAATAATATCTTGTTGGCAGCTATATCATGGGAATTATGACAAGGAATGATAAGCGCCTGCCCACAAAAATGATTGTGGAAAGGAACTATGCAGGCGCCAAAAAATTATTGTAATTCCGCTAGCAGGTTGTCCAGATAATCCCAGTGGCTTTCGCCGGTCAGCTGTATAGCGTAGATTCCATTATTATCCCGCTCCTGTGCAATCCATTCCCGCGATTCACTGAGCAGGAAAGTGAGGTTTTCAAAAGAGACAGATTCAGGATATTCGTGATCGGTTTTTGCCAGGTTGATGTTTAATTCCCCGTTGTCGCGTAGGATATATTGTACGCCATCATAGGCTGAGCTGTCAAAAGTCTGGGGAAGGGCAGCGATCGATTCAACCTCTTCTCTGGTTACTCCACGCGCGGGTGTTTCCTTCCATTGTTCATGGTCAAATTCAAATGTGTAAGGTTTCCATGTATGTCCAAACCACAGAAATCTGTCCCCGTCCTCTGACTCCGATTTTAAGATTTCAAGCATGCCGTCATAACAGTTATGTGTCACGATAATCTGCCCATCGTCCTGAATCAACTTGGTTCCCCATGCGTAGTTGCTGAGATAAAGATGTTCTGTGTTCGCGGGATCGAGGACAATTTTGTCTCCATAACAGGGAAATATCATGAGCTGGTTTCCTTTCACGGTAAGAACTAATGTACCCCATGATGTGAATGCGATATTATAGTCTATGAAAAAATAAATTTTGCCATCCTGCATGATATATTGCTGCCAGGATTGAAACGTTGTTGTGGACACCAGGCGCGTCGCAGCGCCGCTACTGTCAATAAACCAAAGCTCCCCATATATCATCTCCAGGGTATCGTCTCCCCATTCAGTGCCCCATTCCCCAGCGATCACAAAAGCTTCTTCCTTCCCATTGCCGTCAAAATTCGCCGCGTAGGTATGTGTGATCAGATTGGTATCCTCATAGTCCGCTTTTGCCAGTACTGCGTCTGTAAATTGATTACGTGAAAGTGACGGCTTGACGGTGCCATATATTTTGCAGTCCTCATCATTGATCTGTTCAGCATTTTCATCGTCCCGGTTATCTGTGACAATAAAGCTGGCGGTAGACAGATCGATGTTTTTGTGCGCAGCCCCGTGCAAAGGAAATATGCCGCTAAGGCGGCGCACGGGGCGCGCGGCGAGTAGGGGAAAGGCTTTTCCCCTACTCGATTGCTGAGTCGCATTGAGGGGGAGGGCATGTTCTGCAATCATCTGTATCGCGGGCGATATCGGATACTGCTGCGATATTTTGGGGAGCGTTGACCTCATGGTCGTTTCTACAAGAAGATGTATGAAGCATTAGATGGTGCCTTTCGTATGTTACGTTTTTCGTTCCTGTGTACACGGATTGCAGCGTGTATACAGGAACGATTTGTTTATACGGTCTTTAAGTCAAATCCAAAATAGTTCACCGCATTATTATAGGAAATACCCTTTACGATCTCCGCAAGTGTCTCCATGTCAGCCGGGAACTCGCCGTCCTCCACCCAGTTTCCGACGAGATTGCACAGGATGCGTCTGAAATACTCGTGCCTGGTGTAGGAGAGGAAGCTCCTGGAGTCTGTCAGCATGCCGACAAAGCCGGAGAGGTTTCCGAGGTTTGCGAGGGAGATCATCTGATCCTGCATGCCGGTCTTGTGATCGTTGAACCACCACGCGCTGCCCTGCTGGATCTTGGCGCATGCCGTGGAGTCCTGGAAACAGCCAAGAATCGTGCCGATTGCCTGGTTGTCATTTGGGTTCAGGCTGTAGATGATCGTCTTTGGCAGCTCGTCTGTTTTGATTAGTGCATTCAGGAAATCAGCGAGCTCTGCGGATGGGGCGTAGTTGTTGATGCAGTCGTATCCGGTGTCGGGGCCTAACTGGTCATAGCGCAGTGTGTTGTTGTCGCGCTTGCAGCCGTAGTGGAGCTGCATTACCCAGTTCAGTCTATGATACTGTTTTCCGACAAAGAGCATGAAAGCTGTCTTGTACTGGAGCTCCTCTTGTCTGGTGACAGACGCACCGCTTTTTCTCTTGGCAAAGATTGCCTCGATCTCGTCGTCGGAAGCTGGCTGGTACATTACATATTCTAATGCATGGTCAGACACAGAACAGCCCATGGAGGCGAAGAAGTCCAGTCTGTTTTGCAGTGCGTTTTTCAGATCTGCGAAAGTGTTGATAGCGACGCCACTCACATCTGCGAGTTTTGCGAGGTAGTCGAAGTAGTCCGGCTTTTCGATGTTCATTGCCTTGTCCGGTCTCCATGCGGGAAGTACCTGCACGTCAAAGGTGTCGTCAGCTGCGATCTGTTTATGGTATTCAAGCGAATCGATGGGATCGTCCGTCGTGCAGATCAGCGTCACGTTGGAGCGCTTGATCAGACCGCGCACACTCATGCTGTCGTCCTTTAGTTTTTCATTGCAGAGATTCCACACTTCCTCGGCAGTCTTTTTGTTGAGGACACCCATATAGCCAAAATACCGCTGCAGTTCCAGGTGCGTCCAGTGGAAGAGCGGGTTGCCGATCGCCTTGCCGACACACTCTGCCCATTTGAAAAATTTTTCCTTGTCTGATGCGTCGCCTGTGATGAACTTTTCGTCCACACCACAGGAACGCATGAAGCGCCATTTGTAGTGGTCGCCGCCAAGCCATACCTGTGTGATGTTGTCAAATTTGCGGTTGTCTGCGATCTCCGCGGGATTGATGTGGCAGTGGTAGTCGAGCACAGGTGTCTTTTCCGCATAGCTGTGAAAAAGGTCGCTCGCCGTTTTGGTCTGGAGCAAAAAGTCCTGATCCATAAAAGATTTCATGATGATTCCTCCGTTTTCATTTTGATTAAAAATTGATATAAATATGTTAAAGAGTTGTTCCTCTTTTGATCAGTTCGCCGGAGAAGATAACCTTCTGGGGCATTTCTTTGTTGCTGAGAATGCCGATCAGCGTCTTTACGATGTGATGGCACAGGGTTTCGAGCCGGTTGTCGACGCTCGTGAGCTCCGGTTCGCAGCATGTGCTGAGGATCGAGTTGTTGTAGCCGACAATGGACAGTTCGCTTGGTATGGACAGCCCTTTCTTATGCGCAAATTTGACGGCGCCGATGGCGAGATTGTCATCAGCGGCGACGATGCCCCTGTATTGGAGAGAGCTGTCGAGATCCGCCAGAAAGTCTGCGATTGCCGGAAGATTGGCGTGACTTCCCGGAAAATACTGCATGTACTCCATGCGCAGCGGCAGTCCTTTCTGGGTGAGCGCGCTCTGATAGCCTGACAGTTTTCGGAGCGCGGAGAAGGACTTGGAGTTGTACAGATACAGGATGTCCTCGACGCCCGTTTCTATCAGATAGGAAGTGGCCTGCATGGTCGACTTGAAGTCGTCACAGAGACTGCAGTATACGTTTTCACAGTCAAAGTCCGCGTTTAACAAAAGGATGGGGATTTCTCCAGCGGCCTCGCGGATATAGTCGTTCTCAGCGTCCTTGTCGGCTATAAAATTTGAGCCCACGAGAATCACACTGTCCACCTTTTTGTTGACGAGGAGATTCAGGTATTTCTGTTTGTCCTCAAGGTGATAGCCCGTACAGCAGAGGATACAGTTGTAATTGTTCTCCCGCAGCTCCTGCTCGATATGATAGATCGCATTGGCAAGATACAGGTCGGAAGAGTCGGCACACAGGATGCCAATCGTATTCATTGAGTTTAAGCCAAGTCCCCTTGCAAAAGCGTTTGGCGTGTAATCACAGGCCTCGATCACGGCCAGAACCTTTTGGCGTGTCTGGGCGCTGACGTTGTTGGAACCGTTCAACACGCGCGACACGGTCGCTATGGATACACCGGCTTTCTCTGAAACATCGTAGATTGTCATGAGAGTATCCACCTTTCCAATAGAATGCGGTTTGCAGTAGCACAAGATTTCTACAATAATATGAAACAGTGTAACAGCAGTATAGATCTGCAATGTAACAAACTATGAAAGCACTACCAAGCCTAATTAAATTATAGTATGAAAATATCTGAAAATCAAGTGAATTTGCAACAAAGTTTAGGAAGTTACAGTAACGTAAACAAATAACTTATTCACTGTTTCTTATTGACTATTTGGAAGGGCTGCGATAAAATGTAAGTACTTACAGCGCATTTATGTTATGATACTGAGCGGTCAGGCTTTTCGACCGTCGGTATGATTTGCAGTACACTGTCAATAATTTTTGAAAAGGAAGGTAAAAAATCATGGAATTGAGAACAGCTGCTTCACCAAAGGACGTTAAGTATTACACGACCGATAGACTCAGAGAGGAGTTTCTGATCGATGATCTGTTCAGGACAGGAGAGCTCAAGCTTGTGTACAGCCACATTGACCGCATTATCACAGGTTCGGCAGTGCCGGTAGAGCCGATTGCGCTGACGGCGGGGGACGAGCTTCGCGCGGAGTATTTCTGCCAGAGGCGCGAGCTTGGCGTCATCAACATCGGTCCGGTAGGAATTATTACGATCGACGGCAAAAAGTATGAGGTGGGATATAAGGAAGGCATGTATATCGGCATGGGTTCAAAGGATATCACGTTTGCGTCCGCCGATGCGAACAATCCGGCAAAGTTTTATTTGAACAGTGCGCCTGCACACAAGGCATATCCGACAAAGTTGATCAGACCGCAGGGCGAGGCGTCGGAGGACGTCGTGATCATCAAGGATGAGAATAAGGTGGAGCTCGGGTGTCTCGAGGACGCAAACCACAGGGTTATCAACAAGTATATCCTTCCCGGGCAGGTCGAGAGCTGCCAGCTCGTCATGGGCATGACAGCGCTAAAACCGGGAAGCGTGTGGAATACGATGCCGTGTCATACACACGACAGGCGGATGGAGGTTTATCTGTACTTCGATATGCCCGAGGACGCGTTCGTGATGCATTACATGGGCGAGCCGCAGGAGACGAGGCATATCGTGATGAGAAATGAACAGGCGGTGATCTCGCCGAGCTGGTCGATTCACTCGGGAAGTGGCAGCCGCGCGTACACCTTTATCTGGGGTATGGTGGGAGAAAATCAGGACTTTGACGACATGGACGGAGTGCGTATGCAGGATCTGATGTAGGAACCAGTACAAGGGCCCTCTGACAATTATTGATATTGCCAGAGGGCCTTTTTGCATATGTCTCTGTATAAGTCATATTGATGAAAAATGGAATTTTATAAGGAAAAAATATACAAAAAAATGGAGCAGATAATGCACTTTTGTGGTAAAAATGTGTAAAATTAATTGAGACATTGCGTCAATGTGGAAAATCATGTAATATTAATGTATATACGCATTTTTTGCTATGGAAATTCATAGGGAGATGGCGGGGGATGGACTTAGGGGATTTCAAATGTAGACTATAATAATGTAAGGGAGGATTGTTATTTATGAAATATGTTGGTTCGGGACTGGAAAGAAAGTACTATCCGCCTACAGATGAGGTAGCCGGTTTTGCGGTCAGACCCGGAAAGTTCCTGGAAAATGGTGCGTTCAGGGTAGATGAGGGAGTGAATTTTACGATTCATTCCAACGGGGCGAAATCCTGCAGTCTCTGCCTTTTTCATGTGGGAGAACATGAGCCTTATGCGATTTTGCCGTTTCCGGAATCCTGCCGTATGGGTGGCACATATTCCATGGTAGTTTATGGACTGAAGCCCAGAGAGTTTGAGTACGCGTATCAGTTTGACGGGGAGTACAATGTCAAGAAAGGGCTGTTGTTTGACAAGACGAAATACATTCTTGATCCTTATGCGAAGTCTGTTGCCGGTCAGGAAATCTGGGGCAAGGAAAAGCCCGTATCCGAGCGTATGTACAAGGCACGGGTGGTGGACAGCGGATACGACTGGGGAAATTTCAAGAATACCAGTTTGGAACCCAAGGACATGATCATCTATGAGATGCACGTGAGAGGTTTTACACAGGACTCGTCCTCGGGAGTGGAACACAGGGGAACCTACGAGGGCATCCGCGAGAAGATTCCATATCTTCTGGAGCTTGGCATCAATGCGGTGGAGCTGATGCCGGTCTTTGAATTTGACGAGGCGGAGGATGTGCGCATTGTCGACGGGGAGAAGCTGCTTAATTACTGGGGATACAGTCCGGTGTGCTTTTTTGCTCCCAATATTGCCTATGCTGCGGACACGCGTCCGGGCAAGGCGGGCAATGAGTTTCGCAGCCTGATTCATGAACTGAACGCGAATGGCATCGAGGTCATTCTTGACGTTGTGTTCAACCATACGGCGGAGGGCAATGAGCTGGGGCCGTGTTTTTCCTTCAAGGGGATAGACAATAATATTTACTATATGCTGACTCCTGATGGAAAGTATTACAATTTCAGTGGGTGCGGCAATGTCATGAACTGTAATCATCCGATCGTGCAGCAGTTTATCCTGGAATGCCTGCGCTACTGGGTTGTCTCCTACAGAGTGGACGGTTTCCGGTTTGATCTCGCTTCAATCATGGGACGAAACGAGGATGGCTCTCCGATGAATAAGCCGCCGCTTCTGCAGAGTCTTGCGTTTGATCCGGTGCTTGGCAATGTGAAGCTGATCGCTGAGGCGTGGGACGCCGGCGGGCTTTACCAGGTGGGAAGCTTCCCATCATGGAACCGGTGGGCCGAGTGGAATGGGAGATACCGCGATGATATGCGCTGCTTCCTGAAAGGCGATTACGGCATGGCACAGGCGGCGATCAACCGTATCACGGGCTCCCTTGACCTGTATGGAAAGGAAAACCGCGGGGAGAATGCCACGGTCAATTTCCTGAATTGTCACGATGGCTTCACACTGTATGATATGTATGCGTACGCTCAGAAGCACAATGAGAAAAATGGCTGGAATAACACGGACGGGGCGGATGACAACAATAGCTGGAACTGTGGCGTGGAGGGTGACACAGATGATCCGGAAGTTCTGGCACTGCGAAATCGTCTGCGCAAAAATGCGTTTGCGATCCTGATGTGCAGCAGAGGCTCCGCGATGTTCCTCGCGGGAGACGAGTTCTGCAACACGCAGTATGGCAACAACAATGCATACTGTCAGGATAATATCATATCATGGGTTGACTGGAATCGCAAAGAAGAGTATCATGGAATGTTTGAGTTCTGTAAGTTTATGATCAGCCTGCGCAAGAAGCACCCGATCCTGAGAGGGCGTTCCGGTCCGAGCGGCTGCGGATTTCCGGAGGTTTCCATACACAACAAGACGGCGTGGAACAGCAATTGTGGGCCGGATACCCGCACCATTGGTATTATGTTTGCCGGACGTACAGAGGGCAACCGTGAGGATGATATCATCTATATCGGTGTCAATGCGTTCTGGGAGAAGGAGCCGGTACAGCTTCCTAAGCTTCCGCTGGGCCGGAAGTGGCGTATTATCATGAATACAGAGTTTGAGCACACACCGGACACTGATTACCACAGTTTGACAAAATGGGAGTCAAATGACACGTTTGTCATGTATCCGAGGTCGGTTGTGATTGCAATTGTCGATAAGGAACTGTCACAAAATAGTTTGTAGATCGTTCCTGAGTATCAGATATGGAAAGGAGGAGGACCATGGCGAGAGTGTTAGTAGTAGACGACGCGGCGTTTATGAGGATGACGATCAAGAAGATGATAGAATCGGACGGGTATGTCGTAGCGGGTGAGGCGCAAAACGGTGTGGAGGCTGTACAGAAATATATGGAGCTCCAGCCCGATGCTGTGCTGCTTGACATCACCATGCCTGCGATGAATGGTGTAGACGCATTGAAGCGCATCAAGGAGTTTGATCCGAAGGCAAAGGTTATTATCTGTTCCGCAATGGGACAACAGGCGATGGTGGCGCAGGCGGTTCAGAGTGGCGCGAAGGATTTCATCGTGAAGCCTTTTGAGAAAGACAGGCTGATTGCCGCGCTCAAGAGAGTTCTGGGATAAAGGTTTTTAAAAAATTGGAAAAAATTAAAAATAACGGTAGACAAACCGTTATTTTTATTGTATGATTAAGAAAACGTTTTCTGGAAAACGTTTTCCTGACAAAGAAATCAGTGTGCAGAAGAAGGTGATGTATGAGTTGGTTTCCATAAGGGATGTTGCGAAGGAAGCGGGTGTGGCGATCTCGACAGTATCAAAGGTGCTGAACCACTATCCAAATGTGAGCGAGGAGACAAAGGAAAAGGTGAATGCGGCAATCGCGAAACTGGGGTTTGTGCCCAATACGATTGCCTCGGCGCTATCCTCCAAGAAGACGGGGCGGGCTGCGCTGGTGCTCGATGCAAACAGACACGCGCAGACAGTAGATGAAATTCCGATGCAGTATATGATCGGAGCGATCAACAAGGCAAAAGAGAAGGGCATGGATATTATTACCGTGTTTTTTACCATGATTGCCGAGATGAATCTGGAGGAGATGACGCGCTATTTTCAATCACAGGGCATAGAAGGGCTGGTGATCTGTGACCTCTCCAAGGAGGACATCACATTGAGGCAGCTGGTGGAGAGCGGCAAGTTTAAGAGTGTGCTGATCGATGCGCCCGGAGTCGGTGAAAACACATCGAGTATCCACATTGATAATACAAGGGCGCAGTATGAAGTCGCCAAAAAATTTTTGGAGGGAAAAGCCTATAAAAAGATTTTGTATCTGTCCGGAAAGAAAAACGGATATGTCTCGGAGGAGCGTCTGAACGGGATGAACAGGCTGGCGGGTGAGCTGGGGCTGGAGGTGTTGGTCCGGACAGGAAATTTCAGCGAGCTGGAGGCAAGAAAGCTGACGATGCAGTATGCCGGAAGCAAGGAAGCGATCATCTGCGCGTCAGATCTGATGGCGATTGGAGCGATGAAGGCGCTGATCGACATGGATATCTACAGACCGGTGTGCGGATTTGATGGGGTGAGCCTGATGGGGTACGCGGGAAAACAGATGCATACGGTGAGGCAGGACTTTCAGAAGATTGCGTCCAGTGCTGTGGAGGAGCTCTCGCGGCTGATGGAGGGCGGGGGTGGACAGGATATCGTGGTGCCCCACAAATTAATCCGCATAAAATATCTGGATGTGATTTCGTAAGGAATTGTATTATGATAACGACTGAAAAGTTGTACAATAATATACTATATAAAAGCACTATGCTATAGAATCATTACGGAACTGTCAATGTATCATGAAAATGCTGCGGATAGCAGCGGAAAAGGAGAAAAAGTATGAACGTAAAAGCAAATTTGGAAGCAGTGACACAGAGGATGTACAACAAAGCGGTGAAGGAGCTCGATGACAGCCAGCTTTACTTTGCGATCCTCAACATGACGAAGGACATGATGAACGGCAAGGGCGTGATCAAGGGAAACAAGAAGGTGTATTATATTTCAGCGGAGTTCCTGATCGGCAAGCTGTTATCCAATAATCTGATCAACCTTGGCATCTACGAGGAGCTCGACGCAGCCCTTAAGGAAGAGGGAAAGGAGCTTAGCCGCATTGAGGAGGTTGAGCCGGAACCGTCGCTTGGCAACGGGGGACTCGGCAGGCTGGCGGCATGTTTCCTGGATTCCATCGCAAGCCTTGGACTTGTCGGGGACGGTATCGGCCTGAATTATCATTTTGGACTTTTTAAACAGGTGTTTAAGGATAGGCAGCAGACCGCTGAGAAAAATGACTGGATTGAGCAGCAGTCGTGGCTGACAAAAACGGATATTTCTTTCCCTGTATATTTCGGAAAGAAGAAAGTGATGTCCAGACTCTATGATATTGACGTGATCGGATATGAGCAGGGCATGAATAAGCTGCATCTGTTTGACATTGAAACGATCGATGAGAGCATTGTCAAGGAAGGCATTGATTTTGACAAAACGGACATTGACAAGAACCTGACATTGTTCTTATACCCTGATGATTCTGACGAGGCAGGGCAGCAGCTCCGCATTTACCAGCAGTATTTCATGGTGTGCAACGGTGCGCAGTTGATCTTAAAGGAGATGAAGGACAATGGATATGATCTTCACAAGCTCTATGATCATGCAGTGATCCAGATCAACGATACACACCCGACGATGGTTATCCCTGAGCTGATCAGAATTCTCACAGAGGAGGAAGATTTTGACATGGATGAGGCGATCGACGTGGTGAGCAAAACCTGCGCGTACACAAACCACACAATCCTCGCGGAAGCGCTTGAGAAGTGGCCTGTAAAGTATCTGCAGAAGGTGGTTCCGCAGCTCATGCCGATCATCTGGGAGTTAGACAAGAGAGCGTCTATTAAGTATAAAGATCCCAGCGTACAGATTATCGACGACAACATGCGTGTGCATATGGCGCATATCGATATCCACTATGGATTTTCTGTAAACGGTGTTGCTGCGATCCACACAGAGATTTTGAAGGATACAGAGCTGAACAATTTTTATAAGATCTATCCTGAGAAGTTCAACAACAAGACAAACGGTATCACGTTCAGAAGATGGCTTTTGTCCTGCAATAGGGAGCTTGCAGCATGCATCACCAGGACGATCGGTGCTGGTTACAAGAAGGACGCGGCAGAGCTTGAGAAGCTGATGGAGCATCTGGATGATGCGACACTTTTGAAAGAGATCAAAGCGATCAAAAAGGCCAAGAAGGAAGAGCTCGTATCTTATCTCAAGGAGAACGAGGGACAGGACATCAATCCGGAGTCCATCTTTGATATCCAGGTGAAGAGACTGCACGAGTACAAGCGCCAGCAGATGAATGCACTTTATATTATCCACAAGTATCTGGAGATCAAGGGCGGTAAGAAGCCCTCGACACCGGTCACATTTATCTTTGGTGCAAAGGCAGCTCCGGCGTATATCATTGCGCAGGATATCATTCACCTGCTGTTGTGCCTGCAGGAGATCGTGAACAATGATCCGGATGTGAAGGATTACATGAAGGTAGTGATGGTGGAGAACTACAATGTAAGCTATGCTGAGAAACTGATACCGGCCTGCGATATCTCAGAGCAGATCTCACTGGCATCGAAGGAGGCGAGCGGCACAGGCAACATGAAGTTTATGTTAAACGGCGCTGTGACACTTGGCACGAGCGACGGCGCGAATGTGGAGATTCATGAGCTTGTGGGCGATGACAACATCTATATCTTTGGCGAGAAGTCCGAGCAGGTGATTGAGCACTACGCGAAGGCAGATTATGTGTCAAGGAGCTTTTATGACAAGAGCAGTGTGATCAAGGAAGCCGTTGACTTTATCACAAGCAGTGAAGTGATGAAGGTCGGCAATGAGGAGCGCCTGACAAGACTGAAGAACGAGCTCATCAACAAGGACTGGTTCATGACACTCTTAGATCTTGAGGACTATATCGAGACAAAGGATAAGATGTTTGAGGACTACAGGGACGAGGCGAAGTGGGAGAAGATGATGCTTGTGAACATCGCGAAAGCGGGCTTCTTCTCATCAGACAGGACGATCGCGGAGTACAACAGGGATATCTGGAAGCTGAACTAAAAACTTTGTAAAGCGTGACTGGCGAAGGAATATACGTCTGATTGAGAGTGAATTGCTGCCTGATCAGAAACAGTGATATGAAACGAATAGGGGGTTGAACAAGCTTTGGGTTGTTCAGCCTTCTATTTTTATGCGCAGCCCCATGCAGAGGAAGTATGCCGCTAAGGCGGCGCATGGGGCGCGCGGCGAGTAGTGGAGAAGGGCATTCCCCTACTCGATTGCGGCAGGCGTCTAAAGGAAATAAGTCAGGTAACATAACTATAAAGTTGTTTACAAGTTGACTATTATAGGGTAGGATAAAATCAGGGTATTATGAGAAAGGAAGTTCATTTGGGAGGGAATGGATATGGGATATGATAAAAAACCGCTGCCAGTCGGCGTTGATAATTTTGAAATGCTTGTGACAAGGGGATATTATTTCATAGACAAGACTAATTTCATGAGGGATTTGCTAGATTTGAAGGGTTCAGTCAATCTCTTTACCAGACCAAGACGCTTTGGCAAGACGCTGAATATGAGCATGCTGCAGTATTTCTTTGAGGATATGCGGGACGGAAATGGCGGACATATCGACAATACAGGTCTGTTTGAGGGGCTGAATATCATGAATGCAGGCGGGGCGTATCTGTCGCAAGAAGATGCCTTGTTTACAGGATTAAATAATCTGGAAACAATTTCAATCCTCGATAAGCGTTATGACGAGTATTTTGGGTTTACGGACAGTGAGGTGGAAGCGCTCTGTGAGTATTATGAACTAGTACAACATTGCGTAAATAACAGTGAATACAGCACCTGCTATTTGTGCCAGTACCGCGTTGTCGTCAGTCAACAATGCCACCGCATTGCCTCCTTCCTCCGCCTTGTCCTGACACAAATATCAGGCACTGTTTTTCACTGTTATTTACGCAACGCTGTACTAGGTGCACAATATGAAACCGTGAAGAACTGGTATAACGGCTATTTGTTTGGTGAATCTAACGTCTATAATCCGTGGAGCGTTATCCGATATGTGAAGGATGTGAGCACGGGAAACAGTCCGTTTCCGAAATCTTACTGGGCGAACACCTCCTCGAACAGCATCGTGCGGAAATTGATCGAGCGGGCGGACGACAGTGTGAAGGGGGAGATTGAGCACCTGATCGATGGCGGCGTGATTGAGAAGCCGGTTCATGAGGACATTACCTACGATGAAATCTACAACACCATGGACAATATGTGGAATTTTATGTTCTTCACAGGGTATTTCCGCAAGGTGGAGGAACGGATGGATGACAATGATATCCGCTGGCTCACGATGCGCCTGCCAAACCGTGAGGTGCGCTATATCTTCCGCGAAAAGGTAATATCATGGTTTCAGGAAAAGATACAAGAAAAAGACCTGACGAATTTGTACACGGCGTTTGTGAACAAGGACACGGATGCGCTGGAGGAGGAACTGAACCAGATTATGTTCGAGACGATCAGCTCCATGGACGAGAACGAGAGGGAGAAAATGATTGTGTGAAAAGGGGCGGTAAAGATGACGACGGTATACTTTGTGCGGCACGCAGAGCCAAATTATGAAAATCATGATGACAGGACAAGGGAGCTTTCACCGAAAGGGATGGAGGACAGAAGACTTGTCACTAAATTTTTGTCGGACAAGAAGGTTGATGTTGTCCTGTCAAGTCCATATAGGAGGGCTGTTGATACGGTCAGTGAATTTGCGGAGAGCCAAGGCCTTGCTATCCGTATTGTGGAGGATTTCAGGGAACGCAGGATCGACAGTGAGTGGATCGCGGATTTTCTGTCTTTCAGCAGGGCACAGTGGGCGGACTTCGATTACAGATTGTTAGACGGGGAATGTCTACGGGAGGTGCAGGAGAGAAATATCCGCGCATTGAACAGCGTATTGGAGGAGTACCAGGGTAAAACGGTCGCGGTGGGCTCCCATGGGACGGCGCTGAGCACGATCGTGAACTATTATGACAGGCGGTTTGGGTATCAGGAGTTTGATAAGATTCGCGCGCTGATGCCCTGGATCGTCCGCTTCACCTTTGATGGAAAAAACTGTGTGGATATGAAGCAGTATGATCTGTTTGGAGAAAAAGGGAATGATATGTGAGCGTTGGAGGTACTTGAGAGAGAGTATCTCTTTTTATGCACACGGAAAATATTCATGCCGCGACATCTCGAGGACACATCACAGCGGTATACTATCCCAAAAGGAGGGCAATTATGACATATCAGATTTTATTAATTGAGGACGACCTGCAGATCTGCGAGATTCTCACGGACTATCTGACGGCGCAGAAGGAAAACACGTTTTGCGTGCGCTGTGCCAATGATGGGGGAAAGGGACTGGAGCAGATCGTGGAGGGACAGTATGACCTGGTGCTGTTGGACATTATGCTGCCAGAGATGGACGGCTTCTCGCTGTGCAGGGAGCTTCGCAGGGTTAGTGACGCGCCGATTATGTTCATCACGGCGAGGGGCGGTGAGGAGGACAAGCTTCACGGTTATCAGCTTGGCTGTGACGACTATCTGGTAAAGCCGTTTTCGCTGCCCGTCTTACATGCCAAGATACTGGCGCTTTTAAAGCGTTCCAAGGGCATGGTGCAGCGCCCGGTACTGACGGCGGGCGGGATCGTGTTAGAGCCGGAGCGATACAGGGTTTGCTGCGCGGGGAGGGAGATGGAACTTTCATATAAGGAATACGAACTGCTGCGATACCTGATGGAGCACAAGGAAAAGGTATGCACGAGGGACGAGCTTTTGACGCGCATATGGGGCTACGATTTTGAGGGAAATGACAGGGTGGTGGACAACCACATCAAAAAGTTGCGGAAAAAATTAGGCGCGCAGGGCAGACAGATCAGGACGGTTATCAGGAAAGGCTATCAGTTGAAGGAAGAGACAGATGAGAAGGGAAATGGGTGAAAAGAATGGGTAAAAAGAATGATAAACATATGTTTTTGAGGATATGGCTGCGCGCAGGGATTCCGATTCTGGCAGCGATGGTGGTGGTACTTTATATTTTGCTGTATTTCGCTCTGATCAGCATAGAAATGATAAATGGAAGCAGGGTGGAGCGTATCAGTGTTGAGATGGCATATAGATTATCGAACACAGACATGACGGACAAGACGGCTATAGAGGAGCAGCTTGACAGTCTGTCTGACTTTGACATGGTTGGGATATTGTTTGACAGGGACGGCAGTGAGATCGCGCGGTCAGATGCAGACCGCTACATGGATGCAGGGGAGGAATTGATCGCGCAATATCACGAGTTGGAAGAGACGATCCTGGAAATTTATACAGGAAATGACAGGATTCGAAAGAATCAGGTTTATGGGTTTGCTCCAAATTACTGGTATGTGGAGAGTCCGGTCTGGACGCCGCAGGGAGAGTATGTGCTGTACTGTGCCGGGGTGTCGTCATTCTGGCAGAGCCGGGGAGGGAATCTTGTTCCTATGGGAATGGGAATTTTTGCGGCGGTAGTCATTTTGACGCTCTGTATCGCATGGAGTTATTATAAGCTGTATAAAAAACAGCAGGCGATGGAGGCTGCCTACAGTCAGAAGGTCAATGCGCTGGCGCATAGTCTGAAAACCCCGATGATGGTGATATCCGGCTATTCGGAGAACTTTCTGGCGGAGATCGAGGTTGAGAAGAGGATGCACTATGCGGAGAAGATACTGGAAAATGTCAACAGAATGAATGCGGTGGTGGAGGAAATACTGGAATTTACGAACTAAGGAACCTAAAAAGCTGCCAGCCGGAGCGTGTTCCCGGGATAATCCATGTGAGACCGGACACCTCCGATACAGCATGGCCGTACTCTTTCCAGAACTGGCAGCTACATTCATTATAATTCAGTTGTCTGGGAACTGCAAGCCTGTATTTGGGCAATCAGTTCCGTGATTTGCATTTCCCCATGTTCCTGACATTCTGGACCGGCGTCGCGCTGTCTGACGGAGACTGTATTGTCCGCCTGTTCCCGTTCGCCGACAATGACCATGTAGGGCACTTTGTCAAGCTGCGCCTCACGGATTTTATACCCCAGCTTTTCGTCCCTAGTGTCCGTCTCGGCACGGATTCCGGCATCCCTCAGCGATTTCAAGACGCTGTCAGCGTAGGGAAGATACCTGTCGGAGACGGGCAGAAGTTTTACCTGCACGGGAGACAGCCACACGGGGAATTTTCCGGCATAGTGTTCAATTAATATGCCGATAAAGCGCTCGATGGAGCCAAAGATGACGCGGTGGATCATGATCGGCCGGTGACGCGCGCCGTCAGCGCCGATGTACTCTGCCTCAAATCGCTGCGGCAGTTGGAAATCGAGCTGGATCGTTCCGCACTGCCATGTGCGCCCGATGGAGTCCTTAAGGTGAAAGTCAAGCTTGGGGCCGTAAAACGCGCCGTCGCCCTCGTTGACAAAGTAGGAAATCCCCATGGAATCCATGGCGTTTCGAAGCGCCTGTGTCGCCATCGCCCAGTCCTCGGCGCTTCCGATGCTGTTTTCCGGCTGTGTGGACAATCCCACATGGTAGTCAAAACCGAATTTCCTGTAGACCGTGTCAATCAATTTTGCCACACGCTGAATTTCGTCAATGATCTGTTCCGGCGTCATGAAAATGTGGGCGTCGTCCTGTGTGAACTCCCGCACGCGCATCAGACCGTGCAGCGTTCCGGATTTCTCATTGCGGTGTATCAGTCCAAGCTCCGCCAGGCGTAGCGGTAGTTCGCGGTAGGAGTGTGAAGTCTGTTTGTAGACAAGCATTCCGCCGGGACAGCTCATGGGTTTGATCGCGTATTCCGCGTCGTCTACCATTGTCGTATACATGCTCTCACGATAGTGTTCCCAGTGACCGGATGTCTCCCACAGCTGTCGGTTTAACATGATCGGCGTGGAGATTTCCTGGTAACCGTTTTTCTGATGGAGCATTCGCCAGTAATCGATCAGCAGGTTTTTTAGAATGATTCCTTTTGGCAGGAAAAATGGGAGTCCTGCGCCCTCGTCAAACAGGGCAAAGATGCCAAGTTCTTTTCCAAGCCTGCGGTGATCTCTTAATTTTGCCTCCTCCAGCATGTTCAGGTATTCTTCCAATTGGGCAGCCCTGGGAAAAGAGATTCCATAGATGCGCGTCAGCATCTTATTGTGTTCATCTCCCCGCCAGTACGCGCCGGCAATCGAAAGCAGTCGGACTGCCTTGATCTGGCAAGTGTTTGTGATGTGCGGGCCGGCGCAGAATTCGGCGTACTCGCCCTGTCTGTAAAAGCTGATTTTTTCGTCGGCGGGCAGGGTTTGTATCAATTCCAGTTTATACGGCTCCCCGTGTTCCTGCATGTAGGCGAGCGCGTCCGCCCTTGACCGTTCACAGACCTGTAAGGACAGGGATTCGCCTACAATTTTTTTCATCTCCGCCTCGACCGCACGCAGATGCTCTTCCGTGAAAGAGAACGCGAAGTCGAAATCGTAGTAAAAGCCGTTTTCGATCGCGGGGCCGATGGCGCATTTTGTCTCGGGGTACAGGCGCTTTACTGCCTGCGCCAGCACATGTGCGCTTGTGTGCCAGAAGGCTCTTTTTCCCTCTGCTTCCTCGAATGTCTTTTCCGTGCATGTTCCGTTGCTTAGTAAGATTTTCATAAAAATGTTACCTCCTTTTTTGAATCCTGTTTCATAAAAATAAAAGATAACAACATAAGAAAAGCACCCCAAGACAAACTGCAATTGTCCTAAGGGTGCATCAGCACGGTTCCACCTTAACTTTTCACTTCAGATTCCATCAAATCCTATCCTTTAACGCAGGCATACGGTAACACTTACAGGAGAATCCGATATCGGATTGCTTTCGGCGTTACAGCTCGGGAATGGTTTTCGTCTGCTGTCTTCATAAATGGCTTCCACCTGATGCCATTCTCTCTGGATGCGTTCATGCAGACTACTCTTTCCGTCGGCGCTTTTCTTATATTGTTAGGAATACGATAACAGATTTCGCGTGCGTTGTCAATGGTTGATTTTTTCCTTATTTTCATTCATACGTTTATTCTGTTATACGCTTCATAATGGGGTTTTCAGAATGGCGCGATTGTGTTAAACTGATAAGGAGTGTTTTAGAGCGTGTTTGAAATTATGAAAAGGCAGGATCAATATGGAGAGTACAAAAAAATATGAGTATATATTGGAGCAGTCCGAGATCATGGAATTTTGCCTGCATGCTTTGGCAGAATCGGCAAAGCGTAAAAAGTGGACATGGTTTCGGCTGATGCTTATTTTGGCGCTGGAGTGGCTCATATTGCCGCGCGCGGCAGTCTGGATTGCAGTTTTGCTTGTGGCGGTGATGCTGGTATCGGCTGTCGTTACCTGTATTCAGATCAGAAAAAGCATTGCGCAAAATCAGTGGACGGTGTGGATTGAAAACGGTATCTTGAAAGTGGTCAGGGGCGGCAGCAGTGAGGTGCCCTGCAGCAGCATACAGCTGGTTCGCACGACGCGCCGTCTGCTCATGCTTGGATACCTGCAGACGGCACAGCGGCCGGCATGGTTTATCGTTCCGCTGCGAGTGTTTGCGGACAGGCAGGAGCAGGAGCGGTTTCTGGACAGGATTCGCAATCCGCAGACGGCGGGGGACAGCAGTGCCTGCGTGGAATCAGGGGAGGAGGGACTGTGCTTTACTTACACTATTGATGATGCGAGATGGATACAGCTCCAGAAGGGGGCATTGGGCGTCATAACAAGCGGGACGATCGGCATGAAGGAGCGGATTCGTATCGTTTTGATCTGGAGTCTTTTTGAGGTGTTCGTTATGCTCTCCTGCATCTATCTTGTAGCGGGACATTTGAGCTGGCAGTTTGTCTTGTTTGGGCTGTGTGTTGCGGCGCTGCTTACCGTCCGCACTTTCTTGCGCGATCCCGAGAATGCTCTCAGAAAGCAGATCAGGGCACAGGCTGTCAGGGACAGGGAGTGCGGCGTGTGGCAGGTCTTGCTGTCGGAGGCGGGCATCTGCACAAAGCTGCCAGATGGCACGCGGAATGATTATGCGTGGGAGACACTTGCGCATCTGGTGGAGACGGAGCAGGCATTTTACATATTTCACAGGGACAGGAAGCATTACGTGACGATCGCAAAGGAGAGTTTTCAGGACTGGAATCAGGTTTCCGCCCTGCATGAGCTCTGTGCGCGAAAAGGGATAAAGGATATTCAGGGACGGAGAATGCATTATCTGCCAGACTGGGCTTTTGCGCTGATGGCTGTGCTTTTTGTCATGGTGAGCGTTGCATTTATGTTTATCAGTATTTTCAGGAACCAGATGCAGGAGACGCGCGAACAATTGCGGGAGGCGTCGCAGGAAGCACAGGGAATTGACTGGCAGAAAGAATCGGAATCGGAAACAGAACTGGCAGACTACCCAGATCAGAAACCGCGCGGCATTTCATGGCAGGATGATTTTGATCCGGCAGATTATCCGGACTATGTGCCGTTGGATGAGCAGGTGGAAGTGTTGGAATCCTTTGGCTTTGAGGTGCCGGAGGAAGTGTTGGAGTCCGTGCGCGACTCTGTGACAGAGTACGGTCTGCAGGTACCGATTGAGGGGTATCCGTACACGTGGTTATTGACAAGTCTGGGCGCGCCACAGTACAACGAGGACTGGACTGCGATAGAAGAATACTCCAGGGATGTATTCTGGTTTGACTTTGAAGGGTGGGATTACATTGATGTCCTGAACGGTATGCTTGCGCTCGCGGAGGACGGCAGCCTTGACACAGTGACCAATATCAGTGAAGATGATTCCAAAGTAGATTGGGAACGCGGAAAAGGGACAATCACAGTCAGCCTGGAATGGGAGGGACAGACATATCATTGGGATATGAGGGTGTATTATGACTGGCTTGACAGTGATGTGCTGGGAATACTGAATGCCCTTTTGACTGAGGGAGAGTCACAGAAGTTATTCTATGCGGCCGGGGACAACGGGCAGGGGGCGATCATCTTTTTCTGCACAGCGGAATGGGCGGAGAATTTTATGAAAGCGACAGGGTTGGAGCTCACATATTGTACGACATGGAGCACAGAGCAGATGAAAAATGCGCAGTGAGAATTGAAGGAAAGAATGCGGGGGAAACGGTTATGAATCAGGAAACACGGCGGAGGCTGGGTGAATTTCATATTTCTGACAAACAGGAATTGCATCTGGGAGATCTATGTCTATACAAAAGTTTTGAGGATTATTTGAATCAGGCAGTCAGCGGCGAGGGGATGGTCGGTGAAAATTACCTGCTACTCTGGGAGAAAGCCGAAATAGAAGAATTGAATGATGAATACGGGACACAGGAGTTTTGGCATGACATTGTGCTGATCGGTTCTGACGGCGCAGACATGGCGTATGGCATCAACAGGGATGGCAGATATATCGAGGTTCCCTTTATTGGAATGGATGATGAAGTCCAGGTGATCGCAGAGGATTTCGATTCATTTATCGACTATGTGTGGCACAAAAAGGACGAATGAAAGGATGTAACATACAAATGAGATTATTTCATTTATCGGATCTGCATATTGGTATCCGATTGTACAATCACGATCTGCGGGAAGAGCAGGAGTACCTGTTTGCGCAGATCACAGACTATGTGAGACAATACCGGCCGGATGCGATTTTGATTGCCGGTGATATCTATGACAAAGCGCTGCCATCCGCGGAGGCGGTACAGCTTTTTGACAGCTTTCTGAAATCGCTGTGCGATGCCTCCGACAAAGTGGAAATCATGATCATAAGCGGCAACCACGACAGTGCGCAGCGGATTGATTATCTGAACTTTCTGCTGGCAAAGCAGCGGGTGCATATGGTGGGGATACCGCCGCGCAGGCCGGATGAATACATAGAGCAGGTCACGATGCATGACGCGTATGGCGCCGTCAACTTCTATCTGCTGCCATTCTGTAAGCCGTCAGTCATCAGGGGGACATTTGACGAGAGTGATACCGTATACAGCTATAATGATGCGCTTCACAATCTCTTTGCGCGCGAACAGATCAATGAAAACGAGCGCAATGTGCTTGTGAGCCACCAGTTTTATCTGCCCTTGGGCAAAAAGGCGGAGGACGTCGAGCGCATGGAGTCGGAGATTCGCGCGGTCGGAAATGTTGACGTGGTGGCAAGTGATGTGCTGTTACCCTTTGAATATGCGGCGCTCGGCCATATCCACAAGCCGATGACGGTGGGAGAGAACCGCTTCCGCTATTGTGGAACGCCGTATGCCTATTCTGTCAGTGAGGCTGGTCAGGAAAAGGGCATATTGATGATTGAGCTTGGCAGGAAGGGAGAAGAGCCGGAGATCACCAGGCTTCCGCTCACGCCAAAGCGCAAGGTCGCTGTCCTAGAGGATACGTTTGAGAATGTGCTGCGCCAGGCGTCGGAGGACTATGTGCAGATCATTCTCACGGACGACAGGGACCTGGAGATCGTTGACCTGCAGGAGCGGATTGCGATGGCATTTCCCAATAAGCTGGAGATTCAGCGAAAGTATGCCAGGCGGGAAGGAATCCCGGACGAGATGACAGAGCCGGTATCCAGCTCTCCATATGAGCTGATCTGTCAGTTTATACCGGACATGGACGAGGAGGAGCAGGACATTATGAAATCTGTCATCAACGAAGCGTTGGGAGGTGCAGCAGAATGAGACCACTAATTCTCACAATGAAAGCGTTCGGCTCATATGGCGGTGAGACGACGATTGATTTTTCGAGGACAACCCAGAATCTGTTTCTGATCACCGGCGATACAGGAGCGGGAAAAACGACGATATTTGATGCCATCGTCTATGCGCTTTATGGTCAGACGGGCTCTCTGTACAACAAAAAGGAGGGCGTGCTGCTGCAGAGTCATTTCACGTCGTATGACTGCACTCCGGAGGTCACGTTTCGGTTTGCAAAGTCAGCGCGGGAGGGGGCGCCGGAGTACATGGTGAGACGTGTGCCAAAGCATCTGCGCCCGGTGAGGCGGCGCGGGAGCTCAGGGAAGGATTTTGTCGAGGAAAGAGGCTCTGTGGAGCTGACTCTGCCGGATGGAAGCGTCTATGCGGAGCGCAATGTCGACGAGAAGCTCGAGGAGATCGTGGGGCTTACGCGCGAACAGTTTATGCAGGTTGCCATGATCGCGCAGGGCGAGTTTATGGAGCTGTTGCGAGCAAAGACAGACGACAAGAAGGAGATATTCAGAAAGCTGTTTGACACAGAGCTCTACGAGCGGATACGGTATATCCTGGAGGACAGGAAGAAGGCAAAAGAGAAAGAAATCGCGGTCATACGCACAACATGCCGCAACGAGATCGCGCATGTCACGATCGCCGATGATTTTGAAAAATATGACAGGATAGAATCCCTTGCCGGGGACATCAGGAATGAGAAATTGACCTGTCTCGGGGAGTATCTGGAATTGCTGGGGGCGTTTTGTGAGGAATCGAAGGACAGGCTGTCACGTCTGACGGCGGAGCGCGATGATGTCAGGAGGGCACTCGATGCGGCGCAGAGCGACCATGCAAGGGCGAGGACTTTAATGGATGCCTTTGCGGTGTATGACCGTGCACAGGCAGCGCTTGTGGAGTTGGAGTGTGAGGCGCTGGAAAAAGAGATGCAGGAGAAGGACCGGCTTGCCATAATGCTCAGTGAGGCGTATGAGATACTACCGGTCTATCAGATGTATCAGCAAGCGGAGCATGAGCTGTCTGATGGGAGACAAAAGCTTGCTGCTCAGGAGGCGCTGCTGCCGGAGCTGGAGGAGCAGTGCGCGCAGGCTGCCGCTTCCCTTGAGGAGGTGTCCGTGCGGTACGAGGATGGAAAGAGAACGCTGCATGAGGTCAGCCACAAGGCGGAGGAAACGACGCGCCTTTTTGACAGAAGGGACAAGGTGGAGCGGGAAAGTCGGGAAAAGACAGAGAAGTGCCGGTCGGTTGAGCAGGAGAAGAAAACGTTGGAGACGCAGCTTGCAGATGTAAAGCAAAGGCATGACAAATGCGCTGCTGCGCTCGAGGGCTATAATGATGCGTATGCGGAGCTGGTGCGGGCGGAGAATGCACTACAAAAGAATGCGGCGCTGGAAGAGACGATCAATGCGCTGCTGGAAGCAAAAAAGGATATCAGTGCGTGGAGTACAAAGCTTTCAAAAAGTCAGAAGGAGTTTCAGAAGGCGGAGCGCTCCTACTGTGAAAAGAGAGATTACTATGAGCAGATCAACCGCCTGTTTTTAAACGAGCAGGCCGGAATTCTCGCAGGCGCGCTCGTTGACGGGGAACCCTGCATGGTGTGCGGTTCGCGCGTCCATCCCCAGCCTTACAGACTGCCCGGGGATTTTGCGGTTCCCACACAGAGCGATGTGGAGGCGGCGCGCAAGGAGAGCGAGGAGTGGAATCAGCGGCAGCAGAAAAAGTCGCTCGAGGCCAATGAGCTGAGGATGACATTGGAGAACAGACGTGACCAGTACGCATCAGAGTGCGCAAGGGTATGTGCGGAGCTTGGGATACAGGAAAGTGACACGGATGTCATATTGGCGGCGTTTGAGACATACAGCAGTGAGGTCAGAGAGACAGGACGGCGCTGCAGGGAGCAGATGAAAGCTCTGGAAGCGCAGAAGGGTGAGCAGGAGCAGTGCATCGACAGGATGCGGAGGCTGCAGGACAAATTAGATCAGATCAACATACAGCTCGCGGAACAAAAGCAGGAGCTCTCGGGATTGGAGGCTGCCCTGGCGGAGCTTGCAAACAACACCGGCTTTGCCACAAGGGATGCTGCGGACCAGGCCAGAAAGCAGGCACAGAATGAGTTTGCAGTCATTCAGAAGGAGTATGCGGACAAGGACGAGGCCAATCGAAGGGCGCACAGCGCGAGAGAAAAAGCATTGTCTTTGATCGAGGAATACAGAAACATCATTCCATCAAGACAGGCGCGCGTCGAACAGCAGAAAGCAGAATATGAGTCGCTCCTGCGGCAAAAGAGCGCGGAGTGTGCCGACAAGTGGCAGCACATGACCAAGCTTTATTCCCGAAGGACGCTCTCCGAGTGGCAGGGACAGCTCAAAGAGTATCACGAAAAGGTACAGAAGGCGAAGGCAGAGAGGGCAGCCGCGGAGGGAATCATCGGGGACAGCAAAAAGCCGGATATCGAGAGCATCCGGCAGAATGTGGACACCCTGAGCGGGCGCTATGAGAAATTAAACAGCATAATCAGTGAGCGGGCCGGAAGCCTGGATCTCAATGAAAAAGTGCTTCTCTCACTCAGGGCGCAGATGCATCAGCGCGAGAGGACAATCAGCGAATACGCAAAGCTCGACGGCCTGTACAGAATGATTTCGGGGAATGTCAACAGGCAGAATAAGATGGATTTGGAAACCTTTGTGCAGCGGTATTATCTCAAAAAGATTCTGGCGGCGGCAAACAGGCGCTTCGAGAAGATGACAGCGGGGCAGTTTCAGCTCATGATCAAGGAGACAGACGAGGTGGGCAGGGTGAAAAATGAGGGGCTGGATTTGATGGTCTACTCGCTCGTGACAGGCAGACGGCGCGAGGTCAGGACGCTATCGGGCGGAGAATCCTTTATGGCAGCGCTCTCCCTGGCGCTTGGCATGGCAGATCGGATTCAGGAGGGCAGCGGGGCATTCAGCCTCGATATGATGTTTATTGATGAGGGATTTGGCTCGCTCGACGAGCACTCCAGGGGACAGGCGGTCCGCATTCTGAAGGAGATGGCAGGCGGCGACAGGATGATTGGTATTATCTCCCATGTGACGGAACTCAAACAGGAGATCGACAGTCAGCTTATCGTCACGAAGGATGAAACAGGAAGCAGTGTGAGGTGGCGCGTTGGTTAGAAACAGGAAGAAATGGCTGATGTTTATTGTGATCACAATGATGCTGTGCACCGTGGCGTGCGGCGGCAGGACGGAGACAGCGCCCGACGGGCAGATGACGGAGGAAGTCTGGGAGACATGCTCCGAGGAGGAAGCCGTGGCGGAGCAGTCCTCGTCCTTGGACGAGGCGCAGAGCGAGGAGGTTCCTGAAAAAGAGCGCCCTGCGGTAAAGGGCATCTATGTGACAGGCCCCGTGGCGGGCAGCGGGCGCATGAATGATCTGATCGCGCTTGTCGACGCGACAGAGCTCAATACCATGGTGATCGATGTCAAGAATGATAACGGGGAGATAACGTGGAAGATGGATACCGGCTCTGTCGCTGAGATGGGAAACGGCGTCGCGTATATCAGGGACATCAGCGCACTCATGGGGACATTGAAGGAGCACGACATCTACACGATCGCGCGGATCGTCTGTTTCAAAGATCCGGTGTTTGCACAGAATCATACCGACAGCGCGCTGCGAAAGCCTGACGGCGGATTTGTCACGGACGCATACGGGCTGGCCTGGGTGAACCCCTACGACGAGGAAGTGTGGGCGTATCTGACGGAAATCGCACAGGCAGCGGTCGATGTCGGATTTGACGAGGTGCAGTTTGACTATGTGCGCTTTCCGATCGGTGCGGATGCGGATGCCGCAGATTACAGGGTTGATATGTCCGTCTACACCAAAGAACAGGCGATAGAAAATTTTTTGTCCTATGCCGGGGAGCAGCTTCACGAAAAGGGCAGCGTGGTCACAGCGGATGTGTTTGGCACAGTGATTGGCAGTCAGACAGATATCGAGCGCGTCGGACAAAATTATGCAAAGCTTGGGAGTGTGGTGGATGTGCTAAGTCCCATGGTCTATCCATCTCATTATGGAGCAGGAGTATTTGGCTTTGATGTGCCCGACGCGCACCCGTATGACACAGTGTATCAGGCATTGATGCTGTCTCAGGAGGTGCTGGGGCAGGGTGCGGGGGAGGAATGCGCGGTCGTGCGGCCATGGCTGCAGGCATTCACGGCGACATGGGTAAATGGACATATATCCTATGATGCAGCGCAGATCAGGGAGCAGATTCAGGCAGTGTACGATGCCGGATACGAGGAGTGGATTCTGTGGAATGCGACATGCCGGTATCCGACGGAGCTTTTGGAGAAATGAGGAATCGGAAAAGTCATTCTCTTTAAGCTGGGAGACCTGCCTGAATGTTGTACAGGGACAGTCCCAGGCCACGAGTAATTGGCTGTACGTTTGGACCTGCAGAAGCCTTGATTGCGATGCGCTTTTTTTGCGTGGAAATTTGTTCATTGAAAACCTTTACCGTGGCGTATGAACTGCGGTAAAGGTTTTTGCTTTACAGATAGATTGGAAAGGAGTAACTATATGGAAAATTCGTATCGCTATTTTGCAAATAAGGACTGTCAGTATTATCCCTGTCATGAGGGGGTGGAGGAGCTGAACTGTCTGTTCTGCTACTGTCCGATGTATCTCAGGGAAGACTGTCTGGGGACGCCGGAGTATATCGAACGGAATGGCAAAAAGATCAAGAACTGCATGAACTGTACATTTCCCCACAGACCTGAGAATTATGATCGGATTATGCAGCTTTTGAGAGCGTAAAAAATCAGCTCTGGTTAGATGAACTGATAGCGTTCCAGCAGATAGATTGGCAGTGTTTCGATTTTGTCATCGATGCCGCCTTTTGTATCCCCCTTGAGATAGAGCAGCCGGTGCGCTTTCCCGTGTTCCAATGCTTTCAGAGCAGTCGCTGCGGTGCCCTTACCTGATTTTACTTCAACCAGATAGCGGGTGGACGAACGGATGCTCTGTGCGATAAAGTCAATCTCTCCGCCCCGGTAAGTGGCAAAGGCAGGTGTTTCAAATGCGATCTCTTCCGGAAAGTCCTGTCTTTTTTTGAGATTGATGTAAACGTAGTTTTCGTTTAACGTACCTGCGACCGATCTGGAATCCAATCCAGTCAGGGACAGATAGTAACTGGCAAGTCCGGTATCCATAAAATAGCAGCGGCACGCGGGCTTGAAATCAAGAATGTCCATCTCTGTGATTTTGGCGCAGAAGCCAAGGATTCCGGAAAAATACAGCCAGCTGATCGCACGGTTGCAGACAGCTTTGGTGATATTGCTGGAATAATCCCGTGTGACCAGTTTCTGTAGCTCCTCGCTGATACTGTCCTCCAGTCCCCTGCTTTCACGGCTCAAAATGCGGCAGACTGAGAGAAAAATCTGTGTAAATACACTGGTATCCAGAATATCTGTAAAATACCGGGTAGATTCGTTTGTGAAGGTGTCGATGATTTTGATCAAAGCTCCACGGGCTTTTTCAATGCTTCTTTTTTCAAGATAGGTCTTAACGACATTCGGGTATCCGCCAATCTGAAGATATATGTCATATGCTGTCTTTAATCCCTTGTGAAGCGCGTCATCCTGTGAAGGGGCTGACGGCAGGCTAAGATACTGCCTATACAGAGTTTCATCATAGGCTTGGAGAAATTCTTCGAATGACAGGGTATAGATGACAATCCGAGTCAGGTCGCCGCTGGAATAGCGAAATTCCGGTGCGAGGATTTGCCCCAGATAACTTCCGGTAATGATAAAATGAGCCTGAAAATGCCGCGTAAATTCCCGGATACAGTTATAGATCTCGGCAGACTCTTGTATTTCATCGATGATAATTACTGTATCTGTGGAATCAGTGAAGTCCGGTTCAAAGAGTTGGAAAGCATCATGAAGAGGATGCTGTGGACGCTTCGCGCCAGGTTCCCATACTGTAGCCTGTCTGAGACATTTTTGAAACTGTTTTCCACTCTGTTCAAAAAGGTTGATATATATTTTGTGATGAAACTGTTCATCTGCAAATTTATTGATGATATATGTCTTTCCAACCTGTCTGGCGCCGTTGATCTCCAGAGTGCTGTGATCAGTGTCGTTTTTCCATTCCACAAGCCTGTTATAGATAGTTCGTTTCAGATACATTGCGCTGTCTCCTTTTTTGTATGTGCAGCCCATTCCCCTATTCGATTTTTACTGCTGTATCTATAGTATACGTGATTTGCAGTGTAAAATCAACGGGTTAAACCATTCTGGTACAGCGTTGCATTAATAATCGAGTAATATGCATCTGCTCTTTGCGCCAGCACCGCGTTGTCGTCAGTTACCATAGCCACCGCTGCGTGCATTTGAGGAATACGGTCAGGGAGAAGGGCAGTATCCGCGACCTGATACATATTATGGAAGATCTGGAGCGTAAGTGTTCGCTTTCCGGTACTGCAGCGGTGTCATACCCGTCTGCTGCTTAAACTGTTCACTCAGATTTCCGGTGTGGAGATAGCCGGTTTCCAGGGCTATTTCCGTAACGGATTTTTTTGTGTTGAGCAGTAGCTCTTGCGCGTGGCGGATGCGGATTCTCGTCAGGTATTCCGAATATGATTTTTCGAGCTGTGCGTGGAACAGTCTGGAAAAGTGCGAGGCGGAGTATCCGGACAGCAGCGCGACCGTCTCGAGCGAGGGATTCTCCTGATAGTGCTGTTCCATGTAATAAAGCGCGTCGATAATTGGCGGCGTGAGCGGCGTCTTGTGAATGACTGGCGCGTTATTGCTATCGGCGGGAAGGCGGTTTTCCAGCACGACGAGCAGCAGGTCGCAGAGCATACACTGGAGCCGGAACTCCCTGTAGGGGGAATCGGACGTAAAGATGTCGTACATTTCCTGGAAATAGAGCAGAATCCGGCTGTCCATCGATGGGGGAAAATCGTTGTACAGCTGTGAATAGATCTCATCAAGGATATTGTGTCCAAAGGCGTCCGTGAGGGGGCTTACAAACTCCGGCTTGAATTTGATCAGATACGTGTTGTAGGGCGTATCGGAGAGCGGGAGCGTCCGGTGGTAGAGAAAGGGCGGCATCGTTCCGACCGAGCCCGCGCCCTGGGTATAGGAACAGCCGGGTGTGATTGTCAGCCTGTCGCCGGAAATAAGATAGCCGATCTCGTAGTAATCAGTGGATGCCTCCAGAGTGGGCATCACATAATCAGAGTCCATCGAGCGTTTTGTGATGAGAAAGCGGGTGTCAGCGGGCAGGGGAAACGGCATGGGAAATCCTCCTTTAAGGTTCTTAAATGTTTTTGACAGTATAGCATGAAACTGTAAAAATGAAAAGCTTTTACACATTTATTTGAAAGAAAATTATGTTTTCATGATATATAATAGGAGTTAGAGGGGGGATTTGTCATGAAAAAACATATTTTTCTGAGAAATATGATCCGTTTCGGGTATATGCCGCTTATCGGAATTATGCTTGCCGGTCTGCTGAATTTTGCGGTGGTGAGGGGCAATGAGGTGATCAGCGCGGTCATTGACCAGATGCTTGCGGGAGAGACCGTTGTCTTTGGCAGTTTCCTTGCGGAGTTTGCACTGCTGACGGTTCTGGGGTTTGCAGCGGCGTTTGCCGCGTCTGCGGTCAGTGGGAAGTACAGTGTGCTCGTATCGGCGCGCTATCGTCAGCAGGTGGCACGGAAACTTTATCAGGTGGAGTACAGTTACTTTGATGAGCATAGTTCTGCGTCGGTCATCAATAAGGTCAACGCGGACTTAAACGAGGCGGAGCGTTTTCTGGGCGAGACGTTTGTGATGCTTGTGGGGGACGCTGTTGCTGTTGTCGTCTATGCGGATTATGTGAGGCGGCTCAACGCGCGGCTTTTTTTACTGATGCTGGTATGTTATCCGCTGGTGCTGTGGATTGCCAATAAGCTGGTTCAAAAGATAAGCCGTCTGACCATGACGTTTCGCGAAAAGACGGATGTCATCACCGGAATCGCGCAGGATGTGTTAAACGGTATCCTGGTCGTGCGCAGTTTTGGACTGGAACAGTATTTTCAGGATAAAATGCATGCTGCGACGCTGGACCTGGTGGACAATGAGGAGAAGCGTGCCAGGATCTCGAACACGGCAATGCTGGTCAGAAAATGCGTTCAGTGGATTCCGAATATCCTGTGCGCAGTGTATTCGGTGGCGCTTGTTGTGCGGGGGAGTCTGAGCATCGGCGAGCTCATGGCATTTATCCTGGTGCTGGGCAGACTGGTGGAGGCTTTTATGGGACTTCCGTTTAACATGGTGGACGCTGCGGGAAGCATCGTGAGCATACGGCGTGTGGAAGAGATCCTGCAGGCCAGAGAGGAGCGTACCGGAAGGATGCCTTCCGGTAACAGAAGGATACCTTCTGGGGACGGGGATGTTGTGATTGCCTTTGACCATCTGACCTTTGGTTACAGCGATGCGCAGACGGTTCTCGAAAATGCGCAGTTTGAGGTGCGGAAAGGGGAGAATGTGGCATTTGTGGGTGAGTCAGGCGGCGGGAAGAGCACGATCTTCCGCCTGTTGTGCGGATTTTACAGACCGCAGGAAGGGGAGTACCGGTTATATGGAAGGGATTTTGACGACTGGGACAGGGAGAAGGCGCGGGAACAGTTTGCCCTGGTGTCGCAGAATGTGTTCCTGTTTCCGACGACCATAGGGGAAAACGTCCGGTATGGGCGCTGGGACGCGTCACAGGCGGAGATCGTGGAGGCGTGCAGGGAGGCGGAGATTCATGATTTTATTGAAACGCTTCCGATGAAATACCAGACCGTGGTGGGTGAGCGGGGGGCGATGCTCTCCGGCGGACAGCGGCAGCGCATTGCCATCGCGCGCGCCATCTTGAAAGACGCGCCGGTTCTGTTGATGGACGAGGCGACGTCTGCGCTGGACAGTGAGTCGGAGCGGCTGGTGAATGACGCCATACGCAGACTGCACGGGCATAAGACGATTCTCATGATCGCCCACCGCTCCTCCACGATTCAGATGGCAGACCGGATCAGCAGTTAGTCCGCGTGCTCACCCTCGATCAGATAGTCGCAGGTGACGCCGAATATGTGGGCGAGCGCCCTGATCTCGATATCAGTCACGTACCGCTTGTTGGTCTCTATGCGGGTGATGACATTTTTGTCCATGTCATAGCCTGCAAGCTGGAGCTCGCGCGAAAGGTCGCGCTGGGAGAGATAATGTTTCTTTCGCAGCGCGATCAGGCGCTTGCTGATCAGATTCTTTTCGCCGGAACTGCTTCTGGGTTTTGGCATAATTCTACCTTCTTTCTGTCGTTTTCTGCGCTTTTATCTGCGCTATTGTTACATATCGCGGACGCGCATCATTTTTACAACCTATTATGTTAAGATTTTAATGGATAAATTCATTACGATCGGTTGTAAAAATGGGACAAACAGAATAAACTTGCAAAATCGTATGGAGAATCATGTCAAGAAGTACCATAGGTAAAGAGTGCAAATAAAAACGAAGGGTTTGACTGCAATGGTCATAGCCCTTCGTTTATTTTTTGCAAATATAAAGCTTGTGATGAAGTTGTCGTATTGGGTAGGGTATTAAACGGTTTTACTGGGCATTATCTTCTTTGGTATAAGGCTTATACTCGATCAGTTCGGCAATGGAACAGTTCAGCGTATCACATATTCTTATTAACACATCAGTGTCCAATCGGGTAATTGTATTATTCAGATAACCATTAAACTGTGCGCGTTGGAGTTCTGCTCTCTGGCAAAATTTGTTTTTGCTCAGTCCTGTTTTCGCAAGCAGTTCTTTCAAATGGATTTCAATTGTGCCGCGTTCATTCATCGAATGGAATACCTCCTTGGAAGTAATATTTTATATTATATCTTTTTTATTTAAGAAAAATCAGTTATAATATATTGCAGATAATTTTATATATATAACTTTTTATTTATGATTTTCTATCATGATTAAGTGAATATATCCAAAGCGTTATTGGTAAAGGCATGTGATAGGTACAGATTGTGGAGGAAACAATGGCAGTGGAACAATACATAACAGATGAGGAAATAGAAAAATGTCAAAAGGAGGCAGATGTGTATGCGAAAGAACTTGAAGATGATGACATATTATTGATCAATGTTGGAAAATATGGTTTTGTAATGTTACAATATTTTCAACCACTAATGGAATTTGACAATGTTATTACCTTTAGAGATAGCAGAACGATGTTTGAGCGTTTGTGGGAGGAGTGGCTTTTTACACGATTGATCAAAATATCAGAAGAAAAGGAATTTAAGAATATTGATTACGATGATATTTTTGATAGTCTGACAATAGAAAGACAAAAAGAATTGATGGACAAAAAAGTGTACTTTGCAGAAAAAGCAGAAATGAATAAATAAAGTATTTGCATTCAGTAAAGCAAACAGGGGAAAATAACTTTTCCCCTGTTTGCTAGATCAGAGAACCAGTACCTGTCTCAAGCCACCGGCGATTTTCGGCGGTAGCGGCAAGTGCATCAAGAGCCACGCCATAGGTATTGTCAATTTTTCGGTCAATCTTATATAGATCGCTCTGTGTTTTGGTTAGTTCCAATGCTAATTTTTCGATTTTCTTTTTCATATCAGCTTGTTCTACCGCTAAATTCTCAACTTTCTTTTTAGTGTCGGCCTGCTCCGCAGCCAGCTTATCTATTTTGGTTAAGAGCAGGTCAAGTTTTTCGCTATCTGTCATATATTTATCCCTCCTAAATAAAATACAAAATCTATCCAGCCCATCAGCTGTTCCGTGCCAGCTCGATAATCTTCTGCATGTCGGCGATCAGTTCATTGGAATAGCTGGCCGCTTCGTTGTATGTTTGTCTTGCCCTTCCGTATTCCCGGTTGTTGATGGCGTCGATGACAGTCTGGCCATATGCATGGAACTTCTGGTGCTTTGTTCCGAGCTCTTCCCAGATTGGGAGAACGCCGGGGATGTCAGGGGTGACCGCGTAGTAGAAATGTCCAAATCCACACTTGGAGGAGTCCAGCTGCAGTGGAATGACACTCTGGCTGTCGACGATCTTTCTGAGATTTCCGAGCCATGTCTGGTGGGAGGAAATCGCTGTGTTCATATACTCGATAAACTCTTGATTTTTGATGTGGTAAAAAGCGTCCTTTGACATACGTCCCATCGCCTTAACCGAGTCGTCGAGTGTATTCTCGATACTGACAACAGGCTCAGTCGCCAGTCTGAGGTCGCGTCCCACTGTGCGCATAAATTCCGTGCTCTCATTGAGCTGGTTTTCCATCTCGGACATAGAGCTGCTGATTTCTTCACTCACAGAGGCCATGGAGCTGATGGAATCGTTGATCTGTGAGATGGCCTGCTTGCTCCTGTCGTTCAATTCCCACACATTCGTGATTTTATCCGCCATAGTGTTCAGGGATTGAATCGTGCTGTCAGAGCTCTGCACACTCTTTTTGGAGGCATGCTTCATGTTTTCCACAAAAGTGCCCATATCCTTTGTCAGCTTCTGCGTTTCTTCCGCAAGCTCCCTGATCTCACCGGCAACGACGGCAAAACCTTTCCCTGCTTCTCCTGCTCTGGCTGCCTCGACGGAGGCGTTTAACGCCAGGAGGTTCGTCTGGAGGGAGATCGTGTCAATTCCTGACAGTATGGAGCTGATATGGTTGATAATGCTCATCAGTTCGTCCATGTCAGACTGCATCGCGCTTGCGGCAGTGATCGTTTCTGACGAGAGATCCTTGATGGAGGTCAGCTCCTCCTGCCCTTCCTCGATCTTCCTGTAGACCTCGTCGCTTTTCTCGGAAATCCGGATGATCGTGTTGGTCAGTTCCTCCTGCGGATTGTTTGTGCTTCCGGTTGTCGCTCCAAAGATGGATTCAGTTGTTTTCGCTATCTTGTTGGATATATCAACGATTTTCTGCGTCTGATGATGCATCGTCAGGTCAAGGGAACTGATCTGCATGACTGCGTTGATATTTTTGTCGAACACTTCCGCAAACTGATCTCTTCCGCTGGATAACCGGTTGTACATATCGCTCAATTCTGGTTCCCTTGAGTAGTCAGCCTGTTTTAATTGTGAGACCGCTTTCATAAGTACTGTTTTTCTTTTGCCATTGATCATTGATATATCTCCGTTTCTTTCATAAAAATATAAAAATACTACATATTATATATTACGTGATTTTTGAGTTTTTTCAAGTACTTTCTTCATTTTTTTAATGTAAATAGAAATAAATGCCATGACAGTTTTAGTTACTGTTCACACAGGACTTAGCATTTACTGCTAAGTCCGTACGAAAACGTACATGTATCAAGTAAAAATCCATTTGCGAAGCAAATTTTGCATGGATTTTTACCTGTTACTGGAACGGAGTGAACAGTAACCAGTTTTGAAAAATAGCGGCGGCATGTATACTAAGCAATTGTCAAAAAGTTGTTTTGGCAGTATAATAGGAGTATAAAAAATTTGGATACGAAAGAGAGCGGACATAAATGAGAGAGTGGATTAAAAAAGGATTATTCCATATATCGGATTATTTTGACGACAATACCATGTTTATGGCGGTCCGGCGGGGAATGGTGATGATGATACCGCTGCTGGTGAGCGGAGCCCTGGCATTGATGCTGATCAGCCTTCCGATTCCAATGTATCAGGAGTTTCTCTCCGGTCTCTGGAATGGGCGGGTGGTAGAATTTCTTCGCTTTATCCAGAGTGCGTCTTTTGGCTTTTTCGCGGTGGGACTGGCGCTCATGACGAGCTACAGCTATGCGATGCTCCGGCAGAGGGAGAAGAGAGGAGGACAGGGAGATGCCGTCATGGTGATGCTGATTACGATGGTATCGCTGATTGGTTTTTCTGGCATTCAGGAGGGAGATTTTTCTGTCGCGGCGCTCGGGACAAACAATATTTTTACGGCATTGTTTATCGCCCTTGTGTGCAGTACAATGTTTTTCAGAATCAAGGAGAAGAGGCTTTTTCGCATCCGGCAGCGCGGGATGGAAGCGGATGACTGTTATGCGGAGGCAGTATCAGGCATTGTGCCTGCCTTGCTGATCGTGTCGTTTTTCGCCATATTCCGGCAGATTTTCGTGTCGTTTTTTCGTGTGGACTCTGTACAGGGACTATTGGAGGTCGTTGTCAGCAGGCTGCTTTGTTCGATCGAGAACGGACTGGTGGTCGCGATTGTCATATTGCTGCTGGCACATTTTATGTGGCTTTTTGGTATTCATGGCAGCAATGTGCTGGAGCCTCTCATGCAGGAAAATTTCGTGCAGATCAGCGCGGGGGCAGTCTACAACAAGACGTTTCAGGATGTGTTTGTGCTCATGGGCGGCACCGGCTCTATCTTGTGCCTTGTGCTGGCGATTCTGCTATTTTCCAAGAAGGGCAGTATCAGAAATGTCGCAAAGCTCTCCTTTCCGACGGCGATCTTTAATATCAGTGAGATTATCGCTTTCGGACTGCCTGTGATACTGAATCCGATTTTCGTGATTCCTTATCTGCTGGTTCCGGTGGTGCTGTGCGTGATCTCCTATGCGGCGATTTATGTCGGACTTGTTCCGCATGTGGTACATCAGGTAGAGTGGACGACGCCGGTATTTTTGAGCGGTTATCTGGCGACAGGCTCCATTGCAGGGAGTATCCTGCAGGCGGTAGGTCTGGCTGTGGGAGTCCTGATCTATCTGCCGTTTCTGCGTCTGTTTGAGGAGAGAGACGAGAGACAGCTGGTGAAAAATGTTAAGGCGCTGACTGGCGAATTACAGAGGCAGGAGGCAGAGAACGCGATCATGCCTCTGACAGAACGAAGAGATGTTCTTGGAGGGGTGGCGAGGGTGCTCGCGGCGGATTTGAAGGACGCGGTAAGGGATAAGAAGTTGTTTTTTCTGTATCAGCCGCAGGTGGATACGGAGGAGAACTGTATGGGGGCGGAGGTACTGATTCGCTGGATTCACCCGATTGCAGGATTTATCTATCCGCCGTTGATTATCCAGCTTGCCAAGGAGGAGAAGCTGCTGCATGACATTGAGGCATATCTCTTTGATGAGGCGGCGCATGCGGTTTCAGAGATTGAAAAGACGATCCATACGGAGTTTAAGATATCTGTGAATATTACAAACGAATCACTCGCGTGGGAGGATTTTGAGCGCTGTCTGGCCGATAAGGTCAGGAAGTACAATGTCCCGCCCAGGCGGCTGTGGCTGGAAATCACAGAGCAGGATGCGCTGGTTTCCTCAGAGGAGATGCTTGACAAGATTCAGCGTCTAAAGGAGCAGGGACACAAGTTCCTGATTGATGATTTTGGCATGGGGCACACATCCCTGATGTACCTGCAGACCAGCCATTTCGGGGTTGTGAAGCTGGACGGTTCGCTGACAAGGGATGTCCTGCAGAACAATCGAAACAAGGACATTATAGCGGCGATCACGGAGCTTGGAAAATCACTGCATTTCGAGACGATCGCAGAGTATGTGGAGACACAGGAGCAGAAAAACAAGCTGTTGGAGCTGGGATGCAATGGTTTTCAGGGATATTATTACAGCAAACCGATTCCGCTTGCAGAGTTAGTTTCCTGGATGGAACAGCATCAGGGGAAGTCATGATCTCATGACTTCCCCATATTGCGCTCTGCGAGTCTTAATGTGGTGATGATCGGATAGATCAGGATTCCGCAGAAGAAATTGCTGACGCCGTGGATACAGTCAAAGGGCAGTCCCGCGACGATCCATGCGATCATTTTCTGAAAGCTCAGGCCATACAGGAGGGCCTGGGCGGGCGCGTAGAGTGTTCCGTATAAGAAACCATGCGCCGCGCAGACAAGCATATAGATCACAGGCTGTACCCTCCTGGGGATATTTGCCGGGAGGAGCATGACTGCGCCCCACAGGATAGCCCACAGGTACAGATAGGGTATCCACCACGTCGCAAAGCCGTTAAACATGCCGGTTAAGAGTACATAGATGTAGATGGGATATAAAGCCTTTTTCCTGTATACGACCGTAAACGCGATCGTGAAGACGCCGATCAGGTGGATATTGGGCGCAAACTCCATGATGAGCTTGGAGGCGTACATCACGGAGCCGAGCATGGCAAAGATGACGATCTCCCGGGTTGTCGGTTTCATGGTCATTCGGCTTTGAAAGCGTAATTTGCGCCATCTGTGATCTGTGTGGAATCTACGCCGGAAGTGGCATACTCCCCATCTATATAAAACGCCCAGTATTTTCCGTCCTTGTCATAGTCGAGGGTGACGCCGCCCACTGTCTTGACATACAGACCATACTCGCTGTCGTCTCCCGCGATCAGCTCCAGCTCCAGCAGCGCTTCGCCGACCGTCGACTTGTCTGTATGGATCTCAAACTGTGTCTCATTGCCGTCCGTGTCTGTCATGGAAAAGGCAAAACTTGTGCTTCCCTCGCCTAATACGGTGACATCAGCGGTGCTGTCTGTGTTTGGGGCTGATGTGGAGGAGGGATTATTGTTGCTGCTGCCATTACAACCGGTTGCAGAGAGTGCCATAGCCACAGTAAGCACCATGCAAAGGATGAATGACAATGTTTTTTTCCTAAAACTTGTTTTCATACTTGAAATCTCCTTTGTTATTTTTTGAAAAATTCCTCAAAGACCGGCGCTCGCGGTCTGCATGGGGGATGTGGTATTGTTTCGATATTCCGACTCGGCGCTTCGCTGACCAGCCTTCTCAGAAGAACTCCAATGGCGTTTCCCGGATCTGTGGCTTCCGGTCAGAACAGCGAAAATATGCGTGCCTTACGGCGACGGGCTCGTACAGGATTTGCACCTGTTTCCCGAAACAATTCGTTCCTTATCATAATATTCTTTGGAGATTCTGTCAAGCAAAAAAAGAAGCCGTCAGGCTTCTTTTTGGTATGAATTAGATATATAATACAGCGCGGCAAACAGTATGATACATATGACAGAGACGATGACTCCCAGAATAAAGCCCTTAGGGAAGTACTTAAGCTCGATTGTGTGCATTCCTTCGTCGAGATCAGCGCTGATAAAGGTGTCCTCAAACAATTCCATGTCAGTACGGACTCCGTCCACATACAGCGTCCAGCCGGGATCGTATGGAATGGAGAGGACAAGCTGACCAGCGGAAATGACGTTGATGTGCCCGCTCAGGGATGTCTCGTCATAATCATCCACGGTCAGGGTTTGCTGGCTCAGATGACTGACAAGCTGCGCAAGAACGGGTTCGTCTGTCCTGTATGCGGTCAGGTTCAGGTTCTCACCGTTTTCGGACTTGAGGGACAGGACGTCGCCGGCCTCGTGATAGCCGAGATCCAGGATATATTTTTTCTTGATCTGGCTAAAGCTTTTGGATTCGGTCTCATAGCTCATCTTGATCGTGTCGATTTTGGTGTTAGTGGTGTACGCATAGTAGTGTGCGTCATCCTCAATGTAGAGCTCAGCCTCGCTTCCATAAGGGATGATATCCACTTCGAGAAAGACGTCGTCACCGATGCCGAGAGAATGAATCAGCTTATTCTGGCGCTGGATCGGATTCAGGCTTTTGTCATTCGTGTCATCCTCATGGATATTTTCCTCGACATCCTCAGCGTCATTAAAGGGCGCTTTTGGGGAAGTGATCATATATCCCAGCGGGAGTGCGTAATTATTCTTGTACAGATACAGATTTCCCTCGATGTCGGCAAGCTCAAACAGGTTGTCATAACCTCTATCCAGCGTGTACAGCATATAGCGCGTGGACAGGAGTGCGGCAGTCACGGGGGTTGCACCCTCAAAGCAGTAGTTGACGCGGCTGGCGCGCATACCGTATTTCTCATAGAAGTCCGATACCAGTGAGTTCAGGGTGGATGAAAAGTAGGAGCCGCCCTGAAATCCGATCAGCATCGCGTCGTTCTGCGTCCTGCGCGCAAATTTCTCAAACCGGAAAAAGTCGCCGTTCTCATTTTCAACCGTTCTGTCCGTCAGGCTCTGATAAGAGTCATAGTTGGACAGATAAGTAGTCCTTGACACGGTTGGAACGCTGGTGAGATACGTGTTCACGCCGGATTCTGCCACTGTCACGAGGATCGCGCTAAGATACATCAGTCTGGAAATACGGCCGCCTTTTTCGTGCAGATGTCTGTGATAGTAATACAGGCCGGCATAAATCAGCAGGAAAATCCCAGTCACCAGAAAACAAGTGTCCGCAAAGGCATCGTCCGTCACTATTTTCTCACACAGCAGCAGGAAGAAGAGCGCACAGGCCAACACAGCCGCAATCATGTTCTTATCGCTTTCCTGTATGTGCAGGAAAGCCTCATAGCATACGGTGAGCAATAGCAAGATATACAGGAAGGACTGACGCGCTGGCAGGGAGTCTGGATAATTCAGGCCATGCCAGATAAAGTTTGGCACATTGGTCGAGAAGCTGACCAGCATAAAGGCGAGCAGCAGCAGTCTGGGAACCTTTTGCCGCAGCGGTATTTTTTTCTGCAGCACATACAGCGGCAGCAGGACAAAGACAAGGACGCCGCAGTAAATGTTTGGCCAGTGGTCAAGCCCTGTCTCGACCGTCACGTTAAAGCAGTGCCTTGCGAGCATGTCAATGGTCGGGAAATAGGTCTTGAGCTTGCTCGGAAAATTGATGTCGCTAAATTCGGTAAAACGCAGCGCGGCGAGCTCCGGCAGCAGCAGGATGGCCGCCATGCCGCCCGCGAGCAGGGAAAATACGCTGAAACGAATCACCGCTTTCCCGTAAAAATTTTTTATCGATCCAAGCTTTGGGAAGGCGAGGGGCGCAGAATCCTGTTCGACGGAGGGCTCCCTTGCGATCAGAAGCACGGCAAAGTAGAGTACAAGAAAGATGCACAGCATGATGGAGAGATAGTAGTTTGACAGGATGGACAGTCCTAATGCAATACAGTACATGTAGCATTTTCCTTCCTTTACAAGCCGCTCGATGCCGCGTATGATAACCGGTGCGAGAATGATCACGTCAAGCCACATCACATCCCAGTTGTAGGCTGCCATGAAACCGGACAGCGCATAAAACAATGAAAAACACAGGATTGCCCACGAGTCGCTCTGAAAATGCCTTCTGATATAATAAGTGAAGGTCAGCCCGCAGAGCCCGATCTTGATGACAACCATATAGGACAAAAACTCCATCAGAAATTTTTCGGGAACCAGGACACAGAGCCAGTTGGCTGGACTTGCCAGATAGTACACATAGAGGGCAAGGAAGTTGGAGCCGATGCCGGTGTTCCACGAGTAAAAGAGACTCTCCCCGTTTTTGAGCTTGTGATAAAACTCTACCAGAAACGGAAAGTACTGGTGGTACATATCAATGTGGAGAAAAGAGCGCTCCCCAAACGGATAGATGTGCTGGATCACAAAGATGACGAGCATGATCAGTACCGGAACCAGAAACGAGGACAGGTAGAGCATGTCAGGCCGGATATTCATTTTTTTGATTGATATGGATTTCATAGCGTTTCACCTCCCGCTACTCGTTTTTTCCAAAGATACAGTCATATTGCAGGATTGCATAATCGTTCAGCGCGTCCATCGCATCCTCGGTGTCAGTGCTTTCGCCCGCGGCATTTTCTGTGCGTATGGACGTGATGACCGGATAGTTTTCTGACAGGCTGTCAAGATAGCCTTCATACGCAGTCATGGGAATACCGGCAGCCTCAAGGATGTCTGTCGCGAGAAAATTGGAGCTGGTATCTGCGTTTGTATTCGTGTCGATCTCGAAATTGCACCAGATAAAATAGGGAACCTTGTACCGGTTGGCCTCATCTGTCCCGGACAGCGCATTGCCGTTTTTGCCGTTTAACTTCCAGACGTTGGAAACGACGGAGTTGGTCGGCTGGTGGTCGCCAAAGAATATGATCATGGTGTCCTCGCCGGCCTCAGAAAAATAGTCCGTCAGGTATTGGATGGACTCGTCCGAGATCTTCATCAGCGACAGGTAATTGTTCAGCGCCGTCGAATTGCTGTCAGCGACTTCGATATCCGGCCTGAAATTGTCAAATTCTTCGGTGTATGACGAGTGGTTCTGCATCGTGACGTTAAATATGAAAAACGGTGTATTGTCAGGCTTGGATTCGTACATCTCGATGATTTTGTCATAACATGCCCTGTCACTTACATATTTTCGGATTTTTTCCGGATTTTTATAATCCCTTATGAAATACATTTCGTCAAAACCAAGCAGCGGGTAGACTTTGTTTCTGTCCCAGCCGGTGCTGTTGTAAGGGTGCATGGCGATCGTCTCGTATCCTAAGGATTTCAGGTGTGATGCGAGAGAGGGCGTCTCCCGTTTGAGGTACTGCTGATATGCCACACTTCCCTGGGGGAGAAAGGCCATCGTGTTTCCAGTGAGAAACTCAAACTCCGTGTTTGCCGTGTTGCCGCCGAGCACGGATACATTCAGATAGCCGGATATGGTATTGTCAGTATTGCCGTTTAATATGGAATGTACATATGGCATGTAATCTATGTTGGTCTCGAACGCACCAAGCACGGCGGGATCGGAAAACGCCTCGTTCATGATGACAATGATATTGGGGAGCTTTTCCGGAACTTCCTGCGCCTCGCTTCGTGCCGCATAGGGCGCGAGAATCTCATCAGCCGCGGCGGCGCTGTAGCCTGCGGGCTTGTCCACCGAGATGTACTGCAGTTCCATCAGAAAGGCAACAGCAGTGCCGTCGCGCTTGCTCATGACGGTCGGTGTAAACAGCTTGTCGTACATGCCATATTTGATGATGGTGCTCTCTAAGTGGAGTGTGTGCGTGAAGCTGTAGATCAGTGTGATCATGACCGCAGCGCCCGCTGCGCGGATTCCCCAGAGGCGCTTTCTCCACTTTCCGGAGTCTTTCAGCTCCAGTGTGACTACGGATTCCGCGGCGATCAGCAGGACGAATCCGATCAGGACAAACACCGTCTGTTTCTCGACTGTGTACTTAAAATCGCTGGCCACGCTCATGGCCGTGCCGATGGAGTAGATATCCCAGGGCATGATCGGGGCGGAGCGAAAGCTTATAATATAGTAATTTGCCAGACCGACGATCATAAAGAAAATGCTCTGCAGGCGCAGCGACCATTTCAATCTGCCAAAAACAAACAGGAACAGCATCATGAGCAGCTCAAAAAAGTAGATGTTGAGAAACTGTATGGGCACCTTCATCGTCTCCCATGGATTGTGCGTGTACCACTCAAACAGATAGAAATTGGCGACGGGAAACAGAAACATGGGAATCAGGTTTCTCAGGCACCATATTATTTTCGGGTATTTTGATAACCACTTTTTCATTTTAACTTTTATTAACCTCCGAATTACTATAACTTAATTACAATAGCACTTTTTGCTGGGGTTTTCAAGGTTGAGTTGCGTCGATTAATTTTTTGTGTGAAAAGAGGTTGTCACGATCGCAGAACGTGATATGATGTATGTATATGATTCGATTTTTTCAATGACACGGTCTACGATGCCTATTTTGGATTTTCGGATAAGGAGGTGCGTGCGCTCTGTGAGAAACATGCCAAAACATTGTCCTATGACGATCTGAAAAAATGGTATGACGGATATTTTCTGAGCGATGGCAGGAGCCTGTTCAACCCGCGCTCCGTGGTGAAGGCGCTGTCGCGCGGCGTGTGTCTGAATTATTGGACAGAGACCGGGCCGATGAATGAGATCGCCGACTGCATCGAGCACAACACAGCGGCAGTGCGGGAGGATATCGTCAAAATGACTGCGGGAATCCCTGTCGAGGTGGAGCTGGAGGGATACAGTGCGTCCGAACTGCAGCTAAACACAAGGGATGAGATCCTGTCCGCCATGGTGGTGTTTGGATTTCTGACTTATTATGACGGGTATTTGCGCATTCCCAATCATGAGCTGATGGAAAAGTATCAGAGAGTCCTCGCGCGTGACAGCATGGGCGCGGTCAAGGAAATTGTTGACAGCTCCCGGCAGATGTTGGAGGCGACGCTGGCGGCGGATGCGGACAAGGTTGCCATGATGCTCGAGTGGGTTCATGACAGGGAGATACCGTTTTTGCAGTACAGTGACGAAAATGCGCTGTCCTGTGTCATTACACTGTGTTATCTGTACGCACGAAAGGATTTCATCGTGGAACGTGAGGCGAAGAGCGGCAAAGGGTATTGCGATTACCTGTTTCTTCCGAAAAAGAGTGGAAAACCGGCTGTGGTCCTGGAGCTCAAGGTGAACGACACCTGTGAGAACGCGATCGCGCAGATCAGGGAGAGAGATTATCTGGAAAGGGCAGCACAGTACGCCAGTGAAGTATTGCTGATTGGAATCAGCTATGACAAGACGGGGAAAAAACATCGCTGTATCATCGAGAAAGAGAAAAATTAGGTTGACGACCAAGATGGATTATTCTATAATACAGTAGATAAGCATTTATGCAGAAAGAAGATACAGTTCAGTCAGGGGGATTGACATGATTAAGAGCATGACAGGCTTTGGGCGCTGCGAGATCACAGATGGCAGCCGTAAATATTCTGTCGAGATGAAATCTGTGAACCACAGATATCTCGACGCCAGCATCAAGCTGCCAAAGAAACTTGGTTTTTTCGAGAGTTCTATCAGAAACGAGCTGAAAAATTATGTGCAGCGCGGAAAAATTGATATTTTTATCACATATGAAGATTTTTCCGAGAGCAATGTCTGCATCAAATACAATAAAGATATCGCGGCGGAGTATCTCGGATATCTGAAAACCATGTCGGAGGACTTCGGGCTGGACAACGATATCAGAGTCTCGACGCTCTCGCGCTATCCGGAGGTATTCTCGATGGAGGAGCAGACCATCGATGAGGAGGAGATCTGGAGAGGGCTGGCAAAGGCCATACAGGGCGCGGCAAAAGGGCTGGAGGAGACTCGTATTCGAGAAGGGCAGAATCTTGCGGCCGACCTGATCATAAAGCTTGACGGGATGCTCGAGCACGTCGCCTTCATCGAGGAACGCTTGCCGCAGATCATCGAGGAGTACAGAAAGAAGCTTGACGAGCGGATTCATGAGCTTCTGGGCGATGTGGCCGTGGACGAGACAAGGCTGTTGACGGAGGTGACGATCTATGCCGACAAAGTCTGTGTCGATGAGGAGATCGTTCGTCTCAGGAGCCATATTGAGACGATGAAGCAGGCGCTTCGTGACGGCGGCAGCATCGGCAGAAAGCTGGACTTCATCGCGCAGGAGATGAACAGGGAGGCCAACACGATCCTCTCAAAGACCAACGACCTTGTGATCTCCAACCGCGGGATTGACTTAAAGACAGAGATCGAGAAAGTGCGCGAACAGATACAGAATATTGAGTGAGGTGCCACGTGAACAGACTGATTCATATAGGCTTTGGAAATATTGTCAACACATCAAAGATTATCGCGATCGTGAGCCCTGACTCGGCGCCAGTGAAGCGGCTTGTCCAGAAGGCAAAGGAGAGCGGCACGGTCATCGACGCCACACAGGGGCGGAGGACGAAGTCGGTGCTGGTCATGGAGAGCAGCCAGATCGTGCTCTCGGCCCTTCTGCCTGAGACGATCGCCGGGAGGGCACAGGGCGCCCTGTCGGATGAGGACACAGACGAGACGATAGAGAATGGTATAAAATAAATTATTAAAAAAGCGAGGAAAAAATATGTTACATCCATCTTACACAGATCTAATGAAGGTAGTGAACAACGAGGTAGAACAGGGCGAAGCGCCGGTGGTAAACAGCCGTTACTCGATTGTCATGGCGACCGCGAGGCGTGCGCGACAGATCATCAGCGGGGAGGAGCCACTGGTGGACACGAAGCAGACAAAGCCGTTGTCGATTGCCATAGAGGAGCTGAGCCAGGGCAAGATCAAGATTACGCATGAAGAATAGATTCAAGAAGATTTGAAAAGTAGATTTGGGGATTTGATTTTGAAGATATTATTTATTTCCCTCGGCTGCGACAAGAATCTGGTGGATACGGAAGTGATGCTTGGGATTCTGGTACAGAGGGGATTTTCTATTACAGACGATGAGACGGAGGCTGACGCAGTGGTCGTCAACACATGCTGTTTTATCAACGACGCCAAGCAGGAGAGCATTAATACATTGTTGGAGATGGCGGAGCTGCGCAGGAGCGGTGACATCAGGGCGCTGATCGCCGCGGGGTGTCTTGCGCAACGCTATCAGGACGAGATCCAGAAGGAGATCCCGGAGGTGGACGCCATCGTGGGGACGACTGCAATTGGTGAGATTGCAGATGCGCTTGACGAAGTACTTTCCGGGGCAGGGCACAATCATCTGGCAGATATCAACCGCAGGCCTGTATATGATTGTAATTGCAATAAGGAAAGAATCGTCACCACCGGCGGGCATTACGCGTACTTAAAGATTGCGGAGGGCTGCGATAAGCACTGTAGTTACTGTATCATTCCCAAAGTGCGCGGAAGCTACAGAAGCGTTCCGATGGACAGTCTCGTCCGTGAAGCGGAGCGTCTTGTCGCGTTCGGCGCGAAGGAGATCATCCTGGTGGCGCAGGAGACGACGTTGTACGGGGCAGACCTGTACGGAGAAAAGTGCCTTCCCGAGTTGCTGCGCAGGCTGTGCGCGATTGCGGGCGTTTACTGGGTGAGAATCCTGTACTGTTACCCGGAGGAGATCACCGATGAGCTGATTGAGACGATTCAGAGTGAGCCGAAGGTGTGTAATTATCTGGATATTCCGATACAGCACGCCTCGGATAAGATTCTGCGGCGCATGGGGCGGCGCACTGACCAGCAGGAATTGCGGAATAACATCACAAAACTGCGGGAGCGGATACCAGACATCTGTCTGCGGACGACGCTCATCACGGGATTTCCGGGGGAGACGCAGGAGGATCACGAGGAGCTGATGGCGTTTGTCGACGAGATGGAGTTTGACCGGCTTGGCGTGTTTCCTTATTCCCAGGAGGAGGATACGCCTGCGGCGCTGTTTGGCGATCAGATTGACGAGGAAGTGAAGCTTGACCGGCGGGCAGAGCTTATGGAGCTGCAGCAGGAGATCGCGTTTGAGAAGGCGCAGGAGACCGTGGGCAGCACGCTGCTTGTCATGGTGGAGGGCAAGGTGCCGGATGAGCACGCCTATGTGGCGAGGAGTTATAAGGACGCCCCGAATGTCGATGGGTTTGTGTTTGTCCAGACGGGCAGGGAGCTGATGACAGGTGATTTTGTGCGGGTGCGCATCACCGGCTCGCACGAATACGATTTGATAGGAGAGATAGAAGATGAATTTACCAAATAAACTGACTGTTTTCCGCGTGATTTTGATTATCCCGTTTGTCCTGATCATGCTCGGCAGCCATTCCCAGTGGGGGTGGTTCATGGCTGCATTCGGAGGAATTGTGGGCTATGCGGATTACATCGCGCTCGCAATCTTTATCATAGCAAGCCTTACGGATATGCTTGACGGTAAGATCGCGAGGAAATACAATCTTGTCACCAACTTTGGAAAGTTTATGGACCCGTTGGCAGACAAGCTGCTCGTGTGCTCCGCGATGATTTGTCTGATCGAGCTGGACAGGATACCGGCGTGGATTGTCATTATCATCATCAGCAGGGAGTTTATCATCAGCGGGTTCCGGCTGGTGGCGGCGGACAATCGCGTGGTCATCGCTGCGAGCTACTGGGGAAAGTTCAAGACGACGTTTCAGATGATCATGGTCTGTCTGATGATTGCCAATATCGAAGCGCTGGTACTGTTCACACAGATCATTATGTGGATTGCCGTTGTGCTGACGGTTGTTTCCCTTGCCGACTATCTGGTGAAAAATAAGGGTGTGCTTTTAGATGGAAAAATATAAGATGAAAAGTAAAGCCATCTGTGGACAGCGTTTCACAGATGGCTTTTTGTGCACACGGGCGCATAAGGAAATTAGTTGCTGACGCAACATGCGCCCGGCGCAGCGAGTAGTGGAGAAGGGCATTCCCCTACTCGATTATGAATCATATAAATCTAATAATTAAATTCAGTAGAGTCAATCACTTCCCATGTCTTGTCCGAAATCTTGAACGCCAGCTCGTCTGGCTTTTCCACAGGCACATAGAGAATGCCTGTGATCAGCTCCTCATAAAATTTGGCGATCAGCGGCATCGCGTCTCCATCCTCAAATTTCAGGAGAGCCTTGCCAAGCGCAGCGATGATAAAGGGCGGGTAACCGACCGCTCTGCAGATCTCCTTCATATCTTTTGATTTGGTCGCCTTCGTCACGACATCGTGTGCGATGAGTCTGGCTCTGTCCCATCCGTTGTCGAGGTTGTCCAGCATGGCTTTCATAAAGGAGCTGTGTTTTAATCCGGCTAAGTAGGCAGCTCTGAAGGTGATGGGATCCGGGTAGCAGATGCAGGGAATCCGCTTACAGATGCCGTTGCTTGGCGCTTTGGCAAACTGTTTGCGCCAGTCGTCAAATAACTTATGTAAATCCGTGTGCTGCCAGGATTGAATCGGGCAGCATGTGTAATCGGGAGCGCTGTCGTATTCCGCCGCTTTCTCAGGCAGCATTGCGACCTGCTTGACAATAAAATTCTGCTTTTGATAAATGATTTTACCATATGGTCTCCACTCATTCGGTTCGATGTTCATTTTGTACCCTCCGTTGACAAAAGAATAAATATACCTTTTGTATATATCGGCATGATTTATAAAATAGATTAGTCAAAATTACCGGAAAAGGTATTTTTTTATAAAAAGGTTATTTTCTGAAAATATGTTTGGCGAAATGTAAAAACTCGCACTTGTTTTGTCTTTTCGTATATGATATGGTTAATCAGATAAAAAAATTTCCGGAAATTTTGAAATTTATCTTGACAATTGCGAACAGATGTTTTAAAGTAGAAACAGATTGAAACATTAGTTCTTAAATTCTGGTAAATATAAAGGAGTAAACACATGGAAAAGGAAGAAAAATTAAAGGCATTAGATGCCGCGCTGGCGCAGATTGAAAAGCAGTATGGCAAGGGAGCAGTCATGAAGCTGGGCGATCCCTCCGCGCAGATGAATGTGGAGACGATACCGACAGGCTCACTGAGTCTTGATATAGCACTGGGGCTTGGAGGGATTCCCAGAGGAAGGATCGTGGAGATCTATGGTCCGGAGTCATCCGGTAAGACGACTGTCACGCTCCACATGATCGCGGAGGTTCAGAAGAGAGGCGGGATTGCCGGATTTATCGACGCGGAGCATGCACTTGATCCTGTGTATGCGAGAAATATCGGCGTGGATGTGGATAATCTGTATATATCACAGCCGGATAACGGCGAGCAGGCATTGGAGATCACTGAGATGATGGTCAGATCCGGCGCGGTCGATATTGTTGTCGTCGATTCTGTGGCAGCGCTTGTACCGAAGGCTGAGATTGACGGGGATATGGGAGATTCGCATGTAGGACTGCAGGCACGTCTGATGTCGCAGGCGCTGCGCAAGCTGACAGCGGCCATCAGCAGGTCAAACTGTGTTGTGATCTTTATCAACCAGCTGCGTGAGAAGGTCGGCGTGATGTTTGGCAATCCGGAGACGACGACAGGAGGACGCGCGCTGAAATTCTACTCGTCAGTCCGTCTCGATGTCAGGAGGATTGAGTCCCTCAAGCAGAGCGGAGAGGTGACAGGCAACAGGACGAGAGTCAAGGTTGTCAAGAACAAGATCGCACCGCCGTTCAAGGAGGCAGAGTTTGATATCATGTTCGGCGAGGGAATCTCTGTGGTGGGCGATATCCTTGATCTCGCGGCGTCCCAGAATATCGTAGTCAAGAGCGGCGCATGGTACGCCTATGACGGAAGCAAGATCGGACAGGGACGCGAGAATGCCAAGCAGTATCTCAAGGATAATCCGGAGATCTGCAGGGAGATCGAGGGCAAAGTGCGCGAGCATTTCGGGCTGCAGGTGGCGGAGTCTGCCCCTGTTTCTGAGACCGTCGAGAAGCCGGAGGGCAGGGGAAAGACAAAATCATCTGCAAAGTCTGCGGCGGATAAGCCGGCGGAGGCTGCAGAGCTGGCAGCGCAGACAGAGTAGGCAGGCGATAGTGATGATCGTTACAGAGATAGTGGAGCTGTCAAAGAAAAAAGTCAGGGTATGTGTGGATGACGATATCTGCTTTGCGCTGTACAAGAGTGAGCTTGGCAAGCTCGCAGTCGAGAAGGACGTTGAGCTTTCCCGGGAAACATATGACAGAATTATGAATGAAGTGCTGCCAAAGCGGGCAAAGCTTCGATGCATGAATCTACTAAAGAGCAGGGATTATACAGAATACCAGCTTGCGATGAAGCTCAGGCAGGGGCTCTATCCCGAGGAAATCATTGACGGGGCGGTTGCGTATGTGGCCTCTTACGGCTACGTCGACGATATCCGGTACGCCAGATCATATATTGAATGCGCAGGTCGGTCAAAGAGCAGGAGGCAGATTGAGAACGAGCTCACGATGCGAAAGGGAATCTCAAAAGAAAATGTCAGGCGGGCGTATGCGCAGTGTTCGGAGGACGACAGTGTGGCCGACGAGGAGGAAGTGATTCACAGGCTCCTCGAGAAAAAGCATTTTGACAGACAGAACGCTACAGATCAGGAGTGCCGGAGGATGGCAGGCTTTTTGTATCGAAGGGGATTTGAGCCTGACAAAATATACAGAGCGATCGGTCTGTGCTGACGCTACGCTGAAAATACAGATAATATATTGCTGTAGTACATAATAAGTGCTTGACATCGCACGCTGAAAAGAGTAAAATTAATATGTTGTAGTATCTGAAAAGATACAATAAAGTGACTATTCGGAATACTTTATAGATTTCAGCGACGAGCAGGAAACTGTGGAGGCACTGAACAGTTGCACAATGAAAATTTAATAAGGAGGTGCTCCTGTATATGCTGCTATACGTATTAGAGGCAATCATTATCATTGCGATATGTGTAGCGGGCTGTTTGTTTGCATTTTCAAATTACAAGAAAAATGTTGAGGCCACGATTGGAAATGCGGAGGACAAGGCGAGAGAGATTGTCGATGAAGCTCTCAAAACTGCGGAGACGAAAAAGCGCGAGGGACTTCTTGAGATTAAGGAGGAATCCATTAAGACCAAGAATGAGCTCGACAAGGAGATCAAGGAGCGCAGGGCGGAAACGCAGCGCTACGAGAGACGTGTCCAGCAGAAGGAGGAAAGCATTGACAAGAAGGCGGATGCCATCGAGAAGAAGGAAGCCAGCCTTGTCGCACGCGAAGAAGAGCTCGCAAAACAGAGTGCAGTTATTGCAAGACTGAACGAAGAGCGGATACAGGAACTGGAGCGAATTTCAGGATTAACCTCTGAACAGGCAAAAGAGCATTTGTTAAAAATTGTTGAAGACGAAGTGAAACATGAAACAGCAATGATGATCAAGGAAATGGAAAGCAGGGCAAAAGAAGAAGCTGACAAGAAGGCAAAGGAATATGTCGTCACAGCGATTCAGAAGTGTGCTGCGGATCATGTATCTGAGACAACGATCTCTGTTGTTCAGCTTCCCAATGATGAGATGAAAGGTCGAATCATTGGCAGGGAAGGGCGTAATATCAGGACTTTGGAGACACTTACGGGTGTGGAACTGATCATTGATGATACGCCGGAGGCAGTCATTCTTTCGGGCTTTGATCCGATTCGGAGAGAGGTGGCGAGGATTGCACTCGAGAAGCTGATCGTCGATGGACGGATTCATCCGGCAAGAATCGAGGAGATGGTTGAGAAAGCTCAGAGAGAGGTCGAGATCATGATCAAGGAGGAAGGCGAGGCGGCAACGCTTGAGGTTGGCGTACACGGCATTCATCCGGAGCTCGTAAAGCTTTTGGGCAAGATGAAGTTTCGGACGAGTTATGGTCAAAACGCTTTGAAACATTCGATCGAGGTGGCTCATCTCACAGGGCTGCTGGCCGCTGAGATGGGGCTTGATGTCAGAATGGCAAAGAGAGCCGGCCTGCTGCACGATATTGGTAAGGCAGTGGATCATGAGATGGAAGGATCACATATACAGTTAGGTGCGGACTTGTGCAGAAAGTACAAGGAATCGCCGATTGTGATCAATGCTGTTGAGTCACATCACGGTGATGTGGAGGCACAATCGCTGATTGCCTGTCTGGTACAGGCTGCTGATACGATTTCGGCTGCCAGACCGGGGGCAAGGCGTGAAACTCTCGAAACATATACAACCAGATTAAAACAACTGGAAGATATAACCAACAATTTTAAAGGTGTCGACAAATCTTTTGCTATTCAGGCAGGTAGAGAGGTTCGTGTTATGGTAGTTCCTGAGCAGATTAGTGATGCAGATATGGTACTGTTGGCGCGCGATATTTCCAAGCAGATTGAAGCAGAGCTTGAATATCCGGGGCAGATCAAGGTAAATGTCATTAGGGAATCTCGTGTCGTTGAGTATGCGAAATAATTCAAAATGCTGACCGCCGGGACTTGTAGAAATACAAGTCCCGGCGGTTTTTCCTTTTTATGCACATGGGCACCCAAAGGAACTATGTCATCAAACCGATAGATCGATTGGCTGACGGGTGCCCAGCGCGCGATAGGGAAAGAGGGCTCTTCCCTACTCGATTGCATGAGGCGTGCTCCTCTGCATGGCTGCACAAATTGTGTGCAGCGTGCACACCAATATTGCACACATAAATGGTATTCTTGATACAGCAATTAGTGATATATGCATAAATGCATATCAGCAACAGTGCGCGTCGTTGATGTCATGGTCAGAGGGGCGTATGATCAATCAGGAGGAATTGATATGAGAAGAAGAAAAATCTATTTGGCAGCTATTCTCGCAGCAGTGATGGCACTGCAGACGCCCGTGATGGCATTTGCAGAGGGGGATACTACCGCTGAGACGGGCGGAGAAAACAGCACAGGCGGTGATAATACAGATGATGGTGCAACTGAAAACTGGAACATTAATGGTGATGTAACAATAACAGATGACAGCTCCACAAGTACAGATACGGACAATCCAACATTAAATGAGACTGGAGAAGATTCGCTTAAAACGCTTGGCGCATATGGAGGGCAAACGGTTACTGTGAATGGAGACGTAGCATCTTCAACATCAGTAAATAGTGCCACGGATGATGACGGCAATCAATATAGCCCTGTTGCAGTTGAGGCAATAGGTAATGGCAGCAGTCTGGTAGTAAACGGCGATGTATCATCAGCAAATACAGGTGCGATATGGGCAGATGAAGAAGGTACAGTAAAGGTTACAGGTAATGTAACATCAAATGCAGAAGAAGAGCCTGCTATTGCAATTGGCGAAAGTGGTGGAACAGTCAACGTGGGCGGAGATGTCACAGCTGCTTCGGGTATTGGCATTTTGTCCGCTGATGGAAATGGTACAGTTAAGGTAGATGGCAGTGTTTCCTCAAGTGGTAATAATCCGGCCATTGTGACGAATGACAGTTCCAGCATTACGGTTGGTAAGGATGTATCAGGTGATACCGGTATTACTATTGTAATTGAAAATTCTGATGGTAGCGGTAAAGTTGAAGTACTTGGTACAGTAAAATCAACAGTGGATAACCACTCTGTTATTACGATTGAAACTGACAAGACAGACAAAGATGAGCTTATTGCAGCCCTTCCTACGATAATAGTAGGAGGTTTGGAAGGTGCGGCTGGTTCACCTGACGATTATTTATGGATTAGCAGTGAGGAGGATATGGATGAGGCTGTTGTAGGTGAAGTATACGAGGCAGTGTTTAATCAAATGCTCTACTACATCGCGCAGGACAAATTTGCAAACGCTTCTTTGAGCGTATCGGGTGCGAACAGTTATGCGAATGGCTGGACATCGAAGGAGGGAAATTCCCTCACGGTGACGATCACAACGGCCGATGGCTATGAGGTATCCTCTGTGTCGGGCGCGAGCGTGGTGAGAAATGCGGACGGCACATACACGGTGGTCGTACAGCGTGGAAAAGGCATCGATATCAATGCCGTGATCAGCGCGATCGAAAAGGCACAGAAGGACATCTCCGGCAGCGGCGGCAACAATAGTAATAGTAGCAATAGCAGCAGTAACAGTGCGGCAGCTGAGGTAGTGATTCCTGCTTACGCGGTGGTGCAGAAACAATTTCAGACAGTGATCGCAGTACAGTTAAGGGCATTGCCTGCAGGTGGTACGCTCACACTGGACATGAAGGATTATATCAGCTTCAACAGAAAGACCTTCGAGATTCTCTCAAAGAGAAAGGATGTTGATATTAAGATTATTTATACGTGGAAAGGGAAGAGATACGCAGTGGTTATCCCTGCAGGTTATGATATTTTAAGCCTTTTGGATGCAAACGGATACTGCGGATGTCTGTATCTCAATTCCATCTTTGGTTCGACAGAGCTTACAAAATAGCCCGTAAAAATGACAGAGTTGAGACGGGTGCCATAGACATACAAAAACGCCATGTGCGTCAGAACCATGGCGTTTTTGTGGTATCAGACGTTACAGGTAAAATTGTCCTTCTTGACTTTCCATGTGGGCACGAATATAATTTAATGTAGAACTGTCATGCGGCTGTTCTGCGGAGAGGACACACAGATAGATGAGAAAGAACACAACCAGACTGCTGAATGAACTAAAAAACGCAAAATCCTTTGTCGGATTTGTGGACAAAAACACTGACGCATTCTCTGATGAGAGTATATCAGATTACCTGCAGAGGCTCTGCTTCGAGAGAAACGTGGAACTGGCGCAGGTCATCAGGCGCTCGGGAATCGACAGGACATACGGTTACCAGCTTTTCAACGGCCGCAGGACGCCCTCGCGTGACAAGCTGATACAGCTCGGCTTCGGATTTCCGCTCATGTTCTCCGAGCTTCAGATGCTGTTGCGGATGGCGGGGAAGAGCCAGCTCTATCCCAGAATCAGACGGGACGCGGCGATCATATATGGACTGAATAACAACTATACCGTGACACAGATGCAGGAATTATTGGAGGAGCAGGAGCTGCCGCTTTTGGATAAATATGATGAAAAATGAGAGAAACGGTTTTGTATTTCACGAGACCTATCCTGACGAACTGACGGGGCAGTACCAAATATTGGAGTGCCTCAACACCGCGGAGGGGCTGGAGACGCTGCTGGGCGTCAGCAGGGAGGACAACGCGAAGGTGGTCATCAAGCGGTATGACACCACTCACCCGCTGTATCAGCCTGACCAGCTACTCAACATGAGTGATCTGTCGTGCAGGGGGATTCCGCGCTTTGTCGGCGAGATCAGCACAGCGGACGCAAAGTACGTCGTGCGGGAGTACGTGGAGGGAGAAAGTCTCGCGCAGTATGCCGGTGCGCATCACTTTCAGGAGGACGAGATCATACAGATCGGGCTGCAGCTGAGCGAGATTCTGTCATATCTCCACAACCGCATGAATCCTATCGTGCATCGCGATATCAAGCCCGAGAATATTGTGATACAGCGCGACGGGCGGGTGTCGCTGATCGACTTTGGTATCTCGAGGGAGTACAAGGACAATCAGAGATCAGACACGGTGGTGGTCGGAACGAGACATTATGCGGCGCCGGAGCAGTACGGGTTCCGCCAGACGGACAACCGCTCTGACATCTATTCGCTGGGTATGGTGCTGGCGTGGATGCTCTACGGGGACGCGGATGTGCCCGACAGGCCGCAGGGCAGGCTCGGGAAGATCATACAGAAATGTACGGCCTTTTCGCCGGAGGACCGCTACCAGAGCGCGGAGGAGCTGGGAAAGGAGCTGCAGAAGCTCACACCAGAGGGCATCGCGAAAAGACGGCAGCGCCATAAATTGACGGCTGTGCTTGTGGGTATCGTGCTTGTGCCAGTGATTGCCCTAAATGTTAAGTTTCATTTTGACAGTATGAAAAAGGCAGTGGTATTTACAGAGCCTCTGATGGAACAGGCGGCAAGGCTGCAGCTTGCGAAGCCGGAGGGAGCGCTGACCAGGGAAGAGTTGGAACAGGTGACACAGGTTTATATTATCGGTGATCAGATTTTTCCGAGTGAAGATGAATTTTATCGTGGATATGATGAGTTCTATTCGGGAGAGCAGATAAGAGGAGCTCTGAGTTCGTTAGACGATCTGAAATATATACCAAATATCAAGGATCTGTATATCGGTGCGGAGCAGATCAAGGATATCACACCGATAGAAGGACTTGACAGGCTTGAGCGGGTGGAATTATTTGCCAATGACATCAGTGACGTGTCCGTGTTAAAGGATAAGCATTTTCTGACAGATGTAAGATTGGCAGATAACCCGTTAAAAAGCATCGATTTCCTGGCAGGCTGCCCGTATGTGTCATGTCTGATCCTGAATGGTGCGGGCAGCGGCTACAGTGGCGAAGTGCTTGAGCAGTTTGATTATTTTCATGCACTTGACATCTCCTGTGACACGGACTGCTACAAATATCTTGCAGGCAAGTCTGTGCAGATCTTAAAGCTTGGCAGTTACGACCTTTATGATCTCGAGTGTATTCGTGATATGGCACAGATCAGTGAGCTGTACATATATAAGCCGCAGATCCAGGATATCTCGGCGCTTGCAGGCAGGGAGGACATTACCTTTGTGTACATGGGAGAATATCCAGTGAAGGATTTATCACCCGTGTTCGAGATGCCAAACCTTGAGAAGGTGGTCGTCAATCCCGGACAGAAGGCGCAGATAGACGCGATTCTTCGGGAGCGGACGGAACCTGTCGGTTTTGAGATTGAATATTTGCGGTAAAAATGGAGGATATATATGGAAAACGAAAAGCGTACAGACAATAAAATAATCCGCGTGAAGCGGGAGCTGCAGTGTGAGGGCGCGATCACAAAATACTATAAGGACACGGTCGTGCTGCCGGACGGAAAGACGGAACTCTATGATTTTGTCGGACACAACGGTGCGGCGGCGGCTGTCGGCGTACTGCCGGACGGGAGGCTTGTCATGGTCAGACAGTACAGAAATGCCCTCGACCGGTTTACGCTCGAGATTCCCGCAGGCGGGCTCAATCCCGATGAACCGACGATCGATGCGGCGGCGAGGGAGCTCGAGGAGGAGACCGGCTACCGGTGCGGCAAGATCGAGAAGCTGATCACGATACGCACGACAGTGGCGTTCTGCAATGAGAAGATCGACATTTACCTTGCGACAGGGCTTGTAAAGACAGCGCAGCATCTCGACGAGGATGAGTTTGTCAACATAGAGCTTCATACAGTTGAGGAGCTCGAGGAGATGATCTACGATGGAACGATCGAGGACGCCAAGACGATCGCGTCCATACTGGCATACAAAAACAAGTATCTGTGAAGAATATGTCCACCTTCTGGCTCATATATTGAAATAAGGAAAGATCTTATGGGTGAAATGGTGGATGAATCGATTTGATACTGGGGGACAAAATAGAAATAACGAAAATATCGTGATCAGCAGTGGCAGCATTGGCCGGTCTGGTCAAAGTGAAGCTCCGAAAGAGCCTCACATTGTGCAAAACCAGGATGCATACCTGGATTATAGAAAGCTTCATTATAAAAATACGATACCTGACAACAGGGTGCTTGTATTTCTTACAGGATTTTGTGTGGGTATGGTATTTTTCTATTTGACAAGGGGAAAAAATGCCAGTGGCGGGGGCCTGCTTGACAGGGAGCACCTGATGCTGCTGCAGAATTTTGAGGTCAACCGGCCGGGATTTTTGGAGTATGTCATGGGACTGCGCCTTAAGCAGCTCCTGTTCGGCGTGATCTGCGCACTGAGCAGTGTGGGCGGCCTGATGGCGTACTTTATCATAGGCTGGTGCGGATTCGGGATTGGGCTGATGATTTTCACGCTTGTATATCAGTATAGCATGAAGGGGATTCTGCTGGCCTTTTCGATGTGTCTGCCGCAGGGAATCTTTTATTGCATCCTCTTTCTCGTCATATTCCGCAGATATTGGGTGAGTGACAAAAAATGTTGCCATAATGAGGCGACCATAAAAGTGGAGGGACAGCGTCAGCGGCGTGAAACGGCAAAAACAGTTGTGCTGGCTGTGCTGCTGTTCGGAATGGGAATCTTGTGTGAAGTGTACATTAATCCGGAGATTATGCGGAAAGTGACGCTGCTCTTTGGATAGAAAAATAGTTGGAAAAATAAATCCTTTCGTGGCAAAATGGACACAAAATAAATCTTATTCGGAAAATAATAGAAAAATTTTGAAATTTTCTGAAAAAAGATTTGATTTTATGTAAAATACAATATATAATGAGAGTAGGCATAAGGGGTAAATCAAATCTTTATGAGGAGGTTTTTCAAAATTTATGGAAAAAGAAATTAATAATTTTATTTCTTATTTACATAATATAAAGAAAACTTCGAACAATACTGAACTATCATACAAGAGGGATTTAGGTAAGCTGCGCCAGTATTTAGAAGAAAAGGATATCGTTGATGTGAATGCGATCACATCAGAGATCCTGAAATCCTATATTGTGTATTTAGGTGACAATCATTTTGCAGCTGCAACCATATCCAGAAATGTCGCTTCCATAAAGGCGTTCTTTCACTATCTGTGCAAAGAGGGCGTTTTGGAAACAGATGTATCTGATGGGTTGAAGGCTCCGAAGATTGAGAAGAAGATGCCTGAGATTCTGACTCCGGAGGAGGTTATATGGCTTCTGGAGCAGCCAAAGGGAGATACTCCCAAAGAGATTCGCGACAAAGCCATGCTGGAGCTTTTGTACGCGACTGGAATCCGCGTGACGGAACTGATTACCCTAAAGGTTTCCGATGTGAATATGCAGATGGGGTTTATCATCTGCAGGGATGGCAGCAGAGAGAGAGTGATTCCGTTCGGTGCTGCTGCTAAGAAGGCAATGACAAATTATCTTGAAAAAGCGCGTGATGTAATGCTGTTTGACCTGCATTCCGAGATTTTGTTTGTGAACTGTTCCGGACAGCCGATGAGTAGACAAGGCTTCTGGAAGCTGATCAAATACTATGCGAAGAAGGCTGGTATCATGGCTGACATTACACCACACACACTCCGCCATTCGTTCGCTGCGCACTTAGTAGAGAATGGCGCAGATTTGAGAAGTGTTCAGGAGATGCTCGGTCATTCTGACATCTCGACGACACAGGTATATACGAATCTGGCGCACAACCGCATCAGGGAAGTGTATGCCAAGGCGCATCCAAGAGGATAAGATTGCATAAAAAACGCAGGCTTACAAGCCTGCGTTTTTTATGCACACGGGCGTCCGTCAGCCTTAGCTGACAGCCGCCCGGCGCGCGCGTAGGGGCAAGGCGTTTGCCCGACGCGATTGTGCCTATACTGTGTGGTATACACAT
>VSNM01000129.1 GCA_009774245.1 Lachnospiraceae bacterium | reverse complement strand
TAAAAATCCAGTATTTTCAATGGTTTGATCAGCTTTTAGCTTCAACCTGTGTATAATTATTTTGGGAGATTAAGATTTATAATATACCTCTGGGCATACAAGATTTAGCTTCTTGATATAATTTGAATCTATGTTAATAAACTTTATATTCCCATCAAAATCAAACACTGTTTTACCTCTTTTTCAAAAAATGTGGGAAGTTATAGCAACTTCCCACTCGTTAATGTTCATCTCTTTACGGATTGATTACCGAAGGTTAATGGAGACCTTCTTTAATGTTCATCTCTTTATGGATTGGCTACCAAAGGTTAATGGAGACCTTCTTTCTTTATTCTTACTAACAAAATTGCAAAAATATCTGCATCTTTTCTATAAATACCGATATGCGGTCCCAGCAGAATAATAAGAGGTTCAACTGAACTTCTTACTTATATTATACTCATTTTCTACTAAATATCTACTGGCATTTTATCCAAAAAACAGACAAAGTCCCCAAAGCATATATGTTCTAGGAATTGAAATATCCCACTTGTCATCTCTTGGATATATGATCCGATAATCCAACCTGAAGCCTTAATAATTCATTATGTCCCTGCAATTTCTTGATATCTTCACCATTATTGTTCTACAGCTCCTAAAGTAAAATAACACCACTTTTTGCTGCCGCCAGCATTTCGTCGGCAATTTGCGCATTGTCCTTCTCGAGATCAACGTGTCCAAGTACATCTGTCAGTGGAAGAGACTTATGCAGAATCTCCTCATAGTGCATCATCTCACTGTCGTCACAGTTCACGATTGCTTTTTTCATTCTTTCTATGATCTCGATCAATTCTTCCCTTGTCAGGTCGCTCACAAAGGACGGCTGCACAAACGCCTGCTCCGCAATGCTGTCCAGATCTGTCCTACCCCAGTATTCCGCAAACTCGGTCTTGTCATGCTGCCTCCCTGTCAATTCGCCAAGCTCATTCAATGCCGCCTGCACTGTTTTTTCATCTTCTCCCGGACTGGCAATCTGCTCAATCAGGTCTTTTGCCCGCTCGATCTTGTCCCTGTCCGCTTTGCGGTATTCCAGTTCTTTTCTCATCTCTTCTCCTCTCCGTTTCTAACCAACTCTTATTTATTTTAACGGAACCTCTATCCACTGCCCCGCATAGACCAGATCTGGATTTGCAAGGCCGTTAACCTCCGCAAGCAGGGGATATCGGTCATCGCGCCCCAAATATATCCGGGCAATGTCTGACAGTGTATCGCCTCTCTTCACACGATAGCAATAGGGATTCGCATGAAAAGTCTCCATAAAAACCGTCAATGCGTTCCTGCATGCCTCGGGACTCTCTGCACCTGTTTTGATCTTTGCCTGTATGAGCCAGCTCCCCGCGCCTTCGTTCATGATGGGCACCGCCATCTGGTACTGATAACCGCCGCCATCTCCCTTCCAGACCAGATACTCATACCATATGCTGTTTTCTCTAATACCTTCCGTGCATTCCCACGTGATCTGCCTCTCCGCGGCGAATCGCTCCATAAATGCACAAATCGACGCCTCGTCTGTAAACGTTCCCTCCGGCAACACCGTAAACATAGCCTCTCCCATGTCCTCCTCAGGCTGTTCCAGCAATTCCCACATCAGATTGGGATACCCCCAAATCCGGTACTGAGCATCATTCCATAGATTTTCCTCTCCCTGAACCAGAAAAACTTTTGTGATGTCCATCGTGGCGATAAACTGCCTGCTGCCGTCTGCAAGCTCCACGTACAGCTCATAATCCAGTTCCCACCAGCTAGTGCTGTCTTCCATGCGGTCCGTGCGCGCTGCGCTGCGCAATTCCAGCGTCAGCTTCTTATTCTCCAGTTCCAGCTCCGGAAAATTTGACAGATACCTGGCAAACGCATCCTGCAAAAAACCGTCCGCTATGAGCTGCCTCGTCTTAGCCATACCCTCATTAAATTCCTCACAGTCATCTCCGGCTACATTCTTATCATCCAGTTCCCTGAGCACTTCGCGCTCCCTCTCACCAATATACTCCACCCTGACACCGGAACCCATCAATCCGGTCTGTCCGCCATCAGGTATGGAAAAGCTGACATCATGATCGTGGCAGACCGCGTGTATGACTGTGCGCTCTTGATGGGAAATGGTTCCGTCCTGCTGCCTGACAGGCTGTTTTTCCTCCTCCCAAGCCAGAATGTTAAAGATTTTCGAGGAAGGCAGCGGTGTCAGTTCTCTTGGAACCGTTTCGTCCACAGCAGGAAGCGTATCAATAACTGTGATTTCAGGAAACGCCTCCTTTGTCTTTGGCATGTCAGACTCATTATGTGCTCCCGCTTCCGGCTCATCTGTCTCCTCGCTCATTTGCGATTCCTGCTGCCCTGCCGCGTCGCCCGCTTCCGGCTCCTTCATCGCTTCATCCTCCGCGCCTGTCTCCTGCTGCACACTGGCAGGCGGCAAGATATTGCTTTCTTTCGTGGAACACCCGCACAATAAGGACATTGCGGCTACAATGCATACCAACCATCTCTTTTGAATCATAATCTATTACCTTTTCTCTCAATCACCCCTGTTACAGATGAAACAGCTCTTCAAAATCCGTTGTCAGATGTGGAAACATGACAAGCTGCAAATCTTCTTTGTTTTCCTTAGTGACAGTCTTATACAAATAAAAGTCTGTTGTCCCGTCCTCTTTTCCATCATTAAGGTAAATCTCAACCTGCTTTTTTCTCCAGTCCACAATCCAGTATTCAGACACGCCGACTTTCCTGTAAATCTCCATCTTCTCGCCGCGGTCATACTCCTCCGTCGCATTGGACAGCACCTCCATAACCATCCGCGGGATTCCTGTCAGGGAAACATTTTTTCTATCCCTTGTATTACAGTTGATCGAGGCATCCGGAATCACTGTCTTATCATCATTTTCATGCCACTGGTACTGCACGCCGTCGCCCAGCACCCGGCACAGAGAGTCCCTGATCTGTTTTCCAATCATAACCACAAAATTATTAATGATAAAAGAATGTTCCACAAAAGTATTGCTCATATCTTCTATTGGAAACGCACTCATGATATATCACCCTGCTTTCTTTTTCGTTATGTAATGATTATATCAAATCCCGCGCCGTTTTCAAGCTGTTTGCGCCGATATCTGATTTCAACATATGTTGTTATCGTTCGCATCTTGACAGAGACCAATTTATAGGCATATTATAAAAAAAACGATTACAAAAGAAACGCAAAGCCGCTTTGACAAAGGAGAATATCATGTCAGACAACAGAAACATTTTATACCGAAAAATCTGTCTATTTGAGACTCCCTTAATTTATGTCGAGAACCGCGATGAACTGCCTGACTGGAAGAGGTATATGCTTGCTAATGATGACTACCGATTCAATCTTCTCCTCCAAAACAATATCCAGAAAAAATATGACCAGATCAAAAAAGAATACGGGGAAGCATTCGTAAGGGCATCTGCCGATTTGAACCTAAAAAGTCTGAAACACACATACCATCGGGAGGACAATAGCATCTCCATCAGCCGCGAGCAGGAGCTTGAAAATGATGAAAACATGTTCAACCGTTTTATATACGACGAATGGAACATCAAAGAAATGTACATCGAACGGGAACTCGGCGGAGCGGTCTGGAGCTATTTTCTCAATCAGGAGATCAGTGCATCGGGAACCAGAAAACGCATTGAAGGCGTAAGAAATCATGCGACAAACCTGCGCTACATCTATGTCAACGCGGACTTTTCCCGCACGTACCAGAACAGTAGTACGATCACCATAAACGGCAGCGAATACCCAGAATATATGATCTCTGATGTCCATGGGAAAAATACTTTTATCATCAGCGCTAACATGCTTTATTACCACTATTATGACCATATCTGTGAACGCGATGGACGACTGATTTACTACGTTGTGGGATCACATGAAGAAAAGGAATTCCCCGCCAGGTTCAAAGAGCCTGTCCTGAAATCCATCGAGTACCTTGAAAAAGAAAAAAGTTATCGCCTGGACATAACGAGCGATAACGCGCCTGCACAAATCAAAAAGAAACTGAACGCGCTGCTGAAAAGCGAGGATGTCAGCGTTATCCGTATCACCGGTGGTGAACACAATGCCGAAACCCTGATCTATGGAACAGAAGAAAAATATTTCATCGCAGTCAGGGACGACACTGGTATCCGATACAGCGTAAGGGCAACTTTTGACCTTTCCTTCGTTCATGAATTTGGAATCACAATTCCGGCAATGTGCGTTGTAAAATATCCCCTGCTTATCGAAGATTTTATAGAAAACATCATCTGTTCCGACTATGGATACAATCTTTTGGCATGGGCGTATTTTTATGACGAGCAGTTACAGTTTGATTTCCCAGAGCCGGATTTCTCGCAGGCAGCCGCCATCAGCTTTCCCAAGTCAAAAGCCAAAAAACCGCAGGTTGTCTGTACGGAGTTTACCTATGAAACGAATCGCTCCGCCCGGTCGCTGGATGAAGATAAGCTTGCCAATATGACTTCGAGAAAAATGTACAATCTCGCTGTCAAAAAACTTGAGACAGGTACCCTGTCCCGCCTGTTCATCGGCGCAGCCTGCAATGATGAGCTGCAGAAGACACTGGTGCTCTATGGAAACGGCACGTTCTTCTCAATCGGAATCATATCAGAGGACGAAACAACACTCTGTTATGACAATGACACCGATGACAAAGAACTGACCTGCCTCGGCGGTCAGGATTTTCCCAACACAATGATAACCGGGGACATGCAGCTGCTAAAGAATATCATAAAATGCTTCTGCGACCAATGTCTGCCACTGGGCTCAGTCAACTGGATTCGTTCATAATATTATCCATTTATATCCTGACTCTTTAAACATAATTGGGAGGTGCAGGTTATTACACCTCCCAAAACATAAACAAGTTCCAATACAGCACATTCACCACTGCCACCAGAAGGAAAAACGCAGTGACATTATTAAATACTTTCTGGCGCTTTTTCAAATATTGTCCGTCCGTCTTATTGTTATGAACCAGCCCATACACGCACAGCGCACCCATCGCAAGGGCGAGAACCCCAAGCACCGCAAACATCCATATATAGGTATCCCCTAGGGCATAAGCAGAAACATTATGTATGATCAGAATCAAAAACAGCAGCGCTGTCAACTGCAAAACCGCGGCAGCGGTACTCCATCGTCCTAGTGCATCGCTATTTGTACAATGCCGCCCTAGCTTCGTTCTCCCACCAGCCGCACTACGTTTCCTAAAATGGCGAATCAGGCGCATAATTCCGCGCGCCAACAGCGAGACCGCTGAAAAACCAAACGCCACAATCCACAGAAAAAGCACACCAACCTCCATGAGAAACAACGGCAGGGAAGTCTGTATCTGATCTTCGTAACTATATACAATCTTATTCCGTTTCCCGCTACCATCAAAAATCCAAAGCTGATCTTCGTCCCCGTCAACATTGCCATAGGATAAACTCATCACCTTAAACGGGCCCCTGCGCACCGTCCGTGCCGTCCGAAATCCCCCGGGCGGAATCTCGTTGTCATCGGTATAATTCGAGCGCTCATATTTACCGAAAACAAGCTCCATCATACCCCTGTTATAAATCTTCTCGCCAGACTGGTTCGTCATAACGACCGCGCCAATCTGATTTTCCCTGTCCAGCAGCAGATAAGAAGAGCACCCCGCAGTATTGCCGCCGTGCCCCACAGTCAGCACCCCAAACGGCACTGTCCAGAATCCGTGACAGTTTGACGCAATCCCACTTTCCCCGAAATACGCGCTCGGTGAAAATAGCTCCGCCCACGTTTCCGGATACTTTAACAGCGCAGTATCCTCCCGCAGCAGCGCCGCTGCAAACGTCTCGAAGTCGTCCAGTGTCGACGTACACATACCCGCCGGATATAATGTAATATAGTAAAAACACCCTGGTATTAAATCCCTTTCTGTCGTGTAACACTGCAGTTCTGCCCTCTTCTGCCGCACCCACTCATTGTCTGACAAGTCCATGTAGACAGCGCTGTGCTCCATCTGTAACGGCTCGAAGATATTTTCATGCACATATTCACTAAAAGACATGCCGCTAACCCGCTCCACGATATATCCTGCAAGCGCCACTCCCCAGTTTGAGTAGGCTGTCACTGTACCCGGCTCATAGATTTGTGCCGGTTTATGTTTGCGCAGCGCCTCCTCGAGACTGGTTATGTACTCCGCATCTGTCACCATCAGATCAACATAACATTCCTGAAATCCCGCATTATGGTTCATCAGATTTAACATTGTAAGCGGCGTATCATATGACAGGTTCGTCAGAAATCCCTCTGGCAGATAGTTGCGAATATCGCTGTCAAGCTCCAGTTTTCCCTGCTCGTACAACTGCATCACGCTAACCCATACCAACAGCTTTGTCGTCGAACCCCACTCGAAAACGGAATCCTGTGTGACGGCAATCTGGTTTTCCACATCAACATTGCCGTAATATTTTTTCAACAGTTCATCGGCATTGTCAAAGACGGCAACTGCCATTCCGGCTGTGGTATCCTGATGCTCAGTGACATACGCATCGATTTTATCCTCCAACTGTGCCTTTTCCAGACCGGAGGGAAGTGTCTGCTCTGCGGCATAAACTTTTGTTTGCTGTATCATTGGTGACAATACCGCCAGCATCGTGATAACCACTGCAGTCAGACAGCATCCCAGTACAGTGTTGCCTAAATAACAGTGAAAAACAGTGCCTGATATTTGTGACAGGACAAGGCGGAGGAAGGAGGCAATGCGGTGGCATTGTTGACTGACGACAACGCGGTACTGGCGCAAATAGCAGGTGCTGTATTCACTGTTATTTGTGCAATGCTGTACTAGCCTTTTTGTCCATTTAGTTTTCCTTTTCATGCGCTTTTTTCTCCTTCATAATACCCGTACATATCATCAATCCGCCGACGCAGACAGACACTACGATAATCAAAAACAATAAATTGGCGTTCAGTGTCGTGATATCCCCTGTAAGAAAACCTTTGCTCAAATCAAGACTGCCCAGTCCGTTCCCATCATCAGCACCGACAGGCGCCAGGAAAAGATTCAGTACGTCATTCGCCAGTCCAAGCCAGACTCCGCTGACAGCAACGAGAATCCCCGCCTTGATCTGTCCGTTTCCCTTTCCATACCCTATGAGCAATACATAGATCCACACAAGGACAACGATATACGTTGATATCGTGATCGCCATATACCAGTAAACCGCATCTCCCTGTATATACACTCCACATGCGATCAGCAGCAGATATAACCATATCGTGTCCCACAGCACTGTCAGCATCGCCCTGTGCCTTTCAAGCTTTGTCCCTCTGACAAGCGGCGCGATCACAAATGGCGCAAACACCACGGAAATGCCAAGAATGCTTCCACCTGATGCCACAAAAAACCAGCTGCCCTGCGTATAAATGCTGCATGTCAGCAAAAGCAAGATTAAGGATACTGTCGCTGTCACGATCACCCACATCACCCTCCTCGTCCCCGCGATAAACGGAACTACGATAAAGGACGCGACGAGCAGCATCGCCGCCAGCACGATGAAAAACCAGTCCAGTGCGTGGCCGACTGCGATATTGCAGATCAGGCATACGAGAACCGGTATCATCAAAATTCCCGCCATAGCCATTCCGATGGTCGTCGTCTTTTTGTTCACATTCTTCTGGTGTTTTTGAATCACACTGTCCTTCTCCTTGATGAGCTTCTCTTCCACCGTGCTGTCACCCATCTGTTCTGCCATCTTGCGGCAGACAGAACACTCGCTGATATGTTCCTCAACGATCTCCCGGCTCTTCCCGCTGCAGATCTTATCCTGATATAATGGCAGCAGATCTTGTATTACATCGCAATCATACTTCATAAAAATCCTCCATTCTTGATGCACCTGTGAATTCAATGTGAATTTCGTTCACAATGCGCAAGCACAAATTCGCCACATCTGTCATCCGCTCTTCCCCTCGGCGCGGTTTTCAAGTTTTTCCTGCAGTTTCAATTTTCCCCGATGGTATGTCACTCTCGCCCAGTTTTCCGTCTTTCCAAACACCATGCCGATATCCCGAAAGGACAGCTCGCCAAACACCCGCAAGGAAAAGACTTCCCTGTAAGGCTCCTCCAACTGGTGAAGTGCCATATGAATCTGCAGATTTTCCATCCTGGAAATCACAGAATGTTCGACATCAGCATGCATGGAATCGTCCACTGCCTCCGCGGTCTCCTCATCATAAACCGCCTCTTTCTGTCTCTTCCGCAGTTCGTCCATGCACAGATTCTTCGCGATCGCGCAGAGCCAGGTGCGTTCACTTGATTTTCCCTGAAATTCACTTCTCATGGCGCGGTAAAATACTTCCTGTGTCAGCTCTTCCGACAGGCTGGCGTCCTTTGTCAGTGTCATGATATACGAATACACGTCCATATAATACGTCTGGTACAATTTCTCTATACAGGTATTGCGCCCGGATTCCACAATCTGATCACCTCCTCATTCGTTTTTTTCCGTTTCCTGACAATTAGACGAATAAATTACTGATTCGTTACAAAAAATATTGAAAAATTTTTTGATAAAATTTTTACAAATTTTGCTTGCCTACTCCACAAAAATATGATATCATATTTTTTGTCGTTACGACATACATTGTCGGAGTCGCCGGTGTGGCGGAATGGCAGACGCAGCAGACTCAAAATCTGCCGGGGGCAACCTCGTGCCGGTTCAAGTCCGGCCACCGGCATAAAGACCGTATAAATCTTCTGATTTATACGGTCTTTTTATTTAATAAACTATTATTTCGCCAATACATGTATCCTGATACTTGATTCCCGCTTCCGCCCCTAATATGGTAATTGTGTTAATAACTTCATGATCTGTCACAGATTCAGCCTCATCTGTTGTCGTAAAACTGCCCACTTTCCTGTCACATGATCAATTGTATACACAACTGTCCATTTCCGGTATCCAGCAGTTTTCCAGACGGCACTTTCCATGACATGGCCTGGAACTTTCTGACAATTCACAATGCCTCAGTCCCGCCTCCTGCACGCAGTTG
>VSNM01000128.1 GCA_009774245.1 Lachnospiraceae bacterium | reverse complement strand
TTGAGATAGATTATTCTCAAGGCCATTATATAAAAATTTCTTCCATTATGCACGGTACGCACTTTTTACCGTTTACTTTCGTATCTCCTTTTTCGGAAAAGAGCAAATTGGAATTGCTTTTATATTTCAGCTAATTTATTGCATCTCGGATGTTATTAAAGATTTTACACCCATTCTCACGGAGCTTTTCTTGAACGATTTTTTCTAAATGTTCATCTTCTATAAGCACATACGATTTATCTACTATGTCTATTATTGCAAATTCTTCTCGAAACTCATTCTTTACCAAAGCATATCGTTCTGGGGATTCCCAAATATCTTTAAAACGACCATAGTCTTTTGAGTTAATATTATCAATAATTTTCATCTCCAACTCCCGATTTTTCCATTTCTACAAGTAGAATTTGTTAATCTTCATTTATAACCGTAACATGCTCAACAACACCGTTTCTGTCATAATAAACAATGATGCAATATGTGTTATTAGTTTTCCAAATGTCGCCCCACATTCCTGACAGGAAATTATCTGGTTCTCCCCACACTTCCATTAACTGCGTATTCTTGTAACCTTGTAATTGTTCTGTTGTATAAACTACACCTTTGTTTTGGTAATAAGAAACTATCAATTCCTTTGACGGAATGTTATCATTGCTCTTTCGGTTGTAATATCTATAGAACCAAGCAGATGCACATAGTACAGCAACCATTATTATTGCAAAAACAAATAATGCCTTCTTTTTCATACAATCACCCTCCTTGTAAACTGGAAGTTGTCATAAACTGAAAGTTGTCTATTCATTTTTCGTATTAGTATCAGTTATTTCTTGATATTCTTCGTCTGTTAATACTTTCGCCCATAACCCATAGTGAACCTCATAAAATTCTTTATAAAATATCTCATCACTTGACTGGGTAACAGGATATAATGCGGGTCTGTCTTCGCCCATCACACGATAAGTAGAAAGATTGCATAAAATGCCTTTATAAAGTATTTTCACTTCGTATTCCTCCACATACGAATTCCGATTTGAATATTTATATTAAGATACTCACAACAATAGCAAACGCACAAATTAAAAATACCCCCACCCCAAATACAACTATCACTTTTTTAACCTTTTTATCTCCTTTAACAACCGTATCTATTCTATCAGCAAATAACGTACACACGATAGCTGCTATCATTAGCGGCACAGAAATTGACAACATTAAAATTTTTTCCATATTTTTTTCTCCCAAAAACAATGCTAAGGATTTTATATCCTGTATTTTCTATCAAACTGCATATTACTATATAGATGTATTCCGCCTTGTGTTGTGTGAAAAATTACTTACTCTTGCTCCCACTTCCTTTTAACCGCATACCCAACCATCTTTTAACAAATCTTCATCATAGGGCGCGCTGATTGTATGAATCATTCCTGAATGGATATTATGAATGATGCATTCCGCCCATTCACCTTCCTTTATTTCAGAGAATAAGCCTTTACCTTTTTCCCACTTCTTTCTATCCCTATACATAGCCATGATCTCACGTTGTTCAAAAGTATGGTCATTCATTGGGATTGCAATAATGTCTCCAATTCTAATTGTTTCTCCTTTTTCAGCGAGAATACATACTTGAACTTCATTCTCATCATAAGCTGATGTACTTGCCATTTGAAAAATCATTATATGTACCTCAATTTTCGATTTACATTTAACTATATTTATTTGCTCTCATTCTTGCTGTCTTTGCCAAAATCCTCTCCAAATACCTCATGGAAAATATCCTTAGCGGCAATTTTATCAAAATTGAAAGCACCAGGACTTTGGGCGGGAAATCCTTTTTTCTTAAGCATGTCTACAAATTCATTGTAGCCTGCCATGCGGGGCGTAACGGCAATCTTTCTTGTTTTCTTTTCATCCTGAAAGTAAAAATACCATGCGGCAGGAGATGAGGGATAAACTATGTTCGTCTTTGAATTTTGAAGTTCTTCCCATCGAAACTCCCGCCGGTCTTTACGGGACAGGGCAAAAATGATTTTTTCATCATCGTAGAAGAATCCCCAGTTGCCCATATAGAGCATACGCCAGATCGTATGTATGGCAATACCGCCTAATAAAATGCCCATTGCCAAAAATACCACCGGAGGCTGTCCGCCATGGAACAATTCCCGGAAAGCGAAAAATGCCGCGATTGCACAGACAATGGCTACCAAAACCGTAATGATACGGTCAGATGTACGAGGTATACATTTTTTCATCGTCAAATACTCCTTGTGGTGCTCTTGATGGTTATGCTTGTTTCTGGCCCTTTCGTGTTATTGAAACATAATCGGCCTGTTTTCTTGAATTGCCAAATCGCATAATTCAATTAACCTGTCGATTAGAAACTCACAATCAGAATCAATAAAGCATTCAAACAAATTTTCAGGCTTTATTCCATAAAATTTAAAAATATCCTGCTTTAATTCGATTATTGATAAATCGGGTAGTTCATTCATAAATACTTGTTTAATTTCCTGTAATTCCATCTTTAACTGAACGCACTCATCAACATTCCAACTGCCATCGCAATCTGAATGATTTAGTAAAGTTGTCATTGGTAATGTAAATTTGCTCTTGCGCTTAAGAATTTTGGAGCCTAAACCTTTATTTGTATATTTGGAAATTAAATTCCTAAATTCCTCAAAATATCTATATAGCCCAACTTCTACTCCACAAATATCTTCTCCATCTTCATCAAATATACATAAATATAGCCCCATTCTAGTTAATCCCTCCTAATTACCTTTACATATTTATGTTCATTCAAAAAGTCTTTTAACTCCGGACTTAATTTGCATTTCCGGGGAATAATCAGCCGAAGAATAGCTTTTTGCTGTTCTGCCTCCTCAGCAAGATTATATATTTGATATGTTAAGTGCAATGTTAAACATGACTTTCCAAGTATCCAGCCATTCCCACTTTTCTTTTGATCCGGGAGACTTCTCCTTCTTGTTTGCCAACGGGTATATTGATCTTCCATTTTTCAAACATCCTTTCTATCCAAAATCCTATCCTCGCATCAATAAATCACATCAATAACACAATTTTTTGACTTATCAGAAAGTAAATCCTTCCAGGACTGCTATAATTTCCCTCAACTCGCTAACCGTAAGAAAAGTTTCACTTATAATTATGTTTTCTAATCTATGCCTGGAGTTTTCCCTTTCATAAGCCAACTCACTTGCTAAAATCCTGATATTTACACCATCACATACCGCAAAAACAAAGCAGTTATGATCGGACAATGAAGCTGGAGTTATATCAAAACAATCCCCATTGTCACTGTCCATATCTTCCGGAAAGGTAATGCCATAGATTTCTGCAAAAGCCTGTTGTGGAGGCAGGGTATATAACCGTTTGTCTGTTGTATGGTTCCTTAACTTCTGTTTCAAGTATTCAATTTCACACCGAAGAGTGGCTGTTGCGACCTCTTTGGGGTAAATGTCACCATTTACACAAAAAAGCAGAACTCCATTACAAAACGTGTCATCAATATTCCATTCATTGATTACCCCGCTCAGGATAGCAAATTTATAAGGATCTCCAATTATCATTGTCTGCCCGTTTTCCTTTCTGCCAACTTTACAAATTGCTTTTCACACATCCTGTCATGTATAGAAACAGGGTAGGACATCCTGCGCCGGTTTCTGCAGGTAGCTCTTTACATGAGCAAATATCTTCTTTGTTTCCGGCAGCATAAGCTTCTCCGACCTGTTTTGTAACAGATACCAGCTACGGAGATATTCTAAAACGGTTACTTGCAACAGATTTCTGACTTCCTGATCTTCACTCACAGCCATATCCTCTAAAAAAGTAAATACCTTTTCTATCTGAATGTTATCCTGGCACTCGTCCATCAGCAGTTGTCCAATGTAGTCACAGAAACAGCGGTCAAAATAGATTGTCTGGCCTCCGGTTTCCTGTCCTTTGAACGTGTCCTTAATCCATGCTATTTCCTTTGCGTAATTTTTGCTTATTTCCGGAAATTCTTTTAATAAATCATTCACTATCCCAAGATAGGAATACATACTGCCCACCCCTCTGTTGGATTGTACTGTAATTTTTTCAGTGTAAGATTACATCCAATGTATTATCCCATGCAAAAAACTTTTCTTTTTATCCTGCTTACTTTTATTTCCTTTCAAAATAGGAGCCTGCTCCCAGTCTGCCGGAATATCCTGTATCATTCCAAACTTTTTGAGTGTGAATTTGTCCTTGCTGTACTCAAAAACAACACCAAACTGCGTATTTACTTCTGTTCCCCAATACTCAAGAATCACATGAGAAACGTCAATGAAAATAAGCTCCAGGTCAAAGGGAAACCGGCTTTCTCCACTGTGCAGCCTGTTAAATTTCTGGGCGGTATTGTCCAGTTCACAAATATTTCGGGCAATAAAAGCAATAAAAGGTTTCAGACTTTCAAATTCCTCTTTGTGTTCCTTCAAATCCACCACAATATCATAATCTTCCTCACTCGAAATATAGACTTCCGAGCCATTCACAATTTGCAACTTTTCCGGATCAGTTACGAATTTCTTAATATCATGATACCTATTGTACATTTTTCACCTCCACCAAAAATGCTATATAAAATCCCGAATCACATCTTTATCCCATAAGACGCCATATACTCTTTTAACCTCTCCATATCTTCCAGGCAGGAATCCACTTTTGCCAGTGTTTTAAACTCCCTGTCATACAGCACAATCCAGCCCAGGCTTCTGGAAACAGAGGACACGTCCCTTACTGAAAACTCTGCGGCCCGTCCAAACCGGGAAACCACACGCATCTGTTCTCCGTCTACTTCCACCCGGCTGACTTTCCCAATCCGCAAAGAAACAATGCCCATTCCCATTTCAGCCAGTTCAAGGAAAACCAAAGCACACCGATCTACCATAGGCAAAGCCGAAACGTCAGTCAACAGGAAAACCGCCAGGAAAAGAGCCAGTCCCAGCAACAGCATAAAACATCCAATCACTGCAAATCCAATCCCGGTAGAGCGTTTCATGCGAAGAACGAATTGCCGCCGAAGAACAGAGGATTTCACTGGTTCCGGCTCCGGGTTGTCCTTATCCGGGGAATGCCATCCGGCAGGCGCATTGACTATGGGAATCTCCCTTTGGAGCAACCAGAGGAACATCAAATCTGCGTGTTCCATACTGCCTGCAAACTTAGCCAATACCTGATAATTCTTATCATAGAGTACATTACAGCCATTCCCCGGCCCCAGCACCACACCGGCAATATCATGAATGGAAAACACACGGTCTTTCCGGAGCCGCCTCCGCCACCGGAGGCTACTGCCCTCCACGATGAGCCGGGTTCCCGGTGCAAAGCGGCTGTGTAAGGCAAAGTACGCCGGCGGATTGACAGCGGGAAGTTTTTCCGGGAGCAAGTTGTAGGAGTACCCATTCCCCCCTGCGTATGCGACATGCCAGGGGCCTCTTTTCCAGTCCGCATAAGCCAGCAAACTTTTTCTGGTAAGGAAAAAGCCAATCATCCCCAGACCTGCACACAAAAGCAGCAATTCCCATATCTCCCCCCACAACCTGCCCCAATCCGCTGTTGTGAATGGAACCGGAGAAACGAGAACAGACAAAAGAACCAGCAGCACTACCCAGAGGACACTGGCCGATACGGTACAGCTCCCCACAGTAACATAGGCGGCAGTTTTAGAACGCCGCCCATGAAACAGACGGTAAAACCACCCAATCACCAGCCCCACAAAAAGCTGGAGCATGGTACTGAAACTGCTCATCTGGAACAGGGAGCATAACAGCATTACCAAAATACAGACGATCATCCCGGTGACACTTCCTAAAATACCCCGCAGAATGCCTCCCTGTAATTCAGCGCTTGCTTCATTGTAAGATGTATTGTAATAGTTTGACATATAACAGCCCCCTAGTCGTCTTGCGAGTACACAATGGAAATACCTGCGTTATCCCGCCCCCAGGTACAGTATCCTTTATATATCTCGTCCTCGTATTCCGGGTCTTCTCCAGGGTACAGCGCAGGGAAAACGGAAACACTGGAAACACCAACTTCCGCCGGATCTCTGCTTTCCAGCACCTCCCGAATATCGCAGCGGTACAGCCCGTTATCCATATGCAGATAAAAAAACATTTCCCTTGTTGTAACCTTTGAGCCACCTATCATTTCTATATTTTCCGTCCAAGTATAAAACTCCCAGGAAACCATCTGCTCACACAGAAATTCCACCAGCTCCTGCGCTTTCTCTGGTATGTCCTCCGCATCTCCCTTTGTCGCCAGGGAAAAGCATTCACAAAGGCCATCTGTGTTTCCTGCCTGGGCAAGCTCTATCAGTCTTTCCATTGTATACGACCCCTCTATGGTTTCCTGCGGCTGATCTTCCACCCGATATACAATGTAAATGCCCACTGGCTTTTTAGGCGCATATTCCCAAGATAATTCATTTGGATAAACCGTTATATCAGAAAAGCCCACTAAGTCTGGCTGTACCGTGTTTTTCAACACCTCGCCAATGTCACACCGATACATTCCACTATCCGTGCTGAACTCATAGAACGAGGCCCGTGTCATAACAGCATCGCCATCCCTTCGGTCTCCCTTACCAGTTCCCGAAGAAAAATCCCATGCCGTTACATTTTCTTCTGCAAATCGGATAAACTCTTGAATCTGCTCATAAAGTCCTTCTGCATTTTCCCGTACAGCCGGAGAAAACACCTCATAAATGGTATCAACATCCTCTGCCTCTACCAGTTTCATTAACGCCTCCATTGTGTTCCTTGGAACATTGAACGGCTTATATTCCCCGTCCACAAGCAACTCCGTGTGTTCAGATGTCATAGGATTCCCAATGATATTCCCATGACAGCCGCAAAGCAACACACAAAGGGTCAGCAAAAAAATCAATATACACCTTTTTTTGAAGTTTGCTGTATCCATGAAATTGCCTCCACAGTTGTTCTATTGATTAGCCGCTTTTTAGATGATAACAGCTTTCTATTTGTGCCCGTCTCTGATGAATGCCATTAGCAGAAACCTTGTTTAAGAGAATATCTCGCTACCTGCCTTAATCAAAAAACAGCTTTTTCAGCAGCTTACTGGAATAGATTGCAAGTGCTTCACTTTTATGCCAGATAATACGGGTAACTGCCTCCGCACAGTACAAGCTATTATCCTGGGTATCATAAGCAAGCCGGAATCCAAAGAAAAATCCATTTTTATCATGCATCAGTCCTTCCCGCACAGCCTGGATATATTCCGGCGATTTCTGTTCCAATCCGGCTCCATACTCTAAATCCAGCAGATACTGACTGCCGACTGCCCTGCCTGCTCCATAGACAGTCTGAATGAACAGCTTAGAATAGCTTTCTGCCTCCGGGCAGTCTGGTGTGTCATTGTTTGCTACAAAGAAATGGACGGAGTATTTCTGGCCGATATACTGATGGCAGTAATAATTGCCATAAGGATATTCTGTCACTTCAAAGCCTTCTTTTTTTAAGCAGTCCAGAAGTCCGGATACTGTCAGAGGCGGATTGTATTTGTGGTAAAAATTGGACTTTTCCTGAACAAACCTCAGAATATGTTTTGCTTCTCCTTTTATCCTTTCCACTCCCAACATGATAAACAAAAGTCCAATCATAAGCAGGGTCACCGCTAATAAAAGAGTGTTCCTGCTAAGGCAAAAACAGATAGCCGGGATCAGGAACAACAGCGCTGCTCCAAACAGAGGCATCCCAGTCCGTGAAAATGGCCTTTGCCTGTATGTCTCATTTTTTATATCCATTCTGCTGTTTCCATTCCTTTCACCTGCTCCTCAAATATTCCGGTTTACACCACACCATGAGATAATACCTCAAACTCAATCTTATCATCCAGCGAAGCAATTTCCGCAACCAGGTCAAGGCTCATATAATCTTCTTCCTGTCCGCTTTCAATTCCAGTCAGCCCAACCTGGATAAAAATGTTATAATACTTTGTGATTCCAGCGCTGTCCAAGGGGAGATAGTTTTCCTGTCGTTCATTTCCTTTATAGCTTACATTTCTATATTGTCCGTTTTTAATGTGGTAAGGACGATGATTATTGTCCCGGTAAGTGAAACCGTAACTCTCATACACAACATAATAATTCCCCGTAAAATAACGGATATCGGGGAAACTGCCAACCTCCGAGGAAAGGTCTTCACTGGTTTCATCAAGATAATTTCTGAAAATAATCTCTTCAATCTGCTCCAGTATTTCCTTCCGTCTCCCTGCAAGGCGCTGATATGCTTCTTGTGTAAAACCATCATCAATAGAAATTCGGGGCTTTATCTTCAATTCAAAATTCGCATAGTCATTATCAACATTTTCTTTTTCAAAGACAATCAAGTTTGGTCTTTTTTCTTCCTTTTTCTTTTTGAACTTGTCAAAAATTCCCATGTTTCAATCTCCTTTGTTTTTAATATGGTAATTACTTGGACAAATAACCAGAGCCACGGCAGGTCTTACAAACCTTTCCCACATCCACCTTCAGCAGCGGGAGTTTTTTAAGGTGCAGCCCCTTTCCCTGGCAGTCCGGACAGATTACGCAATTCCCTTCCTGTTTTGACGGTGTGGAACCCGGATGGGCTTCACGGTATTTTTGATACTGCTCAAATACCCGTTCCGCATCCCGCTTAAATTCTTCCTGTGTCTTTACGCCAATCCGGTGCAGCACCCCCGTCAGCTCCATTGTTTTTTCAAAATCTTTATAGCCTTTTGAAAGACGGGTCAGAGGAATTTTTCTCTGCCGCCCATTCTCCTGGATACAGAAAACGTATCCGCCGCCTGCCCGTTCAACCTGCACCCGGCTCCCCGGTATTTCCTCCCACCGAAACCGATATTCTTCCTTACGGGAATAATGGAAAACCACATTTTCCATATCATATTCCGTCCAAACCAGACCCAGATAAAACATACGGTAAATGGCATAGCCCAAAAGGTCAACACACATGATTAAACCAGCCAGAAATATCAGCCGTTCCTCATGGTGTGTCTGCGGATAGATAAACACAAAATAAAAGGCAATACCCGTCAGCGGAATGAAGAAAACCACAAAGACCAAAAATGTAATGATTTTTGAAAACAGTCCTATTGTACATTTTTTCATATTTACAGCCTTTCACTATTACTTACAGTTTTTGACAGATACGAAAGACGCACCCCCTCAAAAGACCTTCCAAGAGAACTGTCCTTTTGAGATGTAAGAAATTGAACGGCCTCATTCGCTGGAAGCGGCACGCTGAATTTTTTCAGCATTTCCTCTGCTTCGTCTATGTAATGAAGTGCATCTGGGGCATGAGCCACCATATCAGGCGACCATTCGCAGACCATTGTATAAATGTTTTCCATCAATGTATTCACAAGGATCATCACTAAACCGGACTGAGCATAAAGGTTTAGAATTTCTCTCTTATCATCAGAGGATAACTGATCTGTTTTATTTGCCAGTATCTAGTACAGCATTGCTTAAATAATAATGAATAAATGTTGCTTTTTTATTGTAGTCGGTGCATAATAATTCTATCAC
>VSNM01000127.1 GCA_009774245.1 Lachnospiraceae bacterium | reverse complement strand
ATTGCTCATTTTTTTGCAAACTCCCGAAAATAAAGGCTTTGAATAGAAAAAACAGGTAGTAGACTTGACACTACCTTATGTATAGAGGGAGGTTTCATATGGGAGATATGTATCAGAAAGATATGGACAGAAAGATGCGGGTGGATACGTTTGCCGCGGACGATGTGAGGAAGCTGACGCTGCAGATTGCGGCGGCGTCAGTGAGGACAGAGGAGGCGTCGGGCAGAGAGATACGGGTGGAGGCAAAAAATCTGCGGGAGGACAGATATACCTGTGAGCTGCAGGCGGGAAAGCTTGTCATCGCGTACAAAGTGGAGGGAATTATCCATCTGCCCCGGTTTGGCGGCGACGAGACACAGATCACGATCTATCTTCCGGTGGGATTGTCACTGGAACGTGCTGCACTGGAGATCGGCGCGGGCTCGATGGAGCTGGATGCGGTTCCAGTCTCCTGCGCGAAGATGAAGGTAGAGATCGGCGCGGGAGAGTGGAGCGCGGCGCAGCTGTCCGTCACAGACAGCCTCAAGGTGGAGATCGGTGCCGGCAAGGCAAGAATGAAGGATGTCTCTGCGGGCAGACTGAAGATAGAATGCGGCGTGGGTTCGAGTGTCTATGAGGGGAGAGTCGACGGGGATATCAGGGTGAACTGCGGTGTAGGGAGCTGCAGCTTTGCGCTGGAAAACAGTGAGAGAGATTTTAATTATGATGTCTCCTGCGCGGTGGGCAGCGTCAGGATCAATGGCAGTAAATTAAAGGGCTTTGCCTCGAAAAAGTCCTTCGATAATGAGTCGGCTGTGGGAACGGCGGTGCTGGAATGTGGTCTGGGAAGCGTTGACTTTAGAACGAAATAATTTGCGAACAATCCGTCGTGAAGCGGTTGACTTTTGCATCTGCATTTGATAGAATAGAGAAGCACGTTTGATGAGACGTGAAATGCGGATATGGCGGAATTGGCAGACGCGCCAGATTTAGGTTCTGGTGGGAGACCGTGCAGGTTCAAGTCCTGTTATCCGCAGGTTTTCGGAATGCTGTCAATGTGGCGAAAGAGGGCTGAAAACCATGTAAAATCAGGGATTTCAACCCTCTTTTATTGCCTGATTATTCAGAACACTTATTTGATATAATTTAAAATTATACAATTTTTTGTCATGGAATTTGTCATGACAAATTTAAGAAAAAAGCACATTACTGAGCTTGCTGGCGGCTTCTCTCTGTGCCTCATTATTTTTGTCCGCCATGGCATGGCGGTATACATTTTTCATGACATGATCTGTCTCCCAGCCGCCCATCTGCAGGATATTTTCTTCCGGAATGTTGAGGGCGGACATTTTGCTGGCGAAATAGTGGCGGAGCTTGTGTATTGAAAAGTGCGGTATTTCCAGTTTTTTCTGTGTGGCACTAAGAAAGTCCGTGATACTGTTTGGGTGTCCCTTGTAGACATATCCCTGTGTCCTGATCAGGTCTGCAATGTGTGAAGGGATGACAATTGTCCGGGTACTGGCAGTAGTCTTGGTGGTTTTGACTACCCAGTTTTTATCTTTGTCAAGCACTAATGCTTTATTGATGGAGATACAGTCCCCCTCAATATCGTCAATTGTGAGGGCACAGATCTCGGATCGGCGGAGTCCATAGCATGCAAGGGCAACTGGAATTTCATACGCAGTGCCTTTCGCATAGTCAAGGATGCGTTTTACATCGTCGTCAGAGGGTATATACGGCTCTGATTTGCGTTTTTGCGGCAGAGTGGTATAAATCTTCATATCTGGACGAAAAGCGCTTATAACGGCTGATATGAAGCCGTGATAATTGCGTACAGTTTTGGGACTTTTGGTCTTTGCCAGAGTGTTGATTTCTTTCTGGATGTCCTGCTGTGTGATATCGGAGATCAGAAGCTCGTTAAAGCTGTCGGACAGCCTGGACGGGGTTTCGGTATATTCCTTGATCGTTCTGGGGCTGAGGATGTTGCTTTTCATTTCGATGTATTTTTCTGACGCAGATCTGAAAGTCAAGTGTTCGGATTTGGCAGCAGGTGCCTTGTCCAGTTTTTCTGCCAGGAGCTGCAGGGCTTCTTTCTGGGTAGGCTTGTAGTCTGTTACGACAGTGTAAGTTTTTCCCTTGTACATTTTGCGGATCCGGTAGCTTCCAGATGGAAGTTTTTCAATTTTCATCATATCACCCTTTCTGTATTGCAAAGAAACCCTAAAGATGATACAATGTATTTGCGATGACATAGTACCTTTAGGGTATCTGATGAGCCGTTTCGATGGATTGCGAAATGGCTTATTTTAATTGATGGCGATCAGCTTTAGGTCGCTACGAGCATTCTTGCCTAGATATATCTGATAATGTTCTGGCATTTCATAAACTCCCCATTTTGTCCATAAATATTCTTTTGAAGGATCAAGGGTAATATCCTTTACTGATGGGACAGGGGAACCAGCCGGGACAGAAATGGGAGCTGGGTCAGGTGTGGGTGGCGTGAATGAAACAGATATCCGAATCTCATTTATGTTGGCATCTTGCCTTGCCGGCTGAAGATAATATCCCCGTAATCGTAGTTGATCAGTGATGGCATCATCAGGAAGAATAGTATCAAGAAGTTTGACTTCATGAAAACAATTCGAATTTTCATCATAACATGTTTCGCTATCATACTTCCTGTGTAGATAATAGTGTATATTCTTGGAGCTAAATTGGGTAGGTACACTTACACAAGCAGTCGTACCAAATACTTCTGCGGCTTTTTGTGGTATGTGTTGTATACATATGTCTTCTAGTTCACATTTTTTAGAGTTTTTATTATACGAAATATTTTCAGAATCAAGTAGCTCTATGATGTCTTTTTTTGTTTTAAAGCTTATTTTATGATTATTGGGGTCAGTATCAATAATAATTCCACAAGCCAGTAGTTCTAGAATAATATTATTGAAATCCACTTCATATACTGGCGTAGTAGATCGAATATTATATGCAATTCTGAGAAGGGTGAGTTGTGCATCTGTGGACAAATTTTCTATAATGTCGATGGTATCGTTTAAGCTTACACGTTCGTTTTTTGGAGTAACGATAGCATTCTGGTTGTTATCAGTTTTTATATTCATTAAACCTAACTCGATAGCAAGTCTGTAAATGTGTTTGCATGGCAGATTACTCCGATGGAAGTCGCCACAGGGGCAATAATCAAGAAATGTTTCATATCGTCCATGACTACCTTGAAAATGACCATAGAAATCCGTTGTATCTATTCTGATCGGGGTAAGTTTGGCTGATTGTGCTGACTTAATTCTTTTCAATGCATAATCAGTTGTGTGTATTTCTGGTTTCCAAGCGTTTTTCCATATTTCATAAGCGTTTACATCTGGCATATATAGCCCTCCCTTTATTTTTATTAGATAGTACTTATTACATTTGACTATGGCTATTATACAGGAAATATTAAGAAAAATATAGTATTTGGATAAATATTAGGGAAATTGCAAGAAACTATAAAAAAGTGACGGTTCGTATTTTGTATATATCTGACGAAATTTATCTGATCTGCAAGGTATGAAAGGATAGAGGTAGATTTTACACCTTGCGCTATGATATCATATTATCATAACGATAGCCTATATTAATGTGGTATTGTGAAATTAAGAGAAAGGCAGCAGGTGAAATCTATGAGCTATAAGGAAAAAATCATAAAACTGCTGGATCGAATTGAGGAAAGCAGTTTCAAGGAAATTTATAATTTTTTAGTATACTGTTATTTAAAAGGAAAAGTCTGACTGGCGGTGCATTTCAGGTTGCGGCATCGTGGTAAATATGATATACTTTCAAATGGCAATACCATAACGGTAGGCGGTTAGTCTTTGCCGGAATGTAATTCCGAGAACTCCCAGATTTGCATCATGGAAGGAGGTCTGTACATGGGAAATACACAAAGGAGAAAGGCTTTTGTTGATATGCTGACACTTGAAGGTCTGATTGCAATCCTAAGCTTAAGTGCGACAATGTTTGCATTGGGCTATGCAGTCGGCAGCAGGAAATAGGCATAAAAATAACCGCTGACCCTGAGAAGTTGCGGTTATTTTTATAACTATGCAACTATTAACCAGGCTAACCGTCTATTGGTATTGCCTTTCATTTACAATATAGCATATACTTTCTTAAAAATCAAATCTTATTTTCATCAGATTCATCTTTGGTTTCAAGCATTTTTATGTATTCGGCACTCTTGTTTACAATACGTTCAAGGTCTTTCCAGTCTTCAAGCGTGTACTGGGCAAACATTTTAAACATGGTCTTTGCTAGCTTGCTCTCGTCATGAAGAATTTTATCGAGTATTGCGATTGATTCAACAGTTTGGTCAATATGTTTGTCCCCTTCTCCTGTAGTAAGCCAGATAGGATCAACATTAAATTCTCGACAAATGGATTTCCGCATTTGTTCAGTAACATTACGTTTGCCATTTTCGATATTAGATATGGCAACTTTAGTTACTCCTAATATCTTTCCAAATTGTTCTAATGTCATACGATTTTCTTTACGAATTTGCTTTATTCTTTCACCCTCCGTCATTCTTTCACACCTCCATAGGCAAATAATAACATGTAAGTTTTAATTAGTCAATAAAAAAGTAAACATAGATAACAAAAAAGCCTTGACATAATTAGCACTGTTAAATATAATGTAATCAAAGCTAACATATAATTGCTTTTGGATAAGAGAGGCGGTGAGTACATGGATAAAGAGGGTGAGGCATCTAAAAAGCAAGAAAAGATTGCTGCCCATGCAGTTAATGTGCAGGGGCAGCAATCTACGACTGAACCAGAAATAATTACGTTGCAACCAGGAATCTTAGTTGTCCTTGATGCTGGATAATTTTTCGGTTAATAGCGCAACTTGCTCTACTGCGTCATCAAGTGCCGGAATTTTAACAGTCCCTTTGTAGTTTGGATTGGACATAACGATAGCGGCAGATTGTAAAACTCCCTTTTCGGAATTGTGTACCCAGTGAATAAGGGGCTATAAATATGCAGGAGAAAGGGAGGATAGCCTCCCTTAATTCTTATCCTGAAGTTCAACAAGTTTTCTGATTTGGTCAAGGGCGTAGTCTTGGAAGTCTGGACGTAGCGACTTAAAGATTTGAAATGCTTCATCAAATTTACTGACTTCATCCGGATCGCCATTAAACATTTCACCTTCACCAGTTTCTAACCAGTGCTGATTTACATTATACAGTTCACATATATGACGTAACAGTAACTCTTTGGGTGGAACACGATTGTATTCAATGTTGCTTATTACATCACGGCTTACGCCTAGCTTTTCACCGAACTCTCGCTGAGATAATTTTAGTGCTTCTCGTATTGCTTTTATTCTATTAGACAGTGGAAACACCTCCTTTGATATGAATAAATACATGATACAACACAAAAGGACAACAGTCAACACAATTTTATGTAAAAATAAGTGTTGACAACACTTATGATATATGCTAAATTGTGTTTATAACACAATAAGAAGAAAGGAGATGAGCATATGACACAGACAAAAGGTAATGTACAACGTACAGCTGAATTTAATGTTCTTTTTATGAACTTAAACGAAAAAGGGCAAGAAGCAGCATTGACCGTTTTAAGATCACTTGATTTTGCTCAGTCTGTGATGTGTTTGCAAAGAGCAGAGAACCAGCAAAAACCGACCAAGCAACTTGTATAAACATACACGAAAAGTAGTTCCAATATACAGCGGGAACACTTTTCCGAAAAGGGAGTAAAAAATTAGCAGTTATAGGTATCAGAGAGCTATTAATAGTACATACAACAGTTACAGCGCTCTATAACAGGCAGCAGCTTGATGAGTATGAACAGTTATTGAATCAGCCGATCAGCGAGCCAGGATAGTTGTTGGAAAAGACAATTACTTTTGGATTACGAGGAGGTGAGGAAATGAACAAGAGGCTTAGACAGGCTATGATATTGGCCGGAAAAAGACCAGATAAGATTATTCAGTTGGCGGATGATTGTATGCAGAAACTGACCAGTGAAGATATAACACTTGATGAAGCGAAGTCAATTGTAAGTAGGATGGCTCGTATCCTAGAAGCATCTGAAAGATACGAGCCGAAGACATTGCTACGAGATATTCCTCTTAGGAGTTAGATATAGCGTTGGCACCAGAGAAATATTCGTAGGCTTTATCATACGCAAGAGCGTATAATTCTGCAGCATCATATGCTAGTTTGGGAACATCTGCATTGTCAGCAGAAAAGTTAATCGTTTTCTTGAAGCTTTTAATATATTGTTCACTGAACAATGTAGCTATGTTATGAGCTGCGGTTTCCGGATTAATATTAGGAATTTCAGTCATAAGATTCTCCTTTCTTTCGTACTCGGCTCTGGCGGGAGCCTGTAAGGACAGTATAAGAGAGATAACGGGAAAAGACAATTACTTTTGGATAACAGGGAGGTGAGTACATGGATAAGGAAAAGAAAGAATCTGCAGTGCGTACTGCAGAGAGCTTTGTAAAGAAGTCAGAGGTTGAGAAAGCATTTATTCTTGGCTATATGGTCAAAAGGATGCAGCTCAAAGAACTAGAGGAGAGCCGGGCGGGCGAACTGGAATTGGTTGGGAAATAGACAGAGGGGTTCAATTCTGATGTGCGTAGTTCATATGAAACAGGAGATGAAAATGGAAGAATTGGAAAAAGTAAGTCCAGAAGAAACAAAAAGAACGATGAATCTGGCAGACAGGATTTTTTCTGTAATTGAGTTGAATACAGATTGCACATACAAAGATGTTATGCGTGCTTTGGATTATATCAAATGTAATTATGAGAAAAAAGGTCGTGACCTCTTGAATAGTGTAAGTATTCGAGAGGTCGCAAAACACGGAGGTTTACTGGATTAATTTATCTGTTTGTGGGTATGTTTGGACATAACCGACAGGGCGGCGCTGATAGAGTTCGCATTTATTGGCGTATCCACAGGTTTCGTGATTGCCAAAACTACATTCAACGGAAATGACCATATTGTCATTCCAAGTAAGTATAACACTACCAGAATGTCCGGCATAAGGGCAAAATCCGGTATCGCCGCTAGAATATTTTTTCCCCATAAAAGACTCCTTTCTTTCGTACTCGGCTCTGGCGGGAGCCTGTAAGGACAGTATAAGGGAGATAGTGGAAAAAGACAATTGCTTTTGGATACGAGAGGAGGTGAGAAAGATGGCATATCTTATAGAGCTTGAGGTGGACGTTGATGAAATCAACAAAATATTGGATCGCTTAGAAAACGCTAAAAATGAAATATCTCAATGTTATTACGAATTAGGTACATTAGGAGTAATTAAGATTGCTCAAAAAGAAACGCCTGCCAGCAAGGAACGCTGACAGGATAAAACTTAGTTGTTTAATTGATTTACAAGCGTGGTCATTAAGTCTGCGGTTTCTTTAATGATTTTTTCGATATCCTTAATTGTTGCTAAATCAGTCTTATCGGGATTATTTGGACTTGCCTGCGACTTGTAATGTCGTATTGCATTAATCATTGCTTGTTTATCCATATGTATTCTCCTTTCTTCTGTACTCGGCTCTGGCGGGAGCCTGTGAGGACAGTATAAGGGAGAAAAAAGAAAAAGACAACGATAGGAGGTAAATACATGGATCAGGAAAAGAAAGAATCAGTAGTGCGTACTGCGGAGAACTTTGTCAAGAAGTCAGAAGTTGAAAAGGCATTTGTTCTCGGCTACATGTTCAAGAGGATGCAGCTTAAAGAGCTGGAAGAAAGCCGGATGGGTGAGTCGGAGCTGGCAGGAAAGTAGGGAAGAGGTGGAAATCATGCCAAGGGTAGCAATAAAAAAGAAAGACTACAAGCAATCAGATTTGTCAGCATATATAGGCAGCAGGATGTACGCAATGCAGATCAGACAGGTGGATATGGCGGAAGAACTGAATATTAGCCAGCCAGCATTTTGTAATCGCTTGGCAAACGGACATTTTACATATAAGGATATGCTGACAATATTCAAGAAGCTGGGAACGACGGACGAGGAGATCCTGAAACTGATGAAACTGTAACTAAATAATGATTTTGGAAGGAGGTGAGGATGTTGAAAGTGGAAACTTGCTACACAAAAACATTGACAGATGGATCAGAATGCAAATTTGCTTTTTCCATAGAAGCAGAGAAGGGTGCAAATTCGCAAGAAATATTGAGCAACTTCGCACAGCTGTCGAAGTCTGCATATATAGTCTTGGGAAATAAGATGCATTATGGAACGTCAGATCAGGAAGAAATAAAACAGCTGGCTACAAAAGATCAGCAGCCAGCTGTTGATTAAACGTGGACCACCAATGCGTCAGCTTTGGCTCCCGTTCCTCCAGTTTCGATGCTTTTTGCGATAAAGACAGAGCCATCTGGAGACTTAATTTCAGCACCCTTTACAATTTCAGGGCAATCATTAAGAGGAAAAACGATGTACTTTTCTTGGTCTTCATAAAAACCCTTGCAAGTATATGAGCCAGAAATAGTATATATGGATACTTCTGTTGGGAAATCAGAAAAAAGCATTTTTACTGGAACTGGCAAGAAAAACATAGATGATTCTCCTTTCTTTCGTACTCGGCTCTGGCGGGAGCCTGTAAGTACAGTATAAAGTTGGGGGTGCGAAAAGGCAAGGCATAAAATATATGCTAGAAGGGAGGGAAGGAGATTGACTACTTTTATTGAACCAGCCGATCAGAGAGCCGGAGCTGATGGGGAAGCATGGAAGGAGGTGAGAGAGGGGTGAAAAATACAGAAGAATCAAATACTGTAACGGCAGAAAAACTGTTGTGGGCTTTTGAAAAAGATGAAAAGCTCGGAAATGTTACCATAGTTCCCATGAATGGAAAACAGATTGTCATTCATGGGAAAAAAGAAGCAGAGATGTTTTGCAATATTCTTACTGAATACTTCCAATAATGGTTATGATTTTGATTTTCTGGTTTTTAGGAACTTTTTTAAGGTGTTTCTGCTGTAGATAATGGCGGACAGCAAAGAGACATTCAGATTTTGAGAGTTTACGGTACGCGTAAATTTCAAAGATTGTGCTTTCGAATTTTATTTTTGTAACAATGTTTGGAGTGGATAACATGTATATGCTCCTTTCTTTCGTACTCGGCTCTGGCGGGAGCCTGTAAGTACAGTATAAAGTTGGGGGTGCGAAAAGGCAAGGCATAAAAGGACAAGATGAGAGTAATGTTTGGAGGTTATGGATGGGTAAGTATAAGGATAAAAAAATACATGTCAAAGTAGAGTTTTCTGATGGGTATCAGGAAAGATTTACAAATGCAATTATGAAGATATATGAGAAAAGAATAAGAAAAGGAGAGCCGTTTCAAAAGGACAATAAAAGTGTGTGATGTTTTACGTGCCTCCTGCGCGGCACACATACTGAGTGTGCCGCAACTTCTAACTTCTAATTCCTATAGCGGACACAGGACAAAAAGCGCCTGTGTGCCGCGCAGGAGGCACGGATTGCTATTTTTTCAGGAGGGAAAGGTTTATGACATGGGAAGAATACTATGAATTGGAGATATCAAGAGGGGGAACCCCGGACTT
>VSNM01000126.1 GCA_009774245.1 Lachnospiraceae bacterium | reverse complement strand
AAAACTGGAGCAAATCTGTTACCATCATGCAGATTTGCTCCAGTTTTGTATAGGTACTCGTGTTTTACCGTTTACATACGAAAAGCTGAAACACATTCATTTGTATAAATAGGGAGATTTTGTTATGGCATTTACTTTGCAGATCAGACAGAAGAAATTATTTGGAAAGACGGTACTTGATATCCCATTGCTGGCTCACGCCTGCGGCTTCTGCTATGGTTCCAATAATGATTTTTATATACTTCAGGAAAATGAAGAGAGCCAGGGAACCGCTGTTTTTTATAATCCTGGGCGTATAGGGCGGGGGATCTTTTTTGATGGCAGCAAAGCCAGGGAAGGATATTATGAGATAAGCTATAATATCCCTACCACCAAAGCAGAGATTACGGATTTTACCAGGCTTGCAGGTGAGATGGAAAGGCGCCTGGGCAGAGTGGAAATGTACTGTGTGGAGGAAGAGAGGGCTTTCACCACCAGGGAACTGGAGCAGGGGATTGAGAATTTTGCCATGTTCAATCGGAAGTCACTGAACCAGTTTTGCGGGAATAAAGAATTTGGGAGCTATATCCTTACGCTGGCGAGGTGGCCTTATACGCTGACGGAGGACAAGGTGGCCGCATGGGAGGCATGTACAGATCTTTCAGACTTCGAGCAGACGCTGCATGATATTCAGGCATTGGATGTCTATTACGCAAAGCCAAGGCTTCTGCAGAAAAACGATACAAAAGAGATCGGAGCCTTTTATGCCTTAACAGAAGAATGCGAAAGTATCTTTCCTGTCCGGGCTGACGGGTTTCTGAATCTGAGTGAACTGAAAGTGACAGAGGGGTTTGTACAGTTTGTACTGTACAGTGAGCAGCGTGTGCTGGAAGGAGTGTTTCCTTATGAACAGTTTATTGAGGAACTGAACAGATATGATGTCCGAAAGTTTGATGCGGATCACATTCTGATTCCGCCTATGACAAAAGCGGATCTGGAAAATTTGGCCGAGAAACTGCGTTGAAAGGGAAAGTTGGCATGAACAGGGCAGCAGGAGAAAAGCAGGAAACAGAAAAAAGGATAAAGGAATATATACAGGCAAGCTCCATGAGCCTGAGCAAAAAGGAAGAGCAGGATTTCAAAGAACTTGTGATCCACAATGAGGAAACGGCAAAAAAGATATTCCGGGGTTCAAACCATACAGGGAAAGCGTATATCCTGATTTATTTGAATTCCCAGGGAAAAGGTGCTGATATTGCAAAAGAGGAGGCTGCAGCCTGGGCCGGCCAGATGGAGTTTATAAACAGCAATGCTTCAGAAGAAAAGGCATTCCGTTCCTGGCTGTCAGGAGAAACCGATATCATGCCGGAAACAATGCCTGTCAACAGATACATCATGGGGTATCCGCACAGAAAAAATGTGGAACTCTGCTATTTATCAAAGGTATGCACATTTACGGAAAGGCTCATCGTTTATGGGATAAAAAAGGGATATGTAGATATTGTACGGGGGTCGGTGAAGGAGATGATGCGTGAGATTGGAGTGCCTTATGCAAATTCTTTTCTTGAACATACAGTCCGGACGTACCAATTATCAGAAGAAGATATCATGCAGATGTATTCCGCAATCTATGCGATATCCGGAAACGCAAAAGTGGAAAAGGAGTTTTACCGGAATTTTATCTGTACATGGCTGGAGCAGGATAAGGACAGGTATCTGGAGGCCATTGAAAAGATCAGCAAAGATATGCGGAAAAAGATATTTGCTGTGTTAAAAAGAGAGAACCTGTATACAGCATAGATGGTTTTTAAGGATATCGTGCGTGGAAAGGAAACGGCATGAAAAAAGTTGTGTTAGGGGGCTTTGCATTTGTGGGCGGAGCCATTATGTATTCGGTTGGCACATTGGGGATTGCCCATGTGGAGGTACAGGCAGGTTATATGCAGGTACCACAGTATCTTGGAATCATTGTGATGATTGTGGGTGCTGCTCTGGGCATATACGGGCTGATAAATACTGTCAAATGAAGGAGCATTGAACATGATAAAGACAAAAGCATTTGTTTATATGGCAATACTTATGCTGGCATTAACCGGATGCGGAAAAGAAGAACCGGATCAGCTGACAGTTTATTCTTTTAGTGGAGAGAATGAACAGCTGACAGTCTCAAATGGCATTATTGTTTTGAATGGCACAGAGGAAATATTTTCTGGTGGTGACTTGAAAGTAACCGGTGATCTTCCAGCTGATATTACATCATATTCTACCACATTTTACACCATGTCTGGCAGTGAAAGAGACGTTATTCTTTCCGATAGCACGGTAGATATGACGGGAGGCATGGTCAATGTTTCCGGCGATTTGGGACAGATATCAGGAGACAGTATTATCAGAAGAATAAAAATAGATGATGTAAATGATTTGGAAAATGTTCTCTATTTTGAGCTTACAACCCAAAATAAGAGTGGTGAAGAAAATGTGTATCAGTTACAAATGTCTCTGACAGAAATAACGAAAAATGCTGGTGACTAAATCCAGGCTACTTACTGTTTATTAAGAACTAAATAAAGCGAGAATCTAAGAGGCAAGGAAGGGAAAGTTATGGTAGATCAGGTATTTGGTGAATTAAGATATGAAGACGGTTTGGGTTGGTGGGGGAAACAGACACTAGAGTTTGGCGGAAATCAATGTACTGTAGATGTATTGATACATGATGAAGAGAAAGAAATCTCTCAAAAGCAGAAAAAGACCTATGAATACTTTTTGAAGAAATGGACAGCACTGCAGGAAGATTTAATAGATGCCTTAATTAAATACTATAATGAGGAAGAACGATTCAGTTATGGCCCAGATGATGAAGTCGAAGCCGCAGAATGGTGGCCGGAAATTGATACGAAAAAAGCACTTTTGCAGGCAGTCACGTTAGAAACAATTGTTGTTGCATGGGATTTTATGCTGGAAGATAATAGATGTTTATATTTACTTTTTTCAAGGTCATGGGGAGGCGAAGATCTTGATGATAATGGAATTGGTATTTGCATACAAAATGAAAAAATTGTTGAGATTGCTTATAAAGATATCGCATTTTAATAAAAAAGCAAGGATAAACAATGATTTTTTAATCAATTACGGAATTCGAAGTTTGTGGGAGCTTCAAGCATGAAGACAATTATTTCTGATGTTATGAAAAAACATCTACTGCTAATTTTAACACTGAGTCTTATATTAACAATCGCCGCCTGTGGAACGTCCAGTGGCGATGGAGAATTGGAAGCGGGAGGAGACGAAACAGTCACATTCCAGGCAACTATATTAGAAATACAGGATGGTTATTACCTTGTCGAGCCGGTGGAAGGAAGCGCAGAATTGAACAGTGCAGACCAGATAACTATTCCCATGATAAATATGAATCCCTCACCGGATCCGGAAGTTGGGGATGTTCTGGAAATTGAATATGACGGTTCTATTGCGGAATCATATCCTGCACAAATTGCCAATGTTTATAGTATTCGTGTTGTTGAATCGTAGAAAAGCAGAAATATTGATATAGATTCAGAAAAAAATAAGAATTTGCGGAGGCAAAGATGTCACATAGCAAGCATAGAAAGCGGGGTTATTCTTTATATATTGAAAATTGGAACCGCTCCGCTAAAAAGTATATAAATATCTGTTGTATCTGTGGACATAAAGGGTATAGCCCCGTGATAGAACAGGATGATTTTTGCATTACTCTTGAAAATAAAGCAGTTTACAGCGAACTATCAAGAACGCTTTGCAAACTGGAGTTAGATAAGTTAGGGCGTTGTAAAGATTGTGCAAGGATACAAGACAGGCATATAAGCTGACTATCTTTTAATCTGTAACGCTTTTTATTAGGTATGCCATTCTTCAAAAAGCCAGAGAAATCAAGGCATTCCATAATTCATGACATACCTAATTAGGTATGCTATTGCAGAATCCAATTTTATGAAAGCATTGATTTTACGGCACTTTGTAGCTTATGGCATACCTAACTTGAATTCGTTACAGTTTAATATGAGCAAGAAAGACAAGGAGGAATATATGAAATACACTCTTGATACAGATTTTTCATCACTGAATGGGCCAAAGGCGGCCAACTGGATGATGGATTTTCAAGATATGATTGAAGATGCCTTTGCGGACAGCAGTAGCCATACACGGCTTTTGGGGAATCTTTTAATTTTGGAACCATATATGCACACACTTCGCCAGGGCCTGGCGGATCAGGGCAGGACGGTTCCGGTTATTCTTCAGAAGGCGATTGATCCTCTTTGGGATTATCTGGAAGAAAAGAAAGAAGTCTCTGATTTTCAGGACTTTGCCAATAACCTTTATGCCGCTACCCTTGATTATAATGTGGGGGAAGAAATAACCGAGGAACAGGAAGAATTTTCCAGGAACTTTGTAGATATCCCTTGGGGAAAAACATGTGAATGGCAGATACTCACATGGCTTTCTACTCTTTTGATGGAAGTGGTCGCCACCTGTGGCGGGCGGCTGGATTTTGAAGAATTTGAGGAATATGAACAGGAAATCGATTTTTCTGAAATGGATGAAATGCTGAATATGTTGGCGGATGCCGGCATTGAGCTTATCGGTATGCCACTCTCAGAGAGTAAAGCAGCAGATGTGATGAACGCATGGGAACGGGTTTCCCAGACACCACTGTTCCGGCAGGTTGTAGAGCGTATTCAAAACGGATTGAAAGCCGCATTGTCTGCCGTGCCGGAGCAGTATCCGGCTTTGCGGGAAGAATATCGCCGGTATACGATTCTTCCGGAGGAATATGCTGCAAAGCTATTAGAAATTTGATTCGTGGTCTCAAAAGCAGATGAAGGAGAACTGGTTTATGTATTTAAAAAAAGAAAAACCCAAATTTGAAGTACGCCCGCTGTACTCCATCCGTGAGGAACTGGAACTGATCAGGGAGTTTTGCTGGCAGCCCAAACTGGAGGCAGGCAAGATCTACACAGAGGAAGAAATCAATGCAGTGGAGCAACGGCTGAACTATAAGTTGCCACAGCCGCTAAGAGAGCTTTACCTAGTGCTGGGCGATTATGCATGTGAAAAGAAGGACACCTATTTCTGCCGTCCGGAGGAACTCCACTGGAGCGGCGGGTATCTGCTGGTGGAGGCTATGGAAAGAACCAATCGGGGGTTGGGGATTTACCGAAAAGATCCCTATGCTTCGGTTTATGAGTGGAGGCGAAGCGAGGTTAACATATACGGCGAAGAGCAGGAGAAAAAGCCAAAATCGGAGGTAATAAGAAACAGCGCACGTAATCAGTATTTCTCGAAACAATGCTTTTATTGGGATATCGTTATTATCCAACATGTGCTGAATAAGGTAATGCGGGACTGGTGGGAGTTGCATCAGACCCGGATGACAGAGGAACTGTCTCCTTTTTACATCGGCTGCTCCCTGCCAAAGAAATTAGACGAATTGCGGAAAGTCCGTCAAAGAATGGAGGAGTGGCTACTTCCCATCTCGTCCAAGGCGGAGCTTCTAAGGGTGGACATATTTGGAAAGAATGTAGGGCCGGAGGATTATGTGGTTTATGCTTATACGGATTCAGAAAAAACCCTGATGGTTCTATCCTTTAGCGCCCAGCAGAAATATGGACTGATTACTAAGGAGCCGGTTCCCTATTCCTTTGCCGAACAGGTGGAAGAAAAGACCGGGATGCTGTTCTGGTCCTGGAACGGGCAGGGCCGGGAACGGATGGAAGAAAAAGAAAAGGAAATGCAGGCGGCGGGCCTGTTTAAAAGGTGAGACTATGTACGCAATCGAAAAGGAACTAAAGATATTAAGACAGTTCATCAGCCCGAAGCTTATGGACGACCTGAAAAAATGGAAATGCTATTCGGAGGAGGAAATCCTGGCGGCAGAGAAGCGGCTCCATGTAAAACTCCCCGTTCCTATCCGGGACATTTACCGGCACATGGCAGATCTGTTAGTCACCAGCGGTTATCTGCGTCCATTGGAGCTTCTTCACCGCGAGGGAAACTATCTGGGATTTTTTCTTTCTCCCGGAGAAGACAGCGTGGTCGGGATACAAAAGGGCAAAACTTCGGGCGAGCTGTATATGTGGGAGGAAAATGATCCGAAAGGAATATCCTGGGAATATTTGGATAATCTGGAAACCGCCTGTGAGGAGGGGGATGAGGAGGGAAAACGAAAGGCTGTGGCAGCTTATCAGAAATACTGGAACAAGCGGAATATCCCTTTTATCCACGCTCCTTTAAACGTCCATAAGCAGGATCAAGGCCCTTGGTTTAACCAACACTTGGAAGGATACGGGTTATTTCTGGCAATCCACTCCATCCAGGAATGGGAGGGAATGGCCTGGCATGAACATACAGGGGAAACAACCTGCCTGTTCAGTGATTTCTTCCCTGCAAGGTTTTCAAAGGAATATTTTCAAAACATCGCAGAGCGGATTCAGGATGATTTTAAACCTCTCTCGGGCCATCCGGAACTGATGGATCTGGACGATTTTCCGTTGCGGATGGCATATGTCCACAAAGATCTGGAGGCTTTGCTGATTCTGGGGCTGGAACCGGTCTGTTTTATGCTACTGACAAAGGGAGTGGCCGAGCGGGCGTTTCTTGAAAAGGTTCAGGAACAGACTGGTCTGGCTTTTCATGTGGGATTTTAGGAACAAGCCGATAGGACAGGAAAATGAGAAAACTGGCAGGGAGCAGATGATGAGGAAAAATAACAGAACAGGAAAACGGCTGCGGATGACACCTCTTATATTGGGAGGCTATGCTGCATTTCTGGGTTTTGGTCTGGTAGTGATCGGACTTGCTGAAATGAAGGAAGGGATTGGCATTGTCCGGCTCCTGATCGGGCTTGGCATGGCGGGCTTTGGCTTGTTGGGGATATGGGACGGGGTGCGTGATCTGGTGAGGCCGGATAAGAAGCCAGAACAGATACCCGCCCGCCAGTTTATCCTTACAGACATATCTGGAAACAGGACTTCCAATGTTACGGTGGAGGCTTTACAAAAACAGATGGAAAGCCTGATGGGAAGTGACAAAGGGGGCGTTTTCAAACTCCAGATCCTGCCGCCTTTTGCGGTGCCGGAGACAGGGAACATAAGTCAGATTTTCTGCATATATTACGAACTCTTTCGATTAACGGTATTTTTGGACGAATCGAAAGGCGGATATGAATCATACCATAAAAGCGTAGAGCTTGACGAAGCGAAAGACTGGTTTGAAAAACTCTTAACTGGCAGTGCTGATCTTTCGGGGTGGAAAAAAATAGAGAATGGATATGACGATGAAGAGGAAAGCGGCGAGGAAGAGGACGCCGAATGGGAGGAAAGCGGCGCTTGCCTGGGCGAAGCAGAGGATGCCGGAGACGAGGACAGTTGTAGCTGTCCAGGCATAGCACCGGCCAGCCCGGAAGATACAGATGGGAAATCAGAGCCGGTTGCTGATTTTGACAAACCAGATTCTTTGAGAAATACAGAAGAGACTGGGGCAGGGAAAAGCGAAGCCGATACCCGGCAGATTGAGGAACACATAAAATCTTTCTGGCAGCAGCTTCAAAGAGAACAGAAAGGCCAAATGCGGAACTGGTGCCAGCTTCTGGTGATTTTTGGAGAGAGCTGGCATGATGAACACACATTTTTCTCCGCCAGGGATGTGGAACTGGTTATTGACGGCATCCATGAGGGAAAATACACAAAGGCAGTCCTGGAATGGGGAACGCAGGCGCTTAATTTCTTCCCCGGCGTTCAAAATGACCTGATGGTGATCTGGTGTACCAATAATACGGGAAAAGGGAACACCAGGTTTCTGGCGAAAGGAGGAACTGCGACACAGGTGAAATTCTGGCTGGTCAACTATTTGAATTCCGGTGTTTTTGAAGAAAGGAACGGCTGGACTGATATTACCGACCAGATAGAAAAGCTCACTGCCAGGATGGAAAAGGAAAAGAGAAAGGACAAAAAGAAACATGGGTAAGTATTTTAGCGATGTGGTGGATAAAGCCATTGAGGATCTTTATTATTGCTGTGATAACGACAAGGCAACAGCGGCGGCGGACGCATTATTGCTTGCGGCAAAGGAAGATGATGGGGATGCCTGCTATATCCTCTCCCGCTGCTTTTCCGGCTCCTGTTACAGTTGGGAATACCATCCCTTTGAAGAAAACGAGGCAGCGGCCTATGCCATGCTCCATCAGGCGATCTCCCTGGGCAGCGCCGCTGCGGTTCTGGGGGCGCTGCGTATGGATATGCTGACACCGGAACTGCGGGAAATCATGCCTTTTGAGAGCATAAAGGAAGCATGGGATGTGATCTATGAAAAAGCCGAAAACGGCTGCGCTTTCTGCCAGTACATGATTGGGAACACCTATTATTTTCTGGACATCATAGAGATCGAAGATCACAAGGAAAGTGAATTTGCGAATAAGGGAGCCTGGAACGAATGGAAACGCCAGCAAATAAAACAGTGCCTCCCCTGGTTTGAGAAAGCATTTTCTGGTGGCATGATACTGGCGGGGCGGAATTATGGTCATTACTACGAGCATGGACGGGGAGAATACATTCCGCCGGAGCCGGGAAAGGAAGTTCCCATTATGCGCCAGGGCGCAGAACGGGGCTACCCGGAGTGGATGTATGCCTATGCCCATTATTTGGCGTATTCAGAGGATAACGATAAAGAAGCCCTCCCCTGGGCGCTGAAAGCGGCAGAGGCAGGACATCTCTGGAGCTGGCATATCATAGGGGATATTTATTGGAACGGCAGGGCGGTGCAGCGCAATCTGCCCTATGCCCTGGAGTGCTACAAAAAGACTGCCAGCTATGGTAACGACAGCTATGCCTGCCGACAGTTGGGACGTTTGTATTTCAACGGCTGGGGTACGGCTGTGGACTATGCGCAGGCGATTCAATGGCTGGAGAGAGATAAGGAGCCGGAAGGTATCAAATATGATCTGCTGGGAATCTGCTATCTGCTGGGGCGTGGCTGCCAGCAGAATCCGGCACGGGGAAAAGCATTTTTGGAGAAAAGCCAGGATTCTCCCTATAAAAGCTATGGCTTGGGGATGATGTATGCCGAGGGGATCGGTGTGCGGGAGAACATTGAAAAGGGCGTGGAGTATCTGAAAGCGGCGGGAAATTACGGGCCGGCAATCGAGGCATTGAAACATTACAAGAAAAGTCTGTTTGGGGTATGGCGGAGAAAATAAGAACATTTGGAAAAGGAGTGTGACGGTTTATGGGATATTCCCTGATGATTGCGCCTTTCGATTTTGCTAACCATAATAAAATTGCAGCGCAACAGTTTTTTGATAATTACGCATTTTTTGAGCTGACACCCAAACGGGCTAAGGAATATTTTTTGTGGTATAAGCAGGAGATTCCGAACTGGATCACCATGCTTTGGGAATATATGAAGCAGGAACGTCCGGAGAGCCAGCCTTTTGATTATTCACCGGAATCACTAATCCCGTTATGGGATTGGTATGAAACAAAGATTAAACAGGTTCCCAAAAGCAAGAAAGAAATGGAGTACGAGGTTTCCAGATATCCGAAGTGGATGGAGGAGAATATCCGTAAAATAACTATGAAATTCACAGACGAAACACTATCTCTTGCGTTGGATATTTCTATATATTTGGGCGAAACAATTACAAAAAATTATCCCAATCTGTACTGGGGGCATTATACAAGGCCAAAGAATGAGTTTTCTGCCAATAGACCAGTTATACTGGGATTGAAAAGCAAACCAAAGAGATTTGATTCCAGCCGGGTCGTTTTCGTATGCATGATAAAATCCAGTGAAAAATCTGACAAGAATCGAATCTATGAGCTATACCGCTTTCGGGAGGATGAATTCGATCCAATAAAGCCCAGCTATTGGGATAGCTGGTAACTATGATTTGTCAAAGGGGGCATTTATGACAACAGCAAAAAAGTATTTGGGGATATTGAGAGAACGTGAACCGCAATTATGGAAAGAGCCATTAAAAGAATCCGGCTTTACAGAAAAAGATTTATCAGATATTGAAAAAGGGCTTGGATATAAGCTGCCAGTGCCATATCGTGAATTTTTGTTAAGTGACCCTCCGATTACATAGAAACCTGCTTGCGGGAATCTGTTACTATTCACAGCCGATTTTTTGGCACGTCAAAAAAAGCGGGTGGACAGTGATTGTTTGCCCGCTTTTTTGGTCGATTGATATTTTATGCTGATTCATGTGTGAATA
>VSNM01000125.1 GCA_009774245.1 Lachnospiraceae bacterium | reverse complement strand
CCATATCCGCATAAAGCTCCTCGCCGGAACCGTATTCCCTTATTTCAAAATCATGCCCGCAGGCTTCCAGCAGCGCCTTAAGCGCGTCCCTGTCCTCCCTGCTGTCATCGCAGACCGCTATCTTCATCCATATTTTCCTCACTTTCCGTCATAAATTATATCGGATTATGGGGCATCCTATCAAACGCCGTTGCACAAAACGCCCATAAATTGCACGAAACGACTATAAGCGTATCTGGGCACATAGCCGATATGGGGAAACGGGAACCGCCGCATACAGAATAAAACCATAGCAGCGGTTTGTCTTTTGTAAATTCTGTTATCCTAAAGATTTCAGGTTCCTACGGTATTCCGCCATCTCATCCTCGCTTACCGTATCGCAGACGTGCTGCAATTCACTGACCACAAAATCCCTATCCTTCGGCAGATAGGCAGTGACCGGGTAAAAGTTTGAACTGGAATTGGCAAACAGGTGGGTCCTGATCTGCAAATTTTTGATGAACACCTGCAGTTCCTCCATGCGTTCCTTTTCCCCGGCAGGGGTAAATTTCCCCTCCCGTTCCATGCGGTACAGTTCCGTATCCGGGAACAGCGTGAGGGAATCCACGGAAATAAAATATGGATTGAGCTGGCTGAACAGCTTTGCACTGTTCACCGCATTCCAGTATCCCCTCCCTTTCCCCGCAAGCCCGGTCATGTAGACGAAATAATACTCTATCCCTGCCTCGTCCAGCTTCCGGCACTGCTCCAGTATGTCAGCCGCCGTGTACCCTTTGCCCGCCAAGGCGAGCGTGCCATCGTCACCGCTCTCCGTCCCGATGGTCAGCCCGTTTATCCCCATCGCCCGGAGCTTCTTAAGCTGCCGCACTTCCTTGTCCCTGATATCTCGGATGCTGGCAAACATGGCCATCGTCTGGCATTTGATGAGGTAATCCCGCACCGTCAGCGCACGGAGTTTCAGGTTCTCATAGCTCATGGCGAACGGGTTTGCCCCCGTCCAGAAGATACGCCGCGCATAGGGCTGGTAGCTTTTGATCTCCGCCAGGTCTTCCTCGAACTCCTCCATCGGTGACATACGGAAACACTCGTCTTTGTAAAGGCTGCAGAAACGGCATTTTTTATAGGTGCAGCCGGAAGTTGCCTGTATAATGACGGAATGCGCCTCATAGGGTGGCCTCCACGTCCTTCCCGTAAAATGCAACTCAGATCACCTCCTACAGATGGCGGACGCTCTTACGGTAGCGCCGCAGTTCGTCCTCGCCCACATTCTTTATCACGTCATCAAGGAAAGCCAGCAGTTTCTCCTTATCTTCCGGCAAAACGCCATGCATCTGGAACGCATTGGAAGCGCCCAGCGCGGCAAACTCCGTGGGGATTTCCAACCCTTCCACCAATGCCCGGACTTCCCTGTACTTCTCTGTCTCAGTTTCCTCTTTCCAGTTCCCCTGCCGGATTTCCCCGTACAGCCTTGAATCCGGGTAGATGGTCAGCATATTCGCGCCGACCAGGGCAGGATGGAGCTGATTGCATACAGCGGCGGTGGCCCTTGCCCCGTCCTCCCCGCGCCCTTCGCCGGATATGCCCGTCAGATAGAAAAAGCTGTAACGGATGCCCGCCTTGTCCAGCCTTCCGCACTGCTCCAAAATGTCAACCGCCAGATATCCCTTATCCATGAACCGCAGCGCCTCGTCATCCGCCGTTTCGATGCCGATTGTCAGCCCGTCATAACCGGCTCCGCGCAAAGCCGCCAGTTCCTCGTCCGTTTTCAGCGTGACATCCGTCACCCGGGAAAAACAGCCAATGGTCTCCATCTCCGGGAAATATCTGTGGATCAGCCCCGCGATCTCCATCAGCCTGTCATATTTCAGCACGAAAGGGTTCGCCCCAGTCAGGAAAGTCCGGGTTACCTTCCTCCCGAAAAAGGAGCGGTACATCTTCTGTGTCTCTTTCAAGTCCGCCTCTATATCCTCCATCGGTGACATCCTGAACTGGAAAGGCAGGTCTGCGTAAAGCGTACAGAACTTGCATCTGTGGTGCGTACAGCCCGCGGTAACTTCCAGCAGCAGGGAAGATGCCTCATAGGGCGGCCTCCATATGGTTCCTGTATAGTGCATCATTCATTCCTCCTCGCTTCTTTCCTCTTTTGCACTAAATTACCTCTAAAATTCCATGAAATCAAGTACTGTCTTTTTTAGTCGGTAGTACACTTTTTCGTACTATCTGTCAAAAATAACCGTATCTTGATTTTTTCCCACCGCCGGGATATACTCATGGGGAAAGAGGTGGAATGAAATGGCTGAAAACAAATTCAACAACGAGGAAACCATTGCCCGCTGCGTCCCTATGGGCAGGCTCCAGTCCGTAATCGGCGGCAAATGGAAAATCCTGATCTTATGGTATGTGTCCTTTTACAAAATCCAACGGTTCGGGGAGCTGATGCGCCGCCTTGACGGTATCACACAGTCCACGCTCACAAAGCAGCTCAGGGAATTGGAAAGTGACGGTTTCCTCCATCGGGAGATTTACAGGGAAATCCCACCGAAAGTGGAATACTCACTTACTGAATTCGGAGAGAGCTTCATACCTGTCCTGCAGGCTATGATGACATGGAGCGAGACATACCTCTGCCCCGACTGACAGAACCCGTATGAAAAATAACACGGTTTTTACACGAAACGACTATAAGCACAAACGCAAACCACCGTGTAAGCATATTACCTCTGATTCCCCCGCTTTCCAACAGGCAGACCGCCGCATATGGCGGTCTGCCATAGTACGGCGGTTAGCTTTTGTGTATTTACAATTAAAAATTTAAGCCATATGAAGGCTGCCGCGTTTTAAGTTCAAAACAACATCTGCCTGCGCTGCCAGTTCGTTTGAATGGGTTACAACTATCACGCATTTATTCAGCTCATGTGCGCTTTCTTTCAATATGCCCGTAATTTCGCCCGCCGTGTCCCCGTCGAGGTTTCCTGTCGGTTCATCCGCTAAAATGACCGGGGTATCTGAGGCCAGGGCGCGGGCGATTGCCACACGCTGTTGCTGCCCTCCGGACAGTTTCATTACATTTCGTTTTGCTTCCTCGGCTGTCAGCCCAAGCCGCAGGAGCAGGGGCAGGACATCCTTTTTCGCTGTCAATGCCACATTTTCCATTGGTGTCATATAGTCAATGAGGTTGTAGCTTTGAAATATCAATGAAACGTGGCTGCGTCTGTGACAGGCAAGCCCGCACTGTGAAATATTTTCACCACTAAAGAGGATTTCACCTTTTTGCGGAATATCCAGCCCGCCGATCAGTGACAGCATAGTTGTCTTGCCGGAACCGGACGGTCCAAGAACAGCATACATTTTCCCAACTTCAAATTCAGTATTTATGTCTGACAATATTGGCCTGCCTTTCTCATAGGCATAACATATCCCTTTCATTTCTAATACAGCCATTTTCTATTTTCTCCTTTTCCTTAACTCATTTTTGACAAGATTTCACGGGGTTTCAGGCGCATTACCGACAACGAGGAAATTCCCACTGAAAGAATGATAACGATAATGCCTATAAGATAGAGCTGCAGCATATTGTAAAAATCAATCGTAACGCTGATCTGCTCCGTGTCTGCCTCTGCCCCGTCTGCTGCAACTTCCACTTCCGGGGCGGTATCCTGACCAGAAGGCATATCCGACAAAGCAGAATCATCTTTTATGCTGACCACCACATCCTCACTGAATCCGTCTTTTTTGGTTATGGTCACTCCCGCTGTCTGTTCCTCGCTTACCGAAATATTCTGCTGCATCAGTCCATTTGCAAGCCGCCCTGCCACCAAGTTGCTTGTAAAATAAGAGCATCCAAAGGCGATTACCGCAATCATCAAAACCTCAGCAAGATACTGCCCGATAATCCTCATCTTTCCAATGCCAAGGGATAGGAACACACCTGTCTCGTGGATACGGCTTCTTCCCCACATGGTGAGTATCAATGAAAGGATGACAGCGCTCACCAATGCAATCACCCATATTATGGATGACACCAAAGCCTGCAGTTTCTGCAATGGTGCGGCGGCATCCAGATAAGTCTGGTTATCTGCCGCCACTTCAAAAGCCCGCCAGTCAATAGCAGATAAACCTTTCACTTCTGACATAATGCTGTCAAGCTGTGCAGGATCATATACGGAAAATGCCACCTCGTAAAATCCCATCGGCATATCCCCAAATAAATCCTGTAAGGCGCTTGTGTCAATAAAAATCTGGTTTTCCAGTTTTTCATAAGTGACAACACTCGCATATGCCGGATCTGGCTTTCGGATTTCATAAATACCAATAATCCTAACTTCCGCCTCCTCATCGGCCTGTAAGGAAATGCTGTCACCTATCTGCAGGCTGTTCTGGTCTGCCATATCCCTGCTGATAACCGCTGCATTACTTTCATTTCCCGTAATGTGTTTTCCTTCAGTCAGTTCCATTATTCCCGACTGAAAAAAGCTGTTATTTTCAGTTCCGGCGACAGTCCGGGCATATATCTTGTTATTAAGCTCCCCTTTCAAAGGAACATTACCGGGAAAGATAGTAAGGTTTGTAGAAACAAGCGTTTGGGCTGATGCATCATATTTTTCAATGCCGCCTATTTCCATAATGGCATTAATCATATCCCGTGTGACGGGAAGCTCCGTGTAAAGGTCAAGAGCGCCTTCCCCATCATCAACCCTCCTGAAATAAGGATTGCTTTCCGATAGTTCAACTGAAACATAGAATTCACCGCCTAAAGCCTCCCGCAGATTCTTTTGTGCCTCCTGCGATGCTTTTTGGGTAGAAAGCCCGGTCAATACAAAAGTTGACATGATAAGAAGAATGAAAAAGAGCAGGATACTTTTCCCCTTTTTCCGTGTGACGTAGAGAAACGCCCGTTTGGTAGTTCCCATTTTGATACCTCCGTTTTCTGGTGTTATTCATTCTGACGTTGATATCTTACACTCCCAATATGGAACCAGTATGAAACATATGTGAAATTGAAAAGAAATTAAAAACTCCCCGGTCTGCCGGAGAGCTTTTCTTATTCATGGTTTTCATTTAATTGTTATAAATGAATTGTAAATCTCATTCCCTGCGGTTCTTCCATCGGACAGAATGAGTAAGAAATATCCATTGTCTTTAATAATGTGTCTACGATATACAGCCCAAGCCCGTTCCCGCCCTTGTCGCGGTCTCTTGCAAAGTCAGGACGGTAAAACGGCTCAAATATATGCCGCAGCGTTTCTTTGGGTATAGGGACACACTCGTTTTCTATAAGGATATCGCGCCTGTCAAAATATACGGAAACTGTTCTTCCCGGTTCTGTGTATGCCACGGCGTTGGCAAGGATATTTGACACTGCTTTTCCAAACATCTGAGGCGGCAGTACCGCTTCAAAGCTGTCCGGCAATTCCAGGCAGAAGTCGATCCCCTTTGTTCTGGCAATCAGCATATACGGCTCACACATTGAAGAAAGCATTTCTGACAGGTCAGTTTCCACGGCTTCCTCGTTTTCTGCTGACATCCCTGCTTTCGAGGTTTCGAGGATATCATGTATCATATCTGCGAGGCGTCCTGTCATTTCCCTGCACTCCGGCAGGTAAGTGTCATAATCCTTATATTTCCCGACACCGAGTATCATATTCTCCAGCGTGGCATTCAGCGCAGTGACCGGCGTCTTCAATTCATGGGAAGCCGCCCGCAGGAAATCAGCCTTTGACCTTTCGCTCTCGCTTACACGCTGTTTCTCGATCTCAAGGCTCTCGATAGCCGACAGCAGGCTTTGGTACAAATGGTTGATATTGTCTGCCAGTATGCCTATTTCATCTTTTGAACTGATTTTGCAGGCAGCATCCCTTTCCATCCGTGCCATCTGCTCCGTCACCGCCCCGATCTGCTTAATTGGAACCGTGATTTTCCGTGAAAATACAAAGGAACAGGATATGGAAATAATCACACAGCAGATCAGGGATAGTGGCAGGGCTCTCAGGACAGTCTGCGTAACATAGTCTGTCACATTCAAACTTGTGTGGAGGGACAATTCATCGTGAGGGCTGACTGAGATTACAAGCCATTCCGGTTTCGTAAATAAATAGAGCAGCAAGTGGGCTATCCCGACAATAAAGAGCATCAGCCCTAATGTATAAAAGAAGGTTTTAGGGAATAACTTCATCTTTTTCATTGCCCCACCTCGTATTTGTATCCTATGCCTTTGACGGTGACAATACAGTCAAGCCGGAGCTTCTTCCGCAGGTTTTTAATGTAGGTATCAACCGTCCGGTCAATGATCGGATAGCTGTTCCCCCACAGGTCATCCAGTATCTGTGAACGGGTAAGCACCAGCCCTTTATGCTCCACAAGCAGTTTTAGCAGGTCTATCTCCTTCGGGGTAATGTCAATCCTGCCGTTTTTATCCTTTGCTGTATAGCCGGAGAAATTAACCGTAACATCCCCAAAAGTCAAGATGTCGGATACCGCGCCTTTTCCGCACCGCCGTAAAAGAGCCGTGATGCGCCGCCCCAACAAAATCATGGAAAAAGGCTTTGTGATGTAATCATCCGCCTGTCCATCAAAACTCGCCACCTGCGTATATTCATCTTCAAGCACCGTAAGCATGAGGATGGGCACTGAACTTTTCTGCCGTATCTCATGCAGGATGGAAAGCCCCGACACTTTGGGGAGCATGATATCCAATACAACAAGGTCAATATCACCTCTGCCAAATATCTGCAAACCTTCCGCACCATCATAAGCGGGAATGATGTCATGTCCTGCCGCTCTTAGGTATTCACATATTGCCTCGTTTGTTTTTCTGTCATCTTCCACAATAAGCAATGCCGCCATATAAGCACCTCCTGATATTCTGAGTTTACCATATCAATGTGGAAGATATGTGAAATCATTTGATTTTGCAGGACTTTTCATTCCATCTCCCTGAACGTGCCGGCCATTCCCCCGACAAGGCTCCACTGGCGCTGCATATAGGATTTCAGATTTTCCGTGCTTTGCCTGTATGTCTCCCTGACTGTTTCATACTACTTCGGTAGAATATCGTTCCCATTAAAGCCAAAAACAGGATTGTTAATTCTTCTGCTCATATAAATCATGTCGGCTGTTGGTATTTTCAGGAACATACTCTATTTCCATAACCCCGCCTATAGTGTCCAAATCCCGGAGTCTTTGCAAATCCTCTTCTGCGTTTGATGTCACTACAACATGGAGCCTGTATGGGTTCTCATAGACCGAGGATGATATGACAAATGGCATTTCATGGTTCATCATGGCACTGCTCACTTTTGTCTGCAGCTCCGTCACATATTCCAAACTTACATCTGTATTTGTATTCTCCAAAAGGGCCGTGCCTGCTCCGTCATCTGAATTCTCTTTCACCTGACAATCATCCTCTGTCTTCACGTCATGGCTTTGCCGGTCTTCTCCCTCATACTCCATGATCCCGATAATTTCACATATACTTGCAGCCTGTTCTTCTGTCAGGGGGCTGTAGGCAATGCCTGAAAACTCGTAAAACATATCCGACACCGCTGTATACTTCAAGCCATCTATTACGTTCCCATAATCTGTAGTTATTGACAAATACCGCCCAAGCCTCACCGCTTCATGGGATGGTGTCTGACCATCGCCCGCCGCTTCCACATCTCCGTAATCAATCCTCTCCCATTGGCCGCTCCCATAGCAGGTCATGCCGGACAGCATTTCATATATTGTCTCTATTGCGGCCCTGTCGGTTATTTTTCGTGTCCCAACCTCTTCCTGTATTTTCTTTCCTGCATCCGTATTATCCATTCTTGCAGGCGCCACTTCTATTTCTGTGATCGCATCCGCGGAATCAATCCGATATACCAGCTTAAGGACATCATCGTATGGGTATTCACCGCTGTCGAAGCATTGAAATTTCCACAGCGAACTCTCCTGCCCATCGTTCCGGATCAGATATTGCAGGTCTGAATGTCCCGAAACATAGTGCCATTCCCCGGTATTGTCAATACTTTTACCCATACTTTCTGCTAACACGGAACTGCCAGCCGAGGGAACCTCCGTATAAAACCCGCTGTATTGTTCTATGGGGACGACTGCATATTTCTCTGTTTGCTGTGCCATAAAGTTCCCGCTATTTGATGCAAGCAGGGAAGATATTGGGGCAAACTGCTCCGGCATTTCGGACTCTGGGCTTTCCTGTATAGGCTGTTCCTGTACCTTATACCCATTCTGCGGAAGGTCACTTTCCGGTTCATGCCGTAATACAGACCAAATGGCTGCAACCCCTGCACAGACCAAACAAAGACCTGCTGCCGCAGCATATCGCATTATCCACATTTTATTTCTTTTTGACCGCAATTTCTTCTTTTTTCTTCTTACCATAAGAGCATGGCTTATCACACTTTCATCCACTAACCCTAATGCATCACTGATGTCTTCACGTTTCATCAAAGAATCCCTCCTGCTCCAAATATTTTTTTAATCCGATACGGGTGCGATACAACATACTCTTTGCTTTGGACTCACTCATGCCATAATATCCTGCTACCTCACGGATGGAATCCGAAAAGAAATATCTTCCAATAAATACATCCCTTGTCTCCCCCGGTAATTCTGCAAGATAATCCTGAATAGCCTTTGCCAGAAGGTGCAGGTCAACATCCTGTTCTGTTGTGTTTCCGGCAGAAACGCAGTCCTCCAATTCACATAGAGACAGGGCATATTCTGATGCCTGCCTTTTCGCACTGTTCCTCTTTCGGAAGACATCGATTGATATCTGCCTCGTAATCTTACAAAGGTATGTTAAAAGAACACTCGGCCTGTGCGGGGGCATAGATTTCCATGCACTTAAATAAGTGTCATTTACGCTCTCTTTGCTGTCCTCCCAATCAGCGAGAATGTTATACGATAATTTCATTAGGTAATGTCCATATTTCTGGTCTGTGTGCTGGATTGCCGCCTCATTGCGTTTCCAGTATAATTCAACAATTCTGTCATCCTGCATGGTCTCACTCACCTCCCTGGCTGTTATGCCCTTCATTGTATATCCCGTAAAAATTCAGATTTGGTTGCAGAGAAAAATACTTTTTTTATTTTAACTCAAAAAAATATGAAAAGCACCGTCATTTTTAGAAATAGTGGAAGTGGATCAGAAATACCCAAAAGAAAAAAAAGAGCTCTCGAACAGCCCTTGCCCTCCTGCTAACATTTTTCAATTTTTCTGTATACTATCACGCAAAACCCATACAAACACGGAAACTGCATAGAGTTTCCGTGTTTGTATTATATCTCCCGTTTATCGACAGCATTTTCCGTCAAGCTAATACGCCTTTCAGCCAAAACCGCCAATATCTTACACCCTTTTACCTTTCCGTTTTATACTATCACGGAAACCCCGGACTTTTGCGTGAAAGTATACTTTTGCGTGATAGTACAATTTTTTCCCCTATCGCCATCTTTTCAGCGGCATCCAAAAACCAAAAAAATGGGGCCCACCACTCACCGTGATGAACCCCATCAAGCCTGAAAAACCTTGATTTTAAGCCATTCTTCAATACTTTTGCCTGCGAGTACCAAAAATCCTATGGCATTATTTTTTTATAGCCGCCTGAGCCGCTGTTATACTTTGATGACTTTTACCCCTCTTTACCCCATTTACCCCACCCAATTCGACATTCGACAAACAGGATTCGCCAAAATCCCCTTGCTTTTGTGCGGAATCCGCTATAAAATGATTTCAGTGGAAAGCTCCGCAGCGTTTGACAATTCCATATAAATCTGCTAAGATATATTTACATAAAGGTACTGCCGATAGACGGCTAGTCCGAATTTAGGTCAACAAAAATAGTCGCCTTAGTTTTGCAGACTGTGGGGCGGCTATTTTTGTGGTTTATTATTATCCTTGCTTCCGATGGCGTATCCGAGACCGAAGCAGGTCAGGCATAAGCCAAGCACTGAAATCAATCCTTCAATCGTCAACATCCACTCAGCCCTCCTTTCCCAGATTCCTGCAAGCAGGTTTCTATGTAATCGGAGGGTCACAGTCCCTCCGCAGAAGAACTAGCCGCCTACCGTTATGGCAGCACCCTTATAAATATTTTATCAGAAAATGCCGGACGCTACAAGATGGTTTTCCGGCTTTTTTCTTTTTCCGCTTGCAATCCCGCCAAAACAGAGGTAAGCTACGACACCACGGAAGGAGGGATTGGATTGGAAAAGGATTCTGCATTATACCAATTGATGGATACCCGCATGCACAGCGTCATGAACGGTATCGTGAGCAGTGACGGGGAATACCAGGCGATTCTCCGCAAGTCGGACATATACTCCGGCGAACTGGACAGGATGGATTTATCAAAAGAAATCCGGCTGCTGAT
>VSNM01000124.1 GCA_009774245.1 Lachnospiraceae bacterium | reverse complement strand
CTGGAACAGCAGGGAGTGATCGGGGCGTTTGACAAACGCACAATCATAGAGCTTTCCGGCGATGTGATTAAAGAGATAGCACAAAAATACGAGAATGTGCAGAAAGGTGTAGGTGATATTATGGGCGGAGCATTGATTGAAACAAGCGCAAGAAAATTAAAAAACGAAGCTGAAAATGAAACAAAAAAGAATACTGCACTTAGGATGCTGAAAAGAGGAAAAATGACGATTGAGGAGATTGCAGAGGATTCAGGTCTTAGTGTAGCAGAAGTAGAGCAGCTTGCAGGACTTCAAACGGTGTAAAACGATAACGTGGAAAATTTTATATTGCAGCCATAAAGCAGGGAAATCACTGATAATTCAGATTTGTTTCCCTGTTTTTATGCACATTTTTGAGAAACCTGTGGATCTGGCAATTCAGATAAGTCCATATCCGTTACATAAAAAAATGTAAAAGATTATTCCATCTGGAAAGACATTGTAATATAATAGAACCAACGAAAAATCGGGATTTGGAGGCAAACTGATGGATAGAAAATATGAAATAATAGAATTACCCAGGGAAAACTGGAAAGGTGTAGCCATACCGTTAGTGACGAAAAGCGATAGTTTCTATGATTTGATAATTGAACCAATGGATTGTAGCGGGTGCAGGATTTCATTGATTAGAAAGAAAGCGGAAAAGGAAATTGTTCATACTCCGGAGGAATATGATTTTCCTGATTCCTTGTATCAGGAGCATTGGGAGAAAGCGGAAGCGTATGGTGTAGTAAGCGATAGTGGGGATTTGCTGGCTTGTATAGAGGTATGCCCTGAAGAATGGTCGAACAGGCTTATGGTAACAGAATTATGGGTATCTGATGAACTCCGCAATAAGGGTATTGGGAAAAGTCTGATGGATAAAGCAAAAGAGATTGCCATAAACCAAAAAAGGCGTGCCATCATTTTGGAAACGCAATCATGCAATGTGAACGCAATCGGCTTTTATCTTCACGAAGGATTTGAACTGATTGGGTTTGACACATGCTGTTATACAAACAATGATATTAAAAGGCGGGAAGTAAGAATCAATTTGGGATACTTCTTTAACAGAGAAGAACAGAGATGGTAAATAACATAAAACATTGGAGCATTGATGGGCAGAAGGACAAAAAGGGGAAGGGAGAGACATAACAAATGAAACAATTGTTCTTGTTAGAAGATGATCTGAGTTTAATAAACGGGCTTTCCTTCGCTGTAAAAAAGCAGGGATATGAGATCGTCATTGCCCGTACCACACTGGAGGCGGACGAATTATGGGCAGATGGGAAGTATGATCTGGTCATTCTGGACGTGTCGCTCCCTGACGGCTCCGGCTTTGATTTCTGCAGAAAGATACGGCAGACCTCAAAAGTGCCCATTATGTTTCTGACTGCCGCTGATGAGGAGACGGATATTATCATGGGGCTGGACATCGGGGGCGACGATTATATGACGAAACCGTTCAAGCTGGCGGTGTTCCTCTCAAGAGTCAATGCACTGCTGCGCAGGAGTGAGAATTTCGGCACCACTGTCACGGAATTAAATTCAGGCGGCATCAGTATCCAGCTGTTAAAGGGGGAAGTATATAAAAGGGGAGAACCAATCGAACTGACAGCAGGCGAATATAAGCTGCTGCGCCTGTTTATGGAAAATCCTGACCGGATACTTTCCCAGGAGCAGATTTTGGGCAGGCTGTGGGACTGCAATGAAAGCTATATAGACGGCAATTCCCTTACTGTGTATATCCGCAGGCTCCGCACGAAAATAGAGGACAATCCGGGAGAACCGAAACGGATTGTCACTGTCCGCGGCATGGGATATAAATGGAACACTGTGGATTGAGGTAAAACTTGTGTAATATATATTGTGAACAGGTTCACATTGAACTTGCAGGCTGAGGAAGGAGCATGGTTATAAGTATGAAAATATTTGTAAACCGGAAAATCAAACGGCTCTTTGGCGGGATACTGCTGTGCATTTTGTTTTTTACTTTGATCGCAGTCCTGCTCATGGAGCTTGAAGTCAGCAATGCGGCAATATACACAATCGCCTGCTTTTTGCTGATGAGCGCCGCGATACTGGCGCTTTTGTCTGGGTATTTCAGGCAGCAGCATAAAATTATGGAAAACGCCATATTACAGATTACAGAATATATCTCCGGCAACCAGGATGTCACGATTGAATGTAATGATGAGGGCGAATTGTACAGGCTGTTCCATGAAGTGAATTCCCTGGTTGCGATCTTAAATGCCCATGCCGAGAATGAAAAAAGGGCAAAGAAATTTCTAAAGAATACCATATCTGATATTTCCCATCAGTTAAAAACGCCGCTTGCCGCCCTCAATATTTATACCGGGCTGATACAGAATGAGGCGGAGGGACTGCCGACGATTCAGGAATTTTCCCGGCTCTCCGAGCAGGAGCTTGACCGGATAGAATCTTTGGTGCAGAACCTTCTAAAAATCACAAAGCTGGATGCAGGCATGATCGTGCTGGAAAAATCATTGGAAAATGTGTCGGAGATTGCGGAAAGCGTCAGGAAGCATTTCCTGTTCCGGGCAGATCAGGAGGGAAAAGAAATCTGTCTGTCGGGCAGCGGGGAAACCATATTTTTATGTGACCGCAGCTGGATGATTGAAGCGATCAGCAACCTTGTGAAAAATGCACTTGACCATACCGGAGAAGGCGGCTGCATCCGCATCGAATGGCGGGTATCTGCTTCCATGGTTCAGATCGCCATAAAGGATAATGGCAGCGGCATCTATCCGGAGGATTTGCACTATATTTTCAAGCGGTTTTACCGGAGCCGTTATTCGAAGGACACGCAGGGGATTGGCCTTGGGCTGCCGCTGGCCAAAGCGATCGTGGAAGCCCATAACGGAACGATTGAAGTGGACAGCATTTTAGGCAGGGGAACTTCTTTTGCGATGAATTTTTTGATATAGATTTGAAGAAGATAATCTAACTGAAAAAGGGATTGGAAAAATTTCTTGTTGTAAATAGTGTCTGCGTGATAAAATAGTAATAACATATATCGGCAGTAATTATTGATAGAAAGAAGGTATCGTTATGGACATGCAGGAATTAAAGAATCTGATTTATCAAGGCGAAAAAGTTGATGTAGAATGCAAAAAAGCACAGAGTCGCGTTCCAGAGTCCGTGTATGAAACCTACAGCTCTTTTGCAAATACCAAAGGTGGAACGATAGTGCTTGGTATCCTTGAAGATAAAACAAAAGTAACACCAGAGGAGCGTTTTGTTATTCAGGGAATTGATAATCCGGAAAAATTGCGGGAAGATTTTTGGAATACTATTAATAGTCAAAAGGTAAATGCCAATATTCTTGTCGATGATAATGTTTATATTGTAGAAGAAGATGGGGTTGCTTTGCTTGTAATAGAGGTGCCAAGGGCAGATTTTACAGTTCGTCCTGTATATAAAGGCGAAAATCCTTTTAAGGGAACCTATAAGAGAAATCATGAGGGTGACTACCATGCAAAAGAATATGAAGTGCGTGCTATGATTCGTGACCAAAGTGCGGAAGGGAATGATAGTACTATTTTGGAAGGATATACAATGGATGATATTGATGTAGATACTTTGGAACGATATCGAATTATGTTTAACAGCTGGAATCCGCAGCATGTGTGGCGAGAACTTCCCGACCAAGATTTTTTGGAAATGCTTGGAGGTTATCGAAGAGACCGCAGAGAGAAGGTAGAAGGTTTGACAATAGCCGGATTGTTGATGTTTGGTACAGGTCTTGCGATTAGAGATGAGTTCGATAATATATTCATGGATTACCGAAATGAAACCAATACCGATGATGAAACAAGATGGATTGACAGAATTACTTATGACGGGACATGGGAAAATAACCTGTTCAATTTTTTTAGGAAAGTAACGCCAAAGCTTACCGAGGATCTTAAGAAGCCTTTTGTGTTAAAGGATATGCAAAGAATCGAGGACACACCGATTCATAAGGCTATTCGTGAAGCATTTGTCAATATGATTATTCATGCTGATTACAGAATGGATTCCGGTGTATTGAAGATAGTAAAATTCAATGATGGTTTTTGTTTTTCTAATCCGGGAAGCTTGAAGCTTCCAAAAGAACAGATATATAAGGGCGGAGAGTCTAAGGCTAGAAATCCACATATGCAAACGATGCTCAGAATGGTTGGTTTTGGTGATAATGCCGGTTCTGGTTTTCCTGACATTTTGAAGATATGGTCTGATAACGGTTGGGAAACGCCGGAGCTTATGGAAGATGCCGTTTTAAATCTGGTGACACTTATTCTGAAATGTAAAACAGATGAGGATAAAGGAAGTATTTCTGCTGATACAGAAATGAGCGAAGATGCTGCTAACAAGGAACAAAATGAGCAAAGATTGAGCGAAGCTGATAAAAATGAGCGAAGATTGAGCGAAGATTTGAGCGAAGTTTTGACCGCAAGTGATTATAAGAAAGTTGAAAAAATAATTTTGTATCTTGAAGAAAACAAATATATAACACCCCAAGTTGCAGAAAATCTTACTGAGAAATCAGCTTCGACAGTAAGGAGATATCTAAAAATGCTTGTTGAGACAGGTTATGTTAAGGTGGATGGAAGTACCAGCAATATTAGGTATGCGATTTAGGATAGGCATGTTAGCCATTGGCCAGCTTTACTTGCCTATATCGTTTATAGGCAAATTGAGCTGACCAACATGGTTATTAGCGTGAGAAGAATTTCTAACTGCCTTTGGCAGTTTTCACTCGTAGCAAGGGCTGTTTCGCGAAGAAGTTCCAAATGTCTTGGGAATAGAGCAGCGAAAAGGGGACATTTGAATATTTCAAACGAAAAGAGACTGTTCAAATGGTAGTTACTCATAAAACAGTATCAACCAACAAATTGAAATAGGGTAGCTGCCATACGGGGTGCAGAAAAAGGCGAGTGAGAAACAAAGCGTTTCTTGCCCGCTTTTTTCATGCTCTTTGTTACGCAGTAGGGGCTGAGAAAGCCTTGATACAAGCGGCTTTGCGGGTACGTTTTCCGCGCGGCAAGGGTTTTATACCCTTTCCCTCAAAAACGCCTTTCTACTGCGTAACAAACCTGTGGTAATTATCCGAGGGAGCATAGACCGCCTATCTTGGCTTTTCCAATGTTGGAAAAGCCTACATTGGATTATCCAACATTGGAAAAACCTACGTTGGAAAATCCAACGCAATTAAATAAAGATATAAACAACTAGAGAAATACCAAATACAGATTTAATCAAATACCCATTCCCTTCCTATCCTTTCCCTAATCTCTCTCATTTGGGGGCAAAGCAAAACGGCAGAGCCGCCGGAATGGAAAAGAACGGAATGGAAACGGCAATATAAAAATATCGTTTGTTATGTTACGCAGTAGAACCTCATTTTTAAGGGTGGGAGTATAAAAACCCTTACCCCTGCCCTTATCTTCTCTGTAATGCCGCTTAAATCAAGCGAGAAGCACACTCTATCGCGTAACATTCCATAATGGATAGAGAGCGTAAGCGGTTTATCCGATTGCGCTCTCTTGGCTGCCCAACAGCAAAGACAGGGAAAGCCGTCAAGGACACGCAAGCGTGCATTTTATCCTTGACGGCTTTTTCTGGCTTTGCTACTTCTTACCTGTCAAAACGGAATTGCAGGATAGCTTTGATAAGCTGTGCTTTCAAACGGTCTTGAATATCGTCGTTAATATGCCCGCGATAAGTAGACAGATATTTAATCCACGCTGTGTAATGCCGCAGTACCGCGTCTATGGCTTCCGGCTCGCCGGCAACAGCTTTCTCAATGGTTTCAAAGGGTATCAGTTTCTTATTCCTCATGTTTTGTTTTCTCCAGTTCTTTTCTTAACTGCTTCAATGCCGCCAGTTTCCAGTAGTTGACTGCACTTCTGCTTCTTTTGTATTCATTCCCGATTTTTCTTTCGCTGTAACCGAGGAAGAAATTCATCAGCAGAACAGTGCGCCTTTGTTCTGACAGGTTAGCTAATGCGTCGGCTAACCGTTTACTTGTAACGACGACTTCTTTCCCTTGCACGACAAAAACAGTCGGCTTCTCATAAACATACTGCTCAAAATAGTTATCGGTTGCAAACGGTTCAAAAGACGTTTCCGACATCAGATAGTCAAGTGATACTTCATGCTTCTGTTTCCGTCCCAAATCGCGGTACGCGCTGATTGCCGCATTGCGGAGAACGATTTTACAGAACGCGGCAAAGGCATATTCGATATGCTCCATAAATTGTTCGGAATACCTCATTTTCTCATCACCCCCTTTCCTCCCAGTAGGGGGCTATTACAACAAACGCCCATGCAGGCATAAAACCGCATAGGCGTTTGGTAATATGAGTTATTTAAGTAATTATGATGATTTGTGTGTTCATCTCTATGACCGGAATATGCCGTTGCAGAAAATAGGATTTTTTTGACAATCTGCTATTCGTGATAACTGTAATCGACATGACGGCTACCTCCCGAAGCCGCCATAATAAAACAGCGGCTTAGTCTAAGCCGCCGCATTAAGAGCATAGAAGTACGTCTGCTGGACGACGGCTTTTTTCTTTTGCCGTCGTCCAGCAGATTTACGCAGATGTTGAATTGTTGACTTCAAGAGTATTTCTTCAAATCGCTGTAAATTCGACAATTAAAGCTGCTTTTTATTGAAAAGGCGAATGGCAATCAACACCCCAAAAATGGATAAGGAAATGGAAATAACAGCAGGTATCATAAATTCTGCCGGAACAGCTTCGCCGGAAATCAAATCTATATTTTTTGAAGTTAAAATGAATGGATTGAATTTCGCAATCGGTTCTATCATTCCGAGTAAGGATATTATGGCGACAATGCCGCCTGTAAAGAGTATGCTTGTAAAAGTTTGTTTGAATATCACGCACCCAATCATTAAAATACTCAAATATAGAAAGCCGACTATCCAAAGTGAAACTGCCGCGAAAGCAACATTTGAAAGGTGGTTATCATTCCATAAAAGGGCTGTATAACCGTATGTAGAAGCATATCCAATCCAATAACTGATTGTCATAAGCGCGGCGGCTACCGTATATTTCGCAAGGATAACAGCTTTACGGGATAATCCTTTCGTAACCATTAAAACCAAGGTTCCTTTGGAATATTCATTTGACAGACAACTTCCAAACAAAATGATAAATGCACTGAAACCAACGCCAGAAATGTTCTTGTAAAATTGTTTCCATGCGTCCAAAGCGACTGGTTCAGAGGTCATTTCCATATCTGCGGCTAAAGCCGATAATATTTCCGGCGTAAACTTTGCGAGAAATGCACTCATAATACCAAAAATCAGAAAGACTGCGAACAGAATAAGGAAACGATAGTTCTTCATATTTTCCGTAAACTCTTTTTTTATAAAAGCAATATATCCACTCATTTCACTACCTCCAAAAACAGGCTTTCAAGGGACGGCTCCATAAGTTCTATTTTTACGGGACAAATCCCTGTTTCCGCAAGTACACGAAACAATAATTTTTGCACACTTACCATATCTCGACTATGCAAAATAAGTTCCCTGTTATTTTCTTCGGAATGAAGTAGCAATGGCTCTATGGATTTTTGTTTTTTGAAAAGCTGTAAATCTTGATCCGCCGAAAATTCTAAAAGCAAGCTGTCATGTCCATGTAAAGCCTTAATTTCTGCAAGTGTTCCAGTAACAGCGATTTTTCCCTCATTCAAAAAGGCTGCATGGTCGCAAATGCGCTCCACATCAGAAAGAATATGCGTGGAAAACAACACCGTTGTCGTTCCGCTGATTTTATAAAGAATATCCAAAATCTCTTTTCTTCCTACGGGGTCAAGCGCACTTGTCGGTTCATCACAAATCAGTAATTTGGGCTGTGTGAGCAATGCCTGTGCAATTCCTAATCGTTGTTTCATACCGCGAGAAAATCCGCCGATTTGCTTTGTTACATCGTTTAGACCGACAAGGGAGAGAAGTTCATCACTTCTTTTTGAAATTTCGGTTTTTGATAGACCAATGACTTCTCCGCATAGCTTTAGATACTGTATCGGCGTCATATAGTTATAAAATTCCGGAACGTCCGGCAAATATCCAATATATTGATTTGTCCTTGTCTGTCCAAAACAAACAGGCTCATTGCAGACATGGATTTCTCCCTTGTCGGGCTGTAACAGTCCCAATACCATTTTCATAGTTGTTGTTTTGCCAGCACCATTTTTCCCTATGAAGCCAAAGACACTTCTCTCTGGAACAGACAGATTAAGATTGTCAATGATTGTCTGTTTTCCAAAACTTTTTGATAAATTTTGTATTGTGAGGACGTTCATTCGTTCTCCCCCTTTCCAAAGACAAAATAAATAATCGGTCCAAAGAGTAAGAGGACCACGGCAATTACAAGCCACATGGTTTTGTTTCCGAAACGATAGCGTGGGTGTCGCAGAATGTGTCTTACCGCCGCTACTGCAAGAATAATGTCTACCAACAGAATGGGAGCTAGTAAAGGCATAATTTCAAATAATGTGTTCATTGTTTTTCCTCCTGTATTTTATCGTTTCAATAATATTATCATAATGATAATATAAAGTCAATAGAAACCGTCCCTCTGGTTTGGGACGGTCATTTTATTTATCTGTATTTTCTGCCGGAGATACGATTATGCCTATCGTCCGCAGCTTGCGCTCCGAATTGGGTTCATTACTTTTTACTGCGCTGATTATTTGAGAAATATTTTTTATAAGAGAAGTCAATTCATCATCAGACAGATATAGCGGGGAAAGAGAAAATCCCGTCATATCTTTTTTGATATTGATATTCGGAGAGTGGCAATATTCTTGAAACTGTTTTGCAAACCCAATGAAATATTGCATGAAATACTGCATATAAAGTTCGCCGGAATTTTTCTCGACGATTGTTTCTATATCGCTGATGAGGTTATGTGCCAACGAATAAGTTTTTTCTACCGTACCGCGCACCTGTGTTTCTTCCACCACCTGTAAAATACCGTCGCTTAACATTTTTTTGAGATGCCGGTATAAGGTAGCTTGGGGAATGTCGGTATAAATATCGGCTAACTGTTTTGCAGTTGCTTTCCCCTTTGAATGTATTTCAAGCAGTAACTTACATTTCACCGGATTTGTAATGCACTCCATAAGCCTACCTGTCATCTTTCACCCTCCTGCGTTGATATATGAAAATATTATCATTTTGATACTAAAAAGTCAATCGACACTTTGATATAGCGCAATTAAAAATATGGAATATTTTTCGGTGTATGTTTGGCATTTTCGGCGCGTTTCCCGTAGTAGGAAGTAGGAAAAAATATTTCTTAAACTTTTCTAAAATCTTCGGCAAAATTGCCATGTCTGGTGTAGTAGGTAGTGAAAGAAAAATTATCACAAAGCGGGTAGAAAAACCGCTTACAAACGTCTTGTTAGCGAAAGGGGGCTACTCATGGAAAACAGGAAACGAAACGTGCAAATCATTATTCGGGTAACAGAAGAAGAACGGGCATTGATTGAAGAAAAAATGCAACAGATACCGACACTCAATCTTTCTGCCTATGCTCGGAAAATACTCATTGACGGCTACATTATCACGCTTGATTTGCAGGAAGTCAAAGGGCATACGGCGCAGCTTCAGAAAATCGGCGTGAATATCAATCAGATTGCAAAGCGTATCAACGAAACCGGACGAATTTACGCAGACGACATGGACGAGATAAAACGCGCCATGGAAGAAGTCTGGCGATTGGAACGGCGATTGCTTCTGCAATTCAAAAGTTTAATGAAATGAGGGTTTGGGATACTTCCCAACAAGCAAAATGCTCCGGCGGCAGACGGGCATTTTACGAGAACGGCTATCCGTTCTCTATGCTTGCTATTCAGTTTTATCTTTAGAAAGGACGGGAAAGAAATGGAACGGAAACGCAAAATCAAGGACGGGCATATCGTGGTGGAAAATCCGCTGTTTCAAGAATTGCCAACGCATGAAGTAACGATAAAATCTGGCAGGACGCTGTATCGCTTTACAGGCAGTTATGACGGGGAAAGGAGCCTGCCCCACAAGGTTTTACGCCTTATTGAGCAGGAAAAGGGCAAAAAAGATGTTGATTAAAAATGCCGGAGCCGATAAAATAGGGGTAAGCAATCCTGTATTAGCAGACTGCCCGCCGATGAAAGGAGCAGAAACTATGTTAAGGCAGTCTGACAAAATTACCGCCCTCTATTGCCGCTTATCACGCGACGACGAATTACAGGGCGACAGCAACAGCATTGTTAATCAAAAGGCAATTTTAAGTAAATACGCAAAAGAAAATCATTTCTCAAATACTGCGTTTTTCGTAGACGACGGATACTCTGGAACGAACTTCAACCGTCCGAGTTGGAGCGAACTTCTGGAACGGATTGAAAACGGAGAAGTGGCGACGCTGATTGTCAAAGATATGTCGCGGCTTGGACGTGATTATCTGAAAGTGGGATTTTATACCGAAATCCTGTTCGTGGAAAAAGGAATGCGGTTTATCGCTATCAACAACGGCATAGACAGCGCAAACCAACAGGACAGCGACTTTACCCCCCCCCTTTTTGAACATCATCAAGAACACGAGGCATTTGGGAGGGGTAAACTGCTAATTTCTCTCCAATTCGACAAATCAGTGTGCAACAATCAAATATCGCTGCTGTTACAGAATGTTTTCGTCTGGCTGCTGATGCGGTCAGGCGCTTTTTTTGCCCGATCACACCAGCCCAACAAAGCGGTAGTAAATTTTAATGTCCTGGTGTCTTTGACCGTCTATGACGGTTCGTTCTCCAACTTCAATGCGGTCAATCAGTTCCTCAATGATTTCCCGGTTCAGTTCCTGCAAGTCCAGATACTGCCGGATGGTTCCGGCCCACTGGTGGATATTGGCGATGTCCTGCTGGGCTTTCCGTTCCCCGGCTAACAGGCTGTCCAGGCGTTCCGATTTCTGGATGCGTTCCTGCTCGTTCTTTTGAATCAGAACCGAGAAGGAATCGCCGCTGATTGCCCCGCTTACCTTATCTTCATAAAGTTTTGCGGTGATCTGTTCCAGCTCCTCCAAACGCCGCCGCAAACGGCTGATTTCCTGTCGGCAGTCCTCTTGTTGCGCGGCGCTTGCGGATTGGATGTGCTGTTTCAGCTTATCCAGTACAGCGGCTTCATCGGCTGCAACCGCTTTGCCATGCGCCCGGATTTCACTCAGCACCAGGTTTTTCAAGCTGATCTCAAAAATCCGGTGCCAGGAGCAGATGCTGTGTCCGGTAGTGGCAAACCGGGAGCAGAAATAAGAAGTATAGTGCTTGACAGTGCCATTTTTCCGGCGCTGTGTTTCGCGGGCGGCAACCAGAGGATGCCCGCAGTCCGCGCAGACCAGCTTTCCGGTAAACAGAGATGCTTGGGGCGGCGTATTGTTAGCGGAAATCTGTTTCGCCGCCTGATTGATTTTCTGGACAGCCTCCCACAGCTCCGGCCCGATAATTGCCT
>VSNM01000123.1 GCA_009774245.1 Lachnospiraceae bacterium | reverse complement strand
AGCCTGCTTTTGGGTAAAGTGTTTGTCTGCGGAATGATTTCTGTCTTTCTGGCGGTAGTGGAACTTTTATTTACTGCGCTCATTTCGCTTTTTTGCAGATATGAGGGAATTGCTCTTGGCAGCGTAATGAGATCGCTTGTCCAAATGGTTGGAATGAATTGCTTTGTATTTATATCGGTGCTTCCTATTATTGTATTTACAGGGCAAAAGGCAGGAGCATTTATGACGGGCGTAGCTTTTGCATTTTTTTATGGTTTTATAGGGACTTTTGCTTCCGGTCATGGTTTGTCCTGTCTTTACCCGGTTACGATAGGACTTGGTTTCATCAATTATCAAAATGGCATGGAAACCGGCACATATAATATTTTCCGGTGCGTTGTTGTACTTCTGATTATGCTTGTTATAACTGCGGTTATGCTGCTTCTGGCACAGGACAGGAGCAAAACGCAAAAAATAAAGGGCAAAGGAGATATTCAATGACAGGAAAAAGAATACTTTGTATCATTCTAATATGTATGGGTGCTTTATCGCTTTCCGGCTGCAACAGCATTTATCAGGCACTATCAGACGGGACGGAAAAGATACTTGATGTGGCTTCTGATACCGTAGGCGACACTCCAAAAAATACTGCTTTAGACATCATGGATGCGCTAAATGAAATTGGCGGAAACACTGTTTTAACTTCTGAATCTTCTTTGCAGGGGGAACGTACTACAGGGATTGATAATTACGTCGGAACTTATTCAGCCGAGTATGAGGACTTTTCAAAAACGGAATATCTGTTTGGCGGTGTTGATGTTGAAAGAGAGCAGGGAAATGAATTAAATGTAGAGTGCGTCCTAAAAGTTGACAGTGGTACTGCTAAAGTATTTTGGATTTCAGGAAGCGAAAACCCAGTTAGCTTGATTGAAACGGACGGAACTTATAAGGAAACAATTACATTGTCGAGTGGCAGTAACTATATTGGTATTGAATGTGAAGATTTTACAGGAAGTATGGAATTGAATATCGAATAATGACTGCTGGACGCCCATTCTAATCAGGGGAAGCGATATGACAAAGCAGATCTGCTTCCGAAAGTCCTGTGAATAGCAGGATTTTCCCTTTCAAAACGTGAAAAAGGCAAGGTTAAGGCTTTATATTAGATTTGTTGCTTTACGCAAACAAAGTTATTGAAAGTGAGGAAATTTTATGAGTGACTATGTGATTGAGACAAAACAGCTGACAAAGGTGTACGGCAATCAAACCGCTGTCAATGCTGTCGATCTCCATGTAAAGAGAGGTCAGATTTATGGTCTGCTTGGACGTAATGGAGCCGGGAAAACTACAATACAGAAAATCTGGAAATTTTTGCAAGGCTCCGTGGTACAGCAGCACCTAATGCTGTAAAGAATGCCCTGGAGATTGTCGGTCTGCCTTATAGGGATAAAAAACTGTTTGGCAGGTATTCCCTTGGGATGAAGCAGCGTTTGGGCATTGCCAACGCTATTTTGCACGATCCGGAATTGCTTATTCTGGACGAGCCGACAAATGGTCTTGATCCTATTGGTATTGCTGAGGTCAGGGATTTTATTAAAGATTTGAGTGTTGAGCGTGGAAAAACAATTCTGATATCCAGCCACATTCTTTCGGAAATCCAGTTACTGGCAGATGATATCGGCATTATTGACCATGGGGTTCTTTTGGAAGAAAGCAGTATGGGCGAGTTAGAGAAGAAAAATAGTAAGTATATCATGCTGCAGGTTTCAGACGTTTCCAAAGCAGCCCTGATTCTGGAACGTCAATTCCAACTGAAAAATTATTCCATGCAGGACGATCATACCCTGCGCCTTTATGATACCTCTTTGGACCGATATGGAATGCAGGAAGGAATAGAGAAGAGGAACTTCTTGCTAACTGCTATTTTAATTCTATGCAACTGGCAATGGATAATGGAATTAGGTCTATTGCATTTCCTTCTATATCAACGGGAGTATATAGTTTCCCGGTTGAGTTGGCAGCAAAGATTGCAATACATCCAGTAAATAGGTTCTTGCAGGATAATCCGGATTGTTTTGATCTGGTGGAGTGGGTGCTATTTGATACTCATACTGAATCGGTGTATGAAGCTGAGGTTGATAAATTATACGATAAATAAAATGACAAAAGGGAGCTTTTATGTACGCTGAAAAAACAGATTATGATGATATTGAAATGTCGAGCAGGTTACGGAATATTCTCAGAAGAAATGGATTTGAGTCATTGGAAGGATTGGGAGAATATCCAAAGGAACATTTTATAAAGTTTCGTAATATGGGACCAACAACATTGCAGGAGCTGTATACGATTTGTGAGAATCAGGGGATAAAACTGCGTAGTATAGAAGATCTGAATGATATGGAGCATGGAGTCAGATTTGATGACTTTTTATGCATGGATGCGTTTAGAATGGGGATAAAAAGCAAAGATGATTTGAGAAGATATAGTCTTGAGGAACTTGAAAATATGTGCCCGAAGGATAAAAGGTTGTTTGTAAGATTAAAGAAGTTGAAAACAATACAAGGGTAATCTTATGTTTAACATGATAATTAGTGGAAACTCAATTTTGTCGGGTGGCAACTGTAAAATTGAAGGTAGTATAGTTGTACTGTTTGTAAATTTGATTTTAATGTTTGGATTTGTAATGGCAAAAAAGAAAAGGGATAAAAATCTATAAATCCAATTTTATTGATCCAAAATCAAGGAAGATTCATAATAAGCGAGAAAACAGAGATTAATTATATGCAGACAAAACTCATCCGGCTTCCTTCAGATGAGTGGCATTTACCCGTTGAGCAGATTGTTCACTTTAACCACCTCAAAGGATTGGGAGGAAGAAACGCCTATTTGGCATAAAGGAGAATAAAATGGAATACCAGTACAAACTTCGTCCACATCACGGATTGTGTATCTCCTTTTTCTCAGTGAAAAAGTATAATGAAAAATATAAAGAATATATAAAGAAAATAATAGCTGAATTAGAAAACGCTTCAATTGTTTGTGTCACATTGCAGTTAGATATTTTTTGTGAGGGATGTTCCAGTAGATTACAAGATGGAAGCTGTAGTGTTGCTGATAAGGTTCGAGAATATGATCAAAAGATTCTTGAATTATGTGGATGGAAAGAAGGAATGCTACTTCCGTATTCTGAATTTAAACAAGCTATTCATGATAATATTTTGTCTTGTAAAAAGTGTGAAATAATTTGTGGTGATTGTGAATGGAGCGAAATTTGTTACATAAATGAAAGAAAAAATAAAAAGCTAATATGTTGGATTAATGAACAAGATAAAATATTGTCTTTCCACCAAGAAGAAGGATTTGTGCAAAAGGAATTTACAGACAGAGACGAGCTTCGATGCTTCTTGCTTGCAGTGTATGGAATATATAGGATACAGTAATAAAAACTGTAAGGTTATATATGAATCCGCTATATAAGCTCTTTCGTTTATCTGGCAAACTAGAAAGGCTTAAAAATCATATTCTACCTTCGAGGGGTATGTTTTTTCTCTAAAAAAGAGTACGATCAATATAAAAAAGGAGGTAGATGGATGGATCTTATCAAAATTGGAAAATACATTGCAGGTAAGAGAAAGTCATTGGGGATGACGCAAAAGCAACTGGCAGAAAAATTAGGTATGAGTGATAAGTCTGTTTCTAAATGGGAGAGAGGAATCTGTTTGCCGGATGTATCAGTATACTTAGAATTATGCGGAATATTAGGTATTAGTCTTAATGAGTTCTTGGCTGGTGAAGATATTGAAATAGATAATATTGAAAAAAAATCAGAAGATACATTGATACAGATAACAAAGGACAGTGGCCGCAAACAACGATACTTAAAGAGAATCATTATAGTGCTTCTTATTGTAGTGGGAATATCTATGGTTACTTTTGGATCCATCGTATGTAATAAATTGCGGCAACCACAAAACTATATTGAAGCAGTAGATTCAGATAGTATAGAAATGAAAACTGCTGAATTGTTATCAGGAATTGATGGAACAATGATGTTTCGATACAATTCAAGGGATACATTTAAAACGTTATCTATTTATTTGTCAGAATATCAGCTTGGACAACGAGTTTCACATAAAAAAGTTTTGGAACTTTCCTATGAAGATGTGAAATCTTCCACAAATGGATTGATTGTCATTACACCGGATTTTGATAATTTTACTGCAAAGCTCATCGCAGCAGATAAATATTCAAAATATATGACAGAAATACCAATTTTGGAGGGAATTACAAACAGGGAATATTATGGAAGATCAGCAACGTCTATTGAAAACAAATGCAAGATAGAGTATGGAACAGAGCAAGGATTAGCGGCACTGATTTATGGAGAAAAGGGGTTAAGTTCGTTGCCAATACAGGATATTACAGGGGAGCATATAGATACCGATAATGAGTACATGTATTACTATTCGGTTGAATTCATAAAATAGCACTAATAAAAAGAAGAGGATGTCACGTAATCTGCTTTGATTCGGTGGCATCCTTTTTTGGCATTTGGTTTTTTACGGGCATTATAGATTTCATAACTTATTTCTTATTTTTCTGTATTCTCTTGGCGAATATCCTTTCAGCTTGTGAAAAAGCCGGCTGAAATAAAGCTGGTTATCATATCCGACAATCTTAGAAATCTCATTGATGGAATAAGTTGTTGTTTCAAGTAACATCTGAGCATTGTTGATACGGATTCCCACAATGAATTGCATTGGTGTAGAACCGGTATATTTTTTGAAATTTCGGATAAACCAGCTGACACTCATGCCTCGTGAGGCAGCATAATCATCAATATTGATATTTTGATTGTAGTTTTCACTGAAAAAGGTAACAGCATTATCCATCTCATGATCAAGATATTCATTTTTTAATATGTGCTCTCTTGTCAGTTCCCGGTGGAAACTGATCAGAAGATGACGTAGCAAAAGGACAAGCATTTCCTCATAATTGTCTTGACAGCGTTGGAGCTCGATAATGATACGTTTGAAAATTTGTTCATATTCATTAGATGTACCCACTTGAAAGACACGTTCTTTATCCGGAAACCCATATTGACGTAAGATATTTTTCACATTGCTTCCTGTGAAGTGAATCCAGTATACTTCTGTCTTATCTTCTCCGTAATATTCATATTTTTGGAGTTCCTTCGGTCTGTACAGTACAATGTTGCCGGCTGGAACAATCGTTTCATTATTTACATTATCAAAATGAAAATGCCCACAACCAGCAGTGATATATATAATCTGATAATCCAGACGACCCCTTGGACGGTAGGTCGGAAGTTTGGGATGTCTGGAAAGACGGTAAGTACCACAGCTACCGACAATCAGCGGACGACTTTTGTCTTTGAAATCCATATGTGAGTGGTTCAAATAACCGGTGTTCAAATACATAGGACAGCACCTCTTTTCGTACTTTTTATCATTGTATCATTTAGTGCATATTTTGTCTAATCCAATTCATAGACATATTTTGCGAATTAGGATAAGCTATATATAGCATAACTAAGGAACGTAAACAAAAAGTAAAGTATAAGGTTTGTTTTAGGAAAACAGAGAACAAAAAAGTATATGTATTGGAGGAGAGCTATTTATGATCGTACCACGTTATTATGAAAATCTAAGCGTACTGCACGAAAACACAATGCCAGCCAGAGCCTATTATATTCCGGCATCCAGAAGAATGGATAACTTGGTGGAACACAGAGAAGAGTCAGATCGTATGCAGTTATTGAATGGAACTTGGAAATTCCAGTATTTTAACAGTATCTATGACATTAAGGATTCTTTCTTTGAGAAGAATTATGATACAGAAAATTTTGATGAGATTCAGGTTCCAAGTGTATGGCAGATGGCTGGATATGATACACACCAGTATACAAACATCCGGTATCCATTTCCGTTTGATCCACCATATGTGCCACAGGACATTCCGTGTGGAGCCTATGTACATACTTTTGAGTACAGTAGAGATGAGAAAGCGCCAAAATCTTTTTTGAACTTTGAAGGAGTAGACAGTTGCTTTTACGTATGGATCAATGGCTCTTACATAGGATACAGCCAGGTTTCGCATATGACCAGTGAGTTTGATGTTACCGATGTACTTCAGGATGGAACGAATACGGTGGCAGTGTTGGTAATGAAGTGGTGTGATGGTTCCTATTTGGAAGATCAGGACAAATTCCGTATGAGTGGTATTTTCCGGGATGTGTACATTTTGAAACGCCCAAAACAGGCAATCAGTGATTATCATATTAAAACAAGAATTGAGGATATGCTTGCGAAAGTAGAAATTGAAATGAAATTCTACTCTCCGTTAAATGTAAAAATTTCGATTGAAGATAGAAACGGAGCAGTTGTAGCACTAGGAAGTATTGCTGAAGAAGGAACAGCTGTATTAGAAATCGCAAGTCCGGAACTTTGGAATACAGAAAATCCATATCTATATAAACTGATTCTTGAAACAGAGAATGAAGTAATTGTAGATCACATTGCATTAAGAAAGATAGAGATTAAAGACCAGGTTATTTATTTAAATGGACAGAAGATTAAATTCCGTGGTGTCAATCGACATGATTCTGATCCGGTTACTGGATTTACAATCAATCCGGAACAGATTACAACCGATCTTACGTTAATGAAGCAGCATAATTTTAATGCGATCCGTTCCAGCCACTATCCGAACGCACCATTTTTCTATGAAATGTGTGACAAGTATGGATTCATGGTAATAGATGAAGCAGATATTGAAGCTCATGGTCCATTTATGATCTACAGAAAAGAAGACACTGATTACAATCGGTTCAAACGATGGAATGAGAAGATTGCAGATGATCCGGTATGGGAAGAGGCAATCGTTGATCGCGTAAAACTCATGGTGGAACGTGACAAAAACCGTTTCTGTATTGTTATGTGGTCAATGGGAAATGAGAGTGCTTATGGCTGCAACTTTGAAAAAGCACTGGAATGGACAAAGAATTTTGATCCAGACCGTATCACACAATATGAGAGTGCAAGATACCGTAATTATGATGAAACATATGATTACAGCAATCTGGATGTGTACAGCCGGATGTACCCAGCGCTTTCCGAAATTCAGGAATATCTGGATAAAGATGGAAGCAAACCCTTCCTTTTGGTAGAGTACTGTCACAGCATGGGAAACGGACCTGGAGATTTTGAAGATTACTTCCAGATGATTCAGGATAATGATAAAATGTGCGGCGGCTTTGTCTGGGAATGGTGTGACCATGCGATTGCTCATGGAACTGCTGAGAATGGAAAGACTATATATGCTTATGGGGGCGACCATGGCGAAGAAATTCATGATGGCAACTTCTGTATGGATGGATTAGTATATCCGGACAGAACGGTACATACAGGACTTTTGGAATACAAGAATGTTTATCGCCCGGCAAGAGTTATTTCCTATAACAAAGAAAGCGGAGAACTGGTGCTTCATAACTACATGGATTTTGATGACTTGAAAGATTATGTGAAGATTAGTTATGAGCTGACACAGGATGGTCTTGTGATCAGCAAAGGCATACTTCCGGAGTTTTCTGTGGCACCACACGGGGAAGGAAAAACAAACCTGAAGATCAATGTTCCAGAGAATGGGAAATGTTATTTAAAACTTATTTACCATCTGAAAAAAGAATTGCCACTGTTGGATGAAGACCATATTCTTGGATTTGATGAAATTGAGGTAAGTAAAGAGGATACAAAATGTAAACTTGCAGAGAAATGGATACCAAAAACAGTAGTGGACTCTGAATTACAGGTAAATGAAAATGATACACAGATTCATATCAAGGGGCGTGAATTTGCTTATACCATAGACAAACGTACTGCACTCTTTACAGAGATGAAATTCGCAGGGCGGGAATACTTGAACCATCCGATGGAATTAAATATTTGGAGAGCTCCAACAGATAACGATATGTACATCAAGTCTGAATGGAAGAAAGCCCACTATGATAAGGCTTACACAAGAGCCTATACGACAGAGGTTGTGCAGGGAAAACATGGTGTGAAGATTACAAGCCATGCTTCCGTTGTGGCAGAGACAGTACAGAAGATTCTTGATGTGACGATTACATGGAAAATAGAAGCTGCTGGAAAGATTGATGCAGATATTGCAGTAACAAAAGACGATGAATTCCCGGATCTTCCGAGATTTGGTGTGAGGATGTTCCTGGATAAAAAACTTTCAGCTGTAAGATACTTTGGAATGGGACCACAGGAAAGTTATTGTGATAAACATCAGGCTGCGAGCCACGGTTTGTACCGGGCAGATGTAGGGGATTTACATGAGGACTATATCCGTCCACAGGAAAATGGAAGCCATTATGATTGTGAATATGTAGAGCTTAACAACAGCCGATATGGAATTGTGGCATCCGCAGAAAAGGCATTTTCATTCAATGCTTCTTATTATACACAGGAAGAACTTGAGAAGAAAACGCATAATTATGAATTAATAGAATCAGATAGTGTAGTATTCTGTGTTGACTACGCATTAAATGGCATTGGTTCTAATAGTTGTGGTCCAGTTGTATTGGAGCAGTACCGATTTGATGATGTATTATTCCGGTTTCAGTTTACACTGATACCGTATGTAAAGGGATAATAAAGTTTCATGTAACCCGTAAACAAGGAAAGAGAGTCTGATTGTAATGTAAAGTCCGGATATACAGAGCAATCAGACAAAATCAGAGAAAAAAACAGAATTAGATATCATACGGTTAGCCATATTGAGATTCTAAGTGCGATGAAGATGAGGAGCAAAGAAATTCGATGGAAGAAAAAAAGTATTTGAAATGGTATAACAAAATTGGATACGGATCAGGTGATATTGCAGGTAATGTAGTCTATGCGTTCCTGACATCTTTTATGATGGTCTATCTGACGGACTCGGTAGGACTTGCTGCAGGTGTCGTGGGTACCCTGATTGCCGTATCAAAACTATTTGATGGTTTTACGGATATATTTTTTGGATCAATGATTGACAAAACACACAGTAAAATGGGAAAAGCGAAACCCTGGATGCTATACGGATATATTGGTTGTGCCATTACGCTGGTCGGCTGCTTTGCAGTACCGGTGAGTTTGGGAACAACGGCTAAATATGCATGGTTCTTTATTTCTTATACACTGTTAAATAGTGTGTTTTATACAGCAAACAATATTGCTTATTCAGCACTTACGTCACTGATTACAAAGAACAGCAAAGAGCGTGTACAGATGGGATCTTACCGTTTTATTTTTGCATTTTCAACAAGTCTTCTGATTCAGGCGATTACAGTTGGATTTGTAGATAAATGTGGTGGAGATGCTGCGGCATGGAGAACGGTTGCTATTATCTATGCAATCATTGGTCTGGTCGTAAATACGATTTCAGCACTTTCTGTTAAGGAACTTCCGGAGGAAGAACTTAATGAAGGAGAAGTAAAGAATGATAATGAAAAGTATGGAATGGTACAGGCATTCAAGCTTCTTGTCAAAAACAAATATTACATGATGATTTGTGGAACATATATTTTACAGCAGTTATATGGTGCCATGATTGGAGCTGGCATTTATTACATGACATGGGTACTGAAAAATAAGAATTTGTTTGGACAATTTGCATGGGCAGTAAATATTCCACTGATCATTGCCCTGATTTTTACACCGACATTAGTTGGTAAGTGGAAAGGCATGTATAAACTGAACTTAAGAGGTTATGTCTTAGCAGTCATCGGTAGAGCACTTGTTGTTGTTGCCGGATATATGGGTAGTGTTCCGCTGATGATGGCGTTTACAGCTCTTGCAGCCTTAGGTCAGGGACCATGGCAGGGAGATATGAATGCTGTTATTGCATCCTGCTCTGAATACACTTATCTTACACAGGGAAAGAGAATTGATGGAACGATGTACTCTTGTACTTCTCTTGGTGTAAAAATCGGTGGAGGTATTGGAACCGCTGTTGTTGGATGGATGCTTGAGCTCAGTGGATATGTCGGAACAAATGCAACTCAGCCACAGTCTGCACTTGATATGATGCAGTTCATGTATCTTTGGCTTCCGTTAATCTTTGATGTATTGATTATGTTTGCACTTTCAAGAATGAATGTTGAAGATGCAAATAAAAAACTGAAAGCAGAAAAAGGAATTGCTGCAGATGAAGTAACAGATGCATCAGACATAAATTAGAATTGACAAGAGAAAGCGTTGTCTGATCGTTGTTCGATGAGACAGTGCTTTTTTCTATAATATAAAGTGATAGAACTGTATTTTGAAAATAAAAAGGACCACTTCATTTTTATGAAATGGCCTTAAGAAAATATTCAGTTTTCACAAAATAGTCCTTTTAGTATTTATACATGGTAAGGATGCTCAAAATATTCAGTGTAGAATACTAAAAGGTCATTCAGATATTTTTTTAGGTTGCTCATTTGCAATTCCTCCTTTCCTTATTTACAAGTTGATTATAAGATAGGTGTAAAAGGATTGCTTGCCAAATCGAAAGAAGATATAGACAAATGTTGCAAAGGGGAGTATTTCATGCAGTTAAAATATGTTGACACAAAAGAGGAGATCATAGCAATAAATAGGAAGTCAAAACATATTGAACCACATCTTCATAATGCATTGGAGATTGTTTGTGTAACAAGTGGAGCATTAGAACTTGGTGTCGGACAGGAACTATATCATATGGATAAAGGAGATATAGGCTTTGTATTTCCAGATGTTATTCATCACTATCAGGTACTGACACCCGGTGTAAATAAAGCGACTTATCTGATTGCATCACCATTTACGATTGCCAAATTTGCAGATATCATGCAATCCATGGCTCCTGAATACCCGATCATCAAAGCGGAAAAGGTTGAACCGGAGGTATATAGGGTTATAAATGCGATTTTAGAGACAGAACAGTCGGATATTACTGTTGCACAGGCATATCTTCAAATTGTGTTGGCACGCTGCATAGGAAAATTAAATTTGGTAGAAAAGAGTAATGTGGGGAGCAACGATCTTATTTACCAGACAGTTTCCTATATATCAGCAAATTTTAAGAAGAAATTTTCGCTGGAAGAGATGGCAAAAGATCTGGGGGTGAGCAAATATGTTTTATCCAGACTCTTTTCCAAAACATTCCATAGAAACTTTAATCAATATCTTAACGATGCAAGGCTGAACTATGCATGCCAGTGTTTGGAAAATACGAGTGATTCTATTACAAACATTTGTCTGGATAGTGGATTTGAAAGTCAGAGAACATTTAACCGAGTATTTAAAGAAAGATATAAAATATCACCGAGTGATTATCGGAGTACTTGTGTGAAAGAGATGTTGTCATAAAAGGTTCTGTTGATAGAAATATTTACTTCGATTTCACAGTACTATGTATTTGATTTTATGTGTGGATGATATAATATGAAAATATTTGTAGAAAATAGCGCTTTATTTTATTATGAAAAGAGCAAGGTGTATTCTAAAGAAACAAGAAAGGCGGGGCGCATATGAACATGAGAAAATCCATAATCGATTTTAATGAAAAAAAAGGATTCATCTGTGATATGGATGGTGTGATTTATCATGGCGATCAGATATTGCCAGGTGTTCCAGAATTCATCCAGTGGTTGCATGATGAAAAGAAAGAATATTTATTTTTGACAAATAATAGTGGATATACACCACGGGAATTAAATCAGAAGCTGCTCCCCGGGCATGGAGGAGGTCTATGTGGCGCAGGCAGACGGCACACTGGTCCCGGTAAGGCTCCTAAACAAG
>VSNM01000122.1 GCA_009774245.1 Lachnospiraceae bacterium | reverse complement strand
TGCTCATTTTTTTGCAAACTCCCGAAAATAAAGGCTTTGAATAGAAAAAACAGGTAGTAGACTTGACACTACCATTTTGCGACGGGAGGTCGTATTATGATTCAATTGTATAACAAAAATCTATGCAGAGTGGAAACATCGCAGGGCACCATGACGCTGTCCGGCATTTTTATCCCCTTTTTCCTGGAAATGTTCCTGATGAACTTTATGGGCACTGTCAACACCTTCATGCTCTCTTTCTTCTCGGACGACGCAGTGGCGGCTGTCGGCACGGCCAGCCAGTTCTCCGGCATGATCGCAACGTTTTATGCCGTGATCGGGACTGGCGCTTCCATCGTCATCAGCCATAATCTCGGCGCGAATGAGAAAAAGCCAGCGGCGGACGCTGCCGTCTCCGCGCTGATCGTCGGCGGACTGTTCAGCCTTGCCGTGAGCGCAGCCGCATCCGCCTTTGCCAGACCGTTTATGACGCTCATGCACATTGAGGGCGCTGTCCTGGACGACGCGGAAACCTACTTTAAGATCTGCATGCGCTATTCATTCCTCGGCGCGCTCTTTTCCATTATATCCTCGATTTTCAAGAGCTATGGAAAACCACGGATTTCGGTGGGCGTCTCCCTCGGCATGAACCTGCTCAACGCACTGTTGAATTACCTTGTCATATTCCAGCCGTTTCGCTTCCCGCTGCACGGCGTGTCCGGCATTGCGTGGTGTAATAATATCAGCAGGGCTGCGGCGCTGCTTGTCATGTCCGCCCTGCTCTGCAGGCTGCTGCACGGACTTGGTTTCAGGCTTGATCTCAGGAACAGCTTTACGCACTGTCTGAAAATGATCATTCCTGTCCTGAAAGTAGGCATCCCGGGTGGTATCAGCTCCCTCTCCTATAACATTTCCCAGACGGTCACGACCTCCATTATCGCGATCGTGGGCATGACGGCCATCTCGACAAAAATATATGTGTCCAACCTGGTGTTCTATGTCTATGTCCTCGGCATGTCGCTTGGACTGTCCACGTCGCTGATGATCGGCTGGCTCTCCGGCGCCGGCAAATTCGAACAGGCCTACCGCCTGAACCTGCAGAACCTGAAGATCACGCTGGTATTAAATGTCACGCTCTCACTGCTCCTGTTTTTGTTCGGCCGCCCGCTGCTGTCCCTCTTTACCAGCGATCCCGAGATCCTCAAGGCTGGGAGCACACTGCTCTTACTGGATATCTTCGTGGAGCTGTTCCGCGGCTTTAACCACATTGAAGAAAATTCCCTGCGCGGGGCGGGCGATGTCGTGTTCCCGATGGTGGTGTCGATCTGCTCCTGCTGGGTGATCAGCGTGCTTCTTTCCTATCTGCTGGGTGTCAGGGCAGGACTTGGCCTGAACGGGTGCTGGATCGCGTTTGCATTGGACGAAGCATTTCGCGGCGTCAACTATTTCTTCCGCTGGCGCTCCCGCAAGTGGGCGAAAAAGGCGCTCTGTCATTAAACGCTATCTTTGCGTAGTCCGCCGGACAGACTCCTGTGTACTTTTTAAATACCTTACTAAAATAACTCTCGTCCAGAAACCCGACGCGCTCACTGATCTGTGAAATGCGCATGGAAGTCGTCGTGAGCAGCTCCTTTGCCCTCGCAATCCGCAGACTGCTAAGATACTGGAAAATCGGCCTGCCGACACTCTGCCGGAACAGGCGGTTCAGATAGTCGAAATTCATGTCAAACTGCCTAGCAAGCTGGTCGCCCGTAATCTGCTCCTGATAGGCGGTCAGGAGATAATTCTGGACTGCGAGCACCTTCTGGTAGCTCCTTGCGCTGATCATGCCCGAACTTTCCAATTCCGCAGACAGACAGTGGCGCGATACATCCACCAATAGCTGCAGAAGGAGACACCCGCAGAGTGTTTTGTAGTATTCCATGTGGTCACGGTTATTCAGCATGATCTCATAGATACCGCGCGTCAGAGAAACCACTGCCTCATCTGTCATATGACAGTACTTGGGCAGCAGAAGATCATAACCCTCCCCGTCCCCATACGGATAAGACTGCTCACAGCCACAATTGCAGCCCCTTAATGCCTCGCTGCGCACCCTGTACATCTGTTCACACAACTGCTGTTCATCTGCCTCCACCGCGCGGATGTTTGCGTGCTGGAAATGGATATAAAAATATTCACAGCAGGTTGCCTTTGTCCCCTCATGCTGCCCCTCTGGACTTAAGACCAGCAAATCTCCTGGGATCAGATGGTATGCTACGCCGTCCTCCTCCAGCTCCATCTCGCCTTTTTTAATCATATAGATAATCCACTCATGCGGAATCCTCCTACGATGCACATACGGCGGCTCTATGGCAGTCTCGTTCACCAGCCGCACCTGCGGAATACTCCTGCTGTCTATCATAAAATACATATGACTTCCTCCATGATACCTCCTGCGAAATCGCAAATCATTATGAAAAGTGCCACTCTCCGGCAATATCCTGTCTAAGCGCCTCCATGCACTGCTTCAGCTCCCTGTTGCACAGCGCCTCGTAGATCTTCATATGCGGAACTGCGTTCGCCTTTGTATCCAGTGTCTTCTGGTCGCGCCACCAGTGTCTGGCATAGATGCGCTTCTGAATCTGGAGAACCTCTTTTAAAAAGCGGTTTAAGATCTTATTCTCCCCACAGGCGGCAAGCAGTAGGTGAAATTCCTCATTGAAATTCAGCATTTGCCAGATACTCATGTCACTGACGGCGCAGGAGCGCTCGATCTGCTCCCGCAGCCTGTCGAGATGACATTGGGAAAATTGAGCAAAGTTGGACTGCAGTGCCTCGGTTTCCAGTGTAAGCCGCATGCTGACCACATCCTTCTCGTCCTTCTCTGTCAGCCGGACTACGACATAGCCATAGCGCGGGATGATATCGAGGACACCCTCGCTGCACAGTCGTACCAGCGCCTCACGCACAGGCGCCTTGCTCACCCCGAACGTCTCCACCAGGCGGCTTTCATTAAAAACAATGTCCTCCGGCGCAGCGCTCTGTATAATCATCTCAAGAATCCCATCATGCACTTTGTCCGTCAGGGTTTTCTTTTTTGGTTTTGTCATTTCCATGCCTTTTTCCATATTCAAAACATTCGTTCGCTCTCTATCCCACATGCCGCTCAAACGGGGCAAAGTCCAGTATCCCTTCTATCTGCTTCAATGCGTCCGCCGGAATCTCAAAACCGCTCGCGGCGATATTATTCTCAAGCTGCTCCCTTCTGCTGGCCCCGGTTATCACGCTGCTGATGATTCCTTTTCTCAGAATCCATGCCAGCGCAAGGACAGACATGTTCGTGCCAAGCTCCTGTGCAATCTTTTCCAGACGCTCAACCTTGTCCAGATTCTCATCCGTAAGCAGCTGGTTAATCTGCTTATCCGCCTGGTGTGTCGCGCGCGATCCTGCCGGAAGCGGCTGTCCCTTTTTATATTTTCCTGTGAGAAGTCCCTGTGCAAGCGGGGAAAACGGCGTGATCCCGATACCGTACCGCTCGCAGATTCCCATAATCTCATGTTCGATATATCGGTCCATCATGTGATACTGCGGCTGGATCACCGTCAGCGGGTGCAGCCTGTATTCGCTGATGATCCGCTCTGCCTCCTCGAGCCGGGCGCCGCCCCACTCCTCGCTCACGCCATAATACAAGATCTTTCCCTGATCGACCAGCCCGCTCAGCGTCCGTAGCGTCTCCTCCATCGGGGTTGACTGGTCAAAACGGTGGCAATAGTACAGATCCAGGTACTCCATGTCCATATTTTTGAGCGATCGGTCTATGTTTTCTATAATGTGCTTGCGGGAAAGCCCCCGCTCATTCACACCGCTCCCTGTCGGGAAAAATACCTTGCTTGATACCACAATACTGCTTCTTGGGTAGTTTTTCAATATCCTTCCCAGAAATTTTTCCGTCTCGCCCCCACTGTACGCGTCTGCGCAGTCAAAGAAATTGACACCGTTTTCATAGGCAAGGCGGATAACGGCCGCCGCCATCTCCTGCTCCGCACTGCCATTTAAGGCTGTCATCCAGCTTCCCACCGCGATCTCGCTTACCTTCAATCCTGCTTTTCCAACACTGCGATACTTCATCGTTTTGTCCTCCTGTTATTAAATAATATTATAGATATGATTCATAATATTATTTACACACCGCATCCATATATATTTCAAGATTTTTTTATTCAGCGCCCGATCAAAACGACAAAAAACTCCCAACGTAAAGTACTTCCTCTTACGCTGAGAGTTCCTCTTTATTTTATTTTTATCCGATTTTACATTCTTTCCCCCGAAACGCATACCCGTATTTACGTATCCGTCCGAGCGCGATTCCCTTCGCCTCGAGCGAGGCGCTGTAGCGTTTCTCCTCAATCTGCGCAAGCGCATTCTGGACCGTCTCGTCCAGCGACTTCTCATCATCTGGATCGTGCACCTTGAACTCCATGATGATCGCATCATCCGTTTCATTCAGTGGTTCGAGCATCACGTCATACCGCCCAAACCCGCTCTCGCGGTTGGAAGTGACAGAATATCTGTCTGCGAGGTCCACCATAAGTCCCAGCACAAAGCCGTGATAAAACCGCTCTGGTTCTGCGTATTCAGAAGGCTTGTTTCCGGTATCGAAGCTGCTGAATGTGCCCAGCGCTACCTTGTTCATGTAGCGGTTCATGGCTTTTTTGTCATTGAGCAGCAGCGCCTTGATGAAGTCGTTGTAGGCCGTCTTTGCCGCTCCTGCAAACCATCCTCTCACCATTTTCCGGAACATTTTTCTGACCTCGAAATTGGTGATCGCCAACGTATACCAGATGTCCTTCTCTTCATCACAATCCTTCGTGTCGCCGGCATCTACGATTCTCAATTGCAGTACCTTCAGATAACCAGTTGCCACAAGCAGGCCCCAGACTGCCTGCGCATCGCCATCCAACTGGCTGAACACGATCTGCTCATCGATTTTCGTCTCAAAACTATCTCCTCGCAGGAGTCCCTCCATTGTCTGCTTGATATCGATGTCGCCCTTCTGTATCAGCGAATTGACCAGTCCGTTTCCGCTTGTGTTGGACCAGTACGCATCATATTTCGCGTTGTTCTCGATAAACGACAGAATTGACCATGGATTATAGATATCTCTGTGTGTTCCAAAGATAAAACCGTCGTACCACTTCTTCACATTCTGTTTTTCATTTCCAAATCCCTTATCATCAAGCGCCGCAAAAACCTCCTCCTCCGAAAAACCAAAACAGGATGCGTATTTGTCGGATGTCGTGGATACCACTTTCAGATTATTCAAATCCGAGAAAATACTTTCTCTGGAAACTCTTGTAATCCCTGTTATGATCCCACGGTAAAGATGATGGTTTGTTTTAAATGTGGAGTTAAACAATCCCCTGAAAAATTCGACCGCCTGATCCCAATATCCTGATAGCCATGCTTCCTGCATCGGCGTATCGTACTCGTCCAACAGAATGATCACATCTCTGACATAATAGCGGTGCAGGAAATCAGACAGGAAATTTATCGCCCCGGATGCGATTTCCCCCCGCATCCCCGGACAAATCTGTTCGTAATACTTTTTTTCATTATGGCTTAACAGATCTCCCTCCAGCAGATACCTATGCTGTTCAAAAAGCTTTGCGATGACCTCTGTTATCTTATATTCCATCTTGTCATAATCCGTTGCCTTGATGTTCGCAAAGCTCAGAAAGATTACCGGAAATGTCCCCTGCAGCTGTCTGTACTTTTCATCGCTCCATATCGCTTTTCCCTCAAACAGATCGCCTCGTCCGGCATAGTTATTCGAGAAAAAGCATTCGACTGTGCTCATGTTGAGCGTCTTGCCAAATCTGCGCGGTCTGGTAATCAGCGTCACTTTGTCGCCATATTCCCACCATTCCCTGATAAAATTTGTCTTGTCGATGTAAAAGATATTCTCCTCGATCACTTCCGCATAATTCTGATATCCGAGAGCCGGTCTGCCTAACATATCTGTTCCTCCTGATATTCTGAATGTAATTGTTAATCCCATTATAGCCGCTTTTGTGGTGCAATACAACCTTTTTCCCAACGCAAAGTATGCAATTGTCAAGGTGCGGTTACCGTTCACGCCCATGTAGAGTTTTGCTGCAATTTTCCCACTACTTTCTGTAAGCCTGTGAACTGTGACTAATGTACGTTTAACCCTCTCATCTATATAGCAGAATCACGATACTCCTCATCATACTGCGGCTTCTCTCCCACGATATGATACGTTTTCACCGCCTCCTGCTCGAGCTGAAGCTGCGCGTAGATCGCATCGTACTCCGCCCTGCGCGTGTGATACTGTGTGTCCTGCAGAAGCTTTCTGTTTGCGGCGATCACATCGGAAACAAGTCCGATCGTAAAAGTCACAAAGCCCATAAGCAGCAAAGTGCACGCCAGTATCAGCGACTGCACATGACCATTTGCAGTACCCGCCGCCACATAGACAAAATACCGTATGATGAACGCAAGCCCCACCGCCGCGCAAAACGGAGACGCCTTCATCTTTTGCAGTACAAAAAAGCACACCGCCAGCAAACCAAAATTTATCAGCAATGCCGCGCGATAAGCGATGATTCCATCATGAAATATCATAAAAACCGGAAAAAGGATAATACTAAATACTTTCAATTGTCCGATGCGAAACGAAGACATGTCTTAGAATTGATCTATTTTCTAAGCGAGAATAACTCTAAATAAGGAAGGCGGCGACAGGAGCTTTACAAAAAATCCTCCAACCGACACTTTTTATCGTGTCAATTAGAGGATATCTTATTTTTCACATTTTGTTATTGGACGTTTCATCCAATTTTTATGGAACAACAATTTTCCCCGCCACAGCGCAGGCAGCAGCCGATCTGGGGGAAGCCAGATAGATATTGACTTTGGAAGTTCCCATCCGTCCGAGGAAGTTTCTGTTGTTTGTCGCGATGACGGTCTCTCCGTCAGTCAGGATACCGCCAGTCCTGCCACAGCACAATCCACAGCTGGGGTGCGTGATGATGGCGCCTGCCTCCGCGAGCGCTGCCAGCGTGCCGTTTGCATCAGCCTCCCTATAAATCTTGCGGCTTGCCGGTGTGACGATCAGTTTTACAAACGGCGCTACATGCTTTCCCCGCAGTACTTCCGCCGCTGCCATCAGATCTTCGAGCCTTCCGTTTGTGCAGGAACCGATAAACACCTGATCGATCGCCTTTCCCGCAAGCTCTGAGACGGGCTTGACATTGTCCACGTTGGATGGACATGCCATCACTGGGACAAAATCTTCTGCCTTGTACTCAATCACCTGACAGTACTGCGCGTCTGCATCTCCGACCAGATCTTTCTCCTTGTCCGTAAGTGTGATGCCACAGTACTCTGCTGTTTTTTCATCCGGCGTAAAGAGTGCACACTTCGCTCCCGCCTCGATTGCCATGTTTGACATGGACATTCTGGACGCCACTGTCATATTTTCAACGGTATCGCCTGTGAACTCGAGTGCTTTGTAGGTGGCTCCGTCCGCGCCCAGGTCACCGATCAGTTTTAATATGATGTCCTTTGCCATGACATTTTCAGGCAGCTTGCCTGTGATGTTTACCCTGATCGTCTCCGGCACACGAATCCAGAGCGTACCGGTTCCGAGGATACTCGCCATCTCCGTGTAACCGATGCCCGATGAGAACGCGCCGACACAGCCGTATGTCGTCGTGTGGCTGTCCGTGCCAAACACGATATCGCCCGGCTTTACGTAGCCCGCCTCTGTCATCAGCTGATGACAGATTCCGTCGGCGCGATGGATATTTTTCATGTCGTACTTCTCCACGAACGCGTTGCCGATACGAAAATGTCTGGTATCATCCACCTGGCTTGCCGGCACTAAGTGGTCATAGATCAGGACCACTTTATCCGCGTCCCAGAGCTTTGTAAAGCCCATCTCCTCGAATTTTGATGCCACGAACGGGATAAAGATGTCATGTATCATCACGCGGTCCACATTGACAGTCACGATCTCGCCGGGCTTGACCTCTTTGCCTGTATTGTTTCTCACAATTTTCTCTATAATCGTTGAACCCATTGTTCTGCCCTCCTGGTATTTAGGATCTGTAGAAAAATAACTGACACATCTTGACTTGTCTATTTCTCCGATAGTGCATGTCAAAAAGCCTCGCCGTAGCCCACTACGCCTACGTTTTTTGGCATACACCCTCGAAGAAATATCCTGCGCAATCTGTATCACTTATTTTCCTACAGCTCCTTATTCTTCCAAACGAAGAACGCCTGTCCTTTGGCGTTCATTGAAACGAAATTATGTAAAAGTATGCCCTTTATACTTTTACATGATTTCGTTTTTGCATCGCCCTGACAAGACCGCCTGCGTTGAGGATCTCTACCAGATTCTCCGGAAGCGACGTGATCAGGTACTGTTTTTCATGACACTCTATATATTCGTTGATGGCAACCGTGATCTCGTCGCCCTCCTTCACATCGCTTTGAAGCTTGTCATTCTCGATCAACAGCAGACCGTTATTGATGGAATTGCGGAAGAAAATGCGCGCGAAGGATTTCGCGATCACACATTTGATGCCGAGCGCCTTGATGATCTCCGGTGCCTGCTCCCTCGACGAGCCGCAGCCGAAATTCTTTCCTGCCACGATGATGTCCCCTTCCTGAATCTGCCTCGCAAGCTCTGGCCGCAGCGGCGAAAACGCATACGGCGCCATGTCCTGCACGGTCTTTAACGCAAGGTACTCTGTCGGGATAATGATGTCCGTGTCGATATCATCACCCAAAACCCATATTTTTCCTGTAAATTTGTCCATGATTTATTTTACTCCTTTTTATAACATATCCGCTGTCGCAATCTCGCCCTTGATCGCAGACGCCGTCACGGTCGCCGCTGACGCGAGGTACACAAACGAGTCCTTATGTCCCGCACGCCCCTTAAAGTTGCGTGTTCCGGTGCTGATCAGTGTCTCGCCCTCGCCGATCACACCCTGGCAGCTTCCCCAGCACACACTGCAGTTCGGGTTCATGACAATCGCGCCTGCCTCCATAAATGTGTCGATAACACCTTCTTCAAGCGCCTGCCTGTACACCTCCGCGCTCGCCGGAACCACCAGAAACCGCACAAGCGGATGCACCTTTTTCCCTTTGATCAGCTCCGCGCCAACTCTCAGATCTTCAATCCGCCCATTGTTGCAGGAGCCAAGAAATGCTTCGTCAATATGTGTCCCCACACACTCTTTTGCGTCAACAACGCTGTCCACAAAATGCGGCTTTGCCACGATCGGTTTTATCTGCGCAAGATCAATGTCATATACTTTTGCAAAATGAGCGTCCGCATCGCTCTGAAAGATATGCTTTGGCTCCCTGCCGTGCACCTTGAGATAATCCAGTGTGATCTCGTCAACATCCATCAGCGCGGTCTTTGCCCCCGCCTCCACACAGAGATTGCAGATGGCAATCCTGTCACTCATATTCAGTGTCTTTAATCCGTCTCCGCCAAACTCCATCGCCATGTAATTCGCGCCGTTTGCACCGATCATTCCGATGATGGAAAGTATCAGGTCTCTCGCGTAAACGCCGTCCCTCAACTTACCTGTCAGATTGAATTTCAAGGTTTCTGGCACCAGAAGCCATGATTTCCCTGTCACCATCGCATAGAGGTAATCCGTGCAGCCCACGCCCGTTCCAAACGCCCCAACCGCGCCATATGCGCAGGTATGGCTGTCTGCGCCGAAAATCAGTTCGCCGCTCGTGACATGATTCTCCATCATCACCTGATGGCACACGCCTGCGCCCTCATAGAATTTAATGCCGTGCTCCTTCGCAAAATCGCGCATCTTCTTGTGTGATGCCGCCGTTTTCACGCTGTCGCAGGGGACATTGTGATCCACGAGCCACACCAGTTTGCTGACATCCGCGATGCGCGGATTTTTCAGTTGATTGTACATATCGATCGTCAGATGCGTCGTCCCGTCATTGCTCATCAGACGGTCGAGCTCCACTGTATGGATATCCCCCGGTTTCACGGACTCCACACCTGCCGCTGCTGCGATAATTTTTTCAGCTATTGTCATTCCCATTTTTATTTTTTCCTCCTGGTTCTGTTGATCTAAACTTTTCTGCCGCTCTTAGAAGTTCTTCATACAATTCATTCTTAATATGCCTTCCCGAATTTCTAAGAATCTCTATTGATTGAACAATTTCCGTATAGGTAATCTTCTGTTTTTCCAAAGCAATCATCAAAATACCTATTGTTCCCATAATTCTTATGCCCATTTTCTTTGCAACGCTTCTTCCCTTGGCCTCGTCCATCAGCAACAGATTACCCTGCTGCTCATCGGTCAGGACAATCGCCTCGCTTTCTCCGCGGTCAAGTCCCGTCGCCCTGCGCAGTAATTCAACTGCTCTTTGATCTGAAATATTTTCGACTTGAATATATTTGCACTGCTCTATGCTCCCTGCCTCGCTCTTAAATGATGGATTGGCAGTCAATTCCTGATATACGCTCGTTGGAATATAAACCTTGCCAAACAGTTTCTCCAACAAATCGAGCTTTTCTATTTTCAGCAGGGAAATCAAAGGTGTTGTATCTGCTACCACTATCACAATAAATCAGCCTCCAACTGGTGAAACGATGCAATCTCTTCCTCTATTTCTGAAAAGTCCATGCTATAGTATGGCAGCCCCAAATCTTCGTATATATCAATCAATACATACTTATTGATTCCCAGTATTTCAGCTGCCCTTCCATATGAGATTGTCTGATTATGGATATATGGATATAAAAGCAGCGCGTTTCTTTGCATCTCTGTCTTTTTATCTGATTGTGACAACAGAGAAATTAACTCGCCTGGTATTTTCAATTTGTATTCCATCAAATCCATGTGATCCCTCCAAATCAGTCCTTGTTCAACGACGCGATCAACCCGCCCTGATCCAGTATCCCCTGCATGTATTCAGGGAGTTTCGTGCACTCGTACTCTTTTCCATTCACGCGCACCACGCCCTCCTGCATGGAAAGCTCCATATCGTCCCCTGCGTTTACATTTTCATACAGATCTTTGCAGACGATGACCGGCAGTCCGATATTGATCGCATTTCTGTAGAAAATGCGCGCAAACGACTTTGCAACGACTGCCTTGACGCCCAGCGCCTTCAGCACGGTCGGCGCCTGCTCCCTCGAGGAACCGCAGCCAAAATTCTCCGACGCCACAACATAGTCCCCCGGCTGCACGTTTGACGCAAAATCCGTATCCAGAGACTCGAAAGTATGTACTTTCATCTCATCGATTGTAGGATATATAATATACTGTGACGCGATAATCTGGTCTGTGTCCACATCCTGTCCAAACTTAAATATTTTTCCCATTTTATAATCCTGTCCTTTCATTTCATAATCATTTTACTCTTTTCCTAGTGTAACAAATTTCTTTCCAAAAAACTAGGATTATTTTTATCAAAAAATAGTTACGCTTGAAATACTCAATGATTTTGCATATAATATAGATATCAACGACAAAGAAAAGATTTATAAAAGAAGGGATTTATACGAGTGATAGGGAAAAGATATATCAGTTGTTAGATGTTGTGCCAGATTACAAAATTGGCTACGTAGTTGCATATTTGCAGGGCATAACCGAAGGGGAAGACGCGAAGCCAAACAAGGAGACATTAGCAGCCATGAAAGAGCTGGAAGATGGCGGAGGTGAATGTTTTAATACGCTCGATGAACTGTGGACTAGTACAGCATTGCTTAAATATCAGTGATTAAATTGCTAATGGTATACCGGCATATGTCCACTTAAATGGATGT
>VSNM01000121.1 GCA_009774245.1 Lachnospiraceae bacterium | reverse complement strand
TCAAGGAGTTAAAACAGAGAGATTATTGATTGTATAGGGGATAGTATGTTTATCGACCCATTTTGTAACTAACACCAAATTTTTTGTCCTATACTTGACATAAGCTGATGGTAATGGTAGGACAGGCAGATTACTCCTTTTTAGAGAGTGTCTGAAGAATGGGATTGTGCCGGTTGTGATTGAGGATGTAAATAGAAATGAGCTATGAGTAATGAAAATATAGTAACATTTTTATTTATTTAGATAAGCATCGAGATATATCTTATAGAGTCATTATAATTTTACCAGCGGTATTTTGGATTATATATTTGATATTATTAGCAAAAAAGGCTATAGCATATATAGAAGGAGGTCGGTTAGATGGATGTGTCAAGGACAGTAGAATCTTACACAATTGAAGATATTTATGCACTACCGGACGGTGTGCGGGCAGAGTTAATTGACGGACAGATATATTATATGGCAACACCAACAAGAACACATCAGAGAATTTTACTTTCACTTAGCAGGTTAATTGCGGATTACATTGATTCTGAAGGGGGAAATTGTGAAGTAAATATTGCACCATTTTCTGTGTTTTTGAATAACGATGATAAAAATTATGTTGAACCTGATATTTTGATTGTTTGTGAACCATCAAAGTTGGATGAAAAAGGCTGTCATGGTGCTCCTGATTGGATAATAGAAATTATCTCACCAGGAAATAAGGAGATGGATTATTACAAAAAGTTGTTTAAATACCAGGCTGCAGGGGTGCGTGAATACTGGATTGTTGATCCAACAAAGGAATTAGTGATGGTGTATAGATTTGAGAAAGAAACAATGGAGGAGTATTCTTTTGGTGAGGATATACCTGTTGGAATTTATGATGGATTTTCGATAAAAGTTCAGTAATGAAAAATAATAGTATTATGGGGTGATGATAAAAGCGATACTTATTGAGGAGTATATATAAAGGGGGAGGAGCTGTATACGGTGAAAACGATATTGTTGATCGAGGATGACAGGGACTTAAACGCAGGGCTGACATGCGATTTGGAGATGGAGCTGTACGAGGTGCTCTCCGCATTTACGCTTGCGCAGGGGCAGCAGATTTTGGACAGATGTGAACCGGAGCTGGTTCTATTGGACGGGAATCTGCCAGATGGAGACGGGTTTGATTTCTGCAGGGAAGTCAAATCTAAATATGACATTCCTGTCATTTTTTTGACGGCAAGGGATATGGAACAGGAGGAGCTGCAGGGCTTTGACTGCGGGGCGGACGACTATATCACGAAACCATTCAGGATGCCGATACTTCACAGACGAATACAGGCGGCGCTGCGCAAAACAGGTGCGGGCAGGGAGCAGAGTCAGTATGATGACGGGTATCTGCGGATAGACTTTGACAGTATGACGGCTGTGCGGGGCGATGAACCGCTCACCATGACACCGACGGAGTTTAGGATTCTGCATCTGCTGATTGCGAATGCGGACAGAGTTATGACTAAGCGCCTGTTGTTGGAAAAGATATGGGACAGCAGCGGAAACTTTGTGGACGAGCATGCGGTGGCAGTGAATATCAACCGGTTGCGGAAGAAGATTGAGACGCAGGACCATGAGTATATCAGGACATTGTACGGCGTGGGATATCAGTGGAAAAATGGGGGAAAGGGATAAGATGAACTGGATTGTGCTTGGAAGCGCTGTGCTTTTGTTTGTGGCGTCCATAGCCATCTTGCTGTATGTCAGGAAAGGACTTGTGCAGTACACAGCGCAGCTGATAGACAGTCTCGATGCCGTGCTTGCGGGGGAGAAGGAGATTGACATCTGGGAAGGGCAGGAGACACTGAACGGAAAGCTGCGGGAAAAACTGTGTCAGCTTGGTGAGGTGCTGGAGCAGAGATCGGGAGAGAACCTCCGTCAGCGAAAGCAGCTTGAGGCGATCGGTTTTGCGGAGCCGGTTTTCCGGGAGAAGTTTCCAAATATGCAGCAGCCGATTCACTGCCTGTTTAACGCGGCGGAGGGAACCTTTGACCAACTCAATGAGGAAGTCAGCGCGATCGCGCAGTATGGAGGACTGACCGTCCAGACCAGGCTGACCGCGGAGGAGGAATTTAGGGAATATCAGTATATGTACAATATGATCGGCCTGGTGTGCTCGCTGATCCTGGGCGGAATCGGCATTCTGAACCTGATCAATATGATTCTGACCAGTGTGATCGCGCGGCAGAAGGAATTTGCGTCCATGCGCAGTATCGGCATGACACAGAGACAGCTGCGGAGGCTGGTTGTCTATGAGGGAATCTGCTACGCCGTTCTTGCAGGTGTAGTCGGAATTGCGCTCAGCGCAGTGCTGTCGCTCACGCTGGTGCAGGTGATGGCGGAGGGCATGTGGTTTATGAAGTACTCCTTCACCATCGCACCTGCGGTTTTGACCTCTGTCGTATGCCTGCTGCTATCCGTGTGCATTTCCGCGATGACAGACCGGACTTGGAATAAGGGCAGTATCGTGGAAATGCTGCGGGAGGCGGGGTGATAACGCGCATGTCTCAGTTTACAGTTTATAGTTTACAGTTTACAGTGAAGATGCCCCTGAAATTCATGGAAGAGGCTTTCCTCCTTCTTTGTCATAAATATGGTGAGCTCATCATCGCCATGGAAGGACAGTTGGAACTGCACACAGCCGACATAAGTGTCAATGATATGTGCCCGGATGAGCAGTGTGCCGTCAAACAGCCATGCGCCGCTTGCAGCATAGCGCAGGTTGTAGATCGGGAAGCTTCCGGTCTGCATTCTTCCTATTCCGAATGCCAGTTTGTATGTCATCTGCTGATGCATAAAGGACAGGATTCCTTCATTGTCCGTGATGGAGACACTGAAATGCCGGAAATCGGAGTCTTTTGTCTGTACCTGAAAGGTTCTGCCATTGACTGCGGAGAAGCTTTTGGGTGCGATAGCACTCTCTAAAGGCTTTATCGCAAGGCTGTCACACGTGTCGTGGAGCTTTTGCGATGCCTGTCGGTCACAGGGGAGCGCATCGTTTTGCAGATAAGGCAGAATTTCTTCATACAGCGCATCATAAATCTGCTGGTTGCCGCCCTGTATGCTCTGTGTGTCCGCAGTGGTCACGCAGATGAGGTCATGATCGGGCAGGAAGATGATGAGCTGTCCGCCCATTCCATAGCAGGTAAATCCGTTTTGCTCATTGCGCCAGAACTGCAGACCATATCCCTGCGCCTCGCTTGGAAGGGGGGCAGGCACGCAGTTGGCAGTCAGCGGCGATACGGCCAGATCGATATAGGAGGGGGATAGAAGCTGCTCTCCAAGGACAAGTCCCCTGTGCGCGATCAGATAGCCGAATTTCATCAGATCGGACGAGCGCGCGACCAGACCGCTTCCGCCCATTGATACCCCAAAGGGATCTTTGAGCATATAAGATTCCTTGGAAAATCCGAGTACATCCAGTTTTTCCTTCAGATAGTCGAGCATATCGCGTCCGGTCAGTTTTTCCACCAGGGCGCAGAGCGTGTGCGCGGCGGATGTGTCATAGTGGAACAGCGTTCCGGGAGCGTGTGTGGGCGGGGTGGTGAAGAAGCTGGCCACCCAGTCTGATGACATGTCGAGCTTGTATGTGGTGGATGCGTGGCAGGAGCGCATCATCAGCATATCCCTGACGGTCATCTGCGCGATCCAGGGATGTATGCTATCTTTGTCAGGAAGCTTCTCGGGAAAGTACCGGATGATCGGATCGTCCAGAGATACTTTGCCCTCATCGACAAGCAGCCCGACTGCGATGGAGGTGAAGCTCTTGCTGATGGAAAACATGCGGTGCAGGCTGTCCGCGGTGCAGGGGGCATAATAGCCCTCAAAGACCAGCCTGTCATGGCGCATGATAAGAAGGCTGTGCATGGGAATCTGTCGTCTTTGCAGTCTGTCGGTCATGCGGATGATACACTCGCTGGGAACGCCGGTTTCCTCCGGCGTGGCTCTTTCAAAGGTAAGCATAAGTTTGTCTCCTTTCCGGGTAAGTCGGTTGTTGAATAGTTTTTATTCATTGTAGCACATATCCGGCAGATTGTCATAAGATATAAAAAAATGCAAAAAATGTGAATAATTATAAAAATTTTCTCTTGACAGATTTTATGAAAATGATTATGATAAATCTAAGATTTGAAATTCAATCATGACATGAAACTGATGACCAGGAGGAGTACATATTTTTGGAGACTCACAGAGAGCTGCAGATGGTGGGATTGCAGCAGTTTAGAAGATATGGAATGGACTTGGGAAGGTGGGAGCAAAGAGTCGGGATGTATCGCGTGACTTGAGTAATGCCCAACGGGATTTCCGCCCGTTATCAAGGGAAAGCGCATGATGGTGCGTGTGGAGAGAGGGCGTATATTGATGCGCCAAATTAGGTGGTACCGCAGAAGTTGAGAGCTTTTGTCCTAGTAGAAATAGTGGGATAAAAGCTCTTTTTTTGTCCACATTGTCAGGGAAGAAGAAGGAGGAGGATAAGATTATGATTAAGCCGACATATGAGCAGGCAAAACAGTACGAAAGGGATTATACATATATTCCGGTGTGCAAGGAAATATTGGCAGACGATATCACACCGATTCTGATGCTGAGAAAGCTCGCGGCGCTGGATGAACAGTACTTTCTGCTGGAGAGTGTCGAGGGAGGGAGCTTAGGCAGATATTCGTTTCTGGGATATCACCCCAGGCTGTCTGTGTCCTGTAAGGACGGAGTGACAAAAGTGAAAGAGGATGGTATGGTGCGCATCGTGCCGGGAAAGCCAAAGGAGGCGCTTCAGACGATTCTTGACGCCTGCCGCTCTCCTCAGATCGAAGGACTCCCCACTTTTACGGGCGGTCTGGTCGGATATTTTACATATGAAATGATACAGTACGCAGAGCCAAAGCTTGCGATCAAACAGAGTGACGTCAACGACTGTGAACTCATGATGTTTGATCGGCTGATCGCATTTGACCAGCTCCATCATAAGCTTTGCTTTATCACAAATGCCAGGGCTCAGGACGGTGAGAGCGGGTACAACAGGGCGGTCGCAGAGCTTGAGGCTTTTGTGGAGACGATACGGCTCACCGATCCGATACCCTATGACAAGCCACTGCCGGCGCCGGAGTTTACCTGCAATCTCTCCAAAGAGGAGTACTGCAAAATGGTGGAAAAGACAAAGTATTATATCCGGGAGGGTGACATTTTTCAGGGAGTGATCTCAAGGCGCTTTGAGGCGGATTACGACGGAAGCCTGCTGAATGCTTACAGGGTGCTCAGGACCACAAATCCTTCGCCCTATATGTACTATATTCAGATCAATGACATGCAGATCGCGGGAACCTCGCCGGAGACGATGGTAAAACTCACAAACGGAAAGCTGATGACATTTCCGGTAGCCGGAACCAGGAAGCGCGGCAGGGACAGGGAGGAGGACCTGGCACTGGAGAAAGAGCTTCTGGCAGACAAGAAGGAATGCGCAGAACATAACATGCTGGTAGATCTGGCAAGAAACGATATCGGCAGAATCGCGGAGTACGGCAGCGTGAAGGTTGAGGATTACATGGCAATCCACAGATTTTCCAAAGTCATGCACATCGCGAGCACCGTCACCGGAAAGCTGGCCGACAAAAAGACCTGCGGGGACACAGTTGAAGCGCTTCTTCCTGCAGGGACGCTCTCCGGAGCACCCAAGTTCAGGGCATGTGAGATTATCGATGAGCTTGAGCCCGTGCCGCGGGGAGTCTACGGCGGGGCGATCGGGTATCTTGATTTCAGCGGAAATCTGGATGTGTGCATCGCGATCCGCACGGCGGTCAAAAAGGGGAAAAAAGTGTATGTGCAGGCGGGAGCCGGTATCGTGGCGGATTCCGTGCCAGAGAGCGAGTATCAGGAGTGCGCAAACAAGGCGGGAGCCGTGATTGAGGCGATTCGGCAGGCGGAGGAAATCTGCTAACCGCGGTGGCAGCGCTTGAAAAATGGAGAGCGAAATGAACAAAATGAAATCAAGATTAGGAGGTAAGCAAGACATGATACTGTTGATTGATAACTATGACAGTTTTTCCTTTAATCTGGTGCAGGCAATTGGGGAGCTGACTGTCGGCAGGGAGGAGCTCAGGGTAGTGCGGAATGACGCGCTGACAGTGGAGCAGATCATGGAGCTGTCGCCTGCGCGCATTGTCCTGTCGCCGGGACCGGGCAAACCGTCGGATGCGGGTGTCTGCGAGGCGCTGGTGAGGGCGGCAGATGGTAAAATTCCGCTGTTGGGCGTCTGTCTGGGGCATCAGGCCATCTGTGAGGCTTTTGGGGGCAGGATTACCTATGCGCCGGAGCTGATGCACGGCAAACAGAGTATGGTCAGGGTGATCAGGGAAAGCAGGATTTTTCAGGGACTTCCAGAGGAATTTGAGGTTGCGCGATATCATTCGCTTGTGGCAGATCAGGATTGGATTCCCGATGTGCTTGAGGTGACGGCAGTCGATGAAAAGGGTGTGGTGATGGCGGTACAGCATAAGACAAACCCGGTGTACGGGCTTCAGTTTCATCCGGAGTCGATCATGACTCCGCTCGGCAAACAGATGATTGAAAATTTCCTGATGTGAGAAGCTGTAATATTTTTATAGAAAAGGAGCAGTAAAAATGATAGTAGAAGCGACAAAGAAAGTGGTAGAAAAGATCGACCTGACGGCGGACGAGGCAGGGCAGGTGATGGATGAAATCATGAGCGGCGAGGCGGAGCAGATTAACATGGCAGCGTTTCTCACAGCGCTGCGCATGAAGGGCGAGACGGTTGAGGAGATTACCGCATTTGCAAAAAGTATGCGAAAGCATGGCACAAAGGTTCCTGTAAGCGGAGATGTGCTTGAAATCGTGGGGACGGGCGGAGACGAGGCAAACTCCATCAATATCAGTACAACGGCAAGTATTATCACAGCAGCCGCGGGATATAAGGTTGCAAAACACGGGAACAGGAGCGTGTCGAGCAGGAGCGGCGCGGCTGACTGTCTGGAAGCGCTCGGTGTGAAGCTTGACCTGGAACCGGAGAAAAATGCGGAGGTTCTTGAGAAGGGAAATATCTGTTTTATGTTCGCACAGAAATACCATGCGGCGATGCGTTTTGTGGGACCTGTGAGAAAGGGAATCGGTCTCAGGACAGTGTTTAATATTCTTGGACCGCTCGCTAATCCGGCCAAGGCGAATGTGGAACTGATGGGCGTGTACAGTGAAGATCTGGTGGAGCCGCTGGCACATGTGCTCAGCAATCTCGGCGTGAATCGCGCGCTGGTCGTGTACGGGCAGGACAGACTTGATGAGATTTCCATGAGTGCGCCTACGACCTGTGTGGAGGTCAACGACGGCACATTCAAAAAGTATGAGATCACACCGGAGCAGTTCGGGTTTGAACGGTGCCGCAGGAGTGATCTGACAGGCGGAGATGGCGCTGAAAACGCACGGATTACGGAGGAAATCTTAAAGGGGGAGTGTACCGATGCCAGGGCGGATGCAGTGCTCCTGAATGCAGCTGCGGGCATTTACCTGATGGGCGGTGTTCCCTCGATTGCGGCGGGCGTGAAGGTGGCGCGGGAGACGATCGAAAGCGGCAAGGCATATGAGACGCTTCAGAATTTCATAAAGCTTACAAATGCATAGTGTTGCATTGTATTGCATCGTGCAAATTGTATCGTACAAATTGCATAATACAAACGTATTATATGAGGAGGCAGCCATGATACTGGACGATTTGGCAGCAGCCACCAGGGCAAGGGTGGCGCGAAAGAAAGAGAACATAGCGATCGAGGAGGTGCGGGAGAGGGCATTACAGCTTGCAGGAGGTGCAGGAAAAGAAGGTTCGTTTTCATTTCCATTTGAGAAGGCAATCGCAAAAGATGGGATCAGCTTTATATGCGAGGTGAAGAAGGCGTCTCCCTCCAAGGGGATTATCGCGGAGGAGTTTCCCTATCTGGATATTGCGCGGGACTATGAGAAAGCGGGCGCGGACTGTATCTCGGTGCTGACAGAGACGGATTATTTCAAGGGTGATGACAGGTTTTTGCGGGAAATCAATGATGTGGTTTCGATACCGACGATCCGAAAGGATTTCATCATAGACACATATATGATCTATGAGGCAAAGCTTTTGGGGGCCTCGTGCGTGCTCCTGATTGCGGCGCTCCTTGACACGGATACCATCAGGGAATACAAGGCAGTCTGTGACGCGCTCGGGCTCTCCGCGCTTGTGGAGGCGCATGATGAGGCGGAGGTGCAAAGTGCGCTCGACGCCGGAGCCAGAATGATCGGCGTCAACAACCGGGATTTAAAAACGTTCACGGTGGACATCAGTAACAGCATCAGACTGCGCAGTCTGGTCCCGCCAGACGTGCTTTTCGTCGCGGAGAGTGGTATCAGGACGGCGGAGGACATACAGGCGCTTTGCCGGGCGGGCGTAAACGGCGTGCTGATCGGGGAGACGCTGATGCGCAGCGGCGACAAGGCGGCAATGTTAAGGCAGTTGAAATCAGGTGACAAAAGTATATGAAAATGAAATCGGTAAAGATAAAGATATGCGGACTGAAAACATTAGCGGACATCGAGATTGTAAACCGGTATCAGCCGGATTACATAGGCTTTGTGTTTGCACATACGAGACGGTTTGTCACAGATGAACAGGCGTTTGATATGAGCAGGGTGCTTGACAGCCGCATTCAGGCGGCCGGTGTGTTTGTGAACGAACCGCTGGAACATGTGGCCGCGTTATGTGACAGGGGTGTCATAAATGTGGTGCAGCTGCACGGTGAGGAGTCCGAGGCATATGTCCGGGAACTAAAGCGGAGAACTGACGCGACTGTCATAAAAGCGGTCAGGGTGCAGAGCGCGGAGCAGGTGTTCAGACAGATGTCACAGGCGGCGGATTACATGCTGTACGATACTTACAGAAAGGGAGAACCCGGCGGGACAGGAGAGCGGTTTTCACTGGGAATATTACAGGAGAGTCTCAGGCGGATGAAGGAGAACGGGCAGACAGTAAAACCCTATTTTCTGGCAGGCGGGCTCGACTGCGGCAATGTGGGGAGTGTGCTTGAGCAGATGGAGTGCTTTGCGGTCGATGTGAGCACAGGGGTTGAGACAGACGGAGTAAAGGACGAGGCAAAGATTAGACAGTTTATCGAACATGTCAGACAGCTTTCGGGCTGTGAGTTGTGATAAGGAACTGTGGGAAAATAAGTGATGCAGATTGCGAAGGATATTCCTTCGAGGATGTATGTCAAAAAACGTAGGCGTAGCGGGCTACGGCGAGGCTTTTTGGCATACATAATCGGAGAAATAGCCGAGTCAAGATGCGTCAGCTATTTTTCTATAGTTCCTAAGGAAAGGAAGAGTGAAATGGAAGAAAAGAAAGGCAGATATGGATTATACGGTGGGCAATATATACCGGAAACACTGATTCCGGCAGTGCAGGAGCTGGAGCAGGAGTATGAGAAATATAAGAATGATCCTGCATTTCAGGCGGAATTAAAGGATTTGATGGAGAACTACGCGGGGCGCCCTTCTCTTTTGTACTATGCTGAGAAAATGACAAAAGATCTGGGCGGGGCGAAAATTTATTTAAAGAGAGAGGATTTGAACCATACAGGCTCTCATAAGATCAACAATGTGTTGGGGCAGGTGCTCCTGGCAAAGAAGATGGGAAAAAAGCGCGTCATTGCGGAGACCGGTGCGGGACAGCACGGTGTGGCGACTGCCACGGCGGCGGCTCTGATGGGGATGGAATGTGAGATCTTCATGGGAAAGGAGGACACGGACAGACAGGTGTTAAACTGCTACAGAATGGAGCTGTTGGGGGCAAAGGTGCATCCGGTCACCTCGGGAACCATGACCTTGAAGGACGCTGTGAACGAGACGATGCGCGAGTGGGCTTCGCGGATGGATGACACGCTGTATGTGCTGGGTTCTGTCATGGGGCCGCATCCTTTTCCGATGATTGTGCGGGATTTCCAGAAGGTGATCGGTGAGGAGATCAAGGAGCAGCTCATGAAAGCGGAGGGAAAGCTCCCCGATGCCGTGATTGCCTGCGTGGGGGGCGGAAGCAACGCGATGGGTTCCTTCTATGAATTTATACCTGACACGAGTGTCAGACTGATCGGCTGCGAAGCTGCAGGGCTCGGCGTTGATAATCCGAAAAACGCGGCGACGATCGCAAACGGTAGCGTCGGTATCTTTCATGGTATGAAGTCCCTGTTCTGTCAGGATGAATATGGGCAGATCGCGCCGGTCTACTCGATCTCGGCGGGACTGGACTATCCCGGAATCGGACCGGAGCACGCAAATCTCAATGAGACAGGGCGCGCGCAGTATGTGCCCGTCACGGACGAGGAGGCTGTGGAGGCGTTTGAGTATCTGTCGCGGACAGAGGGCATTATTCCGGCGATCGAGAGCGCACACGCTGTAGCGTACGCCAAAAAGATCGCACCGGAATTTGGCAGGGATCAGGTGATCGTCGTGACGATCTCCGGACGCGGCGATAAGGACGTGGCGGCAATCGCAAGGTATAGAGGTGTGGAGATATTTGATTAAGGAGTGGAAATAAAATGAGTAGAATCAGCAAAGCATTTAAAAATCAGAAGTCGTTTATCGCATTTGTGACAGGAGGAGATCCGGACCTGGAGACGACGGAGCGGTTGATTCCGCAGATGGCGGCGGCAGGCGCGGATTTGATCGAGATCGGGATTCCGTTTTCCGATCCGATCGCCGAGGGTGTGGTCATCCAGGCAGCAGACGAGCGGGCGCTCAGGGCAGGGACGACGACCGACAAGCTGTTTGACATGGTGAAGCGTGTGCGTCAGAAGGTCGATGTGCCGCTGGTATTTATGACTTATATCAATCCGGTGTATACTTATGGGACAGAGAAGTTTGCACAGAAGTGCGCAGAGTGCGGCATTGACGGGATTATTATTCCGGACGTCCCGTTTGAGGAGAGGGATGAGGTGAGCGGCGCCTGTGAGACGGCGGGCATCGAGCTGATCTCCATGATCGCGCCGACCTCCCATGAACGAATCAATATGATCGCGCGTCAGGCAAAGGGATTTCTCTACTGCGTGTCGTCCCTCGGCGTCACAGGCGTCAGAAGCAGGATCACGACAAACATCAAGGAGATGGTGGATCAGGTGAAGGCGGTATCTGACATCCCGTGCGCGATCGGATTTGGCATCGCCACGCCGGAACAGGCGCATGAGATGGCGGCAGTGTCGGACGGAGCGATCGTTGGCAGCGCGATCGTCAAGATCATCGCCCGCTACGGGAAAGACTGCATCGAACCGGTGTGCAGCTACGTTCGGGACATGAAGGCAGCCGTGGCGGCCGCATGACATATTAGCATAACATATTAATATAGAAAGAATAGTGCATTTCAGGAAAGATTTTTCAGATAAAATTCTGCCAATGACAACGCGTCGGATATTTTCTCCTTGGGATATTGGGAGCAGAGGGACTGGAACAGGCGCTGGTTTTGCGACTGCAGTGGTTCCTCCTCCCCAAAGAGCAGGTAGTCAATACTCACATGAAATGCATTGGAGATTTGTGCCAGTACGTCGATACTGGCAGTTCTTTTGCCTGTCTCAATCAGAGCCAGATAAGATGTCGATATATATATTTGCGAGGAAAATTGTTCCTGCGTATAATTGAGTGAGGCGCGCAGTTCTTTGATCCGGTTGCCAAGCTTCTTTAAGTCAATCAGATATTCGTCCATATAATCCCCCATATTTTGATCATGCAATTCTTTTTGGTCATTAGGAACTGTAAATAAATAACTCATCAATTTGACTTGTCTAAATGTCCATCTGCGGCATCAGATAATCTTGACGTAGC
>VSNM01000120.1 GCA_009774245.1 Lachnospiraceae bacterium | reverse complement strand
ATTTATTTGCAAACTTATAATACTACGAAATGTGCCTTGTGCGTTACTTTTTTTCAAAAGTTGTAAAGTGGTGTTATATAATATTCTTTCTCTATTTCCTCATTATCAACCGATGCCATTTCTGAACTAAAAGAAGCATGACATATTAAAACCATTCGTTTCCTATAAAATAATAACAATATTGTCACAATAGTTAGTATCAGCAGTGGAAATCTAGCACATGAAATATTATTTATAATATAGTCCGGCATAAAATTTTCAACTGTATGCTTCCAAGCTGCAACTTCTCCTACTTCTATTTTTTCTATCCATTCACCTGCACTAAAAGCAACTACGTCTAAAACTATCAATGGTACAATTACATAACCTGCTATTTTTTTATATATTTTCATAGATTTTTTCAAACGAAATCCTCCCAATAAATACAAGCAATCTTAACTGGACACAGATGCTTTCCACTATATTTCCAAATGACTACAGCTTTTCTCCCTGCAATCAAATGGTACTGAACTTGATTCGTTTCTGCTTTCGTGTATATTTTCCGCCAATTTCTCAAATCAATCATTGAATATTGCGGAATATCCTCAGGATGAGTATGCCACTCTCCTACATATCCAATGGTTCCATTGCTATTATTGTACAATTCCTGAAAGAAGGACAAATGCCCTAGATCTTTTCTTGTGAATCTATAACGTGTTTGATAATCCCCATACATAGGCTCCGTATGATGCTCAATAATCAAGTTGCTGTTGGAGATATTTTGTCTACCTGCCAGAATCCCTCCTGCTTCTGGCATCCCTTTTTCTATCTGACAAAAAATATGTATTCTGTCCAGAACCCGCTTGTCAATTTTGATTTTTTTAGTTTCGTCATCAATCACCATTTGTGTACTCACCACATAATTCGCAGAACTCATTATGGAAGTTAGAGCCTTCAATGATATTTTCTTTAATGTTTTGTTCATAATATACGTCAGAACATTCATATCCTGCTTTATTAAAATGATACGCATCCCCCTTTATAGATACCAAAACATTTCTATTACACCTACCCGTAGATAGTCGCTCCATCCATTCCAAACACACAGAAACTGTACATAATGATACATTTGAGGAATACGGAACAAACGTTCCCGAACAGCCACGACTGCTCTTAGTAACTGTTTGTCCTGGCTTTGTGTATGCTGTCACATCATACAACTCATTTTTTTCTGTATCTCTGGCAAAAAAGCATTCATAACACCCTTGACTATCTGGGTGTATTATTGCAAGATGGCACCCTACATCAAGCGGTTCGTTCCACAGATAAATGCAAGGGACTTTTACATGTTCCTGGTATATGTGTCTGTTCAACCACCGGTTAAAGTTATGATTTCCAGTTGCAGAAATAATCACATCAAAGTCGCCCAATTCAATGCTTCCATCTTCAATTAATTCTTCTGCGTTTGAATCTAAAGTTTTTATTATTACCTGTGGAAAAGAATATTTACAATAAACTCTTAACGCCTCTGCCTTATACTTTCCCACATAATCCATTCCCAGAAAATGCCTGTAAATATTTTCCGCCTTTAAAATGTCTCCATCTACCAAAGTGAGATTTTTATATCCCGCTTTCACTAATTCACTACATAAGTATCCACCTATAGAGCCACATCCAATCAACAAAACGTTTGGAGTTTGACTGTTCTTATCTGCCTGTGTCCTCTGCATTAAGAATTCGTCATCAATACGGGAAATATCCACTGCAGTAACTTCATACATTTTACTACTCGGCTTTATATTGAGATATTCTTTATCTGCCTCAATCAGAATGTTCTTTAGCATTATCCCGAAGCATGCCACCTCATGCCCCGGCTGCAAAATTTCAAATACAATAAGTGTAGACGTATTTATCTTAAATTTCCATTGTATCAGGTCATCTGAAGGGATGTATGAAACAAGCATCTGAACATACTCCAAACCAAGTCTTTTTCTCGGATCTGGTGGCAAAATATAATCATTTGGCTCCAAATGAAAAAATATTCCGTTTAGTTGCGATCCAGACACCTTCCACAACGAAAAATAACTTGGTTCTGATGCTGCAAACATCTCTGTTTTATTTTTTCTATTTTCAAAGGAGACAAGTTTCTCTTTTTTCTTTTGTCGAAGCATTGCTGCAGGATCACAGTATTTTATAAGCTGTGTTTTATGATTTTCAGGTACAACAAATTTCATATACCGTTTCGGTGTCTGATAACTCCAATATGATGAGAATTCTCTTGCAAATTCACTGTCGTTATTGGAATAGAATCCTTTTTCAAGAATTTCTTTTGCTCTCCTAATGCATTGTTCCAACAATCCCTCGAAATTTTGGTCAATCAGGACTCCTTCTAAATCAAACAAACATAGTTTTCCATCTGGCTCAACATGTGGCATAAATGGCAATGCTGAAAAATCTACTACATAGATGCTTACAAGTTCACGGTCCCATGCTCTGGGAATTCCGATAAAAAGCTTAACAGACTGATTTTTCAAAAGCAAATTACATTGCAGTCCTTGTGAAAATCCCTTATTGATGTAGGGACTATTCTCCTGAATAATCGTATTAGAGATATACGGAATATCCAGGAGAATATCCTTTGCACGTACCATATCTATCATTATAAAGCTCCTGATGCACTTGATGATGGAATATAAGTGCTTTGTTTTTTAGAAACATTTTTTGCTTCCGGCACATGAAAGTCATCACCAAAAATCTTGTTCAGCTTTTTACACTGCTCAACCTCATCTGGTTCTTTCTGCACATCTGCTAAATCACGGGATAATTTATCCAGCTTATCCTTAAAATCTGTCATCTGAATATCTGTCATTTTATTAAAAGCATCCGTTCCAGATTCAAAATCTAATGAAGCTGGCATTGGATATGTAATTCTATATAGCCAACGACCATCCTCATACGTTTTAATTACAAAAAGAGCAAGCATATCGTCAACCAAATTTTTCAGCGCAGCTAAATCATCATTTGAAACCGATTTGAAATAATCTGCTACTATCAACGTAATACCTATACTGGCAGGTTCAGAATGTCCTGTACTACTAAAGCGCCGATTTTTCCAGCGTTTCAAGTAACGCACAACTCGTCTGAACTGATCTCTTTCATCACCCTGAGCGACTGCATCATTGATATAGTCTATCAACCCAAGCGGATCTGATTTTTCCCAACAGGTTTCTTCTGATTCAGCATTTATCCCTCGTGCCAGAAACAACTGTGAACTTGAATCCTGTTTATCCTCATACACATATACTACAAGATCAACATGGTACGATGGCTCCCCATCCTTTTTATAAGTAACCGTAACACAGGGTTTCTTTATCTTGGCACCATATTCTGTATGATTCTTTAAAACTTCGCAGATAGTATCTTTCAAATCCATTGGATCATAATCTGCCTTATTGACATTAAATCTTAATCCAACATCAATATCATATTCTTTCCCATCTATCGGTTCAACACCAAGGTACATACCATAGCTACCTTGATTAAACTCGGTAAATCCCGGAAGCTTTCCGCTCCTACGGAGTTTGTCAATCAAAATGTCACGTTTAGATGCCAGTTCAGACCGGACATCATAATCAAGTTTGATTCGCTCATGAAAACCTATAAATTCACTTTGCACACTCATATACATTCCTCCAATTACAAAATAGATATTAGCACTCATCTTATTACTTTGCTAACAATCATTACAGTATCACAAATTTCATTTGTGGTCAACATATTTTTTCTACATATTCGTAATTTTTTCTCCTGCACTTCATAAAAGTGTTGATTTTATTTCTATTTGTGCTATTATAATAATGGAGGTGTGTGTCATGTTTGAGTATGTTAAATTGAAAAATTTTAAGTCTTTCGGGAATGTTGAGTTCAATTTATTAGACAAAAAGGGAAACCCAAAAAAATTAATCCTCATATATGGTGAAAATGGGGTTGGAAAATCGAATTTGGCATCAGCTTTTTTTATGCTTGCAGAAACATTAAGAACCATGGATGTCAGGGATATTATGCAATCTTTTCTTTCAGAACACCCCGAACAACTAGATAACGAAACTTTTTCCCGCATTTTCAAACTGCGCTATAAAGATTTGGAAACATTGATTCGTGAAAACAAAATGGTTTCTACTAAAGAAACTATGTATATGGAATTTGGTTTTCAACTTAATGGAAAAAGCGGTAAATATATATTTGAAACTAATGAAACACAAATTATCCATGAACGGCTTGAATATGTTCTAACCAAAAATAAAGGTGTTTATTTTGATCTTACACCTGAAAAAACCTCTATAAGCACAAAAATATTTCAAGAAAAAGCTGCTTATCAGGAAATAAAGTCCGCCTGTGCTAAATATTGGGGAAAACATTCCTTATTATCTATCCTAATGCACGAGTCAGATGATAAGGCTGATGAATATATTAAAGAGCAACTCTCTGACAATTTTGACGAAGTTATGGCATTTCTAAGCAGAATCTCCTGCAAAGTTAAGTTTGGCAGCCGCCAAGAACGTGGAATTATTGGACTACCACATGAAATTTTCGGAGATTTTGATGAAGGATACGTTTCTTCGGAAGACGAATCCCTTCTTAATAAAACAGAAGATATGCTAAATGACTTTTTCAAAAATACTTACCGCGATATTAATGCAGTCTACTATAAGCGGTCAAAAAAAGACAATAACATTTACTACCAACTCATGCAAAAAAAAATAATTGCAGGCCAGGAACGAGATATCGAATTCTCAATGGAATCTACCGGAACACAATCTCTTCTACAATTGCTTCCATTTATGTTAGTTGTAGTAAAGGGATCTGTTGCGGTAATTGATGAATTTGATACTGGTGTCCATGATCTATTGGTAAAAAAACTTGTTCAATCTTTATATATGAATCTCTCTGGTCAGCTAATAGTGACAACACACAATACTTTACTTATGGAATCTGGCATTCCTAAAGAGTGTATCTATGTGATTAATGAACTAGAACAAGGTCATAAAGAAATCCAGTGCATTACCTATTATGACAACAAAATTCATATTAATACAAATATTCGTAATCAATATATGCATGGTGTCTATCACGGTATACCTGAACCATCCAATATCGATTTTGTTAATTTGTTGTCCACACTTGGTATTTCCGAGTAGTTTCTAAAAGTAAGATAAATATAGTAAAAGTGAAGATATTTTCTCAGCTTGGCGACTTACCCAGTCCAAGAAAATGTCCTCACTTTCTTCCTTTAAGTCCTTATCCCAGTAATATCCATATAAAAGACAGTTTCCAAAATCCATCTTCGATTTCTTATCAAATACCTCTACCGTCCAAAGAAGCATACCAGCATTTAAAATCGTCTTGTCATTACTCAGTTCTCAGTTTATAAAAAACTTTCACAATGTGATTCCACAAAACCTAACACAAGAACTAATCTCTATCATTACTTCAAGGGATACATAACATTTTCTATCCTAAATAATCAATTTTACCTAGTAAAATTACTCGGCAATATCCAGCAACAAACGCTTTAAGATCACGTTTGCAGAAACGTGATATCGCTGTAAACATTGAATTTTTTTAATGTCATTTCAAGGCTCTTTCAAAATGGTATAATAGTGGTGTAACAAGCGCCTTCTCTTGCTTTAAAACCATTGATTTTGCAGGCTTTTTCGGGATTCTTCAAGATACTGCCGTGACATCCAAAAGCATCAGGGAGATGTCCTCCTGCGCCATCACCTTTCTCGCGTCCGCGATCGTCCGGCACTGTGAAAATAAATACCTGTCATTCCTCAGAGCCAGTACAATCCCGTCATTTAGTTTCCTGTCGTCCTCGACGATCAGCAGTCTCCTCTGACCACAAAGCGTTTCCTGTCTCATTTTTTCAATCCCATATATCTTTTTGTCTCCTGTGTGATATCCTCACAGGAAATCTCCTGCAGAAACGCATCGTAATCTTCATTGCCATAATATGCCCGCACAATCTGCCGAATCATCTCCAATGAGACGATATACCGCTCCTGCGGTCTATATACACCGTAAGGCGTCTCAAATCGGACGACCTGCGTCAGATGTTTTTTTCCTGATTGACCAGTTCATATGTGCGAAAGTCCCCGTCTGGCAGGTTAATGCGCGTCTCCCCGACAAACCAGCCGTCCACACCATAAAATTGAAGATAGGAGTCTGCTGAGTCGATAATCAAAAATTCCTCCTCACCCCTGTCAATTAAACGGATAAATTTGTCGATGTCCTCATACAGGACACACGCCTCCTGATATCCTGACGCAAGCTCTATATCCACCGCGCGCACTTCCTGAAAGTCCTTATCCTTCCCCATATGCATCCCCTCCTACTTCATCAACTCGTCAATCTCCGCCAGAATATCCTTCTTGCGCTCCGTAAACAGCATGTCCTTGTTGTGCCTGAAATACGCCTGACAGCCGTATTTCCCGATAAAATGCGCCGCGTAGCTGTTGGCGGTGAGCTCCGTCACCAGGATCAGGAGCTCCTGGCTGCCCGCCTGAAAGGCTTCCTCGCAGAACTGGAACACATTCGTGAGGTTCGTGTCCGTCTGTGTGACGTTTTTTGTGAGCGCCTTCTTTCTCTTGTCAAAATCCGCTTTCAGAAGCTTAAATGCCGCGTCCCCGGTTGCCGGTGCCTTCTGGGCTGTCAGCTCCAACTGCCCGTCCAGGGCTGCAATCGTGAGATTTAATATGTACTCGCGGTCTGCGGAGAGATTCCCCGCCTTTTTCCCGACAGAAATCTCATTTCGTTCTGCCAGAATCCGCCGCCTGACGACTTCCGTAAAATCCTTCTCGACGACAAAATCCGCCCGCATCAGTTTCAGGCAGTTTACCAGTTCCATGACTGCCCCCTCCTGCGCAAAAACCTCTCGGAGCACGCCGACCAGTGCGTCAATCAGCAGCCCCAGCAAGGACAGGCGCTCATCAAATTTTGCCGCCTGCGCACGCCCTGTAATCTCCTTTCCCGCCTTTCCAGAGAGAATTTTGTCCACCTGGTAATCAGACCTGTACTTCTGAAACAGATCATAATACACCGCAAAACTCTTGGCGATCTTTTTATTCTGCAGGTACTGTACGACGAGCTGCTCCGTGACAGGAATCTGCTTCTGCTCATACAATTTTACCATGTCGGAAAGATCACTCCACCCCCGGGCGGTCACAAAGCTCTTTCCGTCCACCGTCGTCTCAATCTTATAAAAGTCATCCTTCCTGATATCCAGATACGTCGTGATCGCGGGGTGGACGCCCCTGACATAGGCGTATTCCTTCCAGACCTCATAGTCGGCTTCCACGTCAATCCGTTTGAGCCTGTCCCACGTCACAATGTCAAACTCCCGCACGGAATTGTTGTACTCCGGGGGATTTCCCGCAGTGACGACAATCCACCCACCGGGCACGCTGTGGCGTCCAAAGGTCTTGTACTGTAAAAACTGCAGCATCGAGGGCGCAAGCGTCTCCGAGACACAGTTGATCTCGTCGAGAAACAGGATTCCCTCCTTCAGCCCTGTCACTTCCATCAAATCGTAGATCGACGCGATGATCTCGCTCATCGTATACTCGCTGACGCTGTACTCCTCGCCGCCGTAACTTTTCTTAACGATAAATGGCAGCCCCAGCGCCGACTGACGGGTGTGATGCGTCATGGAATAGCTGATAAGCCCGATCTGCAGCTCCTGCGCGATCTGCTCCATGATCGCCGTCTTGCCGATGCCCGGCGCCCCCATCAGAAAAACGGGACGCTGCCGCTCGACCGGAATCACATAGTTTCCAAACTGATCTTTTGTAAGATAGGCGGACACCGCGTTTTTGATGTCCTCCTTCGCCTGCTTGATGTTCATTTTTTCCCTCCAATTCATAACCCAACACGTTGTTTTACAATACTATTTTCATGTGCGTGACTCTATCCTGATATCATTTTCTAACTTCCCCGATATCGTAGCATTCATATTTCAACTGCTCCTCCTTGCAGTACGCGATTGCCTTTGGCATGGGCGGAATCCGCACCGTCAGTTTCGGACAGTTGCAGAACAGGTGCGGCGCGGGCGGAAAACGTTTCCTTTGTACGCTGAAAATGTCAAGCGTACTCGGCAGCACGACGCTCTCCAATTCCGACAGATACTGCCGACAGCTAAATGCATTCGCCCCCAGATCGGTCACGCCCTCCGGAACAACGACTGATTTGAGCTGCCAGCAGTCAGTGAAAGCATTCTCTCCCATCTTCTTAACACCCGGCTGTATCACAAGCTCCTGCAGGGATATTAATCCACGAAATGCACTTCTCCCGATAACCTCGACACTCCCGGGAACCGTGATCTTTGTGATCGTCTTGCGGAACTCCCGCGTTGGTTCCTTGATTCTGGGCGCAGCGTGGGAAAGCGCCCAGTCGTCAATCTCCGTGACTTTATCTTCCCCAATCTGCTCTGGTATGGACAAAACCGTGCTTCTTCCCTTATAGCCTGTGATCATCAGTGTCCCATCACGCTTTTTCTGGAAGCTCCAATTCTTCTTTAACTGCGATGGTGAGTTCGGATCGGCGTTAAGCTCGCGCATCAGTTTCTTTTCCGCTTTGTCGGCTTCCGCGGCAAAATCCGCAGTGCGATTCTTATATTCCAATAGATATGCGGTACATTCCTGTTTTTGACTGTCCATGGCATACTGTATCATTTCGTCCCGCTTGCGCGGCGTCCTGAGCCATCCGGCACTGGCAGCGACCGCAAGACACGCGGCATTGTCATCCTGAATCATCCGCTTCATCAGCTTTGTCTTATTCATCTTGGACTGGTTAAAATGTTCCAGAAAAAACGGCAGAAGCTCCGGCGAAAAAAAGCGCTTCCTGTTGATATCACAGAACCATTCCGTGAAATGGAGCTTTTTATCCGGCGGCGCGGAAAGCGCATCACCTGTCTGCCCGGCCGCGTTAATTTCGTCAATCAGCGTGGTCATGATTCGGACAAAATCGCCGTCCTTTACCATGCTGATCAGGTCGCAGTACATAAACCACTGGCCTCCGCCGCCGCCCTCTGTAAGCATTTTGCACTTCTCGTCAGAGAGCGTGACACCCTTGCGCTTGATCGCGGCGGTCATGTCCGTATCGTCCGTGAGAATCGCATAATACAACAGGTCGCCCGGACAAAAACAGGCTTTCTGCGCATTGTCGCAGAGATATTCCGCGACCGCAGTCAGCTCCTCCCCGCTGACAGGCTGCAGCGGATTTTCCTGCCGCTCCATCAGTTCGTCAAGATATTCCGTCAGAATATACTGTAATGTCCTTTCAGGATATTTTAATAAAAATAATATGAAAAAATCCGGCAGGTATGTCGCCAGCTCATTGTCCAAAACGCGGGGAATCAGCGCCCTGACCGCATCCTTCCCCGTCGCCCCCAGTCGAAAGGACGCGCCGTTTTCCACCAATACCTTCACCATGTCCAGCCCGCGGAAATGCCCCGCAAGTCCCAGGATATGGGCGGTAAATATACTTGTTCCAAAGTTGCCGCAAAGCCTTGCGGCCTCGCCGGGCGTGCCGCTTAACACGGCCTGCTCCAATGCTGCGATCGCCTCGGCTTCCGCTTTTCTCAATCTTCCCATCTGTATGTTATCTCCTTTAGTTAATAGAGTTTATAAACCAACTTACCAAAAAATCCCCCGCCTTACGGCGAAGGACTGCACTTTTGGCCTAAACTATATCTTCAAAACGGCAATCAATTCTTCTCCATCCAATTCTCCGGTTTCGACAAATCCAAAGGAGCGGTATAACCGACCTGCCACCACATTCTCAGGTTCATAGGACAGCCAGCAGTACTGTGCTTCACCACACGGAAATGTTTTTATGTATTCCAGCGCAAGTCTGACTGCTTCCCTTCCATATCCTTTCTTCTGATAGTCTTTATCTATCATCAGCCGCCAGAGATTGTAATTTCCTTTCGCGATAGCCGGGGCATCCTCCCAATAGTCGTCTGTATCAATACCAATCATTAGAAACCCGATCGGTGTATCCTCCTCATATATGCCGAACGGAAAGGCATACCCATTTCCCGTGATGGTGGTATAGGCTTCGATAATGCTTATATCATTCCCTGCCACAAAACTTTTCTGCTCCTCGGAAACATGCAGCTTCAGGATTTCCCATACGTTTTTTCCGTTAATCTTCTCCAGTTTCAGCATCTTTATCCTCCCAGATTCAACATCTTTCCATTAATCTGTACAATGTAGCTGCATATAATTTTCCCGCCGATCCGCTTGTACTTCCTCATCTTCCGGTCTCATAAAACATACCGTCAACTTACACAAAAGCAAGTAAAAACCAAATTGATTTAGAGATGTTTCCTTTATTACCTTTCCCTGTTCCATCATTTTGATTAAAACATGTTTATTAAATGTATTTAAGAGACTAAAATCTACCACATAATTTTCATACCTCTCATCTGGTAAATATAGTAATCTATAATGCAGATTATTCACTATATCAGCCTTCCCAAGTCCCAATAAATCAATATCCAATAAAGGCGCAAGCACAATCTCGTCATCGTGATCTGCACTGCATGTATTAGAAATCAGCATCCCCTTTCCCCTGTATGCGGTTATATTTCCATCTTCGTCAATTCTGGTAAAAGGTATTCCTTCAAAGATATCTCCCTGTGACAGATAATTGTATGGTTTGTAGTTGAACAGATTCAATTTTTTACCGTCTAACCGAAACTGTTTGACGGCTGCCTTTGTTTGTTCTTTTACATATGGACTAATAGACGGAAACAGGGCTTGTGTAAATTCAATAAATTCATCTAACATATATCAAAAATATTAACTCCTGTCGGTTTGTATATTTTTTTTAAAGCCGCTTTATAAAGCCCTGCTTCCTCTTTTGTCAAATCCCTCATATCACATCCAAACAACTCCTCAGCACACTCGTTACCTGTCCGATTGTCCGTTTTGATCATTTGAGGAGATGGCGTTGTTGTTTCTATATCATTATTTTCTGATAAATTGTCCATAACAGCGAGGTGAGGAACAGTGTATGTCATTCCGCTTGTATTAAAAGTTGTAGTTAAGCCCAACGCCGAGAGCGCGATAGCGGTCATCATCGCCTGCACACTAGATGTGTCATTTCTACTCGTCATATACAAACTCCCCTTTCCTCACTAAATTCTCCAATTTGTTATCTATTATATTACTTGTAATATGCAATATGTCATCAAATGCTTCCTTTTTTGATCGATAATCCATATCATGATTGGCAGCATATCTGTCATTAATATCAATTGAAGCTGAAACAATATGTTTTCGCTCCCCAACGATATACGCCCTGCCATTATTATTTTGCTGTGTTGAAAATTCCCTCAAATTCTGCAATGTGATATTAATATAATACCGTTTATGATATACATACGTTAATTTACAGGATAAATCATACAATTGCCCCATTCTCAATACTTCATCACTGCACAGACTTTGTTTTAATGTTTCTAAACCATCTTTGTCCAAATCATCCATTTCAATATTCGTGATCAGTCCGACAAAAGTATTATTGTTTTCTGTCATACTGTCAATTGTTCTATAAATATCTGAACATCTCTGTTCCAAATACGTTTTGCACTTATTCCAGTCAGAGACAAAACTGTCATTATAATTCGTGATAAAGGACGCCACTGACAATGCTATGTTCAACACGGAATGCCCATTTTTGCTCTGCGCGATAATTCTTGGCACTTCATCCTGTACTTGTTCAGGGATTGGTAAAATTGTTGATGGCATAAAATATTGCCGCAAAATATCTTCCGCATTTGCAAATTTTTTCCTGTATTCCATGATTCTGGGATATACCAGATTCAGATTCGTCTGCTTTATTATCATCTTTTTTCCTCCGTCCTCACCCTGGTAGTGTCAAGTCTACTACCTGTTTTTTCTATTCAAAGCCTTTATTTTCGGGAGTTTGCAAAAAAATGAGCAATG
>VSNM01000012.1 GCA_009774245.1 Lachnospiraceae bacterium | reverse complement strand
GTATCTGCAATTTTCAAGGTTCAATTGAGCCTAGTTTTTTGGTTCAGTTTTTCATAGATTACTTGACACTACCTTCACATTATATCATTGCCAATCTTTCTTTTCAATCAAAACAATCAGTGTCGTTTTTTGCAGTCCAGGCGCCGATTTCTGCCGAAGCAGTTGTCTTGTATATATCCCGAACATATAATGTGATTGTACTACACACAACAACTTCAAATACGAAAGGAGAACAACCAAATGACAACGACAACCAAGATAATCACCCTGCTGCTGACAAGCGCCCTGTTAATTAGCGGGTGCGGGAAAAGGGAGGATTCTAAGCCCGCCCCGTCCACACCTCTGGAAACCGTGGAGTGCGTCATGGAGAGTATCCGTGATCTGGATATGGAAACACTGAACAGTTACACCGACAACTATGTCCAGACCTACCACAACTGGATCGGTGTACCAATGGAGCATGAGTACCGCACTTTCAACGAACTGCTACAGCCTCATTCCAAAAACGGCAGCCGGTATCAGTCCGCCTACAAACTGGATCAGAAAATGATGGAAAATCTGACATGGGAAATCACGGATGTGCGCGAGAATACTGACAGCGCAGAGATCGATATGTCAATCACCAACATCGATATGTCGCAGGTGATTGAAACCTATACTGCCCAAATCCTTGATGACATGCTGCAAAGCCCAGGCATCACACAGTTTGCCAAAAGCATGTCCAACCTTGGCAGTGCGAGAGATTCCCTGATTTCCATTATTGACGAATTGGGCGACAACGATATCTGTACCACCAGTGTCACTGCCCTGGCATATCAGGAAAACGGACAGTGGAAAATCCATCTGACACCCGAGCTGATCAATGCTTTTTCCGGAAATATGTACGATGATACCGACTCCGCAGGAATCGCGGAACTGGAGGAACTGCTCGACGCCAAGATAAACGAATGGGCGGAAGACTTTGAAGAAAAGGCAGAGCATTGGGCGGATAATTTCGAAAAAAAATGGACAAATGAGTAGTTTGAGAAAACTTGACAAACGACTGGTATGCACATAAAATATTTTTATCAGACAAAACCAAATCAATTCACAGAGCATGGAGGAATACGAATTTATGAATGGAAATCTTGCGTATCAGGAAGAATCCAGAGAAGAACTGCATAATGGAGAAATCGTTATGATGTCAAGTCCGTCCGTAAATCACAACCGCGTGGCATCCCGGATATTTAGTGCATTCTACAACTATTTAAAGGGAAAGTCCTGTGAGATTTTTAATTATGGTGTTGATGTCTTCGTCACAGAGAACGACCGCGTAATTCCCGATGTCATGATCGTCTGCAATAAAGATATTGTCCAAAAAGACGGAATCCATGGTGCACCCGATTTGGTCGTCGAAGTGCTGTCTCCTGGCACGGCAAAAAGCGACAGGAGTTACAAAAAAACTTTGTACGAAAATTTCGGCGTGCGCGAATACTGGATCGTCGATACGGAACTGCGCTCCATCGAAGTCTATCTGCTCTCCGATGGAAAATACTACCTGGACGAAATATACCGCCTTCCAAATGACAACATGATTGACAGGGAAAAAGAATGCTGCAAGGATATCGTACCTGTATCACTGTACGACGATTTTTCCATTCTATTGGATGAAATTTTTTACGGACTGTTCTGATGCAGCCAGGGAGATCTTAACGATGAAGGGTGTGTTCACTGCCAGAAAAAAAGATGGCACGGTGTATTACCGCGCTTCCATTACATATAGAAGAAAACATATCAGTCTGGGCAGTTTTGACGCCATGTCCGACGCAAACGCCGCATACCGCGAAGCTGACAGACTCCTGAACCATGACAAATTGAACATCAACCAGTATCAGGACACCTCCCCTCTCCCTTTTGAAAAATGGGTGATCCTCATCAATTTCCGCGATAACGGCATCTATTTTGGCACGCCCATCTATGCCCGCCCCAAATTTTTCTACTACTATCTGTCGCCTGTGGATGTGCTGAAATTTGACATTGATGACCTGTTTTATTATTCCTCACGCAAGATCATGAAGCGCGGTGAGCATCTCTTTGTCGCCGATTACGGCATGCAGGTGAATATCCTGAACCGATACGGTATCCGCAGCTTTGCCGTCGCAGGAAAAGACTATCTCTTTCTAAATGATGATGACACCGATTTCCGCCATGAGAATCTTGCGATTATCAACCGCTACCAGGGCGTTTCCGAAGTCACCTACAAGGGAAAACAGCGATACCGGGCACGCATCAACGTCCCCGGATACTATGTCATCGGACACTATCACAGCGAGATTGATGCCGCGATCGCCTATAACAAGGCAATCGATATCCTCAAAAAAAGAGGCATCAACAGGAACTACACTCCCAATTATATCGAAGGACTGTCTCCGTCGACATACGCAGATATTTATTCCCGTCTGAAAATATCAGAGAAAATCCTGAATTACAAAACACCAGATCACGAGCCTGTAAATAAAACCGAATAGGGGAAAATTTTTCCCCTACCCGATTTTATTTTGCATAATCCTTAAAACTCATAATCATCGTGGCGTCGCCAGTGATTCCCTTGATACTGGCATCGGAATCGTACTGCCACATACCAAACTCATACGGGTACTCCGGCTCATCACTGTCCTGTGCGAACCACACATCATAATCCTGCAGATCCTCCATGTCCACCATGGTCAGAAGCCACTCCTTGTCACCATAAATCATGGGCTGATAGCCTGCATCCTCCACTCTGTCCATAAACGCTTTGGCAACCTGTGTCCGGTCCGTCATGTCAAGCGCCTCAATCCGCGCCATATCCTCATCGACATTTTCCATGACAAATACCACGGGATATTTCACACTGTAACCAGATATGGCATCGAGCACTTCATCAGCCTCTTCCCTCGCCTCCGATTTGCTGACGGCCTGCGAACAGAAATAGACACCAATGTCAAGTCCCGCCTTTTTCGCTGCTTTGAGATTGTCCTCAAAATTTTTATCCGAGACAATATTTCCACTGCTGTAGCCCCTGGCTCCAACCTTCAGCATGACAAAATCACAGCCCGCGCTCTTTAATTTGCTAAAATCAACATCACCCTGATTCGCCGAGATATCGACACCGCATTTGGACACAAGCTTTCCGTCCTCATAGTAATTCATGAGCGGTTTCTGATAAGTGAGTTTTGATAAATCATATTTATTGCGCGGAATGTCCTCATTGATATCAACCCATTCCTTCGTGCCGTCTGCATGTTTTACCTGAATGCGCGTCACTTCTTCCTTATCCTCTTCTTTTTGATCGTCGTCCTCTTCTTTTGTATCTGTCTTGTCCGCGTCGCTCTCACTCTTCTTGTCCGCATTGACATCTTCCTTGTTTGTCATGTCATAGACCGAGGTTTTTCCGTTTGCCAGTTCATCTGCGGTCTGGGATTTGTCAGTGCTGCCGGACTCATTAGATGAACCGTCAATAACCGTTTCGCCTGTCGTCTGATTCGTCACTGTCCCGTTATTTTTTCCTGAACCGGAAGAATTTTTCTCCCTTCCTGTATCCGGCAGTGTCCATATATCGAGATCGTCTGATGTCAGCTTGCTCTCCGCAATGACGCTCTCAGAAGCGTTTGCCTCCATCTTTTTGTCCGCCTCTGCTGCCTGTGCCTCCCTCTGTGCAACTGCAGCGGCGTAGCCGCTTCCGTCCGATTTGGACTGCGACTGATTTGCCCAAAATACAAGCGCCGTCACCCCAAGGATAACCGTTGACATAATCAGCGCCATATACACATACATGATCTTGGAACCGGAGCCATGTTCCTCCTCATAATAATCATCATGCAGCTTCATATCACATAATCCCCCGTTTCTATCCGCAAAATAATGCTGAACATCCTCACTCTTGCCTGATTTGCCATCTCAATGATTGATTCCATACAAGTCGTTGAGATTTACATAATGGATTTACGTAACTATTATATAGCATCTCACTCACAATTTCAATTATTTTCTGAATATTTATCCTAATTTTTTATTCATGTGCCAATTTCGCACACAAAAACTTTTATCATGTACATTTCTCTGCAAAAATGATAAAATAATCTATAATACAACAATTGCGAGGTAAGCTTATCCTATGAAAAATATCTTTGAACCGACTCAGCTTTTATTAACCGGTTTTAGTCTCCTGATCGCCGCTGTCCTGACCGGCTGCTCCCAAAACCGCTCCCAAACGCCGGTATCGCGTACCGGCTTTGCTTTTGATACGGTCATTACCATCACGATCTATGACGGTCAAAAAAGCGATGCGCTTGACCACTGTCTTGCGCTCTGTGAGAAATACGAGTCTCTCTTCAGCACGACGCTGGAAGGCTCCGAAGTGTGGAATATCAATCATGCAGGCGGAAACAGAACAGCTGTCTCCTACGACACAGCCTCCCTGATTCAGTCCGCTCTGTATTACTGTGACCAGAGTCAGGGTATGCTTGACCTCACACTCCGCCCCATAATCGAGGAATGGGACATCTCTGGACAAATGAAACAGGCTGGTGCGCTTGCGGATTACGAATATTACATTCCTTCCGACCAGACACTTGCAGGACTTTTAGAACATGTCAATTATCAGAATGTCCTCCTCACAGATACCTTCGGAAATGAGATTGAATACACAGATACGCTCTCCGATGAGAAAAACTATTTTGTTACCTTAAAAGACGCACAGAGCACCATTGACCTTGGTTTTATCGCCAAGGGTTATATCGCAGACTGCCTCAAATCCTACCTTTTGTCGGAAGGTATCGAGAACGGCATCATCAGTCTGGGCGGCAATGTTCTGCTCATCGGTTCCAAACCGGATGGCTCAGATTTCAATGTTGGTATCCAGAAACCATTTGGCGCTGCTAACGAAGTCATCACCACGATTCAGGAAAATGACATCTCTGTCGTTTCCTCCGGCTGTTATGAACGCTATTTCATGACAGGACAAACAGAAAAAGACAGAATGATCTATCATCACATCTTTGACGCGGCAACAGGTCATCCTGTTCAGAATGACCTGCTCGGTGTCACGATTCTCTCGGACTCCTCCATGGAAGGCGATGCGCTCAGCACTTACTGCTACCTGCTCGGGCTGGAAAAAGGACTCGAATATATCCGAAGTCTCGAAAATGTTGAAGCGCTGTTTATAACAAAGGACTACGAGATCATCACTTCGTATTAGTTACAGACTCACCACCTTCCGGAACCATTGAAACACAATAAGATTGACGCATAAAAACATAACAGGCAAACTCCAAAAACAATAACGGCATATCCAAAAAAATGTAAAAAATTCGTCACCTGCGCCATATGTGTGTTTTTAAAGACAACAACCAGCATGGCGCCTGTTCCCAAATTAACGGCATAATTTTTCAACAGAACACGTAACGATATATCCAGTATATACTTTTTGACATAGTATACCTCTATCACATTTTTAAAAATCATGGCCGCTAATGTTCCGCCAGCAACACCCACAATATGATACTTTCTGACCAGAATCAAGGAAACAAATACATTGATCACCGCCTCCAGTACAGCCATCCATTGGGTTTGCCTGATATGTCCTGCTGCTATGTAAATATTCTGATAAATCAGTCCCATACAATAAAACATTTCAGCAATACACAGAATGCCTGAAAAAACAGGTTGGAAATACTGTATGTCAACGATATCTTTTGTATAAATCCCAATAAATGAATCAATTACAATCATACAGGTGGTAAAACAAGTTCCAACGAATATTTTTGATATCAGATCATACTTTTGCACCAGCCATTTTAGCTGCCCCTTATCCTCCTTTGCAAACGCTTCTCCAAAGACAGCTTCCAGATTATTTAGTATAGCTGACACTAAAACCGACAGACTATGAATTACATACTGGTAGACCGAATATACGGATACCCATGCCATATTGGAAAACAATGTCAGAAGCATGATATCTGTCCCTGTATGGACATACGTCGCAATATGCCTCACCCAGGCAGCATTTTTTTGCGAAAGCAACGTTTTATCAACAGATACCGACGTATCAATCTTATATCTTTTTTTCGTGTAATAACAGAGCAGTAACGGCCTGATGATATATACCACTGCACTCACAAATTTAACCGTATGAACAGAGTACCCTCTCCCTATTAATAATATCGCAGATATTGTCCGGACAATAAAAAAGAAGATTTGTATCGCTGAGTAAACATATCCTTTCTGGTCTGCAATCAGCAGCATCTGACTTGTAATGCCAAAACAATACTCAAATATAGATGAAAGCCCCAGTATCAATACCAATATAGAGACAAAACCAAAAGAATATCCTGATTTCGAAATCAGGGGATACACGATAGACAACACCGCCAGATAGATGAAAAGCAAAAAAGAAAGCCTTGTGAAGAAGTGCGACACCGTCTTGTATGCAATGCTGATCTGAATCTGATCTCTTTCCGCCAGAGGCTTGTAAAATACCACTCTTGCTACAACCCCCATCCCCCCTTCCATGAGAGCAATCAATCCGATAAACTGATTAATAGACGAAATCAATCCATTTGTTGCAGAGCCATAAGCCAATAAAATAAAACGCGACAATATCAGGCCCAAAAAAATTGTCACTATTTGCTGAACCAATGATGCAATACTGTTTTTTAAAAGTCTTTTATCTCCATGTACCATAAATAATAAATTAACCGACCTCCAATATATCTTCCAGCGCTTCTTTAAATCTTGCATAAAATGAACGCTGGCTATATTGATTCACTATTATGCCTGAAGCCTTTTCCATTTTGTCAATTAATTCCTCTTCCGTGGCCTGATTGATCATATCCAATGTCTTTCCGATCTCCTGACGATCAGCACGCATCAACAAATACCCACTGTCCCCGATATTGATCCCTTCCGCCTCCGTTATGATAGGAATCAAGCCTGTAGCCATTCCGGTAAGAACAGATGTACAGCAGCTCTCACTGCAGCTCATATTAATAATAAAACCACACCTGCTGCATATTTCCCGAAATGCTTCAGAATTTGCATCCTGAAACTTTTCCAGCACAATATTTCCCTGCTCAATTTCTTTTCTATAAGCATTGTGAAACCCTTCTTCCACATTTCCCACAATGTAAAGCTCATAATCCTGTCTCTCCCAGAAGGCCTCCACAACTATATCAAGCCCTTTATGTATGCATCCATTTCCACATAAAAATAATACCCTGTGTCTGCTCTTATGTATGTTCCGGCTCATGTCACCATACCGGAAATTCGTCAATGCGATAGAACCCACCATATATTTTTTACTGTGAATCCACTCATATGACTTCATCACCCATTCATTATCGCCCCCGGCAATAACAGCGTCGGAATCATACAGACTCCCCACTGCTTTTACATAATCCTTTACTTTTTCAAACCGCTCTGCCCCCGCAAAACCTTTATTCTTTTGATACAATGAGATCCACCGCTCCAATTCCCGCTGGTTCGCTGTTGTAAAGCAGGTTCCCGTTGCCAGGTAGACTCTCTTGCAATGCCGGTCCGTCTTTCCATATGTATTTGTATAGCCTTCTCCCATCCCTATAATAAAACTGTATTTGCGCAAATCTAATTTTCTGGTGTACTCCGAATAGATGACATCAACATTATATCCGCACTCTTTTAGACATCCGCTGATAATCCTCGCTTTGTAATAATTGGGATGTGTGACCTTTCCATATTTTTTTACAAATGGTTTTGTTACGTATATTAACAGACTATTCTTCTTGAAATGCGTTCTATTCACATTGCGCAGCAAAATATTTTTGCTGAATAAAATAACTAATTGTTTACAATTCATCTTCTCTTTTCCTTCTTGACATACGCAAATAATATTTGATTTATACAGAAAACCATAACTGGTATCACGATCGAAAATTCAATAATATCCTTCACAATCGAAATGGCAATTGGATCACGATATATTCCAAATGTCATATATGAACATATCAGACAATAAATTGTTTTCTTCAAATCCAATTCCGGCTCCTGGCACAATACCCGCGTGATTCTTCCAAATACATAAAACATAAGCATTGAGCCCACTATTCCAAAATCAATTGTAAAAGAAACAAAATAATGCATTCCGCCAAGCGGAGAACTTATCTCTCTGCCCAGATCAAACACACTTCTGATATATTTTATCTTGTCTGGAAAAATAATGGTCGGAACCAAATTGATCAATCCACTGAACAAAATTACCGGGAAGGTAAACCAGCTGTCAATTTCATTGTTGCCCAAATAGGTGAGCAGTGAAAAGGAACAATATAGCGGTTCCTCTAAAATATTGAACAGCACATCCTTTACGTAAACCGCCCTTCCTTGTCTGACTACCCCGATCAATCCGGCTGCCAGAATTAATCCCAGAAATATTTTCCCAAAACTTCTGATAGAAATCCCATTCACATGATAACAGGAATAACATACTAATATCGCAAATATGCTGGTCAACACATAAAGCCTTCCCCCCCATTGACAACAGCATTACAGAAAAGAGTGTGAACGCTATCCCCCACTTATTGAAAAATCTCCTTGTAAAATGAAGCGTCCTCCTCTGGGCAAAAAAGTTCATTAGTGCGATTGAAAAGAGCATAATGACATATGCTGACAATGTACCTTTATACGCATTCTTAATCCCATTATAGCCTTTGAACAGAAATTTCCTATTCAGCCACAGAATAGCCAGGCCTAACAATATTACAACAGGAAACAATACCTGTTCGCTGAATCTAATCGATGCTTTCCTTTTTTGAATAACAAATCTTCTTTTCGCAGTCCTGCTGCCTAATATAAACATAACATACATAAGGAAAGAAAGAATGAAATACTTGATCAGATTCACACGCGAAATTTGCGAATAATACATCAGCAGCGACTGATATCCTCCATTATGAAACACTATCCCTGATTCGAAACACCAAAACGGAATCAACCCATAATATACATATCCCAGCGAGACACAAAAAATATGATTAATCTTAAGTTTTCCTTTTTCGATACAGTATCTCACGACGAAATATAAAACAAACACTGTATCAATACTTAATATCGCCAACATTACAATATTCCACAAAACAGCTTTCTGTATGCACTGTACGCACCGTCCCACGAAAACCGCTCCGCATTTTTGTATCCTTCTGCTATTATCATTTCCCTATACTCTCTATTTTCCAAATCAGAAAGAAACCGCTCCGCCTCCGAAACTTCACACGCAGACAAAAGTCTCCCCTTATCCCCCATAATCTCGCTGATCGACGAACCCTTACAGGCAATAACAGGACAACCTGCCCTCTGTGCCTCTATAACGGGTATGCCAAATCCCTCATACTCAGACGGATACATCAATGCAAATGCCTTGTTATATATAAGATTCAGTCTCTCATCTGATACATTTGATATATGTACATACTGATCTCCTATTTCCTGACGCAGCATCCTGAGCTCCTTTTGATCCAGGGCGCCACCGCCAACTATGACCAGTCCATATTTTCTGCTTCCGGCCGCCTTAACCGCGATATCAAAACGCTTATAGCCTGCTCTCGAACCGACATAAAGCAGAAAAGGAATGCTGTTATATTTCCCCAGTTCCTCTACTCTTCCAATGTTACAACAGGGATGATACAAATCGCCTGCACCATTATAAATCACACAGACTTCCTCTTTTTTCACCCACGGACAGAACAATAAAAGATCTTTTTTTGTATTTTCGGACACACATACAAGGGAGTCTGCACATTTTACTGCCCTTTTCTTCTGCCATGAATGAATTGCCCTCCTCACACCTTTCACATAACGTTCATAGGTAAAATCATGTATCACCACATACTGAAAAATTGTTCTGTCCAGACTGATCCTGTAATATGTCGACAGAAACCTGCTCCCTTTCTCCAAATGACATTTTACTGATGAATACCTGTTTATGAAAATGTTATTGCCATTTTCATAAATGATCTCAGGAGCCAGACTCATGATCTGCTCAAAATAAATATTATGGCACTCCGCGCTCTGCAAAATCAGGATCACATCCATCCTGTCCCTGAGCATCCTTATAAGCAGTTCCTTCCATACATTGGTAATTCCTCCTGCCTTTTGCAGGTAAAACGCAATCATATCGACATATAATCTCATCGTACTTTATTACCTTCTCCGCTTTTTGGGCCGACTTCCAGCGCCTCATAATACCAGCTTAGCTGCTTCCATTCCATAGCATTCTATAAAATACAACCTGCTGTACCCATTGTCCCTGTATATTTTGTATTTGATTCTCGCCCGCTGCAGTGCCTTTTTGATACTCTTTTTATGACTCACGCCGTATCTGCGAAAATTTGCAAGTACTTTGTTTACAACACAGACTTTGCATCCAGGCAATCCCTTCCGTATCCGCAGGATCAGGTCCCAGTCATCATGAATACTCTCATTTTTATAAGAATATTTCTCATATACCCATCTGGGAATAAAGGTCGTGGGATGATTCCAATATCTCGATGTCACCCAGGCACTGTCTTTTGCCTTTTTGATAAAACTCCCCTTTTTTCCGATAATACACAAATCCGCATAAAACAGATCATACTGTACTTCTTCAAAACACCGTGCCGCCACATATATGGCATCCGGCTCATACCAGTCATCACTATTGATAATTCCGACCAGCTCCCCTGATGCTAAATGGATTCCCTTATTCATCGCATCATACATCCCGTCATCGGGCTCGGACAGATAGCGGTAAACGATGTGCTTTTCTGCAAATGCCTGCCGATATTCCATGATAATGTCCATAGTCCGGTCACTGGACTTTCCATCAATTATGATGTATTCCAGATTGTGGTATGTCTGACATAGAATAGAATTTATCGTATCCCTGATCGTATCCTCGCTGTTATGACAGACCGTTATGATACTAACCCGTATATCTTCCATATCTTTCCATCCTCCGGCGCTCCCCATTCCTACTGCGTATAAGCATTATTTATACAAATTATTGCTCACAATTGCTCACAATACACTCCTGTGATTTGATGCCACTCCCCGACTGACAACAGTGTCGTTCCTGACTGCCCTGTGAAAATAACAACGCATTTGCTACGGCAACGACATACTTCTTGTTTTCCCTCGTCAGCACAACGCTGATTTCCTTTACCTCATTCAATTCTGCTATCCCATTTTCCATCTGCCCTACCCCTTTTGTTTTTCTTGTTACAATGATTTTATTCTTAGTTTTTCCTTTTGTCAAGAAAATTTTGTCATTATTTTTCCTTTACAAGCATTTTTCTTTGCGTTATAATCAATTCATGACACACAAGGAGGTAATTGCATGGAACCATATGAACGTATCCGCCATTTAAGAAAAAAAATCCTCAAGATGACACTTGAGGAATTTTCCGCAAAAATCAATATATCTGGTTCTAACCTTGGCAATATAGAGACGCGCCGGATCGGACTCACAGAGAGAGTCCTCCTGGATATCTGCCGGACATTCCATGTCAGACGGGATTGGATTGAAAACGGGAATGAACCTATATTTGAGACCGAGGCCGATCCCCTCGATACCGAAATCTTAAAATTATACTCAGCCCTGACAGACGATAACAAGAAATATCTGTATGGATATATTCAGCGCTTATTAGAAGAGCAGCGAGAGATTTGATCTGATCTTACAGTTTTTGCTGCGCTGGTTATGAAGATTCAAGAAAAGATCTTTTGATATCTCAGCAATTGATATTTCAATATGTCAATTACTCTGGATTTTATCTCGAAACCAGACAATTGTGACATGAGCGTATTATAGTCAATTTTCAATGTATTGCGCACTACCGAAAACTGCATCTCAAAAGAACCTGAAATTGTACAGGAATGCAAGTTTTGAACACATTCCTCAACGGACCAGATAGGAGGACACAGATTCCAGTTTGCTCCCAAAGCCTGTCCATTATCAAAATATCATAATTTTCCAAGATTCACGTCCTCCCATGTCAGCTTTTCTCCCTCAAACCGTATCCACATATAGTCATCCCAAAGGAAACCATGCGTTTTCCTGACAATATCCCATGGATTATAGGATGTTAACCCTAAATCCTTTAAGAAAAAATCTTTGGACGCATATCAAGCAGAATCTGCCTATAGTAATTTCAAAAATTTCAAGTTTTTGACAATTATCCTTGAAAGCATCGCTCAGATATGGTACGATAACAAAAGAACATATTTGAAAACAGGAGGAAATGATTATGTCGAATATTTCTTGCACCGCTCAGTCTCGTTTTAGATTTATTTGTCATTTTCATATTCCTGTATTTTAGTTGAGGAGAATTGATTTCTCCTTTTTTTATGCGCAGCGGCGAGTGGGGGAAGATGGCTCTTCCCTACTCGATTGCACATTTTTCTATCTTATTTTCTATTATAGGAGGTTTTTATGAGACATTTAATGAGTCCGCTTGATTTTTCCACAGAGGAACTGGACAGGCTCTTTACCCTCGCTGAGGATATTGAGCACAATCCCGCCAGGTATGCGCACGCCTGCGAGGGCAAAAAGCTTGTCACATGCTTCTATGAGCCGAGTACGCGCACGCGCCTGAGCTTTGAGGCCGCGATGCTCAATCTGGGCGGCCAGGTGCTGGGATTTTCGGATGCCAACTCCTCCTCTGCCGCAAAGGGCGAGAGTGTATCGGACACCATCCGCGTGGTCTCCTGCTTTGCCGACATCTGTACGATGCGTCATCCCAAGGAGGGCGCTCCCATGGTGGCTGCGTCACGCTCTTCCATCCCTGTGATCAACGCCGGCGACGGCGGCCATCAGCATCCCACGCAGACGCTCACCGATCTTCTGACCATACGCGCGATCAAGAAACGCCTCGACCATTTTACCATCGGACTCTGCGGCGATCTCAAATTTGGCCGCACCGTACACTCGCTGATCAATGCGCTTGTGCGCTACGATGACATCCACTTCGTATTTATCTCCCCCGAGGAGCTCACGATCCCCGACTACATCATCGAGATGCTCCGCGAGAAGAACGTCCCCTTCCGCGAGGTCCGCAAACTGGAGGAGGTCATGCCGGAGCTTGACATCCTGTACATGACAAGGGTGCAGAAGGAGCGCTTCTTTAATGAGGAGGACTATGTGAGATTGAAGGATTACTATATCCTCGACAAGGAAAAGATGGAGCTTGCCAAACCTGACATGATCGTCCTGCATCCACTCCCGCGCGTCAATGAGATCTCCGTCGAGGTCGACGACGATCCCCGGGCCGTGTACTTCCGCCAGGTGCAGTACGGCGTATATGTGCGCATGGCGTTGCTTTTGACACTGCTGGAAATTGAAGTACTTTAAATAGGAGGTTATCAAGATATGTTAAATGTAGGAAAAATCGAGGAAGGCTTTGTCCTCGACCATATAAAAGCCGGAAAGAGTATGAGCATCTATAAGCATCTGGGACTTGACAAGCTTGACTGCACTGTGGCCATCATCAAGAATGCCAGAAGCCAGAAGATGGGCAAGAAGGACATCCTAAAAGTTGAGTGCGACATCAACACGCTCAACCTTGACATCTTAGGCTTCATCGATCACAACATCACCGTCAATGTTGTCAAGAACTGCGAGATCGTGCAGAAACTGCCGCTGTCGCTCCCCAAGGAGATCAAAAATGTGCTGAAATGCAAAAATCCCCGCTGTATCACATCCATCGAACAGGAGCTGCCACACATCTTTGTCCTCACCGATGAGAAAAAAGAGATCTACCGCTGCAAATACTGTGAAGAAAAATATGGCAGCAAGGATAACTTTAAAATATAAAAAGACAGCAGGCTGACGCCTGCTGTCTTTTTAAGCAAAATTCAATATCTCATCCTTCGGCTTTTTGGTCGGTGCCACGCTGACCGCATGGAGCACTGGGCCCTCGCCGTTATAATCTTTCCAGAACTCCTTGTGAACGGTAGCTGTCACCTCCACCCAGTCCTTGTTGGTCAGCTCGCTGCATCTGTCATACTTACACGCATATCCCAAGAAAGCCATATCGTCCGCGCAGCAGGTCATCGCCATCCTCCCCGGAACGAAATACGCATCATTGCTGCCCTCGGGCTTCAACACCATCGCCTTAAACCGGATCGTTTTGCCAAGATACCGGTCAAGATTGTCCATGGCATCCAGATAAAAAATGCCGTATCCGTAATCATCAAGCTCCAACCGCTCGCTCTTTAAATCATACGGCAGATCCTCCTCAAAGATCTGGTTTACCTCGCCGTCTTTGTCCTCGAAAATAATCTCTGCCTGCGGATTCACAGCCTTTACGTTTCTCTTGAAGCTGCCCAGCTGGTCCGTCAATCCGTCGCAGCGGTTAAAGATGATCAGCTCTGACTTTCTGATCATCTCCGCCAGCAGGGAGCGCATGTTGGTGTAGTAATTCTGAAACGTGGATGCGTCGATCGTCGTGATCTGCTGCTCTAACCGCCAATGCCACGGCAGCTTGAGATTCTTGAAATTCCACATGCCGTTGTACTCAATGATAATGCGCTCCGGCTTGTACTTCTTCTCGAGCTCCACCAGGTTTGCCGCAGACATCTGCGCTTCCTCCTCCACTACCTCCACGATCGTGCGGCTGTTTTTGAGGATATCCTCATCGTACTCAACCTCGCCCTCCTCACAGAGTATCAGCAGTGTCGTGCCCTTTGTCTGAAAGTAGGGCTGCGAAAGCGTGTAGGATATAAACTCTGTCTTGCCGCTCTCCAAAAATCCATTGATAATATATACGGGTTTCATATTCTCTCCAATCCTCGTAACCATACAGCAGTTCGGAGCTTTGCCACCAAACGCTTATTTGCCAAACAATGTCTTCAAATTATCCTCGTTGAGCTGTGCACCGATCACACAGATTTTCCCTGTCACCTCCGCAGCGCCGGCACGCACATTGCTCTCACCTGGAACATAGTCAAAGTTCAGCCAGGTGCCATCCCCAGCCGGAACCATCCCCTTCGCACGGAGAATCGAACCGTATTTCTTCTCGTCCTCAAGCTCCTCCAGGATATGCTCCAGCTCTGCCTTCGTGTAAGCAGCAGGTGTCTCAAATCCCCAGCTCGCAAAGATGTCATCCGCGTGATGGTGATGATGGTCGTGATCATGACAGCCGCAAGTGCATTCCTCACCATGCTCATGGTGATGTTCATGATGCTCATCGTAATCATGACCGTCATGATGGTGATGATCGTGCTCATCGTGGTTATGGTCATGGTCGTGCTCATCGTGGTCATGGTCATCATGGTGATGATCATGGTCATGACCGTCATGATGGTGATGATCGTGCTCATGCTCGTCATGAAGCTTAGCGACCTCCGCCATGAGCTCTGCCTCCAGGTCCTTCGCGTTCTCTATCGTCTCAAGAATCTTCTTCCCGTCAAGCGCATCCCAGGGCGTCGTGATGACTGTCGCCTTGTCATTGTGCTCCCGGATGATCGCAAGCGCCGTGTTCAGTTTGCTCTCGCTGATATCCGCCGTTCTGCTCAGGATGATCGTGCCCGCATGTTCGATCTGATTCAGGAAAAACTCACCGAAATTCTTTGCATACATCTTACATTTATTCGCGTCGACAACGACCACCGCGCTGTTTAGCTCCACCTCTGCGTCGGTATCCACGTTCTGCACCGCCTTCATGACGTCGGAGAGCTTGCCCACGCCGGAGGGCTCGATCAGGATTCTCTCCGGATGATATGTCTCGATCACTTCCTTTAAGGAACTGCCAAAATCTCCTACCAGCGAGCAGCAGATGCAGCCCGAGTTCATCTCCTTGATCTCAACGCCGGCCTCCTTTAAGAATCCGCCGTCAATACCGATCTCTCCAAACTCATTCTCGATCAATACAACCTTGGACGCGTCGAGCGCCTCCTGCAGCAGTTTCTTGATCAGCGTCGTCTTTCCGGCTCCCAAAAAGCCAGAAAATATATCTATCTTCGTCATTTTCAACAACCTCCTTTTTCTCTAATTTTTTATCATATCACAAACCTATAACGCTTGCCATAGATGAGATGTTAAATTTTTATAAAATCATTAATCCGATGTCAGATACCATTGAAGCTCCACAGCCGGGATCTCCTCATAATTGTCAGCTCCCTCACCTTTTCTGAGATACACGCTTCGAATCCCCGCCTGTATGATCATTCGGGCGCACAGCGGGCACGGCTTCGCCTTGTGCACTGACAGATCATCCGGATTGATTCCCGCCAGATACAGATCAGCGCCCAGCGTCTGCTCCCTTGAACAGTTTAACAGGGCATTTGCCTCCGCATGGACTGCCCTGCAGATGGCATACCCCTCCCCCTGATGCATGTCCAACCTGATTCGCGGACACTCGCCGATATCACAGCAGTTCTCAAACCCTCTGGGCGAACCGTTGTAGCCCGTGGAGATGACCGCATCGTCCTTGACAATCACAGCGCCGTATTTTCTCTTGATGCAGGTGCTCCGATACGCAAAATTCTCCGCACAGTTCAGATACGCATCTGTTTTTGAAATTCTCCTATTACCTTCCGGCTTAACCATATCTCTCTCCTATTTATTCCAATCACTGTTCTATTCTGCTACTGACAGTCTCATACTCCGCTGCGATCAGCGCCGGCGGGATACTGTACGTGATCTCTGCTTCCCTCACCTGGGCGTCCTCCGGCACCTCCCCGCCGGAAATCAGGCCGAGGAAATGTCCGCCCGCATCAAACACGCCTCCTCCGGACATTCCCGCCCGCGAGAAGCACGCCGTCTCCAACACACTTGTGTTAAACAAAGGCATATATTTTAATCCTATCACACTTCCCACTGAAAAGCATGCCGTCTTCCGGTCTGTCGCTGCCCCAGCCTGCAGGACGCGCCTCGCGGCATACCCGGAAACAAACGCCGCCTTCGACTCCTCCGATTCCGTCTCATAAAAAATCGGTACTACCTCATAAATATCGCGCAGGATGTTGTCTGTGACAAGTTCCTGCGGTATCGCGGCAAATCCGATATCATACTGCTGGGAATATCCGATCACATCCGCAGTGACGCTATCCCCATTTCCAAAACCAATCTCCGCCACCACATCATTCATAAGCAGATGCCTGTTGGAGACAATCACAATCCCATCATCAATCTTCCATATAATTCCACTTCCCGCAGCATCCTTTGCGACGACCTTCACAATACTGCGCTTCGCCAGCTGGTAAACAATCTGCATTCCCATATTATCCGTATCAGACACCTCTTCCCCTGTCTCCTCCAATCTGGCTGCCCGCGCCATATTGACCGCAGTCTGTTCCGATATGCATGATCTGACTGCAAATACGCAGCTCCCTCCACCGCTCCTGTGTACCATCACGGCCGACACTGCGACTATACCTGTCATTACCAGTATACCCCAAAATATACACCAAAATTTTTTCATTTTACTAATTTCCTCTGCACGGGGCTGCGCATAACAAACAGTTCCAGCATAGTCACAAATTAAACCATGCTGGAACTGTACGATATCATTCATCCTGTCCTATACTGTTTTGAACAGACATTCGATTACTGTGCATCTGCTTCTGTCTCTGTTGTCGCTACTGCCTCTGTTGCCGCTACTGCTGCTGTCTCTGCAACCGCTGCTGCCTCTGTTGCCGCATCTGCTGCTGTCTCTGTTGCCGCATCTGCTGTTGTCTCCTCAACCGCCGCTGTCTCTGCTGCCACATCTGTCGCTGTCTCTGTCGGCGCTACTGCTGTAGCTGCAAATGCTGCTGCGTTTGTCACATCTGTCACGATACCATAGATACCAACGCCCGATGTCGCCTCAAATGTAACGGTCTTGTCATTGTTGTCCAGATCATCCAAAACTGTCACAACACCATTGTCCTGGATACGGATAACAGAGTATGTCTTCGTTCTGTCCGCATTCTTAGGAAGACCTGCGGTAACCTTCACTGTAGCATCTGCAACATTGGAAAGCCACTTGCCATTCTCCTTAGCGCCCAGCTCAAAGTAAAGCGAAGCGACCTCTGTAGCGCCTGTATCCTTCTCTGCTCCCTCAAGACTTGCGATTGCGTCCGGAGTTGCCTTCTGAACTGCATCATATACGACCACAACAGGTCTCTGGTCCGCAGTGAGACCAAGCTCTGCCTTTACGTCCTCAAATGCTGTTAAAACAGCCACACCACGTACATTCTCTGTAGAATAGTCACCCGCCACATTTGTCATAACGGCATCGCCTGCCACCAGAACGTTCTCCTTTGCTCTCTTGAGATTCGGATACTGGTCTGCTGCGCACACTGTCATTGTTGACGCCATCACCATTGCCGCTGCCATTGTTGTTGCCAAAACTTTTTTGAATTTCATTGTTAAACTCCTCCTATATAAGCTGTTACTACTTCTCAGCTTTTGTTTTTATGACAGCTCTTATTATAGTCCAATATCCCGATAATTCAAGAAAAATTTCAAAAAATTGTCAGATTTGTTACAATCTGACAATTTATATTCCCAAAATCCAATCAAATCTTAAAAATTTACTCCTGCCCAATCGCTGGCGGAATCTCATTCGAAATTTCATTCGATATTTCATTCGGAGTCTCTGCAGGAGCCTGCGCCTGGGGCTCCTGCACCGGCTGCACCGGTGTGCCGTCGGGGTTGAGCAGTCCCGCCTCAATCCATAGCTGAATCTGCTGCTCTGGCGTCAGCCCGGTACTCGCAGCCTCCTCGGGATCGGGCGTTTCCTCCGTGACCTCCGGCGTCTCCTGTGTCTCCTGTCTCGGAACCGATGTCAGACCGCCGTAGACAATCACCGGCTCACCCTTCTCCACGTAATCATAGATCACCGCCGCCTTTTTCGGAGGCAGATTCACACAGCCGTGCGAACCGTTCCTGAGATAAATCTCCTCTCCAAACGAACTTCTCCACGAAGCGTCGTGCATCCCCACATTTCCATTGAAGGGCATCCAGTAATCGACATGGGAAGTATAAGTCGCCCCCCTGAGCGTCGCGTCGCGCTCCTTGTAGGTGATGCCATACACGCCAACCGGGGTGCCGTATCCCCTGCTCACATTGCCCGACACGAAATCTGTCTCCTCCACCAGCTCGCCGTCCTGATAAACCCACAAATGCTGGCTTGTCAGATCAATCTCCACATAGGTGTCCCCGATATCGTCATCGCCGTACTGCGCCGCCTCCGCACGATATACCGGCGTTCTCTCTCCGCTCTTCCCGCTCTTAATCTGCTCGATCAGCTCCTGCGTCTCATCCGCGCGGTTCATCCACCAGCCATACGCGCCTTCCGTGAGCGTGATCACCTCGCCGTTTGTCGTCCGAAACTCCCGCTTCTTTCCCCATGTGTCATACTTCCGCGAAAGCCCATTAACGTACTCCCGCACCAGCTCCGCATCCAGATCGAGCGTCCTGCCATCCGTTGTGATCCAGTCTTTTATGATGCTGCCGTCGAGCACCTCCGTCTCCTCCCCAAAGGTATATGTGACCGTAACTCCCGTAAATCGGTTGCGCTCATCACACTCCCTCTGCAGCGCACGGTCATCGGCGGTAATCTGTGCGTTGGTATAACACTCCGCCGCGTCCAGATCAACAGATTCCTCCAGGAAGCTGATCGCCTCCGCCACCGCGCTGCGGATTTTCTCCCGCACCGGAACAGTACCTCCATCCTCCGGAATAATCTGATATCCATTTTCCGTGTAATCACTCAGATAGGCATCCTGCGGCTGTCTGATATTTTCCGCGTCAAAAAAACAGAGCGAATCAATCTTTCTGTCCAATGCATCCTGAGAATATGTCACCAGCGTATCCACATGATACTCGGTCTCCTGAAAGACGGACGCCGGCCACAGAAAAGCCTCCTGCCCTTCCATGATGTCCTCAAATTCACGATCAAATTCCACACGAAGCGCGATATCCGCCGCCGTGATCGTGTCTGTCAGTCCATCCCTGCCATTGATCGTCAGCACATACTGGCTGGAGGTATCCAGAAAACCACTCTGCACGGTATTGACTGCACTGACAGAATAATCCTCGCCGTTTATGATGGTATTAAAGAAAAAATGTTTGGTAAAAAACAACGCTAAGCCCAGATATGTCACTGCCGCCGCAGCGATCACCGTTATCACTATGTACAAGATTCTTCTTTTCATTTTCCGCATATCAGTACCCCTAATCAAACACTATATTGCTCCCTGCTGTCATAGCACAATACTCTGGCATACTTAGCCAGAGTACTCCTATCGGCAACCGCAGCGATAAGCCGGGTTATGTCAGCGCCGCCATTCTCACAGCGGCACGAATGATCATCTATCTAGGATTGACGTTGCCGTCAGCCTCAAGCGACCTACCTGGGAACAGACCGGGCAAGCCTGTGGTTCCCTGTTTGGTCTTGCTTCGGATGGGGTTTACATGTGCCCTCCCCGTTACCGTGGAGGCGGTGGTCTCTTGCACCACCCTTCCACCCTTACCTCTATGTTCTCACACAGAGGCGGTATATTTCTGTTGCACTGGCCTTGGAGTCACCTCCACCGGACGTTATCCGGCATCCTGCCCTGTGAAGCCCGGACTTTCCTCACCTCACCGGAGTCCCCGATGAGCCGCGATCATTTACTGCAGTTACCGCAACCTATCGTAACACATAACATTTGCTTTTTCAAGTACTTCTTGTTGCTTTTAAACTCGAAAGCAGCTTCCCCCCACAAACTCCCGCACAATAGAATTTTTTGGAAGCTCCTCCGTGCCCACTCCCAAAAAGTAGCTCAAAAATTTTAAGAGACGCACCGCTTCAAAGTACTCCGGCTCTCCCTTCTCAATGCTGTAGAGCAGCGGTTCCGCATACGGCTTGAGCACTGCGAGCTCATAGATCAGCGCCGAGTTGAACATAGCGTCCGCACTCTCCTGAAACGGAAAAATGTTCTCTGTCTCCCCGTTTCGTACCGAGGGCCACATCTGAATCGTGCGCTTCGCCGTGGCGCCTCTCGTCCTTGCATCCCGCACCAGGCGCCGGAGCAGTCTGCCGTCTGTGGTCGGGATACGATTGTGTTCATCGACGTTCAGTGTGGTGAGCGCACTGATATAGATCTTGTATTTGCTCTCGGCCGGAAGCGCATAGGACATCTTGTCATTCAACCCGTGGATTCCCTCAATGACAAGGATGTCATCGGGGCCGAGCTGCTTGAAATTTCCCTTGTACTCGCGCTTGCCCGTCACAAAGTTAAAGGTCGGCAGCTCCACCCGTTCGCCGGCCAGCAGCGCGCACATGTCATCGTTAAACTGCTGTGTGTCAATCGCCTCAAGACACTCAAAATCATAATCTCCGTTGGGCTGTCTCGGCGTGTTCTCCCTGTCGACAAAATAGTCATCCGCGGCAATCGGATGCGGCGTCAGCCCGTGTGTCCGAAGCTGCACGGACAGTCTATGCGAGAAGGTCGTCTTCCCAGACGAGGAGGGACCCGCGATCATGACAAACTTGATCCCGCCGCGCGAGACGATATCCGAGGCAATCTCGCTGATCCTGCGCTCCTGCAGCGCTTCCTGCACAAGCACAAGCTCATTAAAACCGCCCCCGCGTATCTGATCATTTAAGTCGCTCACTGTGTCCACGCCCAGCTTTTCTCCCCAGTCCGCGGCGATTTCCATGGACTTAAAGAGCTTTGGAAGCGGATGAAACTCCTCCAATACGGTCGGATTCTTTTTGTTTGGCAGTATCAGCACCAGACCATCCTCGTATTTCTGCAGATCAAAATATTTCACATAACCGGTGCTCGGAAGCATGAAGCCATAATAATAATCATAATATCCATCCAGGTTGTAGACATTGACTGTCGAGCTGCCCCTGTATCGGAACAGCTTCACCTTATCCGTCATTTTCTGTCTCTCAAAAATAATGTTGGCATCATCTAACGGCATGGATTTCTTGATAATGCAATAATCCTTGTCTATGTATTCCTGCATCTTGGCCTTAATCTGCGCCACAACCTCGTCCGTGATCTCAAAATCGCCTTTTTGGGCGCAGTAATAACCGCTTCCGATGGCAAATTCCATCTTGATCTTCTCGATCTTATCCATGCCGATCACATCATTGACCGCTTTCATGAGAATAATCGTCGCTGTGCGGTTGTACGTCTTGTGCCCTGTGTCGTCCGCCAGCGTCAGAAACTCCACCGTACAATCCTGATCAACCTTCTTGAACAGCTCCTTGATCTTTCCGTTCCTGACTGCCAGCGCAATCTGGTATGGATAATCCTTCTGATACACGCCGGCAATCTCACCGAAAGTCACTCCGGCCGGATATTCCCTTGTTTTTCCGTTCACAGTCACCTGAAAGCTCTGCTTCCTCTCGCTGGTTCTGTCCATCGCAATTCTCCCTTCTTTAACACAACGATCTCTACACAAAATTTTCCACACAAAGTTCTCTACACAACGATCTTTACACTACAATAAAGGGCTCCCTGATTTCTGCCTTATAAATCCGCAGCGCCGGCAGCTCCCTGTTTATAAATGCTTCCATATAAGGTATAAAAAGCTTCTCAATGCCATAGTGCCCTGCATCAATCACCGCCATTCCCTGCGCCACTGCATCAATTCCTTCATGATGATCGACATCTCCCGTGATCATCACATCCGCCCCGGCATTCAGGGCGTCACGGATATAACTGCCGCCGGAGCCGGGCATCACCGCCGCTGTTTCGACAATATCCCCCAGATCACCGAACACTCTGACATTCGGCACATGAAATTTTTCCTTCACAAGCGCGGCAAGCTCAGCGACGCTCATACGCCTCGTCAGCTTCCCCACCCTGCCGCAGCCCTCCCCCTCATATGTGACATTTAACACCTGTCTGTCACACAGAGAAAGCCTGTCGGCCGCCGCGTCCGCCATCCCCATCACATCAAAATTGGTGTGCATGGCATAATAACTGATGTCATTGCGAATCAGCTCACAGACGCGTCTACCGATGAAGTCATCCGTATTCACCCTGCCGAGCTTCCGAAAGATCAGCGGATGATGGGTGAGCAGCAGATCTGCCCCCAGCCTCACCGCCTCCCGAATCACATCGTCCGTCGCATCCAGGGCGATATACACAGTCTTCACCTCTTTGTCCCGCCTGCCCGCGAGCAGTCCGACATTGTCCCACTCCTCCGCAAATGCCGTCGGGGAGAGACTCTCCAGCTTCTCGATAATATCATAACACTTCATAGGCATACTCCATCATTTGTATCCGAAATCATTTGCATCTAAAATCATTGATATCTGAAATAATAATACAAACAAAACACAATATCGCTCAACGCTTCCTCGAGCTCCTCCACGCGCTGCTGCTGCCGGTCTGTCAATTGCTTCCGGCCAAGCAGTGTGTCCCTGATCTCCTCAAAATGTTCTTTCCGCCACAGCAGATACCGCTTTAAGACCGGGTGTGCCATCGCCAGAAGGCATGGACCATATGTATCCTGAACCCTTGTGAGCCGCTGCGCTTCCCCCTTTGATACCTCCGAGATCTGAAACGGCTGTCTGTTCGCAGGAATTCCGTTGATGTACACCCCGCTTTGCCTGCATTTCTGCTCCAGATTCCCGCTGATCTGCCATTCCAGTTTCCCAAAAGCTCCGGGGCGCGCGCTCATCATGGGATAATATTTTCCGTCCTCACAGATCATATCCTCCCTGTCAATCAGATACCCCTTTTCCCGCAGATAACGCCGCACTTCATCCAGCTCTGACTGGGGCTGCAGCACGACCTGCCGCATCCTGCCGATCAGGGCTTTCCCCTGCTCCAATATGGATATGACCAGCTTTCCTCCCATCCCGGCGCAGACCATGCCCTCCGCCTCGCCTTCCCTGAGTGCGCTGACGCCATCTGACAGTCTGGTCTCTATATATTCCTGCATACCGTAATCGGCAATGTTGTGTCCGGCCCTGTCCAGAGGTCCGCTGTTGATATCCATCGCAATCACATGTCTGCATATGTTGCACCTGACCAGCTCCATCGCGATATAGCCATGGTCGCAGCCGATATCTGCTATACTTCTGCAGGGCTGTACCAGTCCCACCACAGCCCTCATTCTATCCGATAACAGCATCTGTATGATTCTCCTAATCCAAAAAATCCTTGAGCTTGCGGCTTCTTGAAGGATGACGCAGTTTTCTGAGCGCCTTGGCCTCAATCTGCCTGATTCGCTCACGCGTGACATTGAACTCCTTGCCGACTTCCTCAAGCGTGCGCGCCCTGCCGTCGTCAAGTCCGAAGCGGAGCCGCAGGACCTTCTGCTCCCTGTCAGTCAATGTATCTAGCACCTCGACCAACTGTTCTTTTAACAGGGTAAACGCCGCCGCGTCAGCAGGTACCGGCACATTGTCGTCCTGTATGAAATCTCCCAGATGACTGTCCTCCTCCTCGCCGATCGGCGTCTCGAGCGACACAGGCTCCTGCGATATCTTGAGGATTTCACGCACGCGGTCCTCAGGCATATTCATCTCCTTGGCGATCTCCTCCGGAGTCGGTTCACGCCCGAGCTCCTGAAGCAGCTGCCTGCTCACGCGAATCAGCTTGTTGATCGTCTCAACCATGTGCACGGGGATGCGGATCGTCCTTGCCTGGTCCGCGATCGCCCTCGTGATCGCCTGGCGAATCCACCAGGTCGCGTATGTGGAGAATTTGTAACCTTTTCTGTAATCAAACTTTTCCACCGCCTTGATCAGTCCAAGGTTTCCCTCCTGAATCAGATCGAGAAACAGCATCCCGCGCCCGACATACCGCTTGGCAATGCTCACCACCAGACGAAGATTTGCCTCCGCAAGCCTTTTCTTGGCCTCCTCGTCCCCGAGCTCCATCTTCTTGGCAAGCTCGATCTCCTCATCGGCATTCAGGAGCGGTACTTTCCCGATCTCTTTGAGATACATTCTGACCGGGTCCTCGATTCCCACGCCGTCCGGTACGGACAGATCGATATTCTCCACATCCATCTCTTCGTCGTCCACCAGCAGCAGGTCGTCATCGGGCAGATCGTCATCATCGTCGGTAATGCGAAGCACATCTACATTATTCTGTTCGAGCGTCTCCAGGATTCGCTCAAACTGCTCCTCCTCGAGCGGCATATCCTTGAAAAAATCGTTGATTTCCTGATACTCCAGCACGTTTTTCTTCTTCCTTGCCATCGAGAGGAGCTCTTTCAATTTCGCATCAAATTTTGCTTGTGTGTTTTCATCCATTCTGGTCAATCCTCCATACCATATTATTTTTATCCTTATTTTAGAGAAATATGCGTTTTGTTAAGTTCTTCCAGTGCTTTTTTGCCCTCGATCACCCTGCCGAGCGCCGTGATGTCCACACCGGACCGCGCCGAGTAGTACTCATAGCTGTTTTTCTTGACGCTCACAAGGATATCATGAAAAGCCTTCTCCCGCTCCTGCTCACTCTCCAGCTCCGGAAGGCTTGTCGTAAACAGCGAAGCCGCCTCGCTCTGGTCCTTTTCTTCCTCAAACATGTTGATGATACTCGCCGGATTGAACTCATTTTTCTCAATATCCTCAAACATCCTCCGTGCGACCTTGCTGTACAGCTCTACCGTGAAATCCTCCGCGGACAGATACCCTTTGATCTTTGCGTAGAGTCCGGGCTCCTCCGTCAGCCATGTGAGCAGCAGCCGCTGCGATTTCTTTGCATTCTCCTCGGGTGTGTTTTTCCTTCTGCTCTGGATGCCTGACTTCGGCCGCTCCTGCGCCTGCACTGCGTATCCGCCCGTCCTGGCCGCCATGTTCACAACCAGCTTTCTTAAGTTTTCAAACCCGATGTGGTATTTCTCTGCCACCGCTTCGATATAGTTCTCACGCTCCACATCCTCACCGAACTCACAGAGCTTCCGCGCGATCTCATTGTGAAAATTGGTCTTTCCCTCGGGATCGTTCAGATCAAACTCCCGCTCCAGCATCCGGACCTCAAACAGAAAGAAATTTTCCGCGTGGTCAATGCGCTCCTGATAAGCCTCCTGCCCCAGATTTTTGATAAACTCATCCGGGTCCTTGTATGGCGACATATTGATAATCCTGCCCGACATCCCCGCATCGCGGAGAATCCTGATCGCGCGCAGCGCTGCCTTCACACCCGCGCCGTCGCTGTCATATGCTAATAAGACATCTCTTGTATATTTCTTGATCAGTCCTGCCTGCCCCGGAGTAAACGCAGTTCCGAGTGATGCCACCGCCTGGGCAAATCCCGCCTGATGCATACTGATGACATCCATGTAACCCTCACATAATATTATATTCCCTGTCCTTGCAGTCCGCGCATAGTTCATGCCATACAGATTTCTGCTCTTATCAAAGATTTCCGTCTCAGGCGAGTTTAGATACTTGGGGCCGCTGTCCGCATCGCCCATAATACGCCCGCCGAAACCGATGACGCGGTGATTGATATCCTGAATCGGGAACATTACCCGGTTCCAGAACTGTGTCGTCGTTCCCCTGCGCTCGTCCGTCTTTGCAAGCCCCACATCGCGAATCAGGTCATCCGTGTAACCTTTCTGGTGCAGGTACGCCAACAGCTCCTCTCCCCTTGCCGGCGCATAGCCAAGCCCGAAATTCTTGCGCGTTTCGTCAGAGAGCTGACGCTTGTCCAAATATTCCTTCGCCTTTGTCCCACGCCCGTTCCGCAGCATGACATAATAAAATTTTGCGGCTTCCTTGTTGACTTCCAGCAGCTTTAACCGCCTGCTCTCCCGCCGCTTCGCCTCCTCCGAATACTCGGCCTTCGGAAGCTCGACGCCCGCCTTCTCCGCGAGCATCCGCAGCGCCTCGGGAAAGGAGCAGTTCTCGTATTTCATCACGAAAGTAATCACATTTCCGCCCTCGCCGCAGCCAAAGCACTTGTAGATCTGCCTCGCGCGATTCACGGAAAAGGACGGCGTCTTCTCCCCGTGAAAAGGACAGCAGCACATATAATTGCTGCCCTTTTTCTGCAATGATATATAACCGGAAATCACATCGACAATATCACTCTTCTGCCGGACTTCCTCGATCAGTTCCTCTGGATAATACATAGTCCTAATACCCCATCCAAAACTTTGGTACGTATATTTCTCCATACAGGGAGATCGCGAATCTGTCTGTCATGGAGCTGATGTAATCACACACAACTTTCTCGCGCGGTTCTCCCTGAAGTCCCAGTTCCACAAAAAATTTCGGCAGCGCATCGGTATGCTTCATATAGTACTCATACAAGGTCTTGACCAGCGCAACCGCTTTATTCTCCTCGCACTTTGCCACCGAATTGCTGTATACCTTATCATACATGAAGCGGCGCAGATTGCGCATTCCAAGCTCCACGTCGTCTGACATCCGCACATCGTCGGTTCCCTTGCTCTGCGTCACGATATCGTGAATAAAATTGTTGAGCCGCTCCCTGGGACTGTAGCCGATAATCTCACCGATCTCCCGCGGGATGTCCCTCTCTTTCAATATGCCGGCCCTGACCGCATCATCCATATCGTGGTATGTATAGGCTATCTTGTCTGAAAAGCGGACAACCTTCCCTTCCAGCGTCGACGGCATACTTGAGGTCTGATGGTTGCGCATCCCGTCGCGCACCTCCCATGTCAGATTCAGGCCTTCACCGTCCTTTTCAAGAAGCTCCACAGTGCGCACGCTCTGCTCATTATGCTTAAACCCATACGGACAGATTTCATTCAGGGCGCGCTCGCCTGCGTGTCCGAAGGGAGTGTGCCCCAGGTCATGTCCCAGCGCGATCGCCTCCACCAGTTCCTCATTTAACTGCAGCGCCCTTGCGATCGTCCGCGCATTCTGTGACACCTCAAGCGTGTGCGTGAGCCTCGTCCTATAATGATCACCCTCCGGCGACAAAAAAACCTGTGTCTTGTCCTTGAGACGCCGGAATGACTTGGAATGGAGTATCCTGTCCCTGTCTCTCTGAAACACAGGCCTGATATCACACTGTTCTTCCTCCCTGTCCCTGCCTCTCGATCTGGCGCTGAGCGTGGCATATGGACTCAAATATTCACTCTCCCACCGTTCCAGGTTCTCACGTATTGTCATGGTAATCCCCCCGCAATTCACTCACCCTGTTTTTCCTATTTTATATATTCCGCACAGATTTCGAAATTCCTTTTTTTCTACAGATTTTTATCAAATTCCAACTCCACATAATCCCCCATGGCGTGCTCCGCGCTGATAAACAGAATCAGGTGATTGTCCCGGATCGCCGAGAATCCTGCCGGAGCCATCTCCGGATGCTCAAAATCAATGTCATAGTCAAGCAGCGTGATCGCGTAGTCCGTCACAGCGCCATTGTTTAAGTAGGCGGAAAAATCCGCCGCATCGACGCCTTCATTTACGATCGTGTATCCATCGGCATTTTCCAGACTGCTTACCACTGAGGCAAAGTCCGCAAAATCCTTCAGCCTGATATTTTTTCCGCTATCCAGATCAATGTTCAATGTCCTGACCACATTGTTCGGATATGCGCCGTCCACATAATACGCGACGCCCCTGAAAATAAAGGAAGCGATGCCGCCTCCCGCAGTGGCTGTCTCGTATGTCAGCTCATAGGAGCTCAGATTGTCAGCAGCAATATTGCCAGTGACAGCGCCCCTGATCTTATCGTTGATCTCCTGCTGCTTTCCCTCGTCCGTAAGGCCGGTCAGCCGCGGGTATTCCACCCTAACTCCCCCCTCCTCGTACACCTCCGTCTCTATGTCATAAACGGCGCCATTTTCACCCGCAATGCGGTCAGCGTAGGGCACAACCTGTGTCTCATTCTCATCCTCACTCTCTGTCTCCTGCTCTGTCGTCTCCATGCTGTCTGTACGCGGCTCGTCGCGCACGATCACCTGTGTCGGATCATTGCGCATGATCGCGTCAAAATCCTCCACGACCGGTTCCTTGTCCTTATTGTCCGCATTCTCTCCACACCCTGCTGTCGACAGCACGATGGCGGTGAGAACGCAGATGAATTTTGTGTACTTTCTCATAATATCTGTCCCTTCTATATCTATATCTATTTATAATTTATATCTATTTATATCTGATCTGTATCTAAATCTATATCTAAGTACCCGATTCAAGCACCTGCCTGCTTTTATCTTAGAAATTGTAGAAAAATAGGTGATGTCAGTTCCTTACAATTAATTCATAATTAATTCGCATTCCCGCATATTCTGCGATGTCAGGTTCCTCACATTTATCTACAAACTGAAACCCCGCCCTTTCATAAGTATGTTGTGCTGGAATAAGAATTTCATTTGTAGTTACAATAATTTTTTCGGCTCCTTGCACAATGATACGTTTTACTGCTTCCTGCACTTGTCGGATTCCATATCCATTTCTTTTATATTTATCAGAAATACAATTATGTCCGATTTCCGCTGATATGGGTATATTGGTTGGATTCCACGATACAAACCCTATTGGCTTATTATTAAGAATGGTCATAAATCCACTAACCTCTGCTATATGCGGATTGTCATAGAAGAAATCATCAAACTCCTGCCATTGTCTTATACAATCACGTTCAAATTTCGGTTCGTACGAATATCCTTCTTTCAACAAAGTACAAAGTGTACCTCGTGGAAATTCCATAATACTTCTAAATTCAATATCCATATGCCAAATTCCTCTAAAACCATTTACACGGAATGCTCAAGAAATGATCATCACTTTCCTGAAAACCTATTTTCTCATAAAAACCCTTGGCTGAATCAGTTTGTACCAACCATTCTGAACTCTCACAAACACCCCTGCATCTTCTCACTAATTCTGAACCTATCCCCTTATTTTGAAATTCTGGTAAAACAGCTAAATCATAAATAATTGAGCGAAAATGTAAATCACTTAGTACCCTAACGCATCCTACTAATTGTTCATCTGACCATGCGGAAAATACAAATGTTGAATTGATGAAACCAATATTAAAATTATCAATCATCGCTTGCGTTGTTTCTTCCTCGGTTGCCCAACCTACAGCAAGGAATAATTGATACAACTCTTTACAAGGTAAGTCTTTCTGTGTTCTATATTCTATACTCATCATATTTTCCTCCACGAATCCCGATTTTTTCATTTGATTATATCATATCCGTTCCTCATTTACCACTAAAAAAATCAGGGCATAGCAACCGCCACGCCCCACCTGCTACTGTTCACTCCGTTTCCAGTAACAGATAAAATCCATGCAAAATTTGCTTCAAATTTATTTTTGCTAAAATACGTGCATTTGTAAAAAAGAGAGCAAGATAATATAATTTTATTTCCAACTTTATTCCCAATGTATTATAATTTAAAAATTGGAAATAAAGTTGGGAATGAGTTAAAAACAAAAACTTTCCCTTGTAACTTGCCAATAAGATGGTATAAAACCAATCCTTTAGATTATATTGATAAAATGAAGGGAATTATATTAGTTGATCCCTCTAATATATTTTATACTATTTCTAATCCTGCGAGAAAAGCAAAGGGTTTTGGGACCAAAAGTTTTTTCTTGAATAAAAGACATAGATTTTGACAGAATAGAAAATAAGAAAAAACTTGATTCGTAAATAGGGTTACGATATCTTAAATATAAAAAGCAAGAGGAAAGCAGGTGGATTTATGGCATATGCATTACAAGATGAAAAGGTCAGAGATACAATCAATCATGAAAGATTGCTTAAGATGCTTGACCGGGGCATTGACGATATGGAAGCTGGGAGGGAATTGCCTTTAACAGAAGCTTTTGTTAAAATTACGGAATTAAGTTGTTAGACAGTTTTTTCTAACAACCTCTTGTTTATGCTTTTATGTATACAAACTAGAAGTTATTTGGGGCAGTATGAACGCATCCATTTACAAATACGATAGTAAATTTCACCCAAAAACAGACAGACTATTATGAAAACAGGCCATCTTAACAGACTAAAAACAGACAAAATTATATATCCCATCCACACAAAAAATATAGCAATAAGAAATAGCAAAAATGCACCGATATATTTCATATTCCGCACCTTCTCAAATACCGATTCTTCAATTTGATTGTACCAAGGTTTCCCACACTTTTACCAATGCGGAAGATGGGACTTGAACCCACACGTCGTTACCGACACAAGATCCTTAGTCTTGCCTGTCTGCCAATTCCAGCACTTCCGCGAACAAAATTTATCTTATCGCATCTTTTTCATTTTGTCAACTGTTTTTTCATCCGCTTATCCGCTCAACATATCGGGGTTCAACCCTCTTTGTGAGCCACACACCGTTCTCGGACAGATAAAACATAACGCCATCCCGGTACATATCGCCGCTGTGTATCTTCAGGACAATTGGCTTACCATGCCGTTTTCCCACATTAACTGCAATCTCAATGTCCTTTGACAAATGCACATATAACCGGCTCATTGGTCTAAGTCCCTGCTTTTGAATACTTTCATAAAACCCAACAGCCGTTCCGTGATACAAAAATTCCGGCGGTTCCTGTTCCATTAGTCCGACATCGACAGGAATGCTATGACCCTGATTGGCACGGATCAAAGTCATGTCCTCATTAAATGAATATCTCTGTTTCCCGTCTGTCCTGACAATCTCCTTCAAAGTTTCCTTGTTAATCTTTCTCCCCGTCTTTTTCATCCCCGCTAACAGCTGCTCCACATCAGCCCATCCATGCTCATCCAGCTGTATATACGCCGCTTCCGGGTGATGACGCAAGACAAGGCTGATGAACTTACTCGTACTATCCTTTTTATTGCTCACAGTGATCACTCCCACTTTGTATTATGCTTTACCGTTTCTCCTCTTATTATAACAAACCTGATAATACTTTCAAGTACTTTGTTGTTACTCTTGTTTTCTGCATCCTGACGTGATATACTGTTACTGTTCACACCTATCTGGTCTTGGCATTTTTTTCGCATTGCAGGCGTAACAATTTTGTCTAAAACACACTGATTCATTTAGAGGAGGCTGCTATGTTACCAGATCGAAATACAGCGGAAGAATTATTGAGAGACGCCGGGCAGTGCAACCCAGGCGCATGGGTGAACCACAGCAAAATAACCGCCCGATGCGCGGAACAGATTGCCAAAGCCTGTGCGGGCATGGACAGCGAAAAGTCTTACATTGTAGGGCTTTTGCACGATATCGGCAGAAAGTTTGGCGTAAAACATATGGGACATATCTATGACGGCTATCATTATATGCAAAAGCTCGGCTATGATGAAGCAGCCAGAATTTGTCTGACGCACTCCTTCAGCATTCAGAACATCCACGATTATATCGGCAACTTTGATATCGCGGAGGATGAAGTCAGGGAGCTCGAGGAAGCGCTGGCTGCGACAGAATATGATGACTATGACCGTCTGATTCAGCTCTGCGACAGCATGGCGGGGGCTGAGGGCGTCATGACGATGGAGGCGCGGATGTCAGATGTAGCGCGCCGGTACGGAAGCTACCCGCAGGAAAAATGGGACAAAAATATGGCCTTAAAAGATTATTTCTCTGTAAAAGCCGGAAAGGACATCTACGAAATCGTGGGATATCAGGAATCATAATATGGAGAACAAAACACTGACCAGATACTCTGAAATCACAGAGAAAAACAGGCGCGAGATCGTGCTGCTGCGCGGCGCAGGCTGCAAGTGGCGGCGCTGTACCTTCTGTGACTACCACCTTGACTTTAGTCCTGACGAGGACAGCAACTTCACGCTGAATCAGACAGTGCTCGGACAGGTCACTGGGAAATATGGCAAACTCGAAGTCATCAATTCGGGTAGCTTTATCGATCTGGACAACCGGACAATGAAACAAATTCTCGACACCTGCATCGGAAAAAAAATCAAAGAAGTCCATTTTGAGTGTCACTGGATGCACAGGGACGCGGTGGCAGCACTGCGCAATATCTTTGAAACGCATGGGATACAAGTTAAAATAAAGATCGGTGTAGAGACCTTTGACAGTCCCTACCGCGAGCAGGTGCTCCGCAAGGGTATCGACGAGACATCTCCCGCGGAGATTGCCGCCTGCTTTGACGAGGTCTGTCTGCTCTTTGGACTGGACGGTCAGACAGAGGCCTCGATGCGGTATGATATCGAGACCGGCCTTGCTAACTTCGAGCGCGTCTGTGTCAACATCATGACCGCAAATACTACAGGAATAAAGCCAAATCCATCCGTCATCGACCTCTTCATGAAAAAGCTTTATCCGATTTATGCCACAGATGACCGGGTGGACATACTGCTGAACAACACTGATTTTGGAGTCGGTTAGGAACTGAAAAAACTACCCTTAGGAGGAATTTATCATGAGCAACGAACTTTTATTAATTGTCAGTTTGGTACTGATCTACACCTGTGTGGTGCTTTTTTACCGTTTTCTCGGAAAATCCGGCCTGTACTGCTGGACGGTGCTTGCAACGATCGCAGCAAACATTGAGGTCCTGATCGTCGTAGACGCCTTTGGGATGGAACAGACGCTCGGCAATATCCTGTTTGCATCCACATTTCTGGTCACAGATATCCTGAGCGAGACGGAGGGAAAACGCGCCGCAAATAAGGCAGTCCTGATCGGAATCCTCACTTCCGGCGTGTTTGTCCTAATCTCACAGTCCTGGCTGCTCTATACGCCAAATTCCAGCGACTGGGCTTCGCCTGCGATCGCGTCCGTCTTCTCCAACACGCCGCGGCTGATGCTCAGCAGCATTGTCGTCTATGCGATCGTACAGGCGTTCGATGTCTTTGCATACCATGCGATCTGGGCTCGCACAACAAAATGGTGCAATGATTCCAAAAGATTCCTGTGGCTCAGAAACAATGGCTCCACGCTGGTTTCACAGTTTTTTAATACATTATTGTACACCTTTGCCGCATTTTGGGGAGTCTATGAATTCAATACCCTGATGAACATTGTGTTTTCAAGCTATGTGATCTTTATTTTCACAAGCCTGTTAGACACTCCGGCAGTCTATCTGGCAAGGAAGCTGGCTGGGCGCTAAGGAACTGTCCCAAAATAACTTACCATATTCCTTGTCTTTTTCTCCGCTATCACCGCTAAAAAATCAGTTACATAGCCCGCTATGCGCCCGATTTTTTAGCGGCGCTATCAAAGAAAAATCCTGCGGACTATCGGTAAGTTATTTCGTGACAGTTCCTAAGGACTGCCTATGTATCTATACCATTTAATCAATATATTACAAATGTATTTACGAATCATTTCTTTTCAAAATATTTGTAATATATTCAGTTACAGTTCAGCCTAGGACTTTGCACTACGCTGCAAAGTCCGTAAGAATGCGTAGTGGTTGAGATGCATCAAGCCATCGCGAAGCGATTTTTCATGGCTTGATGCGTTACAGTTCGGCATAGCTGAACTGTAACTATATTCATGATATCCGACCTCTAAAATTTTAAAAGCGCAGCTATTGTCTGTTAAAATCTGTTTACAATTTGTTGTGACCATTTCATATATCTTATTCGCCTTCTTTTGAATTCGATCGGCATTGTTCATACAAAACTGATATTCTTTATTCAACAGCAAACGGTATTTTTCATCTTCAACGTCTTTAATCACAAGTTTCTCAATACATTCATCAGGAACCGGAACCATATAATTGAATCGTAGAGAACCTTTCACTTCTTTTTTATCTCCAGGTACACGGATTAAGATATTAGCCTCCTGCTTTCTGTCAAAAGAAGATACTGACACATAATAGTTTATACCATTTACTCTCATAACCGCACCAAATGCAAATTTATTGCGATCTGTATATCTAATATCAGGTACCTTCGTAACTCCTCTTTTTTCTTTTTCATATCTTTGGAGAAACTGAATATACTTCTCATTTATACGATAAAAATCCATACTTATCCTCCATCATATAGCAAAACAGGGAGATAAGAAGCTTATCTCCCTGACAACTAACGATTCGCATTTTAAGCTGCGAAGCACTTAAATTAAAGGTTCACATTCAAAGTAGTGAAGCACTTAAATTAAAGGTTTGCACTCAAAGTAGCAATGCACTTAAATCGAACAAATTCCTTTGTTCATTTTTATTATATGCAATTTTCATAAAAAAATCAATCATAAATTTCAAATCTTTACTATTTCTTATTTCCTCTGCAAAGGGCTGCGCATCAGAAACACCACTCCCGCCGCGTCCGCAAGAAACCACCCGATCGGCACGGACATCCAGATGCCTGTCACGCCAATCCCCTCAATAGCAGACAGGGTATACGCCAGCAGCACCCGCATTCCAAGCGATATCACAGTAAGGACAACCGAAACGCCTGGTCTATTGACTGCCCGGAAATACCCATAAAACAAAAACAACAGTCCGATGCCAAAATAAAACGACGCCTCAATGCGCAGATATCCGACGCCCACCGCTACTGCGTCCGCGCTGCCCTCATCAAGAAAAAGCGACATGAGCGGTCTGGCAAATCCGACTACCAGTACGGAGATCACGGCGCAGAATACAAACGCACCAAGCACCGCATCCCGCATTCCCCTGCGGATTCTGTCCTGCTTCCCCGCACCGTAGTTCTGCGCCACATACGTCGAAAATGCGTTGCCGAAATCCTGCACCGGCGAGTAAGCAAACGAATCGATCTTGACAGCCGCCGCAAATGCTGCCATCACCACGGAACCAAAGCTGTTGACAAGCCCCTGCACCATCAGAATCCCAAAGTTCATAACCGACTGCTGCAGACAGGTCAGCGACGATAAGCCGAGCAGCTCCTTTAAGATGTCCGTGTTCCAGTGCCTGTTTTCCTTTTTGATCTGTACTTCCGGATACTTTTTTATACAATAGACCAGAATGCCGACTCCGGCGACATACTGCGAGATCACCGTCGCTGCCGCCGCCCCGCCGACACCCCACATCAGCACGCGGATAAAGAACAAATCCAGAAAGATATTCAGCACCGCAGAGATGCCAAGAAATAATAGTGGAATTAGAGAATTGCCGAGTGCACGCATGAAATTTGCCACAAAATTATACAGGAACGTCGCCACGATTCCCGCAAATATCCACAGAAGATACTCCTTCATAAACGGCACGACCTCCCCCGGCACGCGCAGAAATACAAGAATCCCGTCAATTCCCACATAGACCAGAAGATTCAGCGCGGCCGTGACTGCTCCGATCATCAGAAACGCCATGTAGATTCCCTTTTCCAGCCTGTCATAGTCACGCCTGCCAAACTGCATGGAAAAAAAGGCACTGCTGCCCATGCAGAGTCCTAATATGATCGAGGTCACAAAGACCATCAGTGTGTAGGAAGAACCCACCGCCGCCAGCGCGTCCTTGCCGAGAAATCGCCCGACGATCAGCGTGTCCACCACATTGTAAAGCTGCTGCAGCACATTGCCTACCATGATCGGAAAAGCGAACTTCAGCAGCTTTTTCATGATATTTCCCTGAGTTAAATCGCAGTTCATATCCCTCATATCCTCACAAAATCTCAAAATCTATTTCATCCTTCTATCTCATAACCAGCTCTTTAATATCAAATCCTCCCGCGCTCTGGATAACTCCATCAAGCGCTGGGTGTACCCGCCGATTGCAAACAGCATGAACACTTCTGTCCTGTCGCCCTGACACCATGATACCCTCTTAGATTTATCGACCAGTTCATAGAACACATCGACATCTACAAGAGTGCTCCAATATTTGCACTCCCCAAATAAAATGACTTTTTCCTCCTCATTCACCGCTACGACATCAATTTCAGTATTTTTATCCCAGTACCGCCCAATCCTGGAAAAATGATAAGGAAACTGCCTGTCTGCTCCCAACAGTTCCCTGCAAATGTCCTCATACACAAATGCTGCGTGACTCCTCACAAAACTTTTTCTGATCTTTCCCATGACATATTCGATATTTCCACGCTCAATATCACTTTGATTCGGATATATAAACGTGAACCAGAAACGTATAAAATTGTCTTTTATGTGATAGAGTCCTTTCTTGCTCTTACCAGGCTCTTTCTCTGTGACTGGCACTTCCCGTTCTACAAGATCCAGATCAATCAGTGTCTTCAATGTTCTGGTGAGGTCCGTCGCCTTGACACCTATGGCAGAGGATATATCAGCCAGCTTTGTGTTGCCAAACGCGATGGCTCTCAGGACAGAAAAATAACTTCCCAGTTCCGAGACCTCCTGCTGCAGCAGAAAATATGGCTCTTCGTAAAGGTATCCTGACAATTCCAGAATATTTACCTCTATCCCTGCATAAATATCCTCTTGCCCCAAAAACGATTCAATGTATTTGGGTACTCCTCCAGTAACCGCATACCGCTCAACCTGTTCCTGAAACGACAGACCGTCAAAAAAAACATGATAATAGCGAAATGGAATCTGTTTTAGTCGAATCTGTGCCGTGCGCCTACCATACAGCGGACTCTGATAGGACAATGTCTGAGACACCATCATAGAGATCAAAGAACCACACAATATGACCATAATGTTACTTTCCTTTAAGACCTCATCCCATACTCTCTGAAAAATGGACGGAAATGCCGGATTCGTCCTGCCAAGATATTGAAATTCATCCAATACAACAACAATCCTGTCCTGGCCGCCTGCTGATACAATCGCCTTAAATATGGTGTCCCATCGATCAACAACTGCATTCATAAGTACTTCATTTTGTGTAAATTCTGCTGCCTTTTCCCGAAACAGATCTCTATTAATGCTCTCCGACTCCTGTGTTGCCAGAAAATAAATTGTCTTTTTATCCTTTGCAAACTCATTTAGGAGCGTCGTCTTTCCCACACGCCGCCTTCCATATACAATAACCAATGACGCCTCCTTTTTGGCGTATTCCCTCTCCAGAGTCCGCATCTCAAGTTCCCGGTCTACAAACTGCTTCATGACTGTCACATCTCCTTTTGTTTCTCTGTCTCTATTTTAACACAATTATTATGTTTGTAAACATAATGTTTGGGAACATATTAAATTAAAATTGCGTATGTAAAATCCAATACGGCAAAAGCCAGAGGCAAACACTCCACATATCGCCTCTGGCTTTCTATTTACCGCTATTTCGTACCCTTTATCCTGCTCTTTCTATAGATAATGTCATCCCTCGCCGGCCCGTTGCTCACCAGTGTGATCGGATAACCGACCTGTTCCTCAATGAACTCAATATAACCGCGGCAGTTCTCTGGAAGCTCCTCATAGTTTCTGATGCCTCTGATATCGGTCTTCCAGCCGGGCAGCGTCGTAAACACCGGCTTTGCCTTCGCAAGCTTTGCCGTCACCGGAAACTGCGTTGTGACTTCCCCGTCAATCTCATATCCTGTGCACACAGGAATCTCATCGAGATATCCGAGCACATCAAGCACCGTGAAGCAGACATCTGTCGTTCCCTGCAGACGGCATCCGTATCTGGACGCCACACAGTCAAACCAGCCCATGCGTCTCGGCCGTCCTGTCGTAGCACCGTACTCTCCGCCATCTCCGCCACGCCGTCTGAGCTCGTCAGCCTCGTCACCAAAGATCTCTGACACAAAAGCGCCTGCGCCAACTGCCGATGAATATGCCTTACATACTGTATAAATCTCCTTGATCTCATAGGGCGGTATTCCCGCACCGATCGCACCGAAAGCGGCAAGCGTCGATGAGGAGGTCACCATCGGATAAATGCCGTGGTCAGGATCTTTTAAGGTGCCAAGCTGCCCCTCCAGAAGAATATTCTTACCGGCCTTCAATGCCACGTCGAGATATGCGGACACATCACATACATATGGCCTGATCATATCCCTGTATTCATGCAGTGTCTCGAGAAGCTCTGACGGAACGATCGCAGGCTTGTGATACAGATGCTCCATGATCACATTTTTCTGCTCCACCACACGCTCAATCTTTTCTTTTAAGAGTTCCTCGTCAAAAAGCTCGCTCACCTGGAAACCGATCTTTGCATATTTATCAGAATAGAACGGGGCGATGCCTGACTTGGTGGAACCAAATGACTTCCCGCCCAGACGCTCCTCCTCATACTGGTCAAACAGCACATGATACGGCATCACGATCTGCGCCCTGTCTGATACCAGGATCTTTGGCATCGGCACATTCCTGTCCGTGATCGACTTGATCTCGTCCATCAAAATCGGAATATTCAGTGCCACACCGTTGCCGATAATGCTCGTCGTATGATTATAAAATACGCCTGAAGGCAGGGTGTGAAGTGCAAACTTGCCATAATTGTTCACGATCGTATGGCCTGCGTTCGCGCCTCCCTGAAAACGGATCACAATATCTGCCTCGCGCGCGAGCATATCAGTAATCTTACCTTTTCCCTCGTCGCCCCAATTCGCTCCTACTACTGCTTTTACCATTGACATCCCTCCGGTTCTTATCTCTACTCTTGCTTTATTAGTGTATGCTGCATTCACCACACACCGCTAACTATCATACAACTTTTTGACACATAAGTAAAGTGCATAAGTAAAGAATATTTATTCAAAATATACATTTTCAGACATTAATTTCCGCCTTGACGCCCAGTTCGGACCGGTTCGCCTCGAGCACCGGCCTCACCACATTGGCGAGGAAGCTGTCCACCTGTACCGGCGCCCTGCCCACATACCTTGACGGCTCCATCGCTGCCTGCAGCTGCTCCAGCGTCAGGTTGAACTCCGGATCAGCCGCGATCAGCTCCAGCAGGTTGTTGTCCCTGCCCTCCATCTTGACATTCTTTCCCGCCTCCATGGAGAGTGTCCTGATCTTCTCGTGAAGCTCCTGCCTGTTGCCGCCGTTTTTCACGGCATCCATCATGATATTCTCCGTGGCCATAAACGGCAGCTCTGCCATCAGATGTTTCGTGATCACTTTGTCGTATACCACCAGTCCGTCGACCACATTGAGGCAGAGATCGAGGATGCCGTCAATTGCAAGAAATCCTTCAGGAATCGAGAGTCTCTTATTCGCGGAATCGTCGAGTGTCCTCTCAAACCACTGCGTCGCGGAAGTAATTGCAGGATTTAATGCGTCGACCATCACATAGCGGGACAGCGACGCGATGCGCTCCGAGCGCATCGGATTGCGCTTGTACGCCATCGCGGACGAGCCGATCTGATTTTTTTCAAAGGGCTCCTCCACCTCCTTCAAATGCTGCAGCAGGCGGATATCATTTGACATCTTGTGTGCGCTCGCCGCGATCCCTGCGAGAACATTTGCCACTCTGGTGTCCACCTTCCGGGAGTATGTCTGCCCTGACACGGCATAGCACTCCTTGAAGCCCATCTTGGCCGCGATCATCGGATCAATCCTGTCAATCGTCTCCTGATCGCCGTCAAACAATTCCAGAAAGCTTGCCTGTGTGCCCGTCGTACCCTTAGAGCCCAGCAGCTTCAGACTTCCCATCACATACTCAAGGTCCTCCAGGTCCATCAAAAATTCCTGCATCCACAGCGTCGCACGCTTTCCTACCGTGGTGGGCTGCGCCGGCTGAAAATGCGTGAATGCGAGCGTCGGCAGACTCTTGTATTTCTCTGCAAACCCTGCAAGCTCATCGATCACATTCACCAGCTTTTTGTGCACCAGCTTCAACGCCTCATTCATCACGATGATGTCCGTATTGTCCCCCACATAGCAGGAGGTCGCCCCCAGGTGAATGATGCCCGCCGCCTTCGGACACTGCTGTCCGTATGCATACACATGGCTCATCACGTCATGGCGGACAAGCTTCTCGCGCTCCCTTGCCACCTCGTAATTGATATCCTCGACATGCGCTTTCATCTCGTCGATCTGCTCCTGCGTGATGACCGGCTTGCCGTTCTCGGAGAGTCCCAGCTCCATCTCCGTCTCCGCCAGAGCGATCCAGAGCCGCCTCCATGTGCAGAACTTCATATCCTGCGAAAAAATATACTGCATTTCCTTGCTGGCATAGCGCTCAGAAAGGGGACTTGTGTATCTGTCTGTACCCATACTCTTCTCCTTATTTTCCATACTTTCTCATATCATTTCATCGGGGCAGGCATCAGGAAAGATCTCCCCGGATATCCTGCGTCGGCGGCTCGATCGGATAATTGCCGTTAAAGCATCCTGTGCAGATACCCAGCCCGTTCACTAAGCTCTTTAACCGGTCGATATTCAGATATCCCAGCGAGTCGGCGCCTATGATCTGCCTGATCTCATCGACTGTCCTGTTATTCGCAATCAACTGATCTTTTTCCGGAACATCCGTACCGAAATAGCAGGGGCACAGAAACGGCGGCGAGCTGATGCGGACATGCACCTGCGCCGCCCCCGCCTCGCGGAGCATCCGCACAATCCTGTCCGAGGTCGTCCCGCGCACAATGGAATCATCGATCATAATAATACGCTTTCCATTCACAGCCTCCCTGAGGACGTTGAGTTTTACCTTGACGCTCGACTCACGGCTGCTCTGCTTTGGCTTGATAAATGTCCGCCCCACATAGCTGTTTTTTACAAAGGCCGTGCCATAGGGTATCCCGGACTGCAGTGAATAGCCAAGCGCCGCCGCGTTTCCCGACTCGGGCACACCCACAACGAGATCTGCCTCCACCGGAGAATCCATGGCCAGAAACCGCCCGGCCTGAATGCGCGACGCGTACACGCTCACCCCGTCAATGTGGCTGTCCGGCCTCGCAAAATAGATGTACTCAAAGATACACCGCGCCTCCTGTTCCTTTGACAGCGCGCGCGACATGTCTGAGAGAATCCCTCCGTCCGGAGTGATCGTGACCGTCTCTCCCGGGAGCACATCCCGCACAAATTCCGCACCGATCGTATCCAGTGCACAGGTCTCCGACGTGATGATATAGCTGTTCTCCCGCTTTCCGATACAGAGCGGCTTGAAGCCGTAGGGATCGCGCGCTCCGATCAATTTCCGCGGGCTCATGACAACCAGGGAGTATGCGCCCTGAATCTTCTGACAAGCGCGATTGACAGCCTCCTCGACAGTCGCGGTGTTGAGCCGCTCCCGCGCGATGTGGTAGGCGATCACCTCCGAGTCGATCGTGGTCTGGAAAATCGCTCCTGTGTACTCCAGATCGTGCCGCAGCTCCACGGCATTGATCAGATTGCCGTTGTGCGCCAGCGCCAGCGTGCCCTTCACATAGTTTAGCACAAGCGGCTGGGCATTTTCCCGCGTGGAGGCGCCCGCCGTCGAGTAACGCACATGTCCTACGCCGATATCGCCCTTCATCTTTTCCAGATCATCCTGTGTGAACACTTCATTGACAAGCCCCATGCCCTTGTAGGAGACGACCTTTCCCTTCGGTCCGCCCGTCTCACTGACTGCGATACCGCAGCTCTCCTGCCCCCTGTGCTGCAGGGCAAAGAGCCCATAGTAAATCGTGGAGGCGACATCCTGTCCGTCGAAGTCATAGATGCCAAAGACGCCGCACTCCTCCTTTAACCCTGTCTCGTCAAGCGTTCTGTCGATCTCTTCATTATACATAATACATTGCATCCTCCCTGCAAATATCGTCTTTCTGTCCAAATCACTCTCCAAACGTCTTTCCTGTGAGCAGCGCGAATGCCTCCCTGTACTTGTCGACCGTCTTCGTGACCACCTCATCCGGCAGCAGATTGTCATTGTCAGGATTTGCCTTGAGCCAGTCCCTCACGAACTGCTTGTCAAAGGATGGCTGTCCCTTACCTGCCTCATATCCCTCCAACGGCCAGAAGCGTGAGCTGTCCGGCGTGAGCATCTCATCGCCGAGCACCACATTTCCATTCTCGTCAAGCCCAAACTCAAACTTGGTATCCGCGATGATAATGCCCTTGCTCAGCGCGTACGCCGCACATTTTTTGTACAGGGCAAGCGTGGCGTCCTTGATCTTTGTGGCATACGCCGCACCTTTTCCGGGGAATTTCGCCTCGAGCACTTCGATGCTGCGCTCAAAGGAGATATTCTCGTCATGCAGTCCGAGCTCCGCCTTTGTGCTCGGTGTATAGATGGGCTCAGGAAGCTTTTCCGACTCCTTCAACCCCTCGGGAAGCCTGATGCCGCACACTGTCCCATTCTTCTGATAGCTTGCCCAGCCGCTTCCTGTGATATAGCCGCGCACGATGCATTCGATCGGCAGCATCTCGAGCTTGCGGCACATCATGCTGTTGCCGTCAAACCTCTCATTTTGAAAAAATTCGGGCATATCTTTTACATCTACGGAAATCATGTGGTTTGGCACGACATCCTTCGTAAAATCAAACCAGAACTTTGACATCTGTGTGAGGATCGCGCCTTTGTCAGTGATCTGATTCTTCAGGATCACATCAAAGGCGGAAATCCTGTCCGTCGCCACGATAATCAGGCTGTCGCCATTGTCATATACCTCCCGTACCTTACCCTCTTTGATTGGTGCAAATTCCTGCATTGTTTCTTCCTCCTCATTGCTTTTTGTCATTGCTTTTATCATCATAGCTGCAAAGCAGCAGTTTCTCATAAGCGCCTTATGCAAGCACCTTCTCGTAATCGGACACCAGGTCCAGTATCTTCTCCGCGTATTCCGGATACTTGGCCACGATATCCCTGACTTCATCCTGCGCCTCCTGTGCGACCTTGGCATTGTACTCCATCTGCTTCCTGAGCTTCTGGCGCCTGATGATCAGCCCGTGCCTGATCTCCACCATCTCCTTGCTGTCGACCAGCGCCTCCGCCTGGTGAAGCCAGATAGCCGGATCTGCAACATTGCAGCTGCGCAGGAGCTTGATCAGCGCAGACTCGTTGATATCCATATCGTGCTCCATCTGCTTCTCCTGCTCGCGGTGGATATTTTCCTCTATATACTTGTCCCAGAGCTTCTTGAGCTCATTGGAACTGTTGACATTGAATTTGACATACAGGTACTCGAGCAGGTTGGTATTGTTGACATAGCGTATCTTGACTGTATTCTGCAGGAGAACGAGCTTATTGATACCCTTCTCGACCTTCACCAGCTCCCGCTGCGCCTCGTGAAACTTCACATACACAAAGGCGAGCGTCGACGCGGCGACCAGCACCGCGACCGCATATCCAATCGAAACGTCAAGATGCCATGACAGGCCTATGATCGCAAGCATCAGGATCAGAAACAGCATGGAACCAACGCTCATAAACGTGATCCCCTTCATATTCTGCATCGAATTTTGCAGTTCATTTTTCCTGAAATAATAGGCATGGCGCTCCCCATCCAGTCTCCCCATATCCTTCTTGACAAGCACCTGGTAATCCTCCGCCTCCTTCAGCCTTGTATATCCCTCAGGCATATACTGCTCGATGCGCTCCATGCGCAGATAATCCTCCGGCTTCATGATGCGGCGCTTCTTATCAAGCCGTCTCCGGCTGCTCTCCAGCTCCAGTATCTTGGAGGCGCATGTCTTTAACTGCTCCCTGATCTCCTCGGGCTGCGCCTCGATCTCCTCCATATCCGTCAGATAGGAGGTCACCAGATTGTATTCTCCCCCAAGTGTATCCAGCTCCTTCGATGCCTCCGACATCTGTTCCATACATGCCTTGACATACTGTTCGCGCTGTGTCTTGTCGTGCATGTCGACATCATCGCGCTTCAGGCGCTCCTCCTCCCAGTCAGGCTGATACACAGTCTCCTCATCGACCGCCTGCCGGTTGAAAAAGCCTTTGATCTTTCCCAATAATCCCATCTAAAAACCCCTTTCTCCGATGCCTGCTGCTCTCCCTAATCCTTCGTCTGGTGCTTATAATCCTTCTTGATCTGCTGTATGACTGCCTGCGACCGCTGACGGTACGCCTCCGTCTGCCCGCTTTCCCTGAGTTCTGCCAGTTCGGCCACCAGCTTTTGCCCCTTCGAGGCAAGCCACTTCTCATCCGTCTGCGCGCACATCTGTTCTACTCGTTGAAAATCCTCCTCCCAGTTTGGATTCTCACGCTTGAATGCACCGTATGCGTAATCGGTGAGCGCCTTCTTGTTCGCCAGAATATAGGCGCACCTTGTCTGCCTGTCAGGATGCAGCAGATACGCTTCGTAATACAGCTCTGCAGCCTGCCGGAACGCGAAATCCATGGCATAGATCGACGCCATATTATAATATAGAAGCGCTCTTCCCGCGCTGTCCCGCGAGGGAATATACTCCACAAGCTCCCTGTAAATGGCAAGCGCCTGCCGGAATCTCCCCTGCTGATACAGATATTCCGCGCGCTTCTTGTACTTCTCCGTGAGCGTCAGGCTGGACTGCTCCTTCAATATGCGGTCCACCTGCTTTATGGTATTGCTGTCATACATGCCGGTCCGCTCAAAGATCGTCGAGACAAAGGCAGCGACCGACACGCGTTTCCTGACATACACATCCAGCTCGTCAGCAAGCTCGGACAGCCCGCATTCATAGCGAATCCAGTTCACGAGCTCCGCCGAGACAATGGAGTCATCCAGGAAATGCACCTTTTCCATAAAATAATAACATAACTCCTCCACAGAATACAATGAAATGTCAGAAAATTTTATATAAAATGGATTTTTGGCATAATTTCCGATACATAAGCAAACATTATTCATTTACATAACCTCTATCTTTTATGCAATCATTTATGCGATTTTATATGCAATCTCTTATGTAATCGCCTCGAGTGGCAGGCATTCTCTCCAGACCTGACCTGTGGACGGAAAAAACTCCCCGAACCCCTTATCCGCAATCTCAATCTGTACTGCATTGGCATCCTCCATATAGAAGTGAAGCTCCACGCGGTTGGTCTTGTTGCCCCGCACCTTCAGTCCCTCCAGGGAAATCCGCGCCACCCGCGTCCTGTGTCCGTCCACTGGAGCGATATTGAGCGTAATCGCATTGTTTTTCACAAGCATCACGTCAAACGTCTTCTGCGCCTCATACCAGTTTGTGCCCGCGTCGAGAATCGGGAAATAAACCTCTGTCTGCCCCTTGTCGCAAGTCATGCCGATATTCGCCCGCAGCTTGTCCTCCGACAGATAGACGTAGGATGTGGACAGTGTTGACGGGTACACGCGCTCCCGCGCGCCGTAACAGGCTCCCTTGCTGAACAGATTGTTTCCCTGAAACACACGCCTCCCCCGACACATATATTTCAATGACTCTCTGCACCAGTCCTTGGCAAACAGATCACCCAATAAAAAAACAGACGTTATCACTCTCTGGTCGCAATTTTTGCGGACAATCTCAAGCAGGGCTGAATCCAGCTGCTTGAAAAAAGCGCCCTTCGCAGTCTCGTTTTTGTCTGACAGGTCCGGTATCCGCATCTGCGGATACTGCGTGGCATCTATAAAGCATGCCACCGGGTTTGTCTTTCTGTTCATGGACAGGAGATAGCTTTTGATGCCATCCTTCCTGTAATCATACAGGAGCACATCATGAATCCACATCTCCTGCGGCTGGTGAATGATGTACTGGAAAAAACAGTCCTCATGGCTCAGGAAATAAACCTCTGTCTTTCGCTTTCCGATCTGTTTTGCGATGTTTCTGAGCATTTTCATAACATCTGTATTGATATCTTTCATAGTGAAAGCAACCGCCGCAATATCATCAGATACGATATACGCAGATAAAATAGCAATTGCTTTTTTAACAAATATTTCGAGGAGATACTCCGCGGACACTTCCTCCTCAGCCAGGGAATCCGTGCCGCCAACCCTGACGCTGACGTTGTTTTTCGCCAGCAGCAGCAGATCCTCGACGAGCACTCCCTGTCCTTCCTTCGCCGCTTTCAGCGCTTCATTGCCGATCAGCCACGCAGCCTCCCCCTCAACATCATTTCTCCTGCACAGCAGTGTCGGGATATTGTACTGCTCCTCCCCCATCACCAGGCTCACTGTGTCGGGTATACTCTGATTCTGCCTGCAATAGCTGATCTGTGAGAAATCATTTTCCAAGTCAAAGCCGACTACCACCCTGTTTTTTTTGGTCATTTCGTCCAATGCCCTGTCTATCAACATCTTCCTTACCTCTTTTTGGCGGGGCGCCGCTACAATACCTTAAAGAGCTCCCGCACACAGAAATCCTGATAAATATAGTGCTCTGTGAGCTGTTGTGCCGTCACTTCATCGTGAAGGCTGATACTCAAGAGAATGTCGTTCAATATATCAAACCGGTCATCCACATTGTACTGCTGTTTTCCGGACGCTGTACTGCCGGAGGCGGCCTCCGATTTTCCGTACAAAGTGCCGCTCTGCGTCACGCACTCCTGCACCTCTCCGTTTTCCAGAAAGCTCTCTGTAATATAATATTGTATCGTTTCCCCATGGAAAAGCTGAAACATACTGACGTGGATTCCCTCGTACATTTCCTTCATTTCCCTGATTTCATAACACTCGTAATTAATATTGTAATCAGTATTTTCCTCCGGCTGTGCCGCCCCGCTGTCGCCCTGACTGTCCGCAAAGGACTCATCATCAAATGCATAGTGTATATATACCTGACTCTGCGGCTGCGTCCGGTACTCGACAAACACATAATTTTTGATATAGTGCAGCTCCGGTACGATATCCACAAGCCTTGTGTAAAAAGGAAAATACACTCCTTGATTCAGAAATTCCTGCGCAAACTCCCTGACGGCATCCTCCGGAGTCTCCATACCCTTCTGGATGCCCTCCGACCAGAATTTTAAGAGCGCAAGCCTGCATACCTTGTCCGTCAGCTCCCCCTGTGCATACTTTTGATACAGCATATCAAAAACTCCCGTGCCCAGGATCGCTTCATAGACGAAATATTCATAGGACATATCCGTGAGTACCCTGTCCACCAGCTCCTGATCAATCTCCTGGCACTGCGCGTATGCGATCAGAATACTGTCCCTGTCCGGTATCGTGATGCCGGTATACTCGATCTGTCTCAGAATCCGCTCCATGATCCGCTTCGCGTCGAGCTCCAGATCTACGGCTGATTTCCACAGTTTCCTGAGTTCTGACACCTTTCCGTCATAATTGATCATTAAATAACGCAGGATATTTTCATCATATTTCATGTTCTTGTAGATGTAGTGCGCCACATTTACAAGAAATTCATCATACTCATAATCCTTATTGACTATCCGCTTGCTGACAAGCCTCGCCACCGACTTCGGCTCCACATCTGCCACCCCGTATGACCGCAGCCAGTAGTACGCCTTGTCAAACATTCCCCTCGAGATCAGATACTTGATAAATTCCGCGCGCTCCGCCGCCTCCATCTCCTCTGCCTCCGTGTCCTCCAGAAAAGCGTCGAGCTCACCGATCATATCATTATCATAGTAAAACCGAAGAAGCTTCGTGCGAATCTCCTTCTTAAAGCTCTCCACCACCTGCGGCGACTCCACCAGATTCTTGAAGCGTTTGACGTTTTCCTGCGAAATGGTTATGTAATTCTTGTCCACCTCACACAGATAAATGTCAAACCGCAGACGCCCCTGCATATAGCTGCTGACATACCCCAACTGCTTCTCGGGCTCCATGAGCTGCTTATTCTCATACTGGATGCTCTTAATGAACCGGTTGCCGTTCTCATCCTGCAGAAAGAGCTTGTACTCGCTCCCGTAAATCGGTATCATGCAGACACAATTCTGTACCGGATAGGAGCTCTCCCCATTGACCTTCTCATGGATGACAATAATGCTCTTTACCCTTGGATTGTCCACGTAGATGCGGTGCATGAAGAGCAGCGGCGTGTAGGCGTAGGCCGTCTCGTCCATGATCATCTGGGGTGCCAGCATATTTTTATACAGATACGCAAGATTTTCATTGATGTGCCCCAGCTTGATCTGATCCACCACAAACCGCTCGATCGCAATGCGGTAGCTCTGTTCCAGATCCGGATATCTGTCCCTGTTCTTAATGACATAGGTATACAGAAAAGCGTTCAGCTCGTACTCAAGGCTGCTCTGGTATGCAAAATACATCAGCACCATCCTGGGAATCTCAATGCCCTCCCTGATATCTCCATACTTGTCAAGCTCCAGCGACATCATATAGTACTCATAGAGGCCTGTCACCCTGACAGAGTGCTCCACGCCAAGCGCATACCACGGATAATATTCCACGCCCTTCTTGTCCCCCAGAATCAGAATATGACAGATGGACGCCACTGTCTGTGGCGACTTGCCTGTACGGTACACCTCTCCCAGAATCCTGATCAGCAGATTTGAATACTCCTTCTTGCGGGCGGCAAGATACTGCAGCTGCTCAATTAATTCCGACCGGAGCATCTGACGTCTCGCCCCCTGCCACAGGACATTCTCCTCAAAGGTATCCAGCTTGAGCAGGGACATCGGGTTTTCCTGCAGCAGCAGGACAGCCTCACAATACAGCATCGGGCTGGTGCAGCCGTTCTCAAACATCTCCTCCATAAACTGCCAGCGAAGCTCCCTGCTGCGCCTAAGGTCCTCGTTGAGCTGCAGGACAAACCAGCCAAGACGCCACTCGGTCGGATTGTTGGCGTAGATTGTCTCGATCTCATCGCTGACATCCCGCACATAATCCTCCGCACAGTTGATCAATGTCGTGAGATACAGATAAAAGCAGTGCTGGAAAATGTCGCTCGGCTCCTTTGCGAGTCTCTGCTCGAGCATGTCCAGATACCACTTTGCCTCGTTGAAGCGCTCCTTGCTGATCAACAGCTGCACTCTGTACAAATTAAAGAGGAGGCTGTCCTCGTCAATGTCCAGAAAAACCTTCAGCTCCTTTTCAAACCGGTTGAGCCACTGTGTCTCTGTCATCCGGCCGAATCTCATGTCGACATAGCAGTTTACAAGATTGCATAACGCCTGTCTTTGTTTCCTGCTGCCCGATCGTTTCTCCGGTTCCTCCTCCATGAGGATATCGAGCGTAATCGTGTAGTCATTGCAGGCGTCAGAAAAAATGACCGCGCCGCTGTTCACGCCGTCATGCAGCTTTGAGGCATCGATATAGATATTAAAATCACACTTGTTATTTTCAAATTCCACACTTGTCAGGATCTGTCTGTCCGTGCTGACAAAATCACCCTTCGCCCGGACATGGACGTAACTGTAACCCCAGCCGCTCCGCGTGATAACGACACTCTTCACGGTGCTGTCCTGAATATCCTCGAGCAGAAAGCCTTCGATGTCAAAGCTATATATAATGGGTGTTTTCTTACTGACCTCAATCAAAAACTCCTCGACGTTCTGTTCATTTCCGTGATAACGCGACTGGCCTGCGTAGGACAGGTATGCATTCCTGTCGTTCTTCTGCAGAATGGAGGCGAAATTCCGCGAATAGAAGAGCGCCACGGCCTCCTCCCAGTTTGTCTGTGCGAGATTTGTAAAATGAAACAGGTTCCTGATGCTGCCAAGAGAACTCTCAAGCTGCGGTTTCTGTACGTTGATCTTGTACGGTATCGCATATTCGCCGCGATTGCTGATGATCACAAGCTCGCCCCGGATGCTGCTGCCCGCCTCGACAGACGTCCCGTCAAAACAGTACCCAATCTGCGTCTCCACGTCGCGAAACGCAGTCTCATACAGACGAAGCCTGGTGTCCGACGAATAAATCTTCCCCTCCGCATACTTGTCAGCAGCGCGTATGGTAAAGCTGTCCTCGATGATTTCCCCCGGTTCTGTATTAAATTCTATACTCTGACAGGAAAATTCAAGATATTCCGGCTTCTCCCTGTTGTCATCCATTGCTTCACTTCCTTAAAAACTCATTCTATCAGCGATCTCACCATTACATTCCATCACAATATCTGCGAATCTCCTGTATGACTTCCCCATATGGCCGCCCCTTTCCAAACAGGAGCGTCGTGCCAAGTACAAAACCGTCCATCCCCATCGGCGCAAACTTTAAGATCTTATCCGCACTGCAGGCCCCGTCCCAGTAAAGCTGAAACTGCATCTCCTCCTTCAATGTCAGAAGTCTCTTGATCTTTTTGCCGACATAGGGCATATACATCTGACCTGCATTGCCCGGATTCACTGTCATGACGAGAACTTTCCTGACAATGCGCAGCATCTCATAGACCGTCTCCACGCTCGTCCCCGGATTGATGGCAATTCCCGGGATCATGCCTGCGTCAATGATCTTCTGCAGGGTGGTGGAGGGGTGATACTCCGCCTCCGGATGAATGTATACTGTATCCCCGCGCCTCAGATTATTCAGAAACAGCTGGACATTATTGTTGGGATGCTCAATCATCAGATGCACATCGAGCGGCTTTTTGGTCGCACCGGCTATGTACTTCATATCATTTAATGACATGGCAAAATTTGGCACATAGCGCCCGTCCATAATATCTATATGGAAGGAATCGATCCCCCCCTCGTCCAACTCCGTGATCTCTCTCTCCAGATGACCATAATTGGCACACATTAACGATGCTGTAAGCTCAATGTACATAAGCCTTTCTCTCCATTTTCTCTCTTTTTCCCTCTCTATCTGACCGATAGTTTATATCATAACATATTTCAACAGAGTTCGCAACGATTATGTTGATCGTGATTTTCACTGAATTTCCGCCCCATCCGGAAACTTTTCGTTGCGATCTCCCACCCAAAATAGTATCATAGTTATTATAGAATAAGAAAAGATTTATAATAGGAAAGGTTATTTTATGAAAGACAGCACCCTTTTCAGGCTCCTGCTGGCAGCAGCCGCAGCCCTGTGCCTTTTTGCAGTCATTTACCTGCATACTTTCAGCCAATCCGGAGACAACAGCGAGCGCGTCTCCTTTGTTGTCGAGCATTTTTACGAGCCGGAGGATGCCAAACAGGATACAGCCGTCCCATCCCAGGAGGACTCTGCGGCGGAGGACTTCGCGGCGGACATCAATGATATCGACGACGGCTTTGATCTGGCAGACGGGCTCTATGACACCGATCTGTATCTCGACAAGATAAAGGATTTTCAGGCGAAGGTTGAGAGCGCTGCCCGGCAGCAACAAGAGCGCGCCGAGAACAGTTCAGCTGATGAGACTGAGGATGATAATAATGATAGAGATAATATTAATGATCATAATGATATTTACGACAATGACGACTACTATGCCTATGAGGATAGCAGCGATGATGAGGACAACAGCGCTTCCAGCCGCGCGAAAGCTGTCATCATAGACACCGACTTCGCGTCGGACTCAGATGACGTGGTTGCCGTCAGGCTTGCCATGTGTCTGCAGGATGCGGAAATGCTCGACATCAGGGGAATAGCCCTGTCTACCACCTACTCCCGCTCGCCGCTCGCCGTACATTCGCTGTGCTATCAGGACGGATACGGCAGCATTCCGGTGGCGATGGACACCTCCGGAAACGGTGTGCAGGTTCATACAGAATATGTCGATGTCATGAGCGAAATGGCACGCTCGCGGAGCGATTATGATCAGCCTGTTCAGATGTACAGGCGTATTCTGTCCGAATCGGACACCAAGGTCAACATTATCACATTGGGCTTCCTGCAGAACATTCAGGTCCTGATGAACAGCAAACCCGATCAGTACTCTCCGCTCACCGGACGGGAGCTGATCAGTGAAAAGGTGGACACCCTCTACATAACCGGCGGCAACAGCACCGGCAAGCCCTCTTTCAATTTCTACTGGACCGGAGAAAAGGTCATCAACGCAGCGCGCGATGTCTCCAAAGAGTTTCCCGCGCGCGTTGTGTTCCTGCAGAGCGATCTGGGCGATGACACATTCTGCGGACAGTTTTATCAGACCAAGGACTCGAACCACCGCGACATCGTGACCAAGGCGCTGTATGCCAATGACCAGTACGGCGGTGTCGTCGCGTGGGATGTCTTTTCCATCTGGTGCGCCGCGCAGGATATTAACAACAATCTGGACGCCTCTTTCCTGGAGCTCGAGCCGGGCAATCAATATGTCAGCCACACCGGCGCGACGCAATGGACAGCCGATTCTAACGGCAGACACTACAAGATGTACAAGCGTATGCAGGGCTCTTATTACAGTCAGATTATGAACGGTCTTCTGTTAAAGAAGCTAAACGGTCCTTCCTGACCAAGATCTCAATCTCCTGTCCTTCCTGTATCTGTACCTCGATTGCAGTGTCAATCCCTGCGTTTCCACCGCGCGGACAGACCGGCTCGCCCCACAGACGGATTGTCTCCCCGTCCTTGTGAACTCTGTCATAGGCGACGCAGAACCGGCCGCTCTCGTCAGGAAAAATCCTGATCACAGAATATACCTTTGTCCTTCCCTTCGGAAAGTCCATCTCAGGCTCCTCCATAATCCGATATCCACGCTCCGTCTCATCATCGGGCTCAAGCAGCGTCACCAGCGCACACTGCTCCCCGTTGTCCAGCAATAGCTGCTGTCCCCGCAGAAACCGTTCGATTCCCCATAGCTTCACCACGCGCTCCCCGGTGCCCAGGTTGTCCATAAGCTTATATCGCGCGCTGTCCGCCGCGCGCACCGCATACAGACAGCGCATAGCGCAGGTTCCGCGGATAACCGCCATCTGTCGCGCAAACGGATAATTAGGAGCTGGCAGCAGATAGAGATACCGAATCTGAACCGGCGCCTCCCTCACAAGCGCTGCGTGAAGCCTCACAGGGGAAAAGCCCCCGCCCGACACGACAATATCAAGGCTGTCCACACCGGGCTGTTCCATGATGACGACACAGCCCTCCTCCTTCCGTATGACCGGACTTTGCTGTCTAATCTCAATCCGCAGGGCGCTGCCCGATACCATATCCTGCGTCACAGTATCGATAAAGTACAGCGCCAGCACTGCTCTGCGCCTGATTCTTCCCATATGCTTCATTCCCCATTTCCAGGTTTTAACGGTTTTAATGATACATTGATATCCAGATCTGTAACCCTCGTGACCTTCCTGCTGATCTCAGAGTCGATCGCCACAGGCGATACCCGATAAAACAGCGAGAGCCTGTTTCCCACATTTGGAAAACTCCATATCCGTGACTTTTCGTCCTCATCCAGCTTCAACATCTGAATGTGCAGCTCTGTACCGCTCATCCTGCGCGCGTCGACCTCCTCGAGCGGAATGATCGGATTGTCATGGAAATATTGAATGACACGCCCGAGTATCCGCTCATCCTGCGGCAGCCGGTACTGGATGTCCCCCTGAGAATACGCCGTTATCATGTAGCTCAGGCTCAGAAACACCGGCGGTTTTGCAATCCTGTCATTTGTCACCACCGCCCGCTTTTGATAGACCTCCTCACTCGGTCTGATATCGTACAGAAACAGCCCGAGCACTGTGTCGCCCCTGTCCTCGGGACTCCGCAGTCCGATCTCGCCCGCATTTTGTATCAGATCAGGGACAAGCGCCCCCCTCAGCCGCTCCACGAGACAGTTCCCCGTGTCCGCAATGATCGTGTACTTTCCCATGTCAATCCCCCTGTTTTTATCGCAGCACTACTGTTCCATTCATCCGGTTATCGTTGTCCACATGCGCATAGCCCTTGCTCGAGAGCGCCGCGTTGTAGTCCAGATAGCAGTACGAGTCCAGATTGTTGCATCTGTCACTGAACACGAGACGTATCCGGCTTCTGATCGGCTTAAACTGTTGCAGCAGGTACATCATCTGTGACTGCAGCTTCTCGTCCTCCGGCCGCTTTATGAGTATTGTCACATCCTGCATGGTGTCCCCGTAGAGCTTCCGATACGTGTCCTTGAGCTCGACGGGAATATAGCCGCGCATCCTGTTTCGCTCTATGATATATGCCTCGTCCCCAAGCACGGCGCGTATGAGCTCCCGCATCACCTGCTTCGTGCCCTTAATCCTGTTCAGGCGGTAAATCTCCTTGATCAGCCGGCGCAGAAGCTCCTCGTCCAGGAAATCCCCCTCGGCCTCAAACCCAAACCAGTCCGCGATCCGCATCAGTACTGGCAGCGGCGTCGTCTCGACATTTAAATAATTGTCCAGGCTCCCGATCTCGTCTGATATGTCCTGATAAATCGATGAGAATATGGACATATATCTGTGAAAAAATCCGTTTTCCTCCTGATAGATCTCAGGAAAGGTCTGCATGAAATTGTCGCCCCTGCTGTCCAGCCGCATATCGCCGAGCCTGTCATTTCCCGCCTCCTCGATCTCCACGGCAATCCACAGATATTCCCCCCGCAGATCATAGAGCAGGATATCCTCATGGTTGACAAACTCCACGCCGTCTCTCCCGAAATATCCGCGCTTGTCCTGCCACGAAACACCTGCGTCGTGAAAAAACTGATTCAGTCTCTCTGCCTGTCCTCTCTCGGCATCGACGGCGAACGCATAGATTTTCAGCGTGCTTCTCGGCGACAGGCTGGCCTTGCAGTGAAAACGTCCCCATCTGCTCTCCCGCTCATAGCTGCAGAAACGGTTCAGTATCAGGAAATTGACGCCCCCCTCCTGCGCGTACAGTGTGCTCCCGAGCCGCTTGAAGCCCTCATAATATGCCATTTCCAGCTTTGTGTCCGTGATCGTGTATATCCTCTTTTCCTGCATATATCCCATCCTCACTAATCCAGATTCCCGTGCGCCTCCGTCAGCTCCAGCCGAAAGCTTCCGGGACAGTAAAGCGCATTGGAATTTAGCACGATATCCATACCGCTCATATCCGCGCTGCGGAAATTGTCCGGAAATATGGAGAGCTCATGAACCCTGTCAACGCCTTCCATCATACTTAATCGTCTGAAAATCTCATGAAAAACAATCCTGCTGCCAAACTGCGCATCCGGGCGAAGGCCGTCGAGCATCCTCCGCAGCATATGCTCGATTCGCTCCCTGCAGCGCTCAAAATGCTTCTTGACATAGATAACGCCTGTCACATTGATCGGCACATACACAGGCTGCTCGATGACAAGCCTCGTGGTGAGCATACGATACTGCTCCAGATAGCGTGTAATCTCGTCGATATAGAGCTGTGAAAGCACAGGCTGCGGCTGGCTGCTGTCAGGCTTCACCGTGATGCGAATCTCATTTCTGCCCGGGACAGGGCACACCCCGATCTTGTGGATTGACAATCCGGGGATACTGCGCACGATGCACTCACAGTCCGCCTGCGTCACCATCGTCACAGGCGTCCGCACATCCTGCGCAAACCGGCGCTGAAGCTGCCCGCAGTCCTCCTCGAAGCTTCCATCTGCCGCCTCCGTGCACGATACAAAGTTCAGAAGCGCGTCGCCGCCCTCCTGTTCATACACAAGCTCTGTGCCCGCGAGCACATTGCCGCCCTCTCCCCTGTATACCGCATATTCCCCGAGCCAGAGCTGCGCGCCCTCATAGACGCCGCAGTCGTGCACGGTCAGCGTATTGTCCCTCTCATTGACACTGTAGCGCACCTCACGGCTGTCCGCGGCATTGGGGCGCACCAGATGACACACATCATCACCGCCCTCTATCTCCTCCACGACCAGCACCGATAGTGCCCTGGGATAAACCCTGGGGTAGTCTGGCAGCGAGATTACCTGATTGTCGTACCCATAAAGCCGCCCCAGCTTCCTGTGTGCCATCGCAGTCTCCTGCCTACAGACCGCGATCAGTTCATAGGGCACAGGCGCATTGAAGATCACCCTGCGGGTAAAGCTGTCAACATACTCTATCTGATACTGCAGTCCCTCGTGGTATTTTCTGTATTTGCTGCCCAGCCCATCCTGCTGATTCCTCGCATACAGCTCCAGATACCCGCCCTTTAGCAGCGAATGCCTGACACAGACCGCATTCCCGCCCAGGATGCGCATCGGCACGACATCGGATATGGTATCCCTCTGCACCAGATGCATCAAAAGTCCGCTTACCCGCTGAAAGCGGGGAACGATGTCATACTCAGCCCTGATCACTGTGAGTCTCAGAACATACATGCCGCTCTCCTCATCCTTCACCGCGCACTTGCAAAGCTTTCTTCCCAGCGCAAAGGACACATACCCGTTCTGCAGAAAACCGCACGTCTCATCACACACCTCTATCGTGGAATAGCCCTCTGTCGTCCTTAATTCCCAGCTTACCGCTACAAATGGATTGCGCGCCCCCGCCTCCATCGGATTGCGATGAAAACGCTGCGCCAGCTCAAAGCGTATTGCAGTCTGCACCCCTGCGTCAGGCAGATTTTTCACATAAAATAAGATCTGCTCCCCGCCCGCAGGCTTCTCCCCGAGCAGCGCCAATCCGCCCCGGACACCCTGACGCCCCAGAAGGAGCTGTGCCCGCCCATCGTCCTGCATAGCTTCTGCTCTGATGGCGGCAATCGAGATGTCCCTGACAAACATACGCCCCGCAGTCTCAAAGCAGATATCCTGCGCATACAGCTTTGCCCGCGAGGGCATGGCATAGGGCAGCTTCACACCGGACTGCTCCAGCGACACATAGACATTTGCCGCATTGCCCCTGCGAATCACAAAGCCCGCAAGCCCCAGGAGCTTTTCCTTCACCCAATCCGGCACCTCGTTGAGCTCTCCCTGCTGCAGTGCCAGAAATGCCGCAAAGTTCTCCAATATCGTGATCCCCGGATCGGATACATTGTAGTTTGTCCAGTCCTTGCTGTAGAGTGGAATCTGCGCAGCCGCCTCGTCCCTGATCTGCTCAAAACTCTTATTGTTTAAATTGATGCTGTCCAGCATTTTCCTATCCCCTATTCCTCAATACTGTTGATGTGTACATTGTGCCTGCCATTGCAGCAGAGCATAAACGGATTCTTCTCCACCCTGTCCAGCCCCATCGTGTACTCGTGCCGGTTGTATGTGTACTGCGCGACCACATTCATATGCACAATGCGGGCCGTATCCTCCAGACCGCCAAGCATCAGCCGAATCTGCCTCGTGTTTGGCAGCCTGCCGATTCTCCAGCCGTTTGAGTGCGCATGTTTTACAGGCTCCAGGAAATCCGTGATCCTGTCAATCCATCGATGCTTCAGCTCCAGACTTTCCCGCAGATCTGAAGTCTCGAGCCACAGGTCGATCGATATTCTCACAAAGATGGGCTCCACGATCTGTATGTCCGATATGCCGCAGGTAATCTCGCAGCGGCTCAGCAGATACTCCCTGAGCGCGCCCTGAATACTGTGAAAGGAGTACGAGCCCTGCCTGTAATCCTTCATCAGCAGAATCAGGCTGATGACCGCATCGTCGTTTCCCCCGCCGCGCAGCCGTCCCGTCACACACTCCACCTGCTCGATCGCATCGGAAAACGCCAGCGTCTCCTTCCTGTAATCACGCTCCGACACCATCCGTCTGCGTGATGAGAGGATATTGCTCCCCCGCTCGAGCGCGACACGCATATCCTCCAGATTGGTCCCTCCATAAGCGTCGATCGGGTTTTGCACCTCCTCCACAGAGAATACAGCGCCCCGGAACCGGTCGATACTGCCCGCGCGGAGATTGGCCTTCTCGCCGTCACAGCAGACCACCTTTGTCCGAAACGCGACATCGTCAAGACAGAGCGGCACCCTCACATGCACGCCATCGCCAAAGACGATCTCGCTTCTCCCTCTGTCAATGCAGTAACATCTCGTGCAATCCCCGCAGTTCTCAAAGCTGTCAACCTCACTCCACAAAATATAAAACTCCTCAATCTCGCCGAGGAAATTGTATTCCGCCTTCGTCCGTACCGTCTTGTCCTGCATCAGCGCCTGCATCTCGTCGGACGAAAACTGCTCCTTCTCATTCACCCACACCTCGGCGGAAAGGATATTGTCCGAGTAGAGCGGGAAGCGCATATTGGACGTAACCGCGTCGATATAATAATCCTGCTCCTCCTTCTCGACAATATTCTCCACCATGACGGCATTTCTGTGAATCCGCCTGACAAACGGAACATCATTGTCATTCCTGTGCTCTGCAAAATACCGCCCGCTGTCCTCGATGCGGAGCCAGTACCGCCTGCGCCCTTCCAGCTCGCACTCCGCCATGTCCGAGGGCGGCATCCACATGATTCTGCCCGAATTTTGAAAGGAATCCGTATCGTCGATCACCTTTAACGGCTTAAATCCCGCGCCGGCCGAATAAGCAAACAGCAGATTGAGCCCCTTGAACGTCATCGACCGCTCCAGCTCCACAAACAGGGACACCGGCCCCAGTCCAAGCGGACGGTCAAATCCCAGATACACATAGTCGCCGCTGTACGCAGGCTGCGTGAACACAGGGATGTCCGCGTCGCCGGTGAGCTCTGCCGTGATGTCCGTCTCCCGCGCGCCCTGCACCCTGACGACCTTCTGCGGCCTGACTCCCCGCGTGTTTCCGGTCATGCTGATGCCAAGCTCAGAGAGAACCGGATAGACATACTCCACCTCCTGCATATAGCAGTTGTCCGCCCTCACAATCTGCATCCGGATGCATCTCCCCTCATATCCGCCCTGCACCACGCTCTCCCAGTCGATGGGCGCCTCGAAGCAGATCTCATATCTCCCTGCATTCTCCTCCCGCATAAAGAGCGTCGATATGTCAGGGCGCGCGGGAAGCCGCTTCCAGCCCCTCCCGTTAAAATACTCAAAGGTGACCTCCTGAATATAGCACCTGTAATGCAGGCGCGGGTAATCATTCTTCGGCTTCCTCCTGATGATCTTTAACTCCGGCGGCTCCTCGACCGCATTGTTCGCGACAAAGCGGTCAAACGTCAGCTCAAAGCTGAGCACGAGCTCTGCCCCCTGCTGGCCGAACAGGAGCTCCTGTCCTATGAAAAATTCACCGTAGAGCGCCGGCTGTTCCGTGAACGGGCAGAAGACCTCGTCCACAACCTCGCTTCTCCCGTTCCAGATAAACTCCGGACGCGTCCGCTCGTGCTGTGTGAACAGCTCGATCTGACGCAGCGCGATATTGCCCTCCACACACCTTGTCATCTCGAGGACGATCGCCTGAAACGATGCAGCATCCGCCCTTTCATTCCAAAATTCGACAAAATCCCCCTCACAGCGCACACCGTCAAATGGCACTGCTTTCTCCCCCGCAAGATACGCCAGCGAGAAATGCTCCCTGTCCGCAAATAATTCCGCGAGTCTCCTGTGCTGTTCCCCTTCAAACCGCAGCCGGAGCTTTTGGCTCTGGACCTCAAAGGCGCTGCCAAAGTGCATGACCACGGCCTGTCTATGAATGTTTTCCCCCTGATACGAGAAGAGCGGGAAGCCCTCCTCCACACTGTACGCGACAGCCTTCTTCTCGATTCCCGACACCTCGATCACATCTGTCAGCTCCGCGCTGATGACGCTGATGTCGTGGCAAAAGGCAAAGATCACCTCGTCCCCCTCCGACGACGTGCCGATCACCTGCGTCCCCTTCATGAGCTCCACGCCCTGGGAATTTCCCCCGCCGGCGCCCAACGTGCAGATCGTCCTTGCGGGAATGGCCGGCTTTCTCGACATACCGTACATATTGGCGAACTCAATGTGATATTTGTGCAGCACCATGTTCAGCTTCTTGATATTTTCCTCCGTCTGGTTGGCAAATATCCGTGCGATCACAGACAACGGATCTGGATTGTCCAGGTCAAACCGCCACTCCGGCGCGTAAGACTCCGACAGTTTTCTGATCATCTCGATAAAATCCTTCCGTGTCCTGCTGTCTATCTGATATCCCATCACTCATCCCCCCAACTTCCTGTTGCGGCGCCGATCATAGCTGCTGCATCTCATCATCCGCCTCCACGTTTAGGAACTGTTCAGAAATTACTTGTGACAAGGGCGCCGCATAAATGTTCAGCTGCAAAGAAGAAAATCGCAGGCATAGCGGGCTATGTCAAGATTTTCTGATGCCGCAGATGAGCATTTAGGCAAGTCATTGTCATGAGTAATTTATTAACAGTTCCTTAGATAAAAAGGAAAGACCAGACTGCCTCTGGTGTGGTCTGCCGCGATCGTATAATTGATATTGACGATCAGACAGCCCTTATCCAGCCTGGGCTCCACCTCCACATCAACATCGGCAATCCGTGGCTCCTGCTCCAGAATCGTCCGCTCAAGCTCGCGCGCCATCATATTGATCCGCGTGACCGACGTGTCCATGAATGTGTAGGACAACAGCCTGCTGCCAAAATCCCTGCGCGCGAAGCGTTCCCCCTTCTGCGTCATCAGAATGATATACACGGACTCCTTCACGCTCTGCTCGGCGTGCGACATCACCGCGCGCCCTGTCGCCCTGTTTACCTGCAGCGGAAATTTCAATCCGCTCCCCAGATAGGACTTGTCGCCTCTTGTCATATCCACTGTATCTCCCCCTCTTATCCCAGCTTGATCGGTTTCCCCGCAAGCGACAGCATCCCGCTGCTCTCACTCTTGAGCATCGACGTTGCCTCCGTGCTCACCTGTCTTCCCGAGATCTTGATGTTCCCGTCAGCCTCCAGCTTGACCTTCTTCGACGCGTGAACAGACAGATCGTCCGTCTCGACCTTGATCTTTCCGCTGTCGCCATTCATCACGACCTTGATCGTGTCCCCGACCGTCAGCTCGAGCTTCTGCTCCGCGTGAATCCTGATGACGCCCTGATCTGTGCTCATCTCCACGAGACATTTCTTTTCCTTATCATAGATGCTGATCTTGTCCAGCTCATTGTCAATATCGATATGGTGCTCGTCCTGCGCCGTCGCGATCGTGATCTTGTCCTTCGCGCCGTCCTCATTCTCATCATCCCAGAACGTGATCCTGCTGCCGTTTCTCGTCTGAAGCTGCTTGATCTGATTGTGCTCATTTGCCGACTTTCGCAGGAATTTGTCCTTGTCCCGCGGGATACAGCCTATCACATACGGCTTCTCGATGCTGCCGTCCTCAAAGATCAGGAGCACCTGATCGCCCTTTTCCGGCAAAAAATAGCTCCCCCAGCCGCCTCCTATGTATGGCATGACCATCTTGGCCCACTTGAGCTGGTTCGCGTCTGTATCCCTCACCGGAACCGTGACGCACAGCCGGCCGGGCATCTCCTGTGTATAATTCTCCGCCACAATCCCGACGACCGTGCCATAGATTCTCTCATCGCCAAATTCCGTCTTTGTGACCTGCTTTTCCGTGACCGAATCGATGATATCAAAAAGCGCCATGTGTGTTCTCCCCTATCTGTATATTTTATGCCAGCGTCGCCGCCACTGCGGTGATGTGTGTCAGATAGCCGCCCTCATCCGACAAATCATGCCGCGCCTGCGTGACATAAAACCGATTGTCACAAGGTCCTCCGAGCCCTGTCATCCTGATGAAATGTCCGGGCTTTAGCTCCGGTATCCCCATGCAGGTACACTCGAGCGAGCCAAACCGGTACGAGATCTCCTCCATCATCGCCTGCGCCCTGTACTGCGCCTGCTCCTTCGCTATGGCGTTGGCGTCGATCACTACCTTCTCCGCCTGACCAATCAGCGCCTTCGCCTTGTTTCCCGTCGAGATCTTGTTGGACGCCTTCTGCACAGCCGATACCAGCTCGGCCTTTGCCGTGTCCATGCCGCGCACCTCGACGCTTTTGACCAGGCCGGTGATATCATATGTGATGTCATAACTGCGGATGCCCTTGTCCATACCAAGCTCCAGAAGGCATTCCTCCGCGGTCTGCTTTGCCCTGCGGAAATAGATCTCCCCCGTGTCCACGTAAAATTCAAAGTGAAACCGCTTCGCCGCCTTCACGATAAACTCATAATCGCTCTCTGACACCATCTCCACCGTGTAGGAGGTCACCTGATGATTCTGTCCGCTCGTCCTGTCGGGCGTGTCATCCACATGGACCGACCGCCAGATTCCGTCCGCATTCATCTTCTGATACATCGGCTTGCGGAAGATCTCCTTCACGGCATCGCTGTAATTGGAGGCCGTCATCTGCCGGGCGTAGCTGTTTGCCATCATCAGCCCCTTGGCGTCCATCGCGGTGACCTCCACATGATGAATGTCGCTGCCGCTCCTGACAAACCGCGTCTGTGCGACAAAGCCCACAAAGACCTCCTCCATCACGCCGCCGTAGCCCATCGAGATCGTCACAGCGCTCCCGAGCTGGACAAATTCCCGGAATTTTGAGAAGGTATATTGTCCTTCTTCTACATCATACACTCCATAGATCGAAAAGCTTGCCGCAGACGCCTCAAGCCCACAGCTCAGCTCCACAGAGACGTCGCTCAGCACCAGATTATTCTTGTTGTCCGCAAAGCTTTTGTCCCCCACCTGCAATGTGACCATCGGATACACAAACGCGCAATATTTTTTCTTTAATTCCTTGTACTCTTTTCTCATGCCAGTATCTACCCTTTAATGTCATGCTCCGCGAGCTTATTCTTGTGTTCCTCGTCCAGCCTGTTGAGCGTCCTCTCGACCTGTTTCACCGTCGTCTCCATCCGGAGCGTGAGCTGCATATGCCCGCTGACCGGTCTCCCCATGGCGTCAAACATATCGTACTCTCCCGAGAAGCCGACGAGCTTTCCCTCCATCTCGATTTTTCCCCACGCAAAGCTTACCTTCTTCGTCGGGCTGTCATAGAGCATATTCATCACCAGCTCCATCTGCTCCCGCACGGACTCATCCGTCTCGCCCGCACTGTGAAATACCAGTTGAAAGGACATATCCACAGTACTCTTTCCGGTGATCGTCGTGACCATCTCCGTGCTGGTCCCCACATCCGGCTCCGCCGTCTTCTGCTCTGATGTGCTCGCATGATACCGGATACTGGCCGGATTGTACTGCACGGCGATCACACCGTCGCTGATACGGCCGCTACTGGCGGAGGCTTTGCCTGGCACTGTGTCTGTGCCCTGCGCTCTGGATGCAGCGTCCGGCGCGCCCTGCCGCAATTGATCCGCGGCTGCGGTGAGCACGCTGTCCTGTCTCTGAAACCGGTTACCTGACGAACCGCCCTTCTTTACACCTTTGCTGTTGTCTATCCGGAGTATCGCTTTCTGTATCATGTCGTTCTCCTCGTCATGTGACATCTATCGTAAAATCAACTGTCGCGCGCATCGGCGTTCCCTCCTGATCAAACAGGACGTACTCCGCGTCCACGCTCCTGACCACGCCCTTGTAGCACATAGTTCCCCAGTAAAAAGCCACCTGGCGCACATACGGATTCCGGACGATGGCGATAAACCGCTCCACCTCCGGCTGTACGCTGCAGTCCACATAGATTGTCCTGTCAAAGATCAGCTTCACTGACACACGCACCACAGAACTGATATTTTCCGCCGGCACCGTGCGCGTCTGTCCATCCTTACCGCAGGTGATATCCGCCTTTTCCCGGCCGGCATTCGCCTCACCGGACGCAAAGCGCAGGGAAGATGGGTTAAACTGCACCTTCAGCGTCGTGACTTCACTGCCTGCCGAGGCCGCCCGGCCGCCTGAGAGCACACTCTTTGTCGTGGCAGCAGACAGCGGCGCATTGTCAAAATTCCTGCAGTCATACACCTCTATATATGCCGTCTCCAACTGTTAATACCCCCTTCGGCGCTGTTCGTTTTTCAGCCTCCGCTCAAGCTCCAGATACACCCTGTCAGAGAGCTCATGGACATATGTTTTCATATTCTGCTCCATGATGTTCGTTACCTGTTCCCGGCTCTGCGTGATCAGCTCATTGCGAAGCTCCCTGATCTGCCGCTGCGTCAGCTGCGTCTCCTCATTCTGCTCCTCAATACTCTGCCTGGAGAACCTGCTGTTTTCAATGGTTTTCAGCACCTCATCCACGCCTTCCTGATTCGTCTGCTCCCGCGTCCGATGCACCATCCGCACATTCGCTTCCGTGCTCTGTGAGACGACTGTCCCCTGCTGCCATACTGTGCCCCGATGTTCCAGCCTAACGATCTCTTTTATGTCGATAATATCCTTTCTGTGCTGAATATCGGCAATCTGGCGATGCACCTCCTCGCTCTGCAGCTGCTCCTCAAGCTCCTGCGTCCGTACCGTCGTGTCTGTCCGGTACACATGCTCCCTGTGGTCTATCCATCGCAGAAGTGTGTACACCTTCTCCCGCATATCCTCGCGCCGCGTCCGCTCCTCCTGCGTCAGAACCGAAGCTCCCGTCCCCGGAGCTTCCCGCAGATGCTGCACATCCGCCCCCTGATATCCCGCACCGCCCTGCTGATGCAATATCTGTGTGCCGCGGTCCGTCGTGTCGAACACCGTCCTGACCGTCTCCAGAAGCACATTCTCCACCGCGCCCTGACCACTTTGTCCGGACACGGCTGCTCCATTCGCGTCTCTCCCACTGCTTTCTGACGCCGTGTCAGGCACGTCATCACTACGGTATCCCATCAGCCTCTCATAATAGCTTCTCGTGCGCTCATCCGTCACACTGAGAATCCTCCTGATCTCATCCGGCATCTGCCCCGCCATCCCGCCTGCCAAACGCCTTTCGTCCACTGTGGTTTCATAGATTTCCCGCAGCACCTGCTCCGGATGCTCGAGCGCCCTGAGTGCCGCCTCCCGCGCCTGCGCCCTGTCCACGACAACGCGCCTTGGCGCACCCTTTCCGGGCTCCCTGCTGTCAAGGAGCTGTTTCATGTACAGATTGTGTTGATTGATCTGCTCCAACAGCTCTATATTTTCCATGAGCGGTACATTAGAATCTGTCTCCTGCTCCGCGTACCTGCGTATGAGCGCATAGACCACCTGCCCGCTCCCTGTCTCCTGCCCGCGTGCGGTGCGCTGCCCGGCGTCATGATCGTTTCCGATCTCATCTCTCACACTTCTGATCTGTTCGGTGCGTGCCATTTTGAAGTCTGCCGCGTGTTCCCTGCGTGCATTTTCCTCATCAATTTCTGCCAGAAGTGCCAGCGCCCTGTCCGTCTCCGGACTGTCCACCCATTCATCCGGACCATGCTCCCGCATGACCGCGGAGAAGAACGTCTCGCTCTTTTTCTGCCCCAGAATCCGGTAAACCGTCTCAAACCGCTTCCGCTCTTCGATATACTGATCCCGCTCCTCCTGATAAAAGCGCTCCTGATAATACCGCTCCTGTGGTTCCCACACCTTCGCCTGCTGTATCATCTGCAGCCTGCGCGTGAGCTGGTTCTGAAGATTCTGGTTCTCCAATATGGTCAGCACAATACTCTGCTGCATACCCTCGTACAGCGCGTCCCCCTCCGGCGGGACATCGGGATGCGTTGCAAACTCCAACAACTGCGCCAGATGCAGCTCATCCCGCGTCAGCTCATTCATGCGGACTGTGTACGCACTCAGACGGTCAGCCTCGACTCCACCGTTTTCCTGAAAATAATAAAAGCGCTCCAGCGCACTCTCCGCGCTCTGGTACAAAATCCTGCTGTAATCCTTCCACACGCTCGTGCTGCCATACGCATACTGCAGCGCATAGCCCGCCACGCTGACAATGTTCTCGAGAATCACCGCGCTCATGCGGTCAATGACCTTCTGCCTCGTCAGCTCGCTGACCGCAAGCGGCCTTGTCTCATAACCGTAATATTCGCAAAGGACAGCAGGATTCGTCTGCCATAGGATATTCGCCCGAAGCTGCGACAGCTGTATCCTGTCCGCCTGCCGCATCCACTCGATCTCGTGGAAGCTTCCCGCAAGACGCTCCCTGACCTGAACAGGATTCTGGTAGCTGTACACCGCATTGCTGCACTCCGCCGTCATCAGCCTCCTGAAAATATCATTGTGCAGACAGCGGTCCGACCGGTATTCATTTTTTATGATATCCACTTCCTGACTGTCGTTATCAAAATAATGCTCCAGCAGCTCACTGACTGTATGGGCAAACTCCCTGCCTTCGTCAAAATACTTGTTGATCAGCGATACAGCCAGCTCGTTGGTCTCCTTGTGGAGTCTCACCTGCTGCATAAACGCATTGACGTCCGCTACGCCCAGTTTGTGCAGGACTGTCGTGACAAACACCTCATCCTGATACGTAAACTGCGGGGACGGATACAGCATAAGCCTGTTCACCAAGCGGTTTACGAGCTCCACCCGAACCTGATTGTCCACATGTACCCGGTTGTCCACCAGAAACGGACCGTTATTTTCGACTGCCACATAGACATCCGGCTCCTGCATTGTCATGTGAATCAAGTCCTCCCCTGTCACCGCCGCCCCAAATGTCTGATAATTCCCGCAGATCTTCTGTCCCAGACTGTCAGAATAAATCCCGAACGCGGAAATACTCTGCAGGGTAAGGGGATTTTTCAAGATCAGCATCCGTTCATCCACCTCTCTTTGTCTGCCTGTCGGTTTTGGCACTGCGCCTCTCGGGCCACTTCCTGCTCATCTCTTCCATGCGCTTCTTCCGGATCTCGTTCTTGTCGTACGCTGCGTGACGCTGTCCTATCCCCTGATATTTCTTCCCGGACCTGTCAAATCCCCACAACGGCACGATTATCTCATTTTCCTTCTTCACGACGGTAACCTGCTGGTACGCAATCTGTATCGTCTCGGTCATCAGTCCGCTGTGCTCCGCGTCCAGGTCGCCGTACTTCTTGCTCAGCACCGTGCATCCGGAGAAGGTGAACGTCATCGGCGCACCGACAAACTGATCCAGATGACGGTCCACATAGAGCACGAGCGGTATCTCACACCGTTTTCCCACAGGGAGCGGATCGAGGTATTTCTCCCCGATGTACCGCTCGACCTGCAGGATATTGGGCTTTGAGGCCGGTTTCTCGCGCAACTGCACGTAATCGTTCACGCCGCCCTCCACGATATTCTCGTACTCCTTCTCCTGTACGATACCGCTCACCTTGGTGCACGCCAGATCGTAGACCGCATCCACCCGCAGCAGGAAGATGTTGTTGATGAGCGGATTTGTCACAAAGTCCTTTTTTATTGTATTCAAAACAAACTCCTTCCTTTTTCCTTCTGTTGGTCTGAGAGGGACAGGCTCCTGTTGATGTCCGAGATTTCGCTGCACCATTTTCTCCGCATCGTGTGTTCCATGCCCAGCACAGACTCGTCACTCCAGTGAAAATAGTACGAGATAAACGCCATCTCCCTGTACATCTCCTCGGCCGGATAGAGCCTTATCCCTCTCGTGTAAAATTTAACGGCACCTCATGCACAGCCCCGCACTCCGGACAGACTGCCCGGATCATGACCGGCTCCACATTGTTGATCTTCTGGTACATATCCTGCAGAAACGCCATGTCCGCCGTAAACAGCTTCTCAATCAGGGTAGTCGTGACCATCTCCACACCCTCAAGCTCCGTGATGACCTTCGCCAGAACGACGATGCTGAGATAGGAAGGATTGCTCAATACCCTCGGATCTCTCGTGGCGCTGATCTCGTCCCCCGCTGTGGCGAGACGCATCTTGCCCCGCTTATGGAGTCCCCCGCTGCCGTCCACATACCCCCTGGGCAGTTCAAACTCATAGACCGTCTGCATATCCATCTGTATTCCTCCCGTTTACCACCATCAATTCGGTATTACCAATTCTTCATACGCAATCTCGACAGACTCAATCGCCACCTCGTTTGCCGTCGCGTTCAGGTCCGGCGCATTGTACTTCGCCACCCACGCGTTTGTCAGTACCCACACCCTGGTCCCCTGAATGCTTGTGACTGCCGTGGCCGGCGTCCCCTGATTGGTGTCAATCAGCTCGATCGACACCTTGGAGCGCGGCATCTCGCCCCTCGTCTCACTCACACACTCCTGTATCCACGTCTTAAATGCATTGTCGAGCGTGTAACCCATCTTCAGGGTGACGTTTCCGTGTTTGACCAGCCCCGGCATCTTGACCGGCGCCATGCTGTTCGCGTTTCCCTGCCGGAACTCGATGACATCCACAGATGCCTCCACACCGCTGACCTCGCTGAATGCAGCCGTTCCGCTCACAGAATCGACCGTGACGAGGAAATTCATCTTTGTCAATGGATATGCTAATCCTGAACCATTATCATAAGTTGCCATAATCTCTACTCCTTTGCTACTGATTTATATTTATTCCTCTGATTTATTCCTCCGAACCGGAACCTGCCTCCGCCGTGTACTGTGTCACCCTGAAGATCACAAACTCCGCGGGGCGCGAGGGCGCTATGCCGATGTTGCAGATCAGCCGTCCGTTCCTGATGTCATCCTGCGTCATCGTCGACGCGCCGATCTCGACAAAATAGCTCTCCTCCGGCGTCGCGCCCGCAAGCATACCGCTCCTCCACAGCGTATCGAGAAACGCGGATATCGTGATGCTGACTCTCGTCCACAATGTCGTGTCATTCGGCTCAAACACCACCCAGTTGGTATTTACCCGGATGCTCTCCTCCACGTAGATAAAGAGCCTCCTGACATTGACGTATTTGTATGCGCTGTTGCTGCTCGCAGTCCGCGCGCCCCACACGCGGATGCCCTGCCCCGGAAGCCTGCGGATCAGATTGATTCCCGCCGGATTCAGTATATCCTGCTCGCCTTTATTATAATTGACGCTGAGGTCCGTGCACATCACAGTCTCATTCGCCGGCGCCTTGTGCACGCCCCGCGCGATGTCCGTCCGCGCATAGACGCCCATCACAGCACCCGACGGCGGGAAGAATCCGGACTTCTGTGTCGAGCGGTCAAAGACCTGAAGCCACGGGTGATACATCGCGGCATAGGTACTGTCAATCATCTCGCGGTACTCGATCAGCTCCTTGGTCTTCACGCAGTCAAACGGCATGTCGAGCACGGCAAAGCGGTTCTTCATGTTCTCACAGTGCGAGACGAGGGAGACGATGACATCCGGCATGGTAATCCCCGGAACCGCCATCATGCTGACCTGATCATTCTCGATAAATGCCTGGATTCCCGTCCTGTTTCCCGGTCCGTTGTCCTCCCCGATAAAAGTCCCCGCCGTGACGGCCTCGATATTTCCGTCGCTTCCGCCTGTCAGAATCGCGGTTCCTGATTTCTTGCCATTCCCAAAGAGCTGTTCCACCGGATCAGCCGCAGCATTCATAGGCTCCACCTGCACCCGGACCAGCTCACTCTTCCTCATTCTCCCTTCAATGTAGCTCGGCGAAGCGATGTTGAAGCTGAGGCCTGTATAATTCTCCACCATCTCATTATACCTTACCTGAATGTCAGTCTCAACAAGATACAGTACTTTCTTCGGCACGAGATCTGCGTCCGTCGGATCGTTTGCAAACGCCTTCTCAAAGGTAATATTATTGTCAAAGATTGAGGAAATGCGGTTGTACTCCTCCTCAAACACCACGATATCGCCCTCGAGCAGGCCGTCCGCACTCTTTGCCCTGTATGTGTTGTCCTGCAGCTTCTCCATCAGCTGCAGCTTCTTCTTCGTCACGGAGACCGCCGTCAGCTGGATACGATTTCCCCACACGCCCTCGTTCGCCGCGTCAACCTGCATAATGCCGAGCTTTGTGCCTGCTGCCTCCGCACCCGGCGCAGTCACCCGCGCCACATAGCAGCGCGTGCCGCCGTTTGCGAAAAACTGCTCCACGCACCCTGCCAGGTAACGATACTCCCTGTGTGTAAACTCACTCAGATATCCCCCAAACTCGCGCAGAAAACCCGCGAAATTGGTGATCAGCGAGGGTGCTCCCTTCGCCGCTCCCCTGACTGCCATTCCCACAAAACCGGCAGCGCTCGTGCCCACTCCCTCGATTGAGCGCGGGGAATTGTCATACTCCTCCACATATACTCCTGGTGATAAATATTCTGCCATCTCTTTCTCCTTTCGCATTTGCGTTTTTCTAATATTATAATAACACTGTTGTCTGACCTGGATTTATAATACTCAGTGTCCCGCCATAGCTGCACACGGCCGTCGCCCCCGTTGTTAGACAGGGTTTGCCGCCCGCGATGCATTTCGTCTGGACCGCAGTCCATGTCCCCGCTATGACCGGAATACACGGCTGCGGCGTGAGCACCCCCAGCGCTGCCGCGGTGGCGGACGCCACCTGTGGATTTGCGAGTGACGAGCACATACCGCAGGTTGGAATATTTGCCGCCGACGTATCCGCTATGGTCGCCACAGGTTTTCCCTCCGCGAGAAGCGTACTCTGCGACGTCACCGCAAGACTGGCCGGCGTCGTGCCAAACGGACACAGCACCGACGCGCCCGCAACCACTGCCAATCCCATCCATATCCTCCTTTCTCCGAAGCTGTCACTTTATGAGCCCCTTAACAGCTCAGAAAGTATCTCCTGTGATCTCTCAACAACTTTATCATTCACAAGCACAGAATAGCCTGTCCCTGAAATGTCATAGACATAACAGTCAAACTGCTTCTGTACAAAGGAATCCGGTATCAACAATTGTCCGGCAAATACAGCCGGCCGCTCCATGGTCAATGCCTCATCCTTCTCAGTCTGCACCTGGTCGTCATATGCCATAAAGCTATAATACACCCTGCCCTGTGACAGCACCGCATTTTTCCGTGTCTCATTCCACACATACCGATATCCCAGATACCGCGCGAGCATTTCGGCCGGCACATAGGTCTCCGCATGCTGCCGCTGCGTCTGAAATATAACGCACGCGCCGCTCTGTTCCATGGATGCCGCCAGTCCCTCTGTCAGCGCCTTCGTCGACTCACCCGCAATCTCATCATCATAATCGCCAAGCGCCAGCAGCGCAGCCAGCAAATCCTCCTGCGACGCCGCGGCCAGACCTTCTGATGACAGGGAGCCATTCGTATCTAGCAGCGCAGGGACACCCAAAGCATCCGCGACGATATCCCCAGCACGCTCAGGCGATAACGAATCTGCCGTTCCTGCGCTGACCGCGCTCTCGGACACAGCCGTCTCGATTCCCTCCTTCAGGCTGTCATACGCGCTGTTATCCTCCAGCTCCGACTTTGCGAGCATTTTCCCATAGACCTCCTTCATCGCCGCAAGCGCAAGCGGTGAGCCGTCCTCCAGCATCGATGTCAGCAGGTCCACATTGTCTGTCAGCCGCCCCATCGCGACGGCGCCGGTATCCCCGTCCGCCAGCAAACCGAGAATCTCATTTTTGCTCTCCATGATGTTTGCCGCCTGACTGCTGTCGGACAGAGCCGACTGTCCCGCCGCCAATTGCGCCTCCAGCCTGCTGACCTCGACCTGAAGCTCCATATCCTGCGGATTCTGTGACAGCCGTGCTTCCAGCTCTGACTTCCTCTCCGTCAGCTCCTCCAGCTTCTCCGACTGCACCGACTCCAGTGCGCCGATCTTCTCATCGACATCGGCAATCTTTGCGTCAATCCGCTTTGCCGTGTCGAGATCGAGCGCATCCAGCGCTTTGAGCTTCTGCTCCTGCAGCGCCTCCTTCTGTTCATACAGGGTTTTCTCCTCGCCCTGTTCGCTACCCGTCGGCCTTATGCTGTCAAGCAGACTGTTGAGCCATTGGACGTACTCTGCGACAGAGCTCTGATATTTCTCCGCATAATCATCCTGCTTGACGACTGCCTTGAATTTCGCCGCCTCCTGTATTTTCTGCAGGATATACTCCTGCGTCTCCCTGCCGGCCAGCTCCCCGATGCTCTCCCTGCGGTCAACGGTTCCCTGAATCAGAAATTCCAGCTCCCCGCGTGCCGCAGCGGCGCCAGCAACATCCGCATTCATGCGGTTTTCCCGCGCCGCATGCGACACATTCTTTGACACCAGTACCTGGTACTCCGGCGTCATCCCCTCCGAGAGCGCAACGCCGTAACGCACATCCGCACTCTCCGTCAGCTCCTCCAAAAGCTTTAATTCCGCGGCCGCATCGACAATCCTGCCGTCGTTGATATTGTCAAGATACTGCAGCTGCAGATTCTGCTCGTCGCACCCCGAATAATTGCCGCCCTCCGCGTTTGACACCATACTCATACAGAGCTCGTACTCCTTCTCAGACACAGCGCCCTCCTGCTCAGCGAGCATATTGCCCTCCGCCTCCGCGCAGCTCTCCTCGAGCGCATACTGACTGTCCCCGATCGAGGTCAGTAGCGCGTCGTCGATCTGCACGCCATCGTCCGCCGCATCCGCCACATCGCCCTGCAGCTTCTCAAGTGCGTCCCTGACAATCGCAAACACCTGCGCTTTTCTGGCATTGCTGATCTTTTCCATCACGGTGAGCGCTGTCTCAAGGTACTTTGAGTCCGCATCGTTCGCGGACAGCTCCTCATAATATTCCTGCAGGGCCTGGAGCTGCCGGTCATACTGCTGGGTATCGTCCGTCCGCACCTCCGTCGCGAAAAAATCCCTGATCAGCTTGATATTGCGCTTATCCGTCTTTGTCCCGCTCCTGGACTCCCTCAGCTTGTCGTACTGCAGTTTTAAGGGCTCCAGCTCCGGCAGATTCTCCAGATCGTACACATAGACAATATCATATATGCAGATCGGCTGCTTGGTCTGCAGGTTGTAGGTGATCCCGTCCGACTTTGTGTGATGCGTCAGATACAGGCGCGCGATCTCATTCTCGTCAGCCACGAGTCCGCCCGCGGAAATGTCGCTGATCGAGCCCGCATCCGTGATGTCCATCCAAATCCCGCCCGCAAGCTCTGATTTGTAGTACCGCCTGTCCTGTCCGGAATCGGCCGCGGACTGCACCGCGATCTCATAAATACCCTCATTCAGCGAATGCAGATAAATGAGATGCGTCCCGATGATCAGCGTGGAATCCTCGATCGCGGAGGGATCTATCCGCACAGCCTTCCCCTGGTCAAACAGCGCCATGGCGGCATTCTTCCCGAAACACAGCGCCAGTGCCAGCGCCAATACCGCCAGCACGACAGCTGTCCCTGCCCTGCGCCTTACTGTCATGCTATCCCTCCTCTCTGCTCGTCTCGTCTCATATCATACAGCTCACTCTTCCACCACGATACGCGCGATACCTGTCTCAAAGTTTCCCTTGTACAGCATACTCCCCGACCGGTCATAGAACACCGCCACAACACCCGAAAAATCCCCGACCAGAAGTGAGAGATATCGAAACGCGCTGTCGATGCGAATCAGTTCCTCACCCGATATCCTGTTTCCATCTTTGTCCTCAAGCCGGTAATACGCGATGGGTTCTGTCTTCTCCGCCGTGATCGTGAGCAGCGCCGTGTTCGTACTGTTGTCGAGCGTGTAGCTGTAAGTCGCCACTGTCCTGATCTGCGTATCCTTCTCAAGCGTGTAGCCGCCCGTGATCTCTAGCGTATCCTGATACACCGACGGGTTGATCTCACACACCTCGACCAGCTCATCTTCATTATACAGATACAGCTTCACACTCTCCGTATTGTCCAGATCGAGCCCCAGATGCTCCAGATACCTGTCCTTCTCCGTCCTGTCCCCGATCTGCTCCCCGTTCACATACAGCGCAAAGTGCGTGATGTCCACCGAAAAGTCCTCCGGGATGCTGACGCCGAGACGAAACAGATTCTCCTCCACCGCAAACTCAATGTAGTAATACGCCATACCCTTCACCTCGTCCGCCAGGAAGCTGTTGCCTCCCTGCGCTGTCACCATGTTGATGTCCGTCCCCTCCAGAAACGCGGTGATGCCGCCGCAGGTCAGTCTGTCATAAGCGTACAGCAGGCTGCTGTACTCCCCCAGAAGCTCCAGCTTCGAGAGCTCCTGTTCCTCATACTCTGTCTGGATGTCTGACAATTCCTCATAGGACATGCTTCCCATTCTGTTGCGCTGTATGCCCTTGTCCAGATCTACCGCAAGCTCGTCCAGGGCGCGCACAGCGTCCCTGTAAGCGATCTGCGCCGTCTTGATCGTCTCAAAGTCATTGCGCACCCGCTTTACCAGCTCCTCCTTGGCGGATTTCTGTTCGCGCGCCGCGTCCGCGTACTCGAGCGCTCCTGTATACAGCACATAAGGATCGTCCTCGACATAGCGCGAACCGTCCACAGAACCCTTGAACCACTCCTTAGGAAAGCGGAAAAACAGTATCCGGAAACTGCCATCCCAAGGTTCATCGATATCCTCCAGCATCTGGTTATAGACCTTCTTAAACGCCGATCCATCGATCTTCTCCCCGTTTAACGCCTGCTGGATAAATGGCTGTACCGGATTGAGCTTTCTCCCGTACTTGCTCTCCATCATGCTTTTGATCATATTCAGACTCCTGAGCGACAACTGCGTCTCAAGCCGCACATCATAGTACTCGTGGTCACGCTCCAGCGTGTAATCCACCAGCTCGTCCAAGACTTCCCGCGGAATATCCGCATCCACCAGCGGCTCCAGAAATACATAGCCGCTGGTCACATCCAGACCGATCAGTTTGGTAAGCTCGCTCTTGTTATTCTCAAAGGTGCGCATCTGCAGCGCCAGGTCTGTCGTCAGCCTGCTCACCTTCTGCTGCATTTTGTCCACATCGGCCTGTCTGGCCTCCCCCGACGCCAGTCGAATCCTGTTTCGCTGCAGGGTATCCTGCGCCGTCGACAGAAGCTCCTCATAGAAGCTGATCTTCTCCTGGCATATGTATGTCTCCACGAACACCTGCGTCACCTTCTCGCGGCTTGCAAGCCTGTCATCCTCAAGCTGATGCTTTAACTCCTGAATCGTGCAGGAAATCTGCAGAGGCTTGTACTGCCACTCATACTCGTCCGCCAGCGTCGTCTTCTCCGGAAACTTGAACGATAACAGCGGCGTCCAGCGAAAGGTCGACATATTCTTTTTCTTCATCTTGATAGACTTTACAGCCGTGGCATACTTGATTTCCTGCAGCTCGATCTTATTCTGGATTTTCCGATACGTTTCCGAGTTGGCGACAGCCAGCTTTTGGGCTTTCTCGAGCGACAGTTTGTTTGTCGCCGCCACTACTCCAAGCGGCTGCGCCAGTGCGGCCGCGGGAACCAGCAGCACAGCCAGCAGCAGCCATGCGATCAGTCTCCTGCCCAATGTGCACTCCCCCTTTCTCACGCTTCCATTCTATAAAAATCAAATCCCGCATCCTTGTCCTTGCAGAAAAAGGTGTAGACGATTCCCTCATTCTCATACACATAGATGTACGCCTGATAATCCCCGTCAAATTCGCTGACCTCTGTCACATCATCATAGACCGGCATCTCCCTGCACCCTGATTTTCCATACAAGACGTTTTCCCCGGTCAGCTCACACGCCCTGTTCAGCGCGATCTCATCCTCCGCCTCCAGATACGTATTTCCCTCATAGACCGGCTCCCCCAGGCACTCCCTGATCTGCGGGATATCCTCCATCATCTGTCCGTCCAGATAAACCTGCGGCTGCAGAACGTATATCCCCCTGACGACAAATTCCTCCTCCAGGGTATTGCCCGCGTCGTCCCCGAAATACATCGCATCGATCGCTTTCATGTACACCGCATAGACATCGGCGGCGGTAATGATCTCACGCGCACCCATGTACATTTCAGATACCTCTGCTGTTCCCTTCCCGATCAGCTCCTGATACACAATCCTGTTCTCCTGAAAACGTCCCTTGTAAACCGGTGTCTGAAAAGCGTCATACAGCGTTCCCTCGCCCGACATGCATCCCATATGAAAACCGCCCTCATACCACAGCGCCTCATTGTCCCGGTACAATTTTCCCTCGCCCTCATACAGGTTGTCCTTAAAGGTACCCTCGTACCGCAGCCGGGAATCTTCATAATATTTTCCTGTGCCGTTGTAGGCGTTGGCGTCAAACTCCCCGTCGTAGACGATATTGCCCTGCGGTCCGTACAGCGTCCCCCGCCCCTTTACCGTTCCCTTCTCCACATCTCCCACATAGGCCATATAACCCGACTTTCCCAGGATCTGCGCCTTTCCGGTGGTGAATTTCAACATGAGCGAGTCATACTTGTACGCCTTGTACGGATTGTCACTCCTGGTCCGGTCAGGCTTCGAGCTCCATAGGAAACTGATGCAGAGCACGCTGATGACCACCACAGCGGCCATCGCAAGACGCCTGCTGACAAGCCACCACAGAAACGGATAATAGTCCCGCTCGTCGCGCGGCCTGATATCCAGCAGCCGGAAAAAGAAATTCCTCACGCGCACCAGCAGCTTATTCCTGATAAAACTCCCGTTCGTCAACAGTTTGAGCTTGTTCAGAACCGGCATCAGCTTCGCCTTAATTGTGGTGAGCATAAGCTCCACAATATTCAACGAAATTCCTCCCTTCCAAATTCCTACCTTTCAAAAAAGTCACCAAAAAGGTCATGGCGTCTGTCGGCTGTCTCCCCTCCGTTAAAAAGCGCATCGCATGCAGACACATACCACCCGCAAATCCCATCGTCAGGACATTCCCGCAGCACATCGGCAAAAGCACTCCTTGCCTGATACAGGTCGTCCTGGTAAAACAGCTCCAGCGCCTGCTCAAAGCGCCCCCTGTTCCTGCGCCTCTCAAGCTTCTGCGGCTGCGGATATGCGTCAAAGATCTCATAGAGCCGAAATACCGCCCCCCGGCCGGCAGACGTCACATATCCGATATAGCGCCCCTCCGCCTGTTCCTGGACAAGCTGCCAGGTGCTCTCTGTCACGACAATTCTCGCCCCGCACGCTCTGAGTCTGCCCGCATATCCGCCCAAGGTCTCCATCTCCAGAGACGTGACATATGGATATACCTGTCTGTTTCCGCCTGACAGTCCGCAGCTCACCTCGGCCGTGTGCAGCAGGATAAACGGCATCGTGTCACAGCGCACATCAGTCCGGCGCATCAGCGTCTCCATACACGCAGCGCTGTACTGCAGAGCGGCCGGAGCGCTCTCTTCGCTCCCCTTAAAGACCACTTTCACATTTTCCAGCGTATTTCCATCCCGCAGAAACACCGCCTGCTCCGCCTCCCGCTGCGAAAAGAGAATGTCCATCAGCTTATTTGCATACTGCATATACTGTTTCTGTGTCCTTCCGGCCAAAAGTGCCTCCTTGTCAATCACTGATATCATACCGAGCGTCACAGGAAGTTGTCTCGTCTCCCCGACGCCGACCTCCTGCAGATTCTCCTTGTCAAACAACTGCTCGAAATTTCTCGGAGCATACCGGTACAGATAGTCCTCCGCCTCATGATACCTGTATTTCTGCACGCGCAGGTTCCTGCACATCCGTTCGAGTGCCGTCCACATCATTCCAAACTCGTCATCGGGCGCTTTCCTGCTCTCAATATCGTACTCTCCCCGTGAAATCTTGTCCATCCATGTGAGCACAATGTCCATATTCTTCCAAATATGTCCCAGAAAGAGCATCGTGATGATCATCACCACAAGCCACTCGGCAAAAGCAATCACCGCAAGATTCGTCCCGCTGTAGCTCCCGCTTTCATGAAAATTGACAACGACGATCATCACCACGAGACAGATTCCGCTCAGTCCACCGATCGCCGCCAGCGTCCTGTACAACAGCCTGCTCTTATTGCGCAGGAAAAGAATCATCCCTGTGAGCACAGCGCAGACAGCAATATAGACCAGCGTAACCATGAGCATCGGCACCAGCGCATTCTGCCCCACAGCTATGGGCTGCAGTCCGACCGCGTCCAGATAATACCCGTCCTCCCCATCCTGTCCGATGACCAGAAGCCTGTTCTCACCGTCCTCCTGCAGAATCATCGCACTGTTCTGCACAGACACCGCGTATGCGATATCCTGCACATATCCGACATCCCGAAACACATATCCCTCCACGCCTTCATATAATAAATATTTGATATCCCTGCTGCCCACGCTCTGCCAGTACACGCCGTCATCATCCGTGAAAATGACAGCAGCATCCCCCAGCTCGCTTCTGACCGGAATGCTGCCGTTTCCATCCTCCTCGATGACATACATCCGGTTGTCGTCCGACAGCATATACATCCCTTTTCTGCCAAAGCACACTGTGAGCGGGACAAAATCCGTCACATACCGCTGAACCAACAGCTCATCCTCCTGATATCTGTAGATCAGAACCTGCTGCGTCTGCAGGTCAATCCCTGCCAGATAGACGCCATCCCAGTCGACTCTGATATCCGTAAACATCATGTCGCTGTCGATCGTCCCCTGCAGAATGCATCGAAATCCGCGGCCTGCCGTCTCCCATATGCTGAAATGCTGCCCGGCGCCCGCAGCGTGACCTTTGTCCTCCTCCTCGTGCCACAGTTGGCTGATGTAGATCTTTCCCCCGAAATAGCCGCACAAGATCTGTGCATCCCGCGCCTCGCGCCTGCACCTGTAATATCTATCCGCATTTCCGTCCACGTCCAGACGGCAGACCAGAACCTCATCGTCCGAGACACACGCCGCATAGATATTGCCCTGTGCATCCCGCGCGAGCCGCTCCACATCAAACTCTCCCTCCGGAGTGACTGCCATGAGCGTGAGCATCATCAATAAGATATAAATTATGATCGCCAAAACGACTGTTATTTTTGTCTTAATACTTTGTTTCACCAGCACTTCTCCCCCAGGCTACTGCAACAGCGACTCTGTCCCAATCCGCTCCAATGGATCGTGAAACAGCTTCCAAAACGAATATTCCCCGAACAGCAGATGTCCCACAAGCATGAGAACGACGACACACACCAGTATGACGCACAGGACCGCCAATACCCGATATATCGTATCCCGCCTGGATGCGGCAAATGCCCTGAGCCTTCCTTTCCTGCTCTTAGGCATGGTCTCCCTTGTCATCAGCTTAATGTCACTGTACAACTGCATAAACTCCTGATATTTTTTCCGGTCCAACTTCTTCTGGATCAGCTTCATCACACGGACGCCCTTTGCCGCTTCCGTCCTGATCACAAGCCCGGATTCGATCAGCTCCATGATACACACCGCGCACAGCGCCACATTTTCCTTCTCCCCCGCCTGCGCGTCATACGCGGATAAGTCCAGAAAATATCCAAACCAGATACCCCCGTCCGCGCCGATATGAATCTGTCTCTGTCGTAAGATCACGTTCAGCACAGCGGGTGGCAGTCCCGATGTCATACACCTGACCACAAGCTCAAGCCATATTCTCGGTCCTGCGGCGGCGTTATTCTGCACCGCATTCAGGTAAAACCTGCCCAGCGGCCGCTCCCCGTCATATGCAAACACAAAGCCCGCCGCCTCATTGTGCATAAAGCACTCCACACACTCACTGCCAAGCTTTCCCATCAGTTCCCTTGCCACCTGACGGTCTTTGACAAGCCAGACAGTCCTGTATGGCGCCATGGACTCGTTCGAATCCTGACACACATAGACGTCATTCACCTCGCCTGTCAATACTTCCCTGATAATCCTGTATTGCTTTTTCCCAGTATTCAGAAGCATCTTTTCCTCCGCTCTCACAACACAGCTGTTGTCCGGCTGCTACCTGCCGACCACAGCATACGCATAGGTAGAGATCTTAGGCATATCCGTACAATAGATGTAGATCTCGTACACCCCCTCCTTCACAGGCGCCGTATACAGGCCATCCGCCCCGATCTCCCCGCTCTCCGGCTCTGTCAGCTCATAACTTAGACGGCAGGGCTCCATATTGTTGAAACTCACATTAAAATAATAGCTCTCCTTCGCCCTGAGACGCACTGTCGGCATCTCAGGAGTGATGAACCGCTCCTCCTCATCCTGAAGCTCGTCGGCATCCTTCCCTCTCTGGAACTTAAACGCCACCCAGCTAAGCTGCAGCACAATGCTCTTCTGCTCACCGAGCAGTCTGGCTGCCACCTGAAAGCTACCCTTGTCATTCAATACCCTGACCGCGGTCTCCACCTGCATACATTCATAGGTGTCAAAGAGCGCCGGATTCCCATAAATGACATTTCTGCGGTTCTTCCTGTCATATGGATTCTCCTCGATGTACTCTATCCCCACCTCGACATAGACATTTCCCTTGCCAAGTCCATGCATGATCTCCTCCGAGACACAGATGTCGCCCTTTTTCATATTGACATCGAGCGGGATCTCCAGCCGCCCGCTCGTCATGAACGCAGGCGTATCCACGGCCTCCACGCTCTTTCCGGTCCTGCAAAGCTCCGGCTCCGGTACCTGCATCCTCCTGTCATCGTCCGCAAAATACGACATCAGCAGTTGACGCTGCCCTGACTTGCCCGGCGTCATAATATAACGCCTGACACCTTCCTCTCTGATGCTGCTGATCAGACAGCTCGCCTCCGTCCGAAGCAGCTGCAGCACGGCGATACAGACACCGTCCTCCGCCCTGGATTTCATCTCAGCATCCAAGCTTGCCCTGCCGGCCTCACCCGCCGCGATCTGATAAAGCGGCCGGTCCGACAGCTTCACCTTGAAATGAATCCCTCCGTTTGCCTCTATCTCATAGCCGCCCACGCGAAACCGGATATCCTCCTTGTTGCACAGGATATCCGTCTCTTCCGCCTCCGTGCTGTCACAGCGCAGCCAGTACTCCTTTGTGAGCCTTCGCCCCTTCGCCATCGCGATATCGCGCAGCTCGATCTCCAGCTCGTGTCCTCCCGCAGGATTCGTGAACGCGGGCAACTGCAGCCTTGCGTGAAAATACAAGTCCTTTGCCTCATCCGATTTCTTGCGCACACAGACCACAAGCTTCACAGCCTGTCCCTTTGCGGCCGTGCACGGCATACTGACCGATACCGCGTAATCCGGATTGTCCATAAAATTTTCCCGCAGAATCAGCCTCTCGTCCTCTTCCTCCGAGAGCGGCAGCTCCTCGATATCCTTCAAATACAGCTCGTATCCCTCATCAATCCGGTTGCTCTCATATTCCTTCCCGTCGGAACCGATGTCTCCGCAGTATACTGTGTGGACATCCTCCTCCTTGTAGCGGATATATAGTCCCGCCTGATCGCCCTTCAGGGCGCCAAACCCCTCCACACTCGACAACCGCCTGATCACAGTCGATTCTACCACAATCTCGCGTCCGGTCTCGTCGATCGCAACCCCGCTCTCCATCAGGATGGACAGATCGTCCACATTGACAACGCTCAGTCCGCAGACAATCCCGCTTCCAAACAAAATGCGGTTCAGGAAACGCCGCTTGTTATTCATATAGAGCTGTTCCGCCTCAAAATCCGCCGAGGTCAGCAGTTTCCCCGCATAATAGCGATTTCTCTCAAAAGGAAATAATTGATTATTCTTCACGCTCCTACCTCCACGCTAGAGCGTATTTGAAAAATCATTCCTACCATCTGCACGCCCCACTTTGCGTGATATTTATGCCAAATTCAGGTTACATAGCCCGCTATGCGCCCTTCATTTGGCACAAATCTCCCACAAATTGTGACGCACATCTGGCAGAAAGCATTTTTCAAACACGCTCTAGTTTTCTACAAAAAGCATCATTTTTCTCTATTCTACACAAAAGCAGTACAAAAGGCAAGCTTTTTTGTGCAATTTTGTCAAAGTAATTCGTGATTCATTTCGCAAAATACAGCACTATTCCTATTTTCTTGCCAAAAATTGTCGATTCAATACATTTATAGGTCGATTCGTATCATAATGCACATACGCGGTCACTTCTTTTGTATACTATTACTAATATTTTTAATTCGTCCAGGGCAGAGCTGTTGCATACGCGCGGCTCTTTTGTTATAATGTGTTCAGGAATTATCGATAAAAAATTGTCAATAAAAAATTGTCAATAAAAGCGAAAGGAATAACGAGATGAACAGAACTTTTCCACTGATATTAAACAGCATTCTCTTTCTTGCCGGCATATGCTCCATCGCGTTTGACCAGCCTGTATTGTCCGCCTTATGTCTGCTGTCAATCTCCCTCCTGTTTATCTGGAAGCCCAGAACACAACAGCTACCGGACGACCTGCCGGCGGACGATGACGGCATGGACAACAAGGAGACTGATTTCCAGCAGCTCGAACTGTCCCTGCGCATTCAGGAGCTCACAGAATCCAACCGTCTGCTGAACGAAGAGCTTGACCGTCTCCGCAGAGAACAGGAGACCTGTCTGCACCCGCTCTACTCCTGTCCGCTTACCTCAGCGCTGCCGATCAACCTGGACGAGTTCTTCACCGACTATGTCAAAAACCGCTTTGACACAGACCGAAGCAGCAGGGTTCATCCGAAATTTCACTGCTCCGTGCCGGAGGCCGAGACCTATCTCTCCGCCGCGGCGCTGAAGATCATCTGCGATAATGTGGTCGACAACATGCTCAAGTTCAGTCCCGCCGCCAAAGATCTGTATGAGACCATCTACATCCGCATCACCGACCTTGACGGCGACAGCCTGATCATCTTCAAAAACGAGGGAGAGGGCATCTCTAACCACGAGACATCCCTGATCTTTGGCCTGAATTACCAGGGCTCCAACAAAAAATACGGCACCGGCCTCGGTCTGGCACAGGTGCACGCCCTCGTATCGGACTACGGCGGGCGCGTGTGGGCAAAAAGCTCCAGAAGCACAGGCTTTACTCTGCATATCCAGCTGCCATCCAAACCACACTCATGAATTTCAGGAGGGATAATCATCTATGAATAAAAAGAGCACCTTGGTCCTGTTTACCATTTTACATATCTGCGTTCTGGGCGTCTGTATCCTGACCATATACAACAGCAAACATTCCGGCGTCACCGTCGCCCACGTATCGTCCGAAACCAAGACAGCTGTCACCCCGACCGAACCGGAGACCGCAGCCGAACCGGAAGCATCCACAGAGATAACTTCCGAAACAGAAATCGAAACAGAGACAGAAATTGAAGTTGAAACAGAAATAAAAACAGAAACGGAGACAGTCCCCGAAACAAAACCAGACACAACCGCCCTGTACTCCTTTCATTTTATTGGAACGCACAAAAATCTGAATATCCGAAACGCTCCCTCCACGAAGGCCAAGATCATCGGCAAAATACCAATCGGCGGCAACGGCAAGGTTCTTGAGCTCACAAACGAACACTGGGCGCTGATCGAATATAACGGTATCATCGGATACAGCAGCCGTCACTGGATTGAGCTGCAAAAAATTACGGAATAAGTTTTTTTCTACACATTTCTAATTTTTTCTGGTATGATAGGATTATAAAATATGAAAAGGATACCATATTATGAATTTCTTGGAGACCACAACATATCGTATAATCCTGAAAACGCATCTGTTTCTGGAGGCGACCGGACGCCAGAACAGCTTTGAGCGTTTTCCTTATCTGGGCATACTCACGGAACGCCTGACAGCAGAATGTCTGGAAGCATGGCAGCACGATACCAGCGCCGAGGCGTCACGCTATGCCGGACTCCTTGAACGCATCTGTGAAGAGACCGCGAGCGCTGACTACAGCATCCTGTGCAACGCGCTCGACCTGTGCCTCGCCGCTGCAACCGTGCCGGAATTTGCCGCCTTCCTGAACTACTACACCGGAAACACAGTAACCATACAGCTTGCCTCCGAGCTGGACGGTGTGACGTATTCCAGCTTTGATGCGATCATGCGCAGGCTGCAGAAGCTGCAAAAAATCTGTTTTGTGGACTGGGACAAAACTCCCCTTCCCTATGCGACGATCGAAATTGACAATGTTCTGCTGTCCTATCTGACGAATTCAGCCGATCTGTTTCCCAGGCTATTCCCCGACTGGATAGAATGTTTTGACTGTGATACAGCGCTGCACCCCATGTTTGTCCGCCAGCATTTTGCCGTGGAGGGAGCAGACTGGCTTCAGCGCGCTTCAGCGCCCCTGTCCACCCCCGCAGACAAGGCACGGACGAACCACCTTGCAGCAAACATTCTACAGATCAGCGGGCACGGCGGCAGACGCTTCCTCGCCAGGCACATCGCCCGCCTGATGAAGAGAGACCTGCTTCTCATCCATGTCCCGGAATGCAAAGACCAATTCGAGAACGGAGTGGATGCGAAGCATTTCTGGAGCAGTCTGGTCCACGCTGCCTTTCTGAAAAATGCCATCGTCTGCTTCTGTGGCATCACCGCGTCCCTGCTCTCTCCCTCACAGATTGATCGATCTGCTTTTGTCTCCACTGCTGTACTGCCGTTTACCAGGGCAGAACTTCCTGTGATCCTGTGCACGGATGCAGATATCTGCTTTTCGTCTGACATACATCTTCAACCGTATCTACATCAGATTCAGCTCGGTGAAACGACACGGCAGGAACGCGAGGCGGCTCTGCGCGGTTTCGCCGGACTCTACACACTCCCGGTTGACTGTGCCCGCCTATCTGTGCAGTATCCGCTCTCTCCAAGCGAGATCGCCGGCGTCGTGACACGCTGGCGCACGATCGCCAATACCAGTTCAAAGGACTTTGGCAGCATCTGCAGCGACATACTGTACAAAGGTGAGGAGCCTCTCTTCGGACAGATTCTATACCCGTCTGTCAGACTTGACGATCTGATTCTGCCTGACCGCACCAGACAGACACTGGAACAGATCTGCTGCGCTGCCGCCGAAGGATACCGGATTCTTGAGGAATGGAACCTCAGGCGCCTGTACCCTTATGGAAGAGCTGTGACCGTGCTGCTCTACGGTCCTTCCGGCACAGGCAAAACCATGACAGCGCACGCCATAGCGGGAAAACTCGAGACCGCCCTGTATCAGGTCGACCTGTCCTCTGTGCTCGACAAATATATCGGCGAGACCGAGAAGCACCTGGAACAGATCTTCGCATTTGCCCGCAAAACCAGGCCTGTGCTCTTTTTTGACGAGGCGGACTCCCTCTTTGGCAGACGCGGCGAGGTGACAGACGGAAAAGACCGCTACGCCAATATGGAGGTCTCCTATATCCTGCAGCGCATCGAGCAGTTTGACGGCATCGTGGTGCTCGCCACGAATCTATATAGCGGCATTGACAAAGCATTTCTGCGTCGCATGAAATATGTCATAAAATACCAGTCTCCCGATGCCGCGATGCGCAGGCGCATCTGGGAGAACTGCCTGCCGCCGGAACTTCCGCGTGAGGAACTTGACCTTGATTTTCTGTCCGAGCAGTACGACATCACGGGCGGCCTTATCAAAAATATCGTCTATACCGCGTGCGTCATGGCCGTCCACGACAACAAAAAACTCTGCATGGAACACGTGCTGAACGCTGTCCGCGCAGAGTATGAGAAACTGGAACGTCCTGTTACCCGGGATATGTGGGGGAGGTATGGGGAAATATGACCTGCTCCCGCGGTCTCCAAACCTGCCGGAGCGATACCGGAAATCCAATAAGTATGAAGTGAAAATCGAGTAGGGAAGAGCCATCTTCCCCTACTCGCGCGCCGGGCACCCGTCAGCCTTAGCTGACATTTTTCCTTTGGGTGCCCGTGTGCATAAAAACTGGAGCAAATCTGTTAGCATCATACAGGTTTGCTCCAGTTTTGTATAGATATTCACAACTGCCTTACACAACTGCCTCGATAATTGTCTTGTTTCTGATTTCTATCTCGTTCACACCTATTTTCTTATTTTTATTAAAGTTAAAACTCAGCAGATACCCTTTGTCCTTATGATAATATTCAAGATAATCCGTAAGCTGCTCCTCTCCGCGTTCGTTGTATTCATTCCCATGCCAGATTTTCAGCTCGACAATAAACTGTTCGCCACGGTAGTCAACAATGACATCCGTGCGCCGCTCATCCCTTGTCTGTGCTTCAATATAATAATTTCCGGTTCCGTTGATGATGGGTTTCAGATATATCAGGAAAATTTTCCGCCCATATTTCTCAATAAACTTTGCATCTTTCTGACTGCATATTTCATTGAAATACTCAACAAACTTTTTCAGCACAAGCTCCATGTCAAGCATGTTATCCTTTATGAAATCAATCCTGTCACTGCCGCCCTGCGCGTAGACATCGCTGTGTATTGCTTCCTTTGCCATAAACATATTTAAAAGACACATTTCAAACATCCTGTTTGCGATTGCCACATGACCGTTCTCTTCTTTCAGGTATCCAAACATATTGCCCAGACTAATGGATTTCTCTTCAAGGCTGAACGGTATTTTCTTCCCGCAATATATGATATCCTCCACTATTTTGTAAAGGTCTGCATATGTGTCAAGCTGCTTTGCCAAGCTTTCGAACAATGGAGAACTATCTTTTAATATAAGCTTTACAGCCACTGCCACTCCATCCTTTGTCCACGCAGTTTTCAAATCTTCAAATACGCCGTCTTCAATCAGTTCTTCATCAATGCATTTGCAGATTGACGATACAAGCACGGGGTATCCTGATGTGTACTGATATATCTCGTCCGCAACTGTCTGTATATCCATACCTGTATGCTTGTCGTTTTCATATTCATCCAACATGGAAGCTATCTGTTCAGAGGAAAAACTCATATCAATCTTGAATTTCGCGGCAATGTTCCATGGACTGTTATACTGGTGTTCCGAATCGGGACGCAATTTTAATTTCAGGTTTTTTATGTCATAAACGCCAGCGAGAATTACGGAATGAAAAATGGGCATTTTATCGCGCTTTAAATAATAACTCCTAAGCTGCGCAAGAAAATCGACAAATACCTGATTATTACTTGCACTGTCAACTTCGTCAATCATAAGCACAATCGGACGCGGACTGTTTTCGCACAGAGCGCTTAACTGAACAAACAAGTTCTTCAAGCCGTTATCACCTTTTTTTATAAACTCATTCAGTGCTTTCAATAATCCTTCGCTACCCGATAATTTATTCATTTGAAATGCCCTTATAAGCACTTCTGTAAAAGAACGTACAAATGTCGGCTCGTCTGCAAATTCCTCTGTTCCAAGCTCCTGAAAATCAAGGGACAGAACAATATAATCATCTTTTAAATACTCTTCCAAAGCTCTAATCGTTGTTGTCTTGCCATATTGGCGTCCTCTGTTAATGACGAAATAACTGCCATAATCAACATAATTTTCCTTAATCTGTTTTAATCTGCTATCAAGCTTTACCATGTAATGTCTTTGCAAATTACAAGAACCTGTTATATTAAACCTGCGTTTCATCTCTTATACCTCCAGAACCATATACAAAAGCCCAAAACACTACCTCGTCAAATCCTGCACCCACTTATATTTCCGAAACCGTGCCATCACCCAGGGAATCTTGCCCACTTCATCCAGACAGGTACAGGCATAGACCGCAAGCGGCGACCAGTGCAGCACAAATGCTCCGACAAGCGCCAATGGAATGGCGATCAGCCACATACAGACAATCAGGCTGTACATATCAAAGAGCGTATCACCTCCGCCGTCCAGCACGCCGTTGATCGTGACCGTGTTCACACAGCGCCCGATCATGTAAATGGACATAATCACCATCATTCCCATGAGATATCCCCTTGCCTGGTCCGTCAGGATAACCATGCGCACTACCAGCGGCGTCACCGCAAGCACCAATGCCGTGGACAGAAACCCGATCACAAAAGAAATATTTTTGAGCTTGATTCCATATGCCTTCCCCATCTCAAGCCGCCCTGCGCCGAGTTCATTTCCCACCATAATACCCGCCGCACTGCCAATCCCATTGCACATGCAGCAGATCAGGTCCCTGACCACCGCTGCCACAGAGTTTGCCGCGGCAGCGTCAGTTCCCATATGCCCCATAATCGCAGTGTATGAGGTAAAACCTACACCCCAGCACAGCGAACCGCCCATGAGAGGCAAACATTGCCTTATAAAATCAGACCTGAGCTGCTTTGGCAGTTTCCACATTCTGTCCAATGCCGGACGGACATGGGACGATTGCAGGGATACGGAAATGCATAAAACAAGCTCGACAATACGGGAAATAGTGGTGGCCAACGCAGCCCCCTTTGCCTGCATCCTCGGCGCTCCCAGCAGTCCGAAGATAAACACCGCATTTAAACATATGTTCAACAACACAGCGCAGGAACTAATCAATGCCCCAGGCTTTACGTGCTCCGACACTTTCATCGTGGTCAGATAACACTGGGATATCCCCGTGATCAGATACGACCAGCCCGCAATGCGCAGATAGGAGCCGCCAACAGCAATCAGCGGCGCGTCATGCGTAAAAATGTGCATCAGTTGCTCCGGCACTAACTCGCAGGCCAGAAAAAATATGACAGAGATACCTCCGCAAACCCGGAGCATGATATTAAAGACATCCTCCAGCGTCCTCCTGTCTCCTTTTCCCCAGTACTGCGCTCCAAGGATCGCTCCCGCCGCCGTAGCCGCCGAGAGGAACATATTCTGGACAAACTGAATCTGGGTTGCCAGTGAGACGGCTGTCATCTCATCCTGGGCGACCTTCCCAAGCATCAGCGCATCACCGGCCGCGACCGATGCCAGCATCAGACTCTGGAGCGCGATCGGAAGCGCAAGCCTTGTCAGATTCCGATAAAATTCTTTTTTCTTGATCATAATTTCCTGTCATCCTTTTTCTTCAACAACTGTGATGTATCAAGTGTCTGCACGGTCTGTTCGTTTTTCTTTTGTTTTTTCTGTTTTTTTAGTCTCTCTGCCTTTTTTTCCGTGCGCGCTTCCTCCATTTCTGGCGCCTGTGTAATATGAAATTCCTGCGGCGCGCTGCCGCCCTGCGCCTGCCGAACTGTGTTCTCGACAGACTGCGGCGCCTTACGCCCTGTTCCTACCGCAATCCGCCTCGGCACATACTGGAACCGCCGCATTGCCACGTCTGCGAGAAACAGGCAGACTGCGAGCGCCAGCAGCCAGTTTGTCAAAGGATAGCTCTCCCTTGTCTTTGTGGAGAGCCGCGTCCAGACGGAATCCTGCTCTGTGATGAGCCTGCCATACTGCTCCACAAACTTCAGATAAGCGTCCGCGCTCACATCGAACTTATACTCGTCCGAAAACTGTACCGCGGCCGCGGTAGTCATATAGTTTCGTATCTCCCCGTCTTCTGTGCGGCGTATATTGAAATGGTATAAGCCTGTCTGCGGTGTGGACAGCTCCGCCGTGTATTTTCCCGGCGCTGTAGCATGCAGCTTCTCCTCCGCCACATCGCCATCCGGATTGATCACCGTCACCAGGATCTCTGTCGCGCTGCCATAATCGCTGGTCTGATAGTTCACCTCCGTCCGCTCGCCGATTGTCACTACATCAACACTGTCACCACCCATGCCGGCATTTCCCGTGGAATAATCCACGATGCGCTTCCAGAGCTGTACGTAATCCTCCTGTCCTGCAAAGGCGCCGGTCCACTCGCCGGTGACATCGCTGTTCCAGGCCACGGTCCTGCCCAGTCCGTACTGCCACACCGTCAGGATCGGATCGCCCTTCTCACCGGACATGATCACGGGACTGGAAGCAGTCTTGGGCGTCGCGGAGACATATCCGTACAGCGCCGGCCAGCCATCTGGAAACAGACTGCCCGTCAGTTCGTGATTCTGCTGCACAGATAGCGAAAAGACGCCATTCTGAATATAGCTGTCTCCTCCCAAAAAGACCTCCTGTGCGAAAATCCGCGGAATATCGCTGGATTCATCCGAATAGTAGTACCTGCCGCCGCACCGGTCTGCCAGGCGCTGCAGCAGTCTTGTGTCCGAATCCTCACCGACCGCCACCGTGGACAATGTGATATCACTGTCCGCACAATCGTCAATCACATCTGCAAAATTGTCCGTCTCTCCCATACCATCTGTCAGAAGCACGATATGTCTGATCGACGCCTCGCTCCCCGCGAGCGCCCTGACGGCCTCCTGCAGCGCAGGCTTGATCGTCGTGCCGCCGCCATCGCTGATCTGCCTGATCTGGTCTTTGACCGCCGCCTTGTCATCAGCCGTTGTGAGCTCAACCTGCCATTGATACTGGTCATCAAAAGTGAGGACGCCCACATAGTCGGAGTCACCCAGATTGTCCACTGCCACCTCCGCCGACCTGACCGCGATGTCCAGATTGCTGATGCCATTCCCTCCCGCGCTGCCTGTCATGCTGCCGGAGCGGTCAATAACCATAACCATTGCCATCGTCGGCATCTCATTCACACCCCGAAGCTGCATATCCACAGGCAGCACTGTCTCCAGCACTGTATTCCGATAGCCGCCAAGCGCAAAGCTGTCCTCCCCGCCACAGCAGACAAAACCGCAGCCATAATCCTTTACATAGGTCTCCAGATTGTCCAGAAACTTCTCCGGCAGATCATCAATGTAGGTATTCACCAGTATGATTGATTTGTAATCCAGCATATCATTGATGTTGTCCGGCGCATTCCGCGCAGAGACGACATTGTAATCACAGCCCGCCACATTCAGCACAGAGGCAAATCCGGCAGTACTGACGCCTCGTCCTGAGATGACCAGCACACGCGGCGGTGTCTCCACCACAGAGTAAGCGCTGAAAAAATCATTCTCCTGACAGGTATCGCCCTCTGCCTGCACCCGTACCCGCAGGTTTTCCGTCGCGCCGCTGTCCATGTCAGCATCCACCTGCGCGCTGAACACAAAACGGTTGCTTCCCCTGTTCAGATGCACGTTATTTGCCGCCGTCTGGCTGCTTCCATCATAGAGCGCGATCACAGCATCTGTGTCATAATTGCTCTCCACCAACACCGTGATCGAATATTTATCGCCGGGATGCAGATATGCCGGAAGCGTGACATTATCAATGTAAGCGTCGGGGGTCTCCTCATTCTCGTACAACAGCGTCAGAAGCTCTGCCTGACCGGCCGTCAGCGCCTGCACCATGTTCCGGATATCACCCCTCGTCTCCCTGCCGTCCGTGAGCACCACAAGCCGCTTGCTGTACTCCCCTGGAATCAGTGTAAGCGCCTTGGAAACAGCCTCCTCAAAATTTGTCGCCGTCTTGTCCGGAAGCGTCATCAGTCCGCCATAATGATGCTCTGACGTCAAAAACTGCTCCACGAGTGTGTCCTTCCCAAACGTCACAATCCCATAGGTATTGCCGGAAGGCATCTTTGCGATCGTCTCCTGCAGATACTTCTGCGCCTCGTCAAGATGTTCCTCATTGCTGTTGGACAAGTCCACCACAAAGACTGTCGCAGTCCTGCCGCTGCCCCTGTAAATCCGTATACCAAAAAATGCCAGCAGCACGCACAGAAACACCGCGCCGCGCACGATCAGATAGAATTTCCCCCGATAACGCATCTGGCGCACATAGACAATCCACTCGACCACCAGAAATACCATTGCCAGCAGGATAAACAGATGCCTGACTGTCTGTTTTACCTTCTGCTGACGCACTGCGTCAGTGTTGTCTGCGGGAAGGCTCTCCATGTCAGCGGTTATTCTGCCGTCCGACTCTGTGGCTGTCTGGAAACGCACCACATAATTTTCCTGATAATCCTCATTTCCGATCGCGTACAGCCCCGCCCTGTCCGGACGGCTCTCAAACTGACTTCTGTCAAGCTCCGCCCATGGCTGCAGGACGATCTCCTCACCCGCGTAATAGACATTCGTGGCAAGCCATGAAGTGTCCGAGAGATAGATCATGGCATTTGCCAGAAAGACCGGAAACTCCGCGCGCAGCGGAAAATCAGACTCCCGTATGTCAAATCCGACGACGATCTCCTTCCTGTCGTCCAGCTCTCTGTAATAGCCGACGCACTTTTCATCGTACTCCAGAAAGCTCTCCGCCCCCTCCGGAAGCGCAAAGCAGTAAGCCGTGTTTACACCGATCGTAAAACCGGACAGACCGGCAGTCAGATCACAATCTGTCATGTCGAGCACCACATTTTCCAGTGTCTCTGTCACCTCTCCGCCGGTACGGCCAAAAATCAGCCGGTTCGTCCCCTCAGCCTGCGGCGTCTGCTCCGCGTCGTAGATCACGACATTATAACCCTGTTCCTTCAATGGAGTCCTCGGCATCAGCAAGTCCTCCGCATCTGACAGTTCCGTCACTGCCGTGTCGGTCTTTGCCTTGACAATACTATCTCCTGTGACGGCGAGATACGCTTTTTCGATAAACGTGTTCCCGTCCCCGACAAGCAGTCCCTGCATCAGATTTTCACGGCTTTTCACTGCCGCAGAATCATTGTCTCGCACAAGACTGTCACGCACACCGCTGGCGAATGCTATTTTGTCAATGCGGGAGACCATCGTCCTCCCCCGCCAGTCCACCTCCTCAAAGAAACAGATTCTGCTCTCGGAAGGCGCTAGTCGCATCGACGCCAGCGCAATCAGCTTATTGTCATAGCTCTCGTCATCATACAGACTGACATCAAAAGAAGCTTCCTCATCGCTATAATTGGTGACACTCACCATCACATCATACAGACCGTCCCTGCGGCTGGAGAATGCCGTATATTCGTTCGCGACATTGGAGGCTTCACTGCCCGCCACATACAGCTCCTTTCCCGCATTGCTTCGCAGCTCCGCAAACGCCGACGCGCCCTGACCATCCGTGTAGACAAGCACATCCGCGGCATTCTCCTCACCGTCCATCTTCTCATCTGCGACAGCTCCGATCAGGGTGTCCAACGTCGCCTGCGCCTGTGTGAGACTTCCGCCGCTGTCACCGCATTCAATCCCCCGCAGCGTGCGCACCAGACTGTCCGCGTCTGCGATATCAACTGCCAACAGCTTCGCGCCTGCGGCGTCCGCTGTCACAATGGAAAAACGGGTATTCTGCGCCGTCCGCACACAGTCGCACGCCTGCTCCACTGCCTCCTCCAGGCGGCTTTTTCCCGAGGCGTCCACATGCTGCATACTGGCGCTGGTGTCGATCAACAGTACCTTTCTCCCACCGCTGTGTCCGTTCATCCTGATAAACGGCGACATCAGCGCGACCACCAGCAGCGCTATGATCAAGATCTGCAGATACATGAGAATGTTGTGCACAAACTTCTCAAAAAAAGTCCGCGACTGTTCGTTTTTCAGCAGCTTTTTCCACAAAAGATTAGAGGAGATCAGATAGTCTGTCCCCTTTGGTTTTAACAAATATAAAATGATAACTACCGGCACCGCCGCCAGAAAAAACAGCGGCCATAAATTCTCAAAAATCATATAATTTTCTCAGCTCCTGAAAAACCAGTTGGTAAATATCCGTCTCCGTACTACATACCGCATAAAACGCGCCCCTCCGCGCGCACTCATGCCGCAGTCCCGACAAAAAATCCTGCACCGCCTGCTCGTACACACGAATACTGGCGGCGTCCAGCGTCAGGCGCAGAACACTCTTCTCCTCCATATCGATCAGGTTCCGTGTGCCAACAAGCTCCTCGGAAAGCCCCGGCGAGAGTTCCTCCCCCGCCATCACATGCAGAAGCGCCGTCCGCTGCCTCCTGTAGTCCAGAAAGCGCAGAAGCTTCCCTATGATCTCCTGTTCCTGACCAGAATCGACAAAGGAATCCTGCAAAAAATCGCTAATGATCATGGTCACGCCAGGTCCCTTCATCGGAAGCTGTCTGACGGCCTCACTCACATCCACCGTTCCATCAAAAGAACGCTGTTCCAGCCAATCCGTAAGCTTTGGCAGCGCGCGCTTTCCGCCTCCGGCCACAAATGGCTGCTGCATCTGCTGCATATCGTAAACCATCACGCGGTCCATATTATTTAGCCCCATATAGGCAAACGCTGCCGCCAGCGTGCAGGCTCTCTCACTCTTTTTATGCACCCCATACTCCATAGAGGCGCTGGTATCTATTAATATGGAGACAACCGCCTCCTTCTCCTCCATGTACTCCTTCACGTACAGCCTGTCAAGCCGCCCGTAGGCGTTCCAGTCAATGCGCCGTATGTCATCGCCCGGCATATACTCCCGAAAATCCGAGAACTCCGTGGAGGAACCCTTCTGCGTCGATTTGCGGTTTCCCGTCAGATTCATGGAAGCCCTGTGTCCCATCGCCATCCGGAGCCTTGAGAGCCTGTCAAAAAAACCCGCGTCCAGTGTCATTATCATACTTTTGTATTCTCCTCCAGAATCTTCTCGATGACATCATCCTCGCTGATTCCCTCGCTGACAGCGTCAAAGCTCAGGATAATGCGATGCCTGAGCACAGGAAAGGCCGTCTCCTTCACATCCTGAAATGAGACATTAAAACGTCCCTCCAGGAAAGCCTTCGCCCTTGACGCGCGAATCAGCGCCTGCGCAGCCCTGGGACTTGCCCCCTCCCTGATGTAAGGATTTCCGGCATGTGTATCCATGACGATATCCAGCAGATAATCCATCACCGCGTCGGCAATGGGAATCTGATTTACAAGAGCTCTCGCCGCCATCAGTCCTCTGCTGTCCATCTGCTTTGTGATCGCAGGCTCTTCCATTCCCTCTGTCAGGGCGACAATCCCCTTGAGCTCCTCCCTGCCCGGAAAGCGGACCAGAATTTTGAACATAAAGCGATCCAACTGTGCTTCCGGCAGCGGATAAGTGCCTTCATTTTCGATAGGATTTTGCGTGGCCAACACGAAAAAGGGCTCCTCGAGGGCGTGACTGTCATTTCCCACGGTTACGGTATGCTCCTGCATCGCCTCCAGCAGCGCCGACTGCGTTTTCGGCGTAGCGCGGTTGATCTCGTCCGCCAGAATCAGATTGGCAAAGATCGGCCCGCGCTCGAAAGAAAACGCGCTGCCCTGATCATTCTTTATAATAATATTCGTCCCTGTCACATCGCTCGGCATCAAATCCGGCGTAAACTGAATCCGCTTGAACGACAGGTCAAAAACCTTGCCGATCGTGCTGACCAGCCTCGTCTTGCCCAGTCCCGGCATCCCTTCCAGCAGCACATTGCCCCCTGTCAGCATGGCGAGCATAACCTGACGGATGATCTCCCGCTGTCCGATAATGCCCTTCTGAATCTCCTGCTCGCAGGCAGCAATCCGCTGCGCCATGTACGCCGGGTCCTGCAGTCCGCCGTTCACCCATTCACTCATATCTGCAATCCTCCATAAACTAATTAGAATTTACATTTTTTCCTTGACAAAAATACATAAATCGAATAATATAATTTTAAAGGAGCGGTTTTTTACCGTACAGTCTTTTGAGACTCACGCGGCGTACTCGCTTCTTTTTTTATATCCAGAACATCATACAGAAACAATCCTCTAACGGTTTTCCTCACTACAAGAGTTGCTTTGTATTGATTCGTTCGTTCCACCTTTTCCTCGCTTCCTTTTACCGGAATACTAAAATATGTATCGTATCGAAACCATCCCTCTGACGCGTTGTTTTTATGCTTATCATTTTTATTCTCAACCCAACGCCTGTTCACTGCATTTTCAATCAGCAAATCTATAATCTGCGCTGCATTCGCTTTCACTTTTGCCAAGGCTCCGCGCAGCCGTTTTGTATATTTCGATTCTGTATACTCATCCGGAAAATCACTGGCAATACTTATGGAATCCTGATATTCCCGCACAATAAACGTTTGCCCAATGTATTGTTTCAAATATTGTTCAACATCATTCCAAGGAATATTTTGTTTGCTCAAAAAAATGATCTTCTCTACCTCAGATACCTGATACTCCATCATTTCCCCCTAATTAAAATTCGAAAAATACTCCTTGATAATCTCCTCCATACCGCTGGGGTACTTGCCGGCCGCGATTCCCTCATAAGCATTCTGCTCATAGCTGCCGATCACTGCCTCGTGGGACATGTGCGTCCCCTCCCAGCTCAGACCGTTCTGACCGCGAAAATACTCGGAGGCGTCGTGGTCAACCGCGTTACCTGTAAGGTTGCCACTGTCAGCGATATCGTTTGGAATGCTCACATAATCATGCGGCGTGCTGCTGGTGCCGGTTCCCCTGCCGCTGCCGGAATTACCGTCCTGCCCGGAACCGCCGTTATTGCCTGATTGTCCGCTTCCATCACCATTCCCGCTATTACCATTCTGGCCGTTATTGCCACCCTGTCCGTTTTGTCCACCGCTGCCATTCTGCCCGCTCTGTCCATTTTGTCCATTACTGCCATGATTGCCTGATTGTCCATTCTGACCGTTTTGTCCGCTTTGCCCAGAGCCGTCATTCTGACCACTACTACCATTCTGGCCGGCATTTCCCTTAGCAAGCTGCGCCCCACTCATTCCCTGCATTTTCTGCGACAATGCCTGCATGGACTCCGCAGTGACAGACGACACCGCCGCCCCATTCTGCAGACTCTGCGCAAGCCCCGCGAGCTGACTGCTCATACCCTCATATCTGTAATTAAGCTTTTCAGCAGCCGCCCGCAGCGCCTCATTGGAGGACACCTGCTGAAGCTCTGACTGGGAAGCCTGCAGGCTCTCGACCATCTCCTGCAGCGCCGCCTGCTGTTCCGGCGTGAGCTCTTCCTGCTGCGCTAGCTGCTCCAATGCATCCACAAGCTCCTCGATTTCTTCCGTTTTCTCCTCTGCCTCCTCCTTAACACTGTGCAGCTCCCGCGCACGGTCTTTCATTTCTGACGGCAGCAGCGCAAGAACAATCAGAACCATAAGCAGTCCCGCGAGAGTACCTGTTTTTTTCCACGGAGGAAGCAGCCTTATCTGGATATTATCCCGCTGTGCCTGCAGCTGCCTCATGGCATCCGTGCGCTGAAGTGCAACCAATGAACCCTCTTTGTCCAGATTTTCATAGGCTGTGACAATCCGCTCGTCAAACCCAAAACTGTCCATCACAAGCGCAGTCTGCTCCATGCTCGTCCGCCCTGTATATGCTGCAGCAAGCGCCGCGGCAAGCGCGAGAGCCAGCGCCAGACCAGCATATAGTCCGGCATAGTAAAACGGCCTCACAAATGCCACCGCCAGAAAAAGGATTCCCGCGGCCGCACCGATGGTCAGCGCTGTCACCAGCTTTTTCAAAAGCCCCGCCATATTTAATCTTCGCCGACAGCTCTGTATCACTCTCACAAACTCACTCTGCCCCATACCACACCTCCATGACAGCCTTTATCTACTTACCTTCTTACCTTTCTTCCCATTCTTTCTACTGCCCGAGGCATTCATCGGATTCACTCTCCACGCCGCCACAATCATAAACAAAAATGACAACACCAGAATGCACGCCGCCGACAAAAACATCCAGACCTTTCCCTGCGACAGATAGTATGTCAGTAAGCCGACATCACCCCTGCTAAAATTAGAACCCGCTGCTCCAAACAAAGATTCTCCCGTCATGATCTGCATGAAGAACTCCTCGAAAAACACGCCCGGATTCAGCATCAGAACCAGCATGGATTCCCCCGCGCTGTCTCCATCCGTCCACACAAAACTCAAAATCATGGGGACAAATGTCAAAATATAAAACACAAAATAAATCACAAACGACAACACCACAGCCGATATGGATTTGCGGCAGAGCGACGAACAGAAAATACCGATACTGCCCGAGAACACTGACAGCAGGATAATCGCGAGTACAAAGTAGAGCAGGCTTGACCACGCAAGACCACCCACCACAAATGAGAGCGCCATAATCGGCATTCCCGCCACCACAAAGAAGAGAATGCGCATCACCGCGGACACCACTTTTCCCAGCACGATCGAGAATGGCGACATGCAGGTTGTCAGCATAATATCAAAAGTCTGCCGCTCCTTCTCCCCCGAGATGGAGGACGCCGTGATAATCGGCGCGATCAGCGCCACGATACACACCTGTGCAACCGCAAGCACCGGAAACAGATAGATCAGATAACTGTAAATATTTCTTGTATTGTAATAACTGTTGACCTGCCCCTGAATCACTGCCAATGCCAGCAGAAAGGCCAGCACCAGAATCACATCATAGGCAAACAGCCCCCAGCTCAGACGCATACTGCGCGCTGTCACCTGCAAATCCTTCTTCACGATCGGATTCCACCGCATTTTCACTGTGCTCCACCTCCTGTCAACTGCATAAACAATGATTCCAGACTGCCTTCCTCCCTGTAAAATCCGGTCAACACCACCTGATTTTGAATCAGCTGCCCGATCAGGGCGCTCGTCTGCTCGTCTGTGCCATTGTTTGTGATAATCATTTCATTTTCCCTGACGGATTCCACCACCACGCCCGCCTGCTCCATCAGAAGCCGCACCGCAGTGTCCATACCGGATGCGATCTGGATATGGAGCCGCCTTCCGCCGGAAACCTGCTGCATGATATCCTCGATACGCCCCGCCATGATCAACTGTCCACGGTTCATGATTCCAATACTCGTACACATCTCAGAGAGCTCGGAGAGAATATGGGAACTGATCACAATCGTCTTTCCCATGGAATGCAGATTCTTTAAGAGCTCCTTCATCTCCACCCGCGCCCTCGGGTCCAGACCGGAGCTCGGCTCATCCAATATCAGCAGCTTTGGATTGTGAAGCAGCGCCCTGGCTACACAAAGACGCTGCTTCATACCGCGCGAGAGCGTGTCCACGTAAAAATCTTTCTTATCGGAAAGATTTACAAGTTCCAACAGGTCATCTGACAGCTTCGCGATATCGCGCAACTGCATCCCATACATGGAACCATAAAAATCCATATATTCATGTACTTTTAAATTGTCATACACGCCAAAAAAGTCTGGCACATAACCAATCAGCCGCTTCATCTCCTTACTGCCCATCCGCGCGTTGGTATTCCCAATCCGCACAGAGCCGCCGCTTGCCTTGAGCAGACCGCAGACAATGCGGATCGTCGTGGTCTTACCCGCGCCGTTTGGTCCTACGAATCCGAACAGATCTCCCTCCGGAATGTGCAGGGAGAGATGATTGACCGCTGTAAACGAACCATATTTTTTCGTCAAATCATAGATTGTCAGCATAGAACCCCTCCCCTCACTGAACAGCGTACAGACAGCCGTATGCCGTCTCACTGCAGTTATCTTCCATCGTCTTGTACCAATCTTCCACAATACCAATAACCATTGTCTCTCCGGAATAATTCTCCCTGATATACATCTCGGAAATACCTGTCCCCAGCGCTGCGATCATATCATGTTCCTTGTCTCTCTCATAGCGCACATACTCCTGTGCTGCACTCAGGGCCGAATCATTTCCCCCACCCCACGATGAGTAGACAGGTTCTCCCAGCGTGCAGGTCTGTCCGGCAGGAAGCCTGTCATAAATATATAGTTCATCATCGGCAATCACCGCAAAATACCTGAAGTCCCGACTTGTCCCGTTTGTCACTGTCCCCGCAATCCCCCACTTCACAGAGGATGCCAGATCACTCGAAATACTGCCATCTTCCATATTCTGAGAGGTTCCAGCCAGAAAATAACCATCCTCAAAGGCGCTATCCGGATTCAATCCCACGGCAATCCGGTCCCCTTCTCCGCGAACATGATAACGATACGAGCCATCTGCGTTTCCATAATAATATCTGCCCAGAAACGGCCCCGCATAATCATACCGGTCTGCCAGCTGCAATCCCCATTCCTTGTGGCCTGCATCATAACAGTGCATATACGTCACATTGTCCCTGCCAGAAGGATTCACTGCGCCGCCGGAAAGATTTTCGACTGTCACGGAGTACACCCTGGTATTTACAACCTCAAATCCACTTCCGGCAAAATACACCAGAAGGATTCCCACAAGCACTGTGACAGGCACCGCTCCCCAGTACCAGTCCCGCTTTTTCACAGCGCGCAGTACCAGATAAAGGACAGGACCGGCGACAATCACGTACACGACCACGATCAGTTTCAGCCAGCCAAAACTCAGCCGGTCGCCGCCATTTCCAAAACTCTCAAAAATACTGCCGATAATATAACTAGCATTGTCGTAATATTGATTTGCGTACATCTGCGAACTGCTCACATAATAATTCGCATTCTGCAGAAGCTCCCACACATAGCTCTCGCATTCCTCAATGAACTGAGCCGCCCGCCCCAGATCGGACAGCGCATACGGCACGATCTCCACCGCTCCATCATTCCATGAGGATACCATGATAAGGCTCTCTGAGTCCGCCGTATAAAACCTGCCCGTCATATCCTTCAAATCCGCCAGCGAAAGCTGTTCTAAACCCGCACCGTAATCCCCGCCATAAATACTTTCTCCGGGTTCATTTACCCGAATGCACTCTATGTCCAGAAAGTCCAGCCCGGAGAGCGTATCCTCCGCGCGCGCTCCGGTGCCGACGATCAGCATCCCTCCATCGCTCACCCACTGTCTGATTCGGTCGGAATCCTGATCTGTCAGAATGCCGGTATTATAATCATCTATGACCAGAAATTTCAAAAAGTCCAGAGAGCCCGCCAGGTTGTCCTGCGTCAGCTCTACTAGATTAATCGGAAACTCAATCCCTCCATAATAGACACCTTCACCCCCCATATCCAAATATGTAAGCGACTGATACGAATCACTCAGGATTCCCATGGAAAGCGCATCCGCACCATCAAGCAAAAAGCGTTTGTAGCTTTTCTCCGCGAGCACGTTTCCTTTCTTATCCAGTAGAGACACCTTCAACGGATCGTCCTGATCGTCGATACTGCCAAACGGTATCCTGACCACAAACTGCTTCGTACTGTCCTGCGGCAGGGAAAGCACAGTGTCATAAGCACAGCTGCGGGAATCATAGGCGCTGTCCATCTGCACACGCACCGTTCCTTCCCAGTTCTCTCCCCGATTGCGCAGCGTCAGCTGAATATCGTACGTCGCATCATCCGATGACAGCAGCTGCGCATCTATATCAAATGCCGCACTGCCGCTCTGGCTGGTATCTTCCGCCGCAATGCCTGTCCCATCCAAAAGCATCGTGCAGAACAGTACGCCCAAAACCAAAGCCGCCCAAAACAAATTCCTTTTTTTCCCCTTTTTCTTCATATCCATCTCCGCTCTCTGTAAAATATTTGCTGTATCCCGAAAACATTATACAGGACTTTCCCCAAAATAGCAATGTAAATGAATACAATCTTGACGATCAAAATCTGCGACGGTATAATCGTATTATACTGAGTGGTCAGTCTTTTCGACTGCCAGTATACCGATCTGAATATGGAGGAAAGCAATATGATAACAACACGGTATTTCAAGTCCAAAATACGCCCGGATTCTGACCTCCAGTACAACAGTCCATGGAATATTGCCGCTGATTTTGATGTCTGCATGCATTTTTCTTCGGAACAGATCGAGACGATGCTGGCAGAATATGAGTCAGACCATCAGACTGGAATAGTGATTCCGCCTGTCGCAGACGAAATATACCAGTATACTGCCGGATACCCTTATTTAGTCTCCGCGATCTGCAAGATTATGGACGAAACCCTGTCCCTTCAGAGTGCCCTCGCGGACAGTGAATCAATCTGGTCCATAAGCGGTGTCAGGGAAGCTGTCAAAATCCTACTAAAGACAAGAACAACACTGTTTGACAGCCTGATCAAGCATATCAGCGAATATACTGATATGAAGCAGATGCTGTATACAATGTTGCTCCATGGAGAACAAATTGCCTATAATGAAGACAACCACACAATAGAATTAGAGCGTGTTTGAAAAATGCTTTCCGTCAGATGTGCGTCACAATTTGTGGGAGATTTGCACCAAATGAAGGGCGCATAGGAGGCAAAGGCATAAAGGGCAATGCCTTATGTAACCTGAATTTGGTGTAAATATCACGCAAAGTGGTGAATATGACGCATACGCGTCATAATGCAGATGATGGGAATGATTTTTCAAACACGCTCTAGCTTACATGTTCGGATATGTCACAAATAACGGCTCAAATATTAAAGTTTCAAACCGCATATTTGAGACACGTTTATACAATCTCTTTCTGTCAGAGGAAGAACTGTCAAATATGATGAGCAAACTTGCCAAACAGGAGATAAACCAGTTTGTCTCTGGCAGCAGTTGGCCTGAAAACGATCACGATCGGAAGCAAAACAATCGTGGAAGCCGTTGTATAATGTGATCAGACAATTCCTTAGAATTTCTCCAACAAAATCGCTACAGTCCGGCAAGGCCAAACTGTAGCGATCTATTGTGAAATCGAGTCAGTCGAGATAACTTGTTTTGATTTTGCTACTCCCAGCAGCACGTCATGATGGAATGCTTTCCGAGCTTCATCTTACCGCTGTTTTTCCCGTCTGAGCTGAGCACAAAGTCCACGTCTTGTTCCGAGCGGTTGAGCAGTACCAGCACCTTGCCGCCGTCCACGTTCTGAAATGCCGTCGCCTCGATGTCGGGCGAGTACTTTGAGACGAGAATCCGCCTCGCGCCGGGGTGGATAAAGCGGCTGAAATGACCGATGTAATAATACGAAAGCTTCACATCTATCGTGTCGGCGTCCACGTCGCACATTATCGGCGCGTCACAGTAGTTTCCGACATGATTGGGGCCGCCCTGCTTATCCAGTATCAGGTTCCAGTCGGTGAATCCGTTCATGCCCGCATTGAAATCCCCGATGATATCATGCGCGTACATCTCCGCATGCCGCACCTGGTCGTTCGCAGCAATCCGCGAGTACTCCACACAGCCCTCTGTAAAGATCAGCTCCTTGTCAGGATACTGCCTGCGCACTTCCGCCAGGGCGTCAAAATGTTCTCCCGTATACCAGTGGAATGCGATACCGTCGATCGCCTCCTGCGCGCCCTCCACGCCAAAGCTCTCCGTCGCCCGCTCCAGAATCTTCTCCTTGTTATGATCCCATACATTGATTTTCACATCTTTATGTTGCGCCCTGTCCAATGCCGGCCTAAGATACCGGCAGGCAAACTCCGCCTCCTCCGCGCCGGAAAAGATGCAGGAATCCCATGTCTGGACAGCTGCCGGTTCATTCTGTACCGTAAGGCGCTGTATCGCAATTCCCGCATCACGGTAGGCGCTCACATAACGCGCGACCATATCCGCCCACATCTGGTAATACTCCTGTTTCAGCTTTCCGCCGTGGTTCATCTCCCCATTGGTCTTCATAAATGCCGGCGGGCTCCACGGGGATGCCAGAAACTGGATTTCCCCATTTTTTTCCAGCGCCGCCTTCGCAAATGGAATGATATATTTCTGGTCACGCTCAATCGAAAAACTGTTCAGCTCCCTGTCCTGTGCATCCTCCACATACGCATAATTTCCCAGTG
>VSNM01000119.1 GCA_009774245.1 Lachnospiraceae bacterium | reverse complement strand
GAATATATGAGCCAGTACCTTCATTTAATTTGACGAATATCAGAAAGATCTGGAGCACCTAGGGTGCTGGATAACAATATATTCTGTGTTGATGATTTTAAACAAAAATCTGCAAAAGATTTATATGATGTCTGCGGGGAAAATTATACGCTTACCATGCAGACATATTACACCCTGAAAAGAAAGGGAATTATATTGGATGATTGGCAGGATAAATATATATTTGAAGTTATTGCCAAGAACAAGGCTGACCGTATATGGCGGCACTATCAAATTTCTACAGTTTCACAATTACTCAATTGCAACAAGAAACAGCTTAAAGGAATAAAATCCGAATCACCGGAATTACTGGAAACTATAAAATAATTTTCGATAAGCGTAAGTTTCATCGCCCTATTATGTTATCCAATCTGTTATATTTCAAAATTATTCTATAAAGAAAATGCATAATCTTTTGATAAAATGGGGAATTATCCCCTATTTTATTGTTCCTATTGTATTCATCTACCCTCCGTGCTGATAAATCATGGTTTTTCCTATTTCACCACAAATAAGAAACAGACACCAAAGACAATGACACAAATTTATTGGCGGTAAAATATTTCTTGAATTATTGGCGGTAATATATTATACTAATTGTGTTGGCAAGGAAAGGAGGGAAGCATGCCTGAAAAGCATAGAGGGCGACCAACAACTGACAATCCCAAGACTATGCGTGTTGATGTGCGTTTGACCGAAGAAGAATTAGAAATGCTGGATAAATACTGTCAACAGGCGGGCGTATCACGCCCACAGGGATTGCGTGACGGCATTAAGGCTCTCAATGCAGAAAAATGAAAAGGAAGTGGTGCCGTTGGCAAACGTATTTACACCACTTCCCCATGCCACCCGCAGCAAGGCGGGCCGCACAAATATTATAGCACTGTTCGGCTCTGTCTTGCAAGCGGCTTGTGGACGAAAAAGAAAGGACAGTAAAATAAATGGGAAAGATTTTGGAAGCACTTTTGACCGAGCAGCTTCGTGTAGACAGCGGAACGGAACAGCGCACTCCCGAACATCGGGCACTATGTGAAAAAAGCGGCACACTTCAGGACGCATTAGCTGAAACACTGAACGACAAACAAAAAGAGCTGCTTGAAGAACTGGTTGAAACGCTTTTTGATGAAAGCAGTTGCAACGAACAGGTAAAATTTGAGCGTGGTTTCCGTTTGGGCGTTCTGATAACATCAGAAATCTTTTACGCACAGGACATATTTCTTTAAGCCAAATGCTTAATCAGCTTGAAAACTGCTAATCAGCTAAAAGGAGGCGCTATGAATAAAAAAAAGACCTATATCACTGACGAAGAGAAAGAAAAATGCCAAAAGGTTGTGGACGCTTTTGCTGAACTGTTTGAAAATGAGGATTTAACCGTTGTCAATGCCGGAAAGTATGGTTTTATAAAATTACAGTATTTCAGGTCACATCTTGGATTTGATAACGCATTTTCTTTTAATGACAGCAAACGCCTGTTTAATGACCTTTGGAATGAATGGCTTGACACACAGCTTCTTAATATTGCAGACAACACGCCAATGGAAGAAATGGATTATGACGACATACTAAAATGTCTGCCGCAGGAAACACAGCAGAAACTTTTAGGTATGCAGAAACGCTTTGCAGAAAAAGCAGGCATTGAGGATATACCAGATAACATCATGTAAATGAAACAAAAGATGCTGTTCCGTTATGAGGGCACGAAAGCGATTTCAGCCGCCAATGACTGCAAAGCAGCATACAGTGCTGTTGCTTACAGATTGGGGCTGCAGGACGGAATAAAACTTGCATTTGAAATGAAAGAATTTGAATACCCCTATATGCAAAAAGACATTTTCAAGGAGAAAGTGTCTTTTTGTCAGATAGGGGTAATTTCTTATTTCACTCGTGTAATGTTCTGTTTGCGCAATGATGATTTCAGGGCTTGTATCGTATCCGTAATAATCATCAGTTCATGGCTGGAACAGTCCTCCAGTATATGAGTAATTTCAGAAATATATGTATATTCTGCCCGTTCCAATTCGTCACATAAAAGCTCATCAGCAGAGCAGGATAAAGCGTTTAATATAGCGATAAATACTTTTAGGCTTGGAATGCAGTTTCCTGTTTCAATATGAGATATATGTGTTGTGCCAACATCACATAATTCCGCTAACTTTTCCTGTGATAGGTTGCAGGCGATTCTTTGTTTCCTGATTTTCCCGCCAATCGTTTTATAATCTATCATTGTTACCACCTCATACGCATTGTAGGTGCAAGTCGATAAAATAATAATGATGTATAAGTGCAATCGGATTAAATAATGCAAAAACCATAAAAAAATTTGTTTAAATGACGATATATATAATAAAGCCATAAAAAAGTTTTAAGTTTCATGAGTGCATGATGGTCGTATAGCTGATTTTCACCATTAATAATTCAAAGGTGGAAAAACACAGGTCATGTACAGTATCGGTTTTGTGAAGCAAAGACGGCGGTGATTTTATAGTCATTTTCTGCAAATAATGGTCACTTTCTGTTATGTGGGTTTGAAAAATGGTTACATCTGCCGACAGATTTTATATACAGGCAAAAAATTTTTATCAAGGAGGATAAAGGTATGTCAAAAATCACAGATTACAGTTTTTTGTTTCAAAGTATGTTTGGAACAAAAAGTACAAGTGCAATAGGCAGTTTTCAACTGTCACAGTTGAACAGCTGTTCTGTTCAGGCACAATTAAAAGCTGCAGGCATTGATACAAACAGCAGGCAGTATAAGGCGGCGATAAAACAGATGACATCAAATGCAAACGGAACAATGTATGCGAATATTCAAGGAATAAAAAATCTGATGAAAAGCTATGACAAGGATGGGGACTATATTGATCCTACTACAGGGCTGGCAGGTCTTTTAGTAACAGAAGAAAACGCAAACAGCAGAAAACGTATCATTTCCATTCCAGAGAGCAGTAAGGATGAAATGTTTGAACTGACGAAGAAGGAATTTTTGCGTGAAAATGGAGTCTTGAATGGAGATACGACAAAAAGGTCAGATGTATATACCAATATGTACCGCAAGGTACAAAAAAATGACCGGTTGGCGGCGGGATACACAATGGAACAGTACGAAAGAGCATACAGACAGGCATTTATAGATGCTGCAAGAAAGGCTGATACTAAGTGGGAAATTGGCAAGCCGATTCCGTCCGGAGCATTGGATGGCATTACAAGAGACTCTATAGAAGCTAACTTGAAGAAAGCAGGTGGTTCTTTAGATGTAAAGATATAATATTCATATTTGATTCTGTGGGGGTATATAAACTTTTGCCCCTGTGGAATGCCCAGACTTATTGTAAGGGCATGGGCGGCTCTGACTAGCAGAGAGCACCATTGGATAAGCAAAATAAAAACATTTCAAGGAGGATAATAAAATGTCAATGAATATTAATCAGGACTACAGCCAATTTTACAGAGGTACAACGAATATTCCTGCATATGGGAGTGGTACAAACAAAAAGGATACCATTGTAAGGTATGAATTTAACACCACAGACGAGCATGGCAACAAAGTTATGGATAAGATGTCAAGGGAAGAAACGATTCAGGCAATGAAAGATATCCGTTCACAGTATGGAGATGCGGTCATTGTGGAGTTTTCCGGTGACGGCATGGCTGCCCTTGTAGATAGCAAAAAAGGGGCGGTAGATGCCAACATGACATTGGAACAACGAGATGCAATGGATGCGAGGAATGCGGCATTCCAAAAAGAGATTACACAGGTGGATAAGTCTTTAAATAATCTTCCGACGTATTCTGGGATATACGATGCAGACAAGGCAGTTGCGGCTGCGGTTGAAAACTGCGGCAAAGAGGAGCAGGGATTTGTATATGATATCATCCGGCAGAACTTCCTTATCGGAAATAGCGGCTCCATGACGGAGGAGGAACGGCAGGCAAATATCTCACTTGGCATGAAGAAAGCGGAATATGCAGCAGAGAATTTTATCCCTGAAGACAGCAGGAAATCATTTTTGGAAGCAATGGAATCCATTGCCAAGCTTGCAAGTGCCGGAAAAGCCGACAACAACGGGAACATGGACTATGGAATTGCAAAAAACAGGTATCTTGGGCATGGCAGCGGTCTTGTCCGAACCACAAGCGCAATTGACATGATGCGGACAATGGACAAAGACGCATATTCCGAATACCAGAAGGTGAAAAAAAACGATGATAGTGGTCTCAGTTCATTAAAATACCTTACAAACTGGTATACGGACGCAGTGAATAAAAATCCTTCGATGGTAGATAAATATGAAAAACAGTCGAAAGAATATGTAGAGAAAAATGTGAAAGACCGAAAGCTGGATACTACCTTTGCAGACATTAAAACAGAGAATAAAGAGGCTTTCCTTAATAGTCTGAAAGCATTCCAAAACAGTAATCCGAATTTCTTTACATCCATTATAAACCGTGAGCTTACTTCAAAGTTTTGGATAGTTTAGACGCTTCTGATTTTACCTAATTCCGCAAAGGTGCATAAAATTTTGCACCCTGCGGAATGTTTCGGTTTGTGATGAGCATGGACAATTCTGACCGACAGATAAATTGTAAGATTAAAAATGATTGGAGAATTTGATAAATGGGTATCAACGGCATTGGCGTAACAGGTTATCCGACAATCGGATATACAACAAAGAATACTGAAACTGTGGCTGAGGGATTTACGGAAATTGTGGCTGAAAAAGCGACACAGAATGAAAAGCCGGACTACGATGAAAAAGCCTTTGAATCTGTGGGTGCGAATGCACCGGAAGAAGTAAAACAGGCATGGATGGAGGCGGCAAAGGAAGTAAGTGCGAACGGTCTTGGGCTCAGGAAGAATGGTATGTTGAGCCATATATCACAAATGATGGTGCAAAGATGTAATAAAATGCTGAAAGGTGAAACGGACAATACGGATATTTTGGGAAACACAGTGGAATCTGCAATCCAAGCAACAAAACAGGCACTGTATGACTTGGAGCACCCGAAGGCATATGTACCGAAAAGCATAGAGGTTCAACAGGCACAGCTTAAAGAAAAGGCATTTTATACAGCGTTTTTGGAAAAACTGGAAAACTGCTTATAAAAAAAGTTATGATGATTTACCGCTGATAAATACAGAGATAGATTATGAGCAAAACTTAAAAATCTACCTCTGTATTTTATTGCAGTAAATCACAACAATCAGGAATGAAGGAAAAAGGGAAGTTTTATCTCGCTCCTCTGCCCTTGCTGTGAACGCTGTGTTTTTTCTTTTGCTCTTCTGCTATTGTTTTTTGATAATTCTGTAACCTGTCATGCAAAGTATCTTTTGGAGTTTTCATTCCATAAGCTTCTTCCCATTTAGCATCGTTTTCCTGATAATCAGCATAGGCGCTTCTGCTCACGCCGTATGCCCGATAAAAATCGTGGACTGTCTGATAACCATAGCGTTTTACAATACCCGACAATCCTTTTTTCAAGAGGTCAACACGTTCATTTGCCCTGTCAAGTTTACCCTGCAATTCCTTTTTCTTGGTAAGTTTGGCTATGCCTTTCAGGTTATTGATTTCCTCTTCTATGGCATTGCGTTCCCGTTCTGCGTCAAATATAATTCCGTTCTGTTTGGATAATTCAATATATATTTTATGCAGCTTGGGATACGCTGCCGCATCTGCGGGCATGGCAGGTCTTGGCGGTGGCTGTTCCGATATTTTTTGCGGCATTTCAGGTGCCGCTTTGGTTTCGGTTTCTTTTGGCGGCGTGACAGATGCATATTTAGGTTCTGTATGGAGAATTTTTTCCGACAGTTCCACTGCTTTTTTCATTACCTTAGAAACCAAGAGCACCAGTGCGGCAATGGCTGTGGAAATAATACTGCTGAAAAGTTCCGGCTTACTGCCAAACAGCCGGAAGGATTCCTTCATGCGGTCTGTGATATATTCCTGCTTTATCTGTCGTATCTCTGTTTCCGTTACGCCGCTGACAATCGCCCTGTCAACCTCCTGATTCCAACGCATACGCTTTTCATTATCCGTCTGTATCTGTTCCGCTTTCGGGTTATTTTTCCCTATCTTCTTGGTGGCAAGGTACAGACCATTGCTGTCAAAAACGTGCAGTTTTTCTTTATCGTCTTTTATGAGGGCATTGATAAGGTCAGTGTAAAAATGTTTTACCTCGTCCACAAAGCTGTCCTGCTTAAACAGCCTGTCTTTGGGTGTAAAGAGATTGCGCTCATAGACCTCGCCCTTCTTCACAATCCTGCACCCTTTGCGGATTTCCCCATTTTCATCAAGTATTTCTTTTTTGGTGCGGACGTGTTTCCCCTGCTCATTATAGAACATATTTCTCGACGCCGTTTTTTCTATGGGTTCGGGCAGCCGCCTTCTCTCTGAAAAAATGAGGTGGATATGGTAGTTCGTTTTCCGCTTGTTATGATGCAGCGCCGAAACGCACTCCACACCGTATTTTTCTTTAAACCGTTCTGTAAACAACTGTAACAGCTTATCCGGCTCATAGAGGTCTGGAAAAGATTCGGGAAGGGCAATGATAAATTCCCTAGCCTCAATGCATTTTCCCTCTGTGCCGCTTTTCTGAAATTCCTGCTGGCTGCATTTTGCAAGCTCCGTCCAATAATGCCGGTCTGTTGTTTCATAAACTGCATACAGGTTTTCCTGTTTCGCATGGCTGGATATATAAGTTATCCTGCCCCTGACATCAGGCAGCTTGCCCATGCGTATAAATGAATGTCTTGGTATTGTGCCTTGTCCTCCCTCCTGCAGATGGATGCGGAGTAGGAAAAGCGGCGGTATCCCAAAAGCGGAAGCATTTGCAAGGTCAGCTCTGCTGACCTCTGCCCCCTGCAAGGGCGAAATTCCCATTGCATAAACGCAGTTTGTGCAATGGGTGTATTTCGCTCTCAAACGCCGAGGGCTTAAAAAAAGAAAAATCCCTCCTAAAATGTCTGGATTGAGACTGTAAAAAATACTGCAATGATAGTAAAAAATGATGTCATCTGCATTTGAGTGATAGCAAAAATTGATACCATATATGATAGTAAAAATTGATATATCTGCCTTTAGATGATAGCAAAAAGTAATATCACATATGATAGTGAAAATGCTGCTATGACAGTCGCAACACCATTATCTGAAATATCAGTTGATTTTTTTTACTGAAAATAGGAAAATCAGTTTGTTTTTACAGCCGCTTTACATCACATTGGGAATACCGTTCAAAACATCAGTTGACTTTTTCAACTGAAAATACAGAAATCAGTTGATTTTTTAGGTCCACTCACATGAAATGGACTGATTTTTTCAACTTACTTTCTGCTTTTCCCAAAATTTCCGCTTGTACCGGAAGGAAGCACATGATATAATCTATTTGCGTGTAGGTATATCATGGCTTCGGTCTGATACATACCATTGGGCGGTTTCCTCGGAAGCCGCCTTTTATACTGCTGATTTTCTTGTAACTGTTTTTACATCATTCTTATCCCGCAGGTCTTTTCCCTCGTTCACTTCCATGAACTTTTCCAAGATGTCGCTTTTGATAAGTACCTTTCTTCCGACTCTGATAACTGGAAGCTTGTTCCATTCCACAAGTTTTCTGAGGGTATTTCTCCCAACACCCGTATAGTCGGCAGCTTCTTCTATGGACAGTGCGATTTTCGTTCCGGTCATTGGTTCACCTCCTTTCTAATTGCATAACGCAATTTTGATAGTATGAATACTATAACGCTTTTATATCTTCTTGTCAAGCGTTATGATAATTTAAAAATTATTTTAAAATTGCATATTGCATTATCAACTTTCCTGTGGTATAGTATGAACATACCGACAAAGGAGGCAACGCCTCCTAAAGAACAGGAGGCGTATCAGCATGAAAGATAAGGAATTACGCAAGTTAATCGGTAGCAGGGCAAAACAGCGGAGGGTTGAGTTGGGATTAAATCAGCCTTATGTCGCAGAGAAGATGGGGGTAGCCACTTCCACAATCGTGCGCTATGAGGCGGGTACAATCGACAACACAAAGAAACTGGTCTTGGAAGGTCTGTCAGAAGCCCTCCATGTATCCGTGGAGTGGTTAAAGGGAGAAACAGAGGAATACCAGACAGACATTACGGATAAAAGGGAATTGTTGATTCGTGATGCAATGTCCTCCATTCTCGAAAAGCTGCCTTATGACATGGAACAGGCAGAATCGGACTTTTCAAAAGATATACTGCTGCTGATGTTAAGGGAGTATGAATTGTTCGTAGATTCTTTTCAGTCTGCCTGTAAGAATTTCAAGGACAATGCGGAAAATGCCGCACTCGCCCAGACGATGGGGTTTGAATCAAATAAGGAATATAACGAGATTATGTTCCTTCGGGAAATCACCCACACTGTAAATATGTTTAATGACATGGGCGACATTGTAAGGCTCTATTCCAAAAATCCCGAAACAGCCACCGTAAGGCTTGCAAATCTTCTTTCTATGGTATCGGGGGAAGAACCCGAATCGGTATAGCGGAACAATCGGAGTTATGATATACTTACACGCAGAAAGCATTTCATCAGTTCCGATTGCCCATTATCGAAAGGAGAACGATCATGGCAAAAGGTTCTGTAAGGAAAAAAGGAAAGAAATGGTACTACCGCTTTTATGTTGAGGACGCAAGCGGGAATTTGGTACAAAAAGAATGTGCAGGAACAGAGAGCAAAAGCGAAACGGAAAAGCTGTTAAGGCAGGCAATGGAGGATTACGAAAGCAGGAAATTCATTGCAAAGGCAGACAATATCACGCTTGGGCAGTTGCTTGACACATGGGCGGAGGAAGAATTAAAGACTGGGACACTTAGTAATGGCACTGTCGGTACTTATTTGCAGGCAATCAACCGCATCAAGCAGCACCCTGTAAGCAGACGGAAACTCAAAACGGTCACTTCGGGGCATTTACAGCAGTTTATGGATATCATGTCTTTTGGCGGTACTGTCGAAGATTTTGTTTCCAAAGGGTACTCCAAAGACTATGTGAGGTCATTTTCCGCAGTATTACAACAGTCGTTCCGTTTTGCGGTATTTCCAAAACAGTACATTACATTCAATCCCATGCAGTATGTGGTTATGAGGCATAAAAAGGACGATATGGACTTGTTTGCAGAGGAAACGGACACTGATAACGGCAAGGTCAAGCCGCTTTCGTTTGAGCAGTACCAAAGGCTGATTGCACAGCTTGGCAAGCGGAGCAAAGATGCAATCCTGCCTGTACAGATAGCCTATTTCACAGGTCTAAGGCTTGGGGAAGTGGCAGGGCTGACTTGGCAGGACATCAATCTTGAGGAACAATATCTGACAGTCCGCAGGAGTGTCCGTTACAACGGAGCTACCCATAAACACGAAATCGGCTCTACAAAAAGGAAGAAAGTGCGGATTGTTGATTTTGGCAATGCCCTCGCTGACATCTTGAAGAAAGCAAGGAAACAGCAGCTTAAAAACCGTATGCAGTATGGAGAACTCTACCACAGAAATTTCTACAGAGAAGTTACGGAGAAAAATCGGGTGCATTATGAGTATTATAACTTGGGAATGACGGAAGATGCGCCGGAGGATTATACGGAAATCTCCTTTGTATGCATTAGGGAAGATGGCTGTCTTGAACTTCCTGCCACCGTAGAAACAGCCTGCCGGACAGCGGCAAGGAAAGTACCGGAATTAGAAGGTTTCCACTTCCACACATTGAGACACACCTATACAACAAACCTGTTATCAAACGGGGCGCAGCCAAAAGATGTGCAGGAGCTTTTAGGACACTCGGACGTAAGCACTACCATGAATGTCTATGCACACGCCACAAGAGAGGCAAAGCGGGATTCTGCAAAACTCTTGGATAAGGTTGTGGGAATGGATTAAAAATTGAATATTGAAACTTTCCCTTGTAGCTTGCTCATAAGGGCAAAAACAAGGGAAAAGAATACATATTTTGAGGTTGCATATGTCGTAAAGCCTTGGAAATAGGGGGAAGTTAAATCAGTTAATAGATAAACAGGAATTTGTTCTTATTCTTTCAAAACAATTGACATTCCATTTTGGCAAATTATTTCAATCTTTCCATCTATAATTTTATATGCTTCTCCAAAAAGTCTAGTAACACCATCTTCAATAGTTATATAGCTTCCATCATTCAAAGCAATTATCTCATGTCCCATACTATCTTCAAATGTGATATCTTCAATCAAACGAAACCCGTCAAGCCATTCCTCTCTCAGGCTTTGAAAATGAGGAAGTATATTTATATTAGTGATACCAAGTCCCTGAATCCATCTCGTATAATTAGGGTCGATTGCTTCTCCTTCCATTTCAGGTCCAGCATACACAATGTCAGCACAATTCATAGAACCTGCACTCCAAGAAATTAGAAGTCCATTAAAATCTTCCAGTCTGTTTTTCAAACCAATTCTATGAAAGAAGTTATTTTGTGTTGGCACATGTCCTCCTGCTAACAGCACAACATCCATTTCTTTAATTTTGTCTGCTAATTTTTCATTTCTATTATCGCATATCTCCATACAAGAAATACTTAGTCCACTCATAGGGAATGATTGTGTAAAACATTCACAAATCATATCATTTCTTTCATAGTCATCAGGCGAAGCTGCGATAATCATCACTTTAGAATTGTGAATCCACTCATTTTGAATTTTTTCTAAGAAATTGTTATCCCCCAATAATGGTGCTGGTATTTTTTTACCATTTTCCTTTATCGAGCCACCTATAGAGCTTGTCATTATTATTCTCATTTTTCTACCTCCATAATTCCCGATTTTTCTTCACATCACTTATCTATAAACCGCTTATCTCATAAATACAGGATTGCCCATCACGCAAAACAGAACGTTTTACTTTTGCATTTATATTTTTTTGACAAACTCTTGAAAATATTTGCTCCGCAAATTTTTCAGAACAATTACAAAGTTTACCCGAAGCTTTCCCTTGTATATTATTTGCAATAGGACATACACAAAAATCTTTGTTTTCATCAACTAATAGTTGCTGTCCATCTTCACTATATGTAATCTCCCAGCCCCATTCTTTTTCCAAAAATGAAATAAATGAGGGCAAATTCCCCACATATTTCTCCAATATATTATCCATTCCATTTACTTGATAATGTAACTTTGCACAATTTTCAAATAAACAGCTATCACAATTTTCATCTAGCGAATTCAATAAATGATTAAGCCATTCAACACAAAAATCCATTATTTATGCCTCCTGTTATCCATCCCAATTAACAAATGTCTATTTCCCAGTTTTGCAAAGCGAAATTTGCTACTCATTTAATTTAATCCTATCAATTCCTAAGATATTACGAGAACAAATATACATAAAATCATTTTCTATATGTATACACCCGGATAGCTTTAATGGTGTATTAATTTCTCTTGTTTTTTCTAATGTATCTTTATTCCAAAGGGTGATTTCCGAGCAGGGGAAGGAAACTGTCACCAGCATATCCCCATATACCCCGGCACAATGAAACATTTTTTTGTGGGCATTTTTTGTCAAAGATTCTATTTCAAAGCTTTTTATGTCAATTTTGAAAAGCCTTCCATCGTGACTTGCGACATATATGGTTTCTCCATCAATATACAAACTACCAATGTTTTTCTTTCCTAAAACAAGCCTTTTTTCAATGGAAAAAGCAGTTTTATCCAATAACAGTAACTCCCCATCTACTGTTCCACAAATCATGTAGTTGTCATATATTTTAATACTCCACATACTGCTTTCGGAAACAACAAATTCCTTTAACAAATACGACTGTCTGTCAAGGGTAATAATTTTCCCATTGCGAATGGAGCAAAAAATAGTATCATCATCAACTGCTATTCCGCATATATCGGAACTCAAATCATTGCCTAATTGCCATTTACCAAGCAACTCATAATTCTTTTGGTTTAATACATACAGTGTGCAAAAATCATATACAAAAATCTGTTTATCGTCTGAAATCAATTTCCTTGATAAGCCCTCTTTTTCAAAAACTGTCTGTTTATAGATGATGTCACGAGAGTGTTTATCAATTTTAATTAATTCTTTTCCGCACATACAGTCGATACACTGCTCTGTAATATTAAAATCTGTTACAATTGCACCCAACTCTGCTATATGTTCCATTCATTCACCTCGCAAAATTTCCATTTTTCGTTGGTTCTAT
>VSNM01000118.1 GCA_009774245.1 Lachnospiraceae bacterium | reverse complement strand
GCCCGTGCGTTGGTAAAGTTATTAGAACACCATATTCAGTCTTGGATTAGAAAGGTCCAAAAACTGTAAACTGCTGTAAGGAAACGAAAACTGACAAAAAATAAAATCAAAAAAATGATGGCTTATGACGGCAGGGCCATAAAAGGGACAGATGAAGTATGTGTATTCCTGCATGGTCTGAACCGTGATACAAATATCGGGCTGATATCAGATTATGATACGGACGGCCTTATGTCAGAAGTGGTAAAGTACCTCGGACTCAGCCTGTTAAAATTCTCAAACCTTTTCATATCAAAAAGACACATTGAAAAAGGATATGAATTTTCAGGGGATGATATAGACGGCCTTGGGGACATTGAAGTCCTCATAACCTCGGATGTGGGCATCAACTGTCAGGATGCCATTGCCTACGCAAGGCAGAAAGGCATCGTGGTTATTGTGACAGACCACCATCTTCCAAACGACCTTAGATCATTACAGGCTGATTACATTGTAAACTACCGGCTTGACAATGACTTTATAAAGGGTAATACAGATGTCTGCGGTGCATATACCGTCTATCAGATATTCGAGAGATACGGTCAGTTATACTCCGGGGAGTTTTCGGATTATGACAAATTCATGAATGACCTTGTCCTTCTGCGGCATTTTGCAGCGATGGCAACCGTGGCTGATTCGATGCCGCTTTTGAGCATCAACCATTACATTGTCGGAGAAATGCTGCATTTCATGAACTATATCACGCCCATGGATAAGTCGGACGGGATCGTTCAGGGTGTCTGTTGTGATGGTTTTGTACAAAATGTATACAATAATTTCCACATATTCATAAACGCGCTGGCAGGACAGTCCTATAATGATTTTGACATGACATTTCTTGAATATACCGTTATCCCGGCGGTTAACAGTATTAAAAGGATGGGCGCAGATCCGATGATATTTTACCAGATGCTCTTTAATTCGCCAGAGACTGCATCTGAGAATGCAGGGTGCCTTGTTGAGCTGAATGAGGCGCGCAAAGAGCTGGTTCATCGCAAAATGGAAGAACTGGAAGAAACCGGGAATGAGGACGGAAAATATAAGCAGCCTTTTGGTAAATACATTTTTATGACCACAGCTCCCCTGGGCGTCGTAGGGCTTCTGGCAGTCAATATGATGAATAAAAACGGACTGCCCGCAGTGGTGCTGAATGATACGCCTGTGTACGATGAGGATTCCGGCAAAAATGTATATAAGGGCTCTGTAAGGTGTCCGCACACATACCGGTTTCTGACAAATGTGAACCAGTCAGGAATGGCATACTGTGCAGGACATGAATGTGAATGCGGGATAAACGTTATTGCCGATCAGCTGCATCAATTCTTTGATTTTTTGTCACAGGAATTTGATGGAATATTTTCTATGGAAGATATCTGTGACATCAGGAAGGACAGGGATGCTTTTTTTAATAAGTTTGATATCCATATGGATTTTGATACGAATATTTTTGATTTCGGGCATGACGGGGAGCATCTGATTGATGACTTGAAAAAATACGCACCCTTTGGAAAGGATTTTGAACCGCCGCGCATTATACTCAGTTTTAAACGCCGGCATGGCATGATAAAACCGCTGAAGGAAAACCAGCATACAAAGATTTCACTTGCCTCTGCATTTTCATGCCTGCTCTGGAATACAGCGCCGGAAGAAGTGATATCAGCTGATGGTACGGACACGGTGTATCTTACCGGGCATCTTTCAAAATCTGTGTATATGGGTGAATGGACTACAAATTTCGTGGGGCAGGTTATCAGTTAACATTATTTCAGGATAATGTTTAAGATTAGGAAGGAAATTATATTTGAGCACGGATAAAGGAAAGGACAAGGCTCAATATGAATCATTACATAATGGAAAGATGCAACAATATCTATTATAATGTTAAGTCGTATCGTGATATCTTTATCATATGCTTCTACTATGAAATAATCCCTTTGTTTGAAATATATTATTTATGCGAAAACACATACTTTAACAGGAACATCAGTCTGATAATAGAAAAAATAAAAAAGAATATGACTGAATACGACGGAGATTGTGAGATTTCATTTTCAGGAGAGGTAAGGACATATGACCTGACGGACATGGGAAGCAGTCTTCGTCTGGCAAAACTGACAGGATTTGTCAGCGACAGCCTGAATTATATTATAACCTGTGATACCGACGATGGCTACAGCCCGGAAAAATATCCATATATTATGGGATACCATAACTGGAATTATGGCAGCTCGATGCTCGCCCTTTATCTGTGCGAAGTGTTAAGAACAGGCACGCAGGGGCAGCCTGTATTTGCACCGACGACACCGGCCGTAATGAACAAGTTCCATGAGGAATTATACAGCCAGTATTTTAAGAAAAATATGCCGGAACGCCTGAAATACATATATACGAACAGTCCTGATGAAATCAGGGAGAAAGATACACTTAGAATAAACGGGAGATACTTAAAACCTGTCGGGTATACAAATGCTTCAAGGGTAAGGCGGTATCAGTTTATGACGGGAAGACACGTAGACATAGCGCGCTTAAATGAAAAGCAGGATGGCGCTGATCTTGACAGACAGGCCGGAATACTCGGGTACAGGATTCCTGATTTCAATATTCCCATGACGGGGCAGGGGGAACAGGAGGGGACAGAACGGTATTCTAATATTCTGGAAAGCGTTGTCTCCGAAGCAGAAAACTTGAAAAACCTTTTTCATGACAAAAATTATATCATGACATTGAAACTGAAACGGCAGTTAATCCTGGATTATCCAGAACTGGTATATGAAAAACAACCGGGAGAGGGAAGGGAAAACTATAAACCGGATATTAGATCAAAAAGGATAAGGTATGACAGAATGACGGTAAATGCAACATCAGCCCGGATTGTATCAAACTGTCTCTGTCCGTATGGAAAGCTCAGGGATATTGACACGGTATCGTTTCTGTATCCTTCAAGGGAAAAGGCTGACCAGATGGGAGTGCCGCAGGTAAATGTTCTTGATGAAACGTACAAATTCATTAAGGAAGAAATGCGCCCCCTTGTAAAGGACTGGCAGGGGAGGGATATCCTGCAGAAACTGAAAGAAATGGTGGACATGTTCCGCTCCATTGAAGGCAGGAATTTCAATGACGCACTGGCGCCGTATGCAGAAAAATTAGACTGTTTTTCAAGAAAAATAAATGTTCCCTATATGAATCAGGAAGGCCGGTATTCCGACTGTTATGTAACCTTTTCCATGGGCGGATTACATGGGGCACAGTACGATAAGGGGAAATTTGAACAGGAGTTTTTTGAAAACGGGAAGATAGCTGAACTGTTCCCCAGGGATTCCAATGGCGATACCAGGCTCCATAAGAAATATGCTGTCACATCTTTTGGCATCGCGAATCATGAAGATTTCATATCGTACTACACAATTCTCCTCTGCAACATGGAAGCGTTTAAAAACGAGGGGCTCGGATATGACAGGTATGGGGAAATTTTCCGTACCAAGGAAGAGCTTGAAAGGCTTATGAAGGACAATACTCTGCCAGTGGAACAGAGGGAACGGTACGCTGTGATGAGGGAAAATACAAAATTGATCCTCACATCAGCTTCAGGAGCCGCGGACGTGAATTATGACAGTCCTATCAGGATGAATAATCGGATCATTTCAATGCGGATCATCGGACAGCTTTTTACATGGCGCATCGGACAGGCACAGGCTTTGAAAGGGGCACAGGTAATATCAACAAACACGGACGGGCTGTATACCATCATGGATGAAAAAAACAATACTGAAATTCTTAAGCGTGAGGCAGAAAAAGTCCATGTCGGGATAAAACCGGAAATCGTGTACCTTGTCTCCAAAGATTCCAATAACAGGTTTGAGGGTATTTATAACGGTTATTCAGGCAGTTCCATGAGTGATATAACGGTCACGGAGGCACGCGGGATACACCTGGGCGGCGTGAATGGCGCAGGGACAACGAAGTCGCCCGACCATCCTGCAATACTGGACTGGGCACTGTCAGAAATCCTTAAATGGAAAGCCCTGAATGGCAGGATGGATGAATTTCCGGAAGAAACAGGCATGAAACTGATTAAAGAGGCTGCACCATGCAGGTTCCCGGAAAAAAGGGAGTATCTTAGGATGTTCCAGCATATTATCTGTAGTTCCCCGGACAAGAAAATTTATAATTTTGGTACCAAAGTACCATATACATTAAATGGCAGCAACAGGATAATGCCTGTTGCAATTCCAGGGCATAACAGGGTATTTTATGTCGTTCCGGGAAAAATCCCCGCAGAATACAAAAACCAGATCATATATCTGGCTGCAGCATATATACGTCCTGAAACGGCAGACATTGATTTATTAGCCCTGCATGTGATAAAAGATCTTTACCATGATGAAGATGCAGTCATAACCGGGACGCCCCGCATTAAAAAGATTAATGGTATAGAGTTCCAGATGCCCTGCATGATAATCAATGATTCGTTGGACAGTACCGATTTTGATCCGGACTGGCTGAATTATGAATATTACAATTACATTGTTGGAAAAACATATAAAAACAGCTGGCAGAATAATTCTGAACTGACAGGTTAGGCAGTATATTGAAACGTGTATAAGAAATTACACGCATAAATATTAACGGGATTCATCAGGAAAAATGGTGAATCCTGTTTTTATGCACACGGGCACCCAGAGGAAATATGTCAGCATGCGCTGACGGGTGCCCGGCGCGCGAGTAGGGGAAGATGGCTCTTCCCCTGCTTGATTACAAAGATCCGAGAAGTTGAAATATATCATAAAAGTATCATTCGGATTTTTCATGCTGCATACTGCAGCCGGTATGGATTGTGAACTTAGCTGGTTATAAAGTGATTTTTATATATAATGTAGCAGCCTGTTGAAAAATATGAGGCCATGCTGCCAGAAAAATCGCTTTATAAGAAGTTTTGTTAAATATTAAGGAAAAGAGGAAAACAAATGTTACAAAAAGCACGACATGTTTATGAGCTGGTGGGTAAACTGAACCAGTACCGACATGAATACTACAATGAGGATGCACCCAGCGTATCAGATGCAGTTTATGACCGTCTTTATGATGAACTGGAGCAGCTGGAGAAAGAAACAGGGATTATCCTGAGTGATTCCCCTACCCAGACAGCAGGTTACAGGTCTGTAAGTAATCTGCAGAAAGTACATCATGACATTCCGCTGCTCTCACTGGATAAAACCAAGGAGATCCACAAACTGGTTTCTTTCCTGAAAAACCACGCAGCATTACTCATGTTGAAACTGGATGGTCTGACCATAAAGCTTGTTTACGAAAACGGAAAGCTTGTTGAAGGTTCTACCAGGGGTGACGGTGAAGATGGGGAACTCGTTACCCACAATATAGCCGCCTTTCGGAATGTACCGCTGTCGATTCCCTATAAAGGGCATCTTGTATTATCAGGAGAAGGGTTCATTCATAAAAGTGATTTTGAGCGGATGAAGGATACACTTGTCGGAAACGATGGAAAGTCCTACCGTAATGCAAGAAACCTGGCTTCAGGATCTATCCGGTGCCTGGATGCCAATATATGTAAAAAGAGGAAAATCAGCTTCTGCGTATTCAATATCCTTGAGGGAATGGATGAGTTTGATAAAGATATGCGGGACAGCCGGTGCAGTATGCTGTCTGTGCTGGAAAATTATGGTTTTGCTGTCTGTCCCTATGTACCGGTTTCATCTGATGCATCGGCTGGGGATATTGAAATGAAGATTCAGACACTGACGGAGCTGGCGGAGCGTGAAGATACCCCTATTGATGGAATGGTGTTGCGTTTTGACAGCTTTTCATATTCCGAAAGCCTTGGCAGGACCGGGCACCATTACAATGACGGCATTGCATTTAAGTTTGAAGATGATACATATGAGACTGTTTTCCGCTCGGTTGAATGGCAGACGGGGCGTAGCGGAGAGATAGTGCCTGTCGCAGTGTTTGATACAATTGAAATCGACGGCTGCGATGTGTCCAGGGCAAGCCTTCATAACCTGTCGTTTATAGAAGGGCTTGAACTGCATCCCGGTTGCCGTATTCTGGTTTCCAAGCGCAATATAATCATTCCGCATGTGAATGAACTAAAGTTCATGGAAAATCTGGAACGTGGAAGAAGCCAGGACATAACGCCGGCAGCATGCCCATGCTGCGGACAGCCAACGCGCATCCAGTCCAGATCCGGAGACAAGGGACGTATTATTAAAACGCTTCATTGTGACAATCCTGAATGCGGAAGCCGTATCCTGCAGCGTTTCGTACATTTTACGGAAAAGAAAGCCATGAATATCAGGGGGATATCGGAAGCCACGCTGGACCAGCTCATCCAGATTGGAGCCTTAAAAAGCTATCAGGATCTGTACCACTTGGACCGTTACCGGGATCAGATCACTGCACTGGAAGGGTTCGGGGAAAAATCATATGAAAACATGATCCGTTCCATCAACAACAGCCGTAATACGACATTTGCGCATTTTTTAACAGCTATGGATATTCCGCTGATTGGCAGGACTGCCAGCGGGATACTGGATCAGTATTTTCATGGCAGCCTGCGGGAATTAGAACTGGCTGCCGTATCTAGGTTTGATTTTACATGCATCGAAGGCATTGGTGATATTATGAGCAGAAATATCCAGGAGTGGTTCCGTAACTCGGATCATCTGCTGTTATGGCGTGGATTGCAGAAAGAATTAAACTTTGAGAATGGTTTGGATGTAAAGGCATCCAGAGAGGGAGAAAGTGTGAAGAGAATTTCTAACCCTGCAAAAGACGCAGGGATAAGAAATTCTAAGGCTTCACACCATATGAACGAAACAACCAGTAACAGATTTGCAGGATGCACTATCGTAGCGACAGGGAAGCTTCAGAATTTTACCCGCGACGGCATTAATGACAAGATTATCAGCCTGGGCGCCAGGCCAGGGAGTTCCGTTACCGGAAAGACGGATTATGTGATCTGTGGTGAGAAAGCTGGGAGCAAGCTGGCAAAAGCAAGGGAACTCGGCATTACAGTGCTGACTGAACAGCAGTTTTTAGCAATGCTGCCGGCGTAGTCCTGTTGATATACAAATATTAATATAACAAAAAGCTTCCTGTAATGGCGGCTTTTTTGCTATATGCAGGGAGGGATTCCGAAACAGAAAGGAATGTTATGCCGTGGAGAGTGGGTAAAGGGGGATATGGAAACAGAAAAGGTGATATCTGATGGAATACACATCATTATTCCCGTGGCATCAGAGGAAGAATATCATTATTTTGGCCTGCTGGATGAACAGGGGAAGATAATCATGGAAAATCCGTTCTGCGAATATGGGCGCGCAGCTGCGTGTGCAAAAGAGGAATTTCCAGACTGTAATTATACAGTAAAGGACACTACAAGGGAATGGTATATTGACCTGGCAGTACGGTATTTTAAATATATCAGAAAATTAAAGCCTTCGTTCAGGAAATCAGGCATTATCATTGATATGTCAGGCTTATATTATTCAAGGCACCCGGATTCATGGGGGACTTATATACCGTTTCAATATCGTAATAACAGATACATATATGTAGAAACAGCCAGTGAGGAATTTGTGTATGAAGTGAATATATGAATATTCTTACATCGCAGCTGTTTTTATGCACAGCCCCGTGAGAGGAAATATGTCGATGAGGCGGCGCACGGGGCGCGCAGCGGGCAGGAGAGAGGGCTATTCTCCTGCTCGATTTATGCAAAAAAACTTTGAAGGGAGAATAGGGATGAATAAACAGAATCAGATGGAGGTATTGCTGGAATGTCAGAAAAAATATGGACAGAGAAGATCGGATTCCCTGGAAGCTTGGGTTTTGCGCAAACGGGCAATCAATACTGCCGTTATGGTTGTTTTTAGCATAACAGGCATAGATTTTTCTGATTTTGAACCCGCATTATATTTTCGCTGTGATGATGACAGGATCAGGAAGTTTATCAGGAGTTACGAGGGGCAGATGGAGGAGGCGGCAATTCATCCTGCGGAATTTATCAGGAATTTGGACGCATTTTATCTAAAAACATGCCTTTATATAGAAAAAAATCATTTGTTCCGTGAATTCTTTGATTTTTATAAACTTCTGGAGCAGCGGCGGCGCGAGAAGATTCAACAGGGGCATAAGGCAATTTTTGACGCATACCTGAGTCTTCTGATGCAGCAGATCAATTATTTTAGCAGGAGACAGATGGAGTACAGCGTTTCCGGCATAACAGACAGAGGGGATCTGATTTTCAGGAAGAATCCGCATCCATACAGCGATATGGGGGCATACAGGCTTGAGGAACAGTTTCCGGCACATTTCACGGATGGACTGGAACTGACAGAAAAACAGATATACCATGCGTATAGGCCATATGGCTATGAAATCCGTAGTATGTATGATATTGAAGCTCTGGATGCCAGGGCCAGGGTATATGACAATAATAATTATGCAATGATACCCTATATTAATGAAAAGACATCCAAAGTATTGATACAGGAACCCTACCAGCATCATGTGCCGGATTTTCCACGTCAATGGAAAAATACGGGGTTTTATAAGGAAAAACTTCTGCATCGCAGTTATATGCTTCCGGCTGCCGGGATTACAGCAAGATACAGCAATGCTGGTGAAATAAGGGAGATTTATTTTCTGGAACAGTTTCATAATGATGAAATCATACTGCTTTACCGTATTTCAACATATGGCAATGGTGAATATTCAGGATATTTCCATACAAAAAGCCAGGTATTTTACAGTATATTTGAGAACACGAACTGTTCGGAATGGCATGACCAGGTTGAAAATTTTATCCTTGAAAATTATATGATACTGACATGCAGCTATGAAATTGACAAAAAGAAGAATTATGCCATCAGACAGACGGATAATCTGCAGGAATTTCATTTTCCGTACCAGCCGCTTGCAAGTTATACTTACAAACAGGGCAGTGAAAGGCATAATGACAGGATACATAAGAACAAAAGGTATATCAAAGAAGAGTATCAGGAAGAAATGAGGACAAGATGCGGATATATACGCAGCCTGCCGAAAGATCAACATGTATCGGAAGAGGCGTTGCAACATGCACGGGAGCTGGGACTGGAACTTCCGGAGGGAAAGACATTTGTAAGGTCTCATGAGTTTAAGGTATACCGGAAAGTAAATGGAACAGATTGATAGAAATCAGATCAGAAGGTCGGGGAAAGGATAAGTGAGATAATGAAAAAAGATATGAGGGAGTTTAAGGTATATAAACAAAGCGGATATCAGTATAAGCCTACACCTACAATTACATTAAAGGGTAAATGGCTGGAGGAACTGGGATTTGGGGTGGGAACGCTCCTGACAGTTCAATGTAATGAGGGAAAACTGGTAATAGTTCCGCGATAGATACGCTGGTACATGAAACGATAATTGTGAGGGAATACAAATTTGATTCTGCTCAGGTATTCTATAAGAAACTGAATGTGTCAAAGAAAGAGAATCTTGAGTATCAGGCGGCTCGCACGGAGTATGAGAAAATGTACGGAGAAAAAGCGGCGGATACTATAAGCGTTAGGGACAGGCTCAAACAGAAAGAGCAGATAGTAAAAGAAAGAGAATCCGGCAGGGATTATCAGGCAAGACAGAAAGATAAAGGGATAAGGTAAGCGAGGGCAAAGGCTTTTTTGAAAGCCCGTCTTGTGTGAAAACAGCTACAGATGGCAGGATAGAGACATAAAAACAAGCATCGGGAGATGTAAGGATATGAATAAAATGTTTACCATGAAATCAAATTAATCTCTTTGGGTATAATTCCTCACAACTCTGATACGCAATAAATGCAAGCATTTTCATTCTAAAAGTCTAGGAAAAATCCTTGAAACTATTCGCTTTCTCGAATATAATAGTCATAGAAGTTTTAAGATGCTTCATGGAGGGTGGTTATGGAATATTTAACATCAGCAGAATGTGCCGAGAAATGGGATATATCACAGCGAAGAGTAGCGATATTTTGTAAAGAGGGAAGAATTGCAGGTGCAGTAATGCGAGGGAGAATGTGGATGATACCATCAGATGCAGAGAAACCAGAAGATCCTCGAAAAATTCAGAAGAGCGGAAATTGAGATACAAAGTATACTGGAGAGATGGGGGTATAAGTATGTTACCGGAGAGTGCGAAAAATAAAATTGAGCAAATATGGCTGGATGTAATAGCCGGTGGTGTTTCACAGCCAACAGAGGTCATAGAGCAGTTGACTTATCTTATGTTCGCAAAGCAATTGGATGAAATGGAAGCGGATATTGAAACTTCAGAGCTATTATCTGGAAAAAGGCAGGAGCATTTGTTTGGCGAATCTGATGATGAACAGTCATTGCGGTGGAGAAATTTTAGGAAACTAGAGGCAAGGGAGCTTCATGCGGTTTTTTCACAAAAGGTATTTCCTTTTATTAAATCGGTGAACAGAGATAAAAACTCATCTTTTTCACGTTTTCTGGCAGATGCGATTTTTAAAATAAACGAGCCCCTGGCATTACAAAAAGTGGTTTCGGGATTGGATGATTTGTTTGAACATGATATAAAAGGCTTGGATATGCAGGGAGATTTGTATGAGCATATGCTTGCGAAACTTAATTCGGCTGGCAGGCTGGGTGCTTTTAGAACACCGAAGCAGATTAGAGATCTGATGGTAAACCTTATGCGGCCAACTGTGGATATGCGCATATGTGATCCCGCATGTGGAACCGCTGGTTTTTTGATTTCATGTGCTGAGTATATTCGTGAGCATTATGAAAGAAAAATGTCTGATGAGCAGTGGAAATATTATCAAAGTGATTTGTTCACAGGATATGATACAGATGCGACAATGTGCAGATTATCATGCATGAACTTGATGTTACATTCTGTCAGCAACCCCAAGATAGAGAAAAGAGATAGCGTATCAAAGGATTATAATGAAGAAGGAAAATACAACCTAATTCTGGCAAATCCTCCATTTAAGGGAACTCTTAATAAAGAAAATATTAGCGATAAGCTGAAGGGAATTACTGATACAACGAAATCGGAGTTGCTTTTTGTAGGTTTATTTATAGAGATGCTTAAAGTTGGTGGAAGATGTGCGTGTATTGTACCTGATGGTGTCTTATTTGGCTCATCAAATGCGCATAAAAGTCTTAGGAAGGAATTAGTGGAAAAGCAGTATCTTGAAGCAGTTATTTCTCTTCCGTCTGGTGTCTTTAAACCATATGCGGGAGTATCAACAGCAATTTTGGTCTTTACTAGGACTAATTCTGGCGGTACAGATAATGTGTGGTTTTACGATATGAGAGCAGATGGATATAGCCTTGATGATAAGAGACAACCCATTGTTGAAAATGATATTCCTGATATTATACAAAGATTCCATAATCTTGAAGGAGAAAAAGAGAGAAGTAGGTTAGAACAGAGTTTCTTTGTAAAAAAGAATGAGATTGTTGATAATGGTTATGATCTGTCAATTAATAAATATAAACAGGTAGAATATATTGCGAAAGAATATCCACCTACAAGTGAAATCATTGCAGATATTGAGGAACGGCATCAGAAGATAGGAGAGCAGATAAGCAGAATTAAAGAGTTACTTAATATAGAAGAACTGTAAATAAATTCGGATTTGTGGGGGAAGATGGGATGAAATGTCGAATAGGAGAGATAACGAGCATTAAAACAGGAAAGCTTGATGCGAATGCGGCATCAGAAAATGGTGTATATCCGTTTTTTACATGTTCCAAAGTCCCGCTATGGATAGATACATACTCTTATGATTGTGAATGTGTATTGATAGCTGGGAACGGAGACTTGAATGTTAAATATTATAATGGAAAATTTGATGCATATCAGAGAACATATATTATAGAGAATGATAGTGCTGGTATACTATATATGCCATATTTGTTTTATTTCATGCAGGGATATGTTGAAGAATTAAGGAAAGAAGCAATAGGTGGAGTTATAAAATATATCAAATTATGCAATTTGACTGAGGTGATTATAGATTTGCCATCTATTCAGAAGCAGCAAGAAATAGTCGCGCATTTGGAAAAGGTATCCAGAGTTATATCTGAGCAAAAAAGACAGATGGAAATGTTGGAAGTTTTAATCAGTCGAGTAGACAGGCACCTCACGATGCCAGCCCCTCACAGATCCGTGCGTGCGGCTTTCCCGCACACGGCTC
>VSNM01000117.1 GCA_009774245.1 Lachnospiraceae bacterium | reverse complement strand
GATAGAATTATTATGCACCGACTACAATAAAAAAGCAACATTTATTCATTATTATTTAAGCAATGCTGTACTAGTTTAACGGCGTGGTAACTTTTTTATCGCCCGAGTCAGGAAGGAGACAACATGTCCATAAAAACAAAGCGTATATTATGTATCATCCCCCTGCTCCTCTGTATCGTACTTTTTGTATCCGTCTGCCTCGCTCACTGGAAACCTGCGTGGACAGCCCTTGATGCGCTCGCGCCGCAGTCTGAACTGAAGATAACACCTTCCAAAAAACAGGTTGCCGCGTTTGAAGCCCAGAACGTGGATTTCGAGTCGCCTTATGACGCAGACGAGTGTTATAACATTACCCCCGATTTTGTGGCAGACCATTCCGGCTACATGATTTTCAAATATGAGAGAAGCAATGAAACATTTATCCTGTATGACGGACAGGTTTACAGGCTCGGTGAAGGTCTGGGAAGATCCAACATTACAAGTGTAGCCCTTGCGGATTTGAACAGGGACGGTCAGTATGAGCTTTATTTTACATTTTTATGGGGTTCTGGTATCCTCCGCTCACAGATCGGATACTTTAACCCCGCGAACAAAAAGGTGACTATATTTGACCAGTCTGTCTTTATATCGGATCTGATGCTGACAGTAAATGACTCAGGTACTTTGTGTGTGAACACTGTTACGTCCGACTACTATGACATAGATTCCTCTGTTGACTATGTGGTCAAGGCGCAGGAACAGATTGGCACAATCACCTTCGAAAGGCATCGAATAACAGCACAGATTGATCAGTCCATATTAGACCAGAAACCTGAACTCATTCAACGATTTGAAAACATGAGCGTCGGTCATAAAATTCTATATAAAATTGAAATGTTACTGTACAAATTAGGAATCCTTCACTGAAACAGCACAAAGCAACTAAATATAGCAAACGAATTTCATTGTGTACTGAAACATTCAATAAATACCATAACATACCGTTAGGAACTGTTAAGAAATAACTTTTAAATAGTGCGCAGGATTTTTCTTTGAGTGGTGCTATCGGAGAAAAAGACAAACAATATTAAAAGTTATTTTTGAACAGTTCCTTACTATCAAAACAAGGAGGCAACAAATGAACGCACAGGAACAAGCAGCCACAGCCGTCATGGAGGACTGGCTTTCCCATCCCGATGAGCTTGGGAAAAAACCTGCGAAGCTGGAGATCGCAGGAACCTTTGATCTGCACGATCTGCACTATTACATTTTTAAGTTTAAGAAAACCCTGCTCAGTCCATGGAAAGTCGCAGTCTGCGGCGGCTATGAGGGGGACGGGTTAGGCCACTGCGGTCATATCTACAGCGAGATGGAACCTTATGATCCCGCCACCGCGCAGGAAAAATGCGTGGCGATGGTCGAAAAAATCCGCCAGTATTGGATGGAGCGCGCAAACGCACAGACAGATGGAAACGAAAAAAACGATCACGCAGGCGGAAATTTTGTAGGCTTTGTACTCTTGTCCACACCGGAATTTGACGCAGACCAATTCCGTACTACCCTTCGGGAAGACTGGGGAATCGAATGTCCGGAAGATGCACAAGATTCAGAAAGCGATGGGACAACCCTTGTCTTTTCCGTAAACAACCTGATGGCAACGGTCGGCCTGATGGAGGCTCCGGTCCCCGACGGCGAAGCGGAATACTGGGCAAACAGCAATTTTATGACCAGAGAGGAATCCATCGCCGCCGCGAAAAACCACCAGGCACATCTGCTGGTTGCCGTACTTGGCGGCGCAGCGTCCTTAGAGGCCGGGGAACTTTATGTCAAGGTCGCCGCCACATGCCTGAAAGCCTCCAACGCTCTGGGAATCTACGACTGCGGCACCGTCTGGCTGCCAGAGCATTATATCCAGTCAGCGATGGTTATGAAGGAAGGCGACTTTCCCCTGATGAATCTGGTGTTCATCGGCTTATACCGCAATGAAAATGGTACCAGCAGCTGGACAAACGGACTGCGGTCCTTTGGGAAAGAGGAACTGGAAGTGTTGGACAGCAGCCAGTCCCCTGATGAGATTTATGACCTGATATTCAACTTATGTTTATACATTATCAAAGAAGGCGCTGTCTTTCATGACGGGGAAACCTGCGGCTTTTCTATGGAACAAAAGCTGCCCATAACGCTCTCCGAGGGTGTCTATGTAGAGGGACAATCCCTGAAAATCGGATTTTGACAGCATTGCCCCAGACAGAAAAAGCAATTGTAAAACAAACATATAAAATAATCGAACACAGGAACAGGGAGGATTCATACATGGAGCACGAAACAAAAGAATTATTTAACGCAATCATCAATGAAATGGACAGAATGCAGGAAAGAATCTATAATAAAATAGACAGTAGCATCGATGCATTCAAAGAAGAAAACCGCCAACAGCACGAACAGATGATACACGAGATCAACGCCTGCAAATTAAACCTGGACACCGTCGATTTACTACTCAAGAAAGTCATCCAGCTTGAAAATGAGATCGACATTCTAAAAGAGCAAATGCGGAAACTGACCGCCTAAAAATAGAAACAAGGGAGCACAAACTATGGAAAAACAGATTTTTACAAACGAAATTATTTTAAGCTGGCTGCAGTACTACTCGCAGAACACACCGATCGACCTGGAGCATGTCAAGATCATTGACATCACCAAGAAAAACAAGAATGTAATCCCCACGGTTGAAGCGCACAAGACGACTCTGGTATTTACCAATGCCGGAATCGACGATATCTTCTACCGCCTGTGGAACGCTGGTCTGGGGGAATGTGAGGTCTGGTACAACGAGGGCTCCGATCCGAGCGGCGAAATCTTACATAACCAGATCAAGGATATGATCAACCGCGGCATCAATGCCTCCGCAGGTATGCTTATCATCAATCCGAACGCCAGAAACTCCTCCCGCATCGGGCTGAGCAACGAAAAGCTCCAGCGCGGTTCGATTCACTATGTAGGCAGCGAGATACGCTCGATCATTCTCAGCAAGATGATGGTCGATCCGCAGGATGACATCTGCGTGATCGGCGGCGAGAGCATCGCCATTGAGGCAGCCCTGATCGCTGCGGAGGGCTCTGTCATCGCTGTCGAGTACAGCAGGGCTGACCGCTCCACTCTGGAGGATAATGTATCGCACTTTGACCTGCACAATATCAGGATTATCGACCATGTAGACGACGAGACGATGGCAGACTTCCCTATCCCCTCACTGGTATTTCTAGTTGCATCTGCCAGCACGGAACAGGAACTCGAATGTCTCACCAGACTGAACCCAAATATCAATGTGGTCATCTACACACTTGACTTCAAGACGGCTGCCGAACTGCCTGACACCCTGCGCGAGCTCGGGCTTGCCGACGTGGAGACAATACAGGTGTCCGTGACAAAGCTTCGCAGCAACAATACCTTCAAGTCCGATCCCGCACCGTGGATTATCACTGCCAGGAGCCGCGAAGACTAAGGAATTGACAATATTAAATCGAGCAGGGAACACTTTGCCCCTGCTCGATTCCATTCAATATAGATTCTTCACCTTAAACTCGCGCTCTGTCTCGCGACGCGCGTCCTTCTTCGCGATATCCTCGCGCTTATCGTACAGTTTCTTGCCGCGCGCAAGCCCGATCTCCACCTTCGCCCTGCCATTGGAAAAGTACACTTGCAGTGGCACTAATGTATACCCTTTCTCCTTGATTTTTCCCAGGAGTTTGTTGATCTCCTGTCTGTGCAGCAGCAGCTTTTTCACACGCAGCGGATCTTTGTTAAAAATATTTCCCTTTTCATAAGGAGAGATATGCATACCATACACAAAGACTTCCGCGTTTTCAATCCGGATAAACGCCTCCTTGATACTGCACTTGCCCATGCGCAGCGATTTGACTTCCGTGCCATGGAGCGCGATGCCGCACTCGTATTTCTCCTCTATAAAGTAGTCATGATATGCCTTCTTATTGTTGGCGACCAGCTTCGCCGCCTCATTCTTTGCCATGCTCTTCCCCTCCCTCGCCTTCCTCCTGCGGAATGACAAAATCGATCGTCCTCATGATCTTATCGGTCGCATTGACGCGCACCCTCAATGTCTGTCCAAGCTTATACCGGATATCCGTCGCCTGCCCTACCATCTCATAGGTCTCGTCGTCGTAATAGAAATAATCCCCCGGCAGCATGGATACGTGAATCATACCCTCAATCGTGTTGGGCAGCTCCACATAGACACCCCATGCTGTGATGGAAGAGATAACTCCCTCGTAGATCTCGCCGATATGTCCTTCCATAAATTCGACTTTTTTGAGCTTATCTGTCTCGCGCTCCGCCTCGTCCGCACGCCGCTCCATCTCGGAGGAATGCTTCGCCACCTCCGGCAGAATCTCGTTGTAATGCTCAATGCGCTTCTCGTTCAGCTTCCCGCGTATCTGCTCTTTGATGATGCGGTGAATCTGCAGGTCGGGATAACGCCTGATCGGCGACGTGAAGTGACAGTAATACTGGCATGCCAGCCCAAAGTGTCCCGTACAGTTGATCGTATATTTTGCCTGTTTCATACTTCTGAGCATCAATCTGCTGATCAGCGCCTCCTCCGGCGTATCCTCTATTTTAGCCAGCAGCTTCTGCAGCTCCTTGGGGTGAATCTCCTCCTGTCTGCTCCTGATGGAATATCCGAAATTTCGGATAAACGTACTAAGCTTACTGATTTTTTCCGGATCTGGATTGTCGTGTGTACGATACACAAACGGCAGCTCCATCCAGTGAAAATGCTCCGCAACCGTCTCATTGGCAATCAGCATGAAATCCTCTATGATCTTTGTCGCCACATTTCGCTCATACGGCCTGATCTCGACCGGGTGCCCCTGTTTGTCGAGGATAATCTTGCTCTCCGGGAAATCAAAGTCAATCGATCCCCTCTTTTTACGTTTCTCGCGCAGGATTGCCGCAAGCTCCCGCATCAGCTCAAACATCGGGACAAGCTCCTCGTATTCCCTGCACTCCGCCTCGTCCTTGTCCTCGAGAATCTTTTTCACACTCGTGTAGGACATGCGCCGGTCCACTTTGATGACGGACTCGACGATCTCATGGCTCACCACCTCGCCCTTCTGATCGATCGTCATGAGGCAGCTCAGCGCCAGCCGGTTCTCTCCCGCGTTCAATGAACAGATTCCATTGGAAAGCTTGTGCGGAAGCATGGGAATCACCCTGTCCACCAGATAGACGCTCGTCCCGCGCTCCTTCGCCTCCCAGTCCAGCGCAGAGTTTTCCTGTACATAGTTGGTCACGTCCGCGATGTGCACGCCAAGCTGGTACAGTGCGCCGTCCCTGGTAAGACTGACCGCATCGTCGAGGTCTTTTGCGTCCTCGCCGTCGATCGTCACCATCTGCACATCGCGCAGGTCGCGCCGCCCCGCCATATCCGCCTCGGATACTTCATTTGCCACCCGCTCCGCCTGATGCATGATCTTCTCTGAAAATTCGATCGACAGCTCATAGCCTTTTACGATCGACATGATATCCACGCCGGGATCATTGACATGGCCTAAGATCTCTGTCACCTTGCCCTCCGGTTTGCGGTTGTCTTTTCCATAGTCTGTGATCTCACAGACAACCTTGTGCCCTGACACGGCTCCCTTGGAACGCTCTGCTGGAACAAAGATGTCCTCGCAGATCTTCGTGTTATCCGGTATGACAAAGCCATAATTCTTGTTGCTCCTGTCATAGATGCCTACGATCTGTCTCATGCCCCTCGCAAGAATCTCTATGACCTGCGCCTCCTGCCGTCTGCCATTCTGTCCGGTCAGCAGTGATACCCTGACCGTATCCTTGTGGAAAGCACCATTCACGAAATCCGCCGGAATATACAGATCCTTGTCCCTTCCATCGATCTCAACAAATCCGAAGCCCTTCGGATGACTGATAAATGTACCGACCAGCTCCCTGTCTGAATGCTTCGCCTTGATGAATTTTCCTTTCTTAGTGAGTGAGAGCTTTCCCTCCGCCAGCAGTTCGTTTAAGATGCGGTTCAGTTCGCCCCTGTCCTCCTTCGATACCTGCAGCATGACCGCAAGCTCCTTCTCTTTCATCGGCACATAAAATTCCGACGATACCAAATCCATGATTACCTTTTTTCTCTTATCAAACATCCAATCCCCCCTGTTCCGAAAATTATGAAAAAACACTCTTATACAAAAGAGTGTTTCGTGGTTTTAAAAATTAATATTCAAAACAACTGCGAGCAGCATAAATATAATGCCCAAAAACTTGGTGAGCTTGACAAGCGCCCCCTCCATGGAACGGCCTTTGTTCTTGCCCCAGTAAGTCTCAGCCGCACCGCTGATCGCGCCAAGTCCTGCGGATTTGCCCTCCTGCATCAAAACAATCACTGTAAAAACGATCGAAACCAATATTAAAATAATCATAAGAACTGTTCTCAACACTGCCATCTTCACACCTCCCAATTGACAACATGCGGGCTGCTAAAAACCCACTACCGAAAAATAGTTTATCATACATAAATGCACATTTCAACCATTTTTTGCATTTCGTCTTTCAATTTCGTTTTAACCCCTCCCATACCCGACTGCCAAAACATCAAAATAGGGTATCTAATACTCTGAATAACGCTCCAGACCATTAGACACCCTATCTTGAAAATATTTCATTCAAACAGTTTTAAGATCTGTTTTTGGCATATTAGGGTATTGTTACACATCTCTTATCACCGTTTTCACTCATATTTTGCTGCGCATAATATATATCGGTGAATTTTCAGAATTTTTTATATTATTTCAAAAAATTATGTAAATTTCACATTTTGCCTATATTTGTCTGACAATAGTTGTGGAAATTTACATAATTTGGCTGCATAATTTGTTTTTTCATTATAAACTGGTCAGAAATTATCCTGTTCATCTGTCCATGTTAGTATCTGACAAGTTATATTGATGCGTTATATCTTAACATATTTTACATCATATTTTATTAAAGGGATCAAGATACCTGGAGACGATATCGATCTCCTCCTCGATGCGCAGAAGCTGGTTATACTTTGCCACGCGGTCACTCCTGCACGGCGCGCCGGTCTTGATCTGTCCGGCATTCATCGCCACCGCGAGATCCGCGATAAACGAATCTTCCGTCTCACCGCTCCTGTGACTGATAACAGCCCTGTACGCGTTGTGCTGCGCCATCTCCACTGCCTCAACCGCCTCACTCACTGTGCCGATCTGGTTTACCTTTACGAGAATCGCGTTTGCCACCTTTTTCTTGATACCAGCGTCAAGACGCTTCGTGTTCGTGACAAACAGGTCATCTCCCACGAGCTGAACCTTGTCTCCGATGCGTCTGGTAAGCTGCGCCCAGCCGTCCCAGTCATCCTCCGCCAGACCGTCCTCGATCGATATGATCGGATAACGCTCTATCAGCCGTTCATAATATTCAATCATCTCCTCTGTAGTACGCTTGATCACATGGCTGTCATCCACACAGCCAGCCACTTCTCCCGCCTCATAGCACACGCACGCCTCATTGCCGTTGACAGAAGCCTGCCTGCGTTTCAGCTCCGTCTCGCCACTGAAATGATACGTGCCGTCCTCCTCGTTATACAGTTCAGACGCCGCCACGTCAAGCGCGATCTTGATGTCCTCACCTGGGACATAGCCTGCAGCCTTGACAGCCTCCACGATCAGGTCGAGCACTGCAAATGCATCAGGAAGATCCGGAGCGAATCCGCCCTCGTCGCCCACACCTGTTGACAAACCTCTCTTATGGCATATTTTTTTGAGATTGTGGTAGATCTCCGCGCAAATACGGAGCGCCTCGCGGAAGTTCGCCGCGGAGACCGGCATAATCATAAATTCCTGGAAATCTACTGTGTTCGTCGCATGTCTGCCGCCGTTTAAGATATTCATCATCGGCACAGGGAGCCTGTCCGGCTTCACGCCGCCCAGATATCTGTACAGCGGCATTCCAAGAGCATCTGCGGCTGCACGCGCCGCTGCCATCGACACGCTCAATGTAGCGTTTGCCCCCAGATTGCCCTTGTTGTCCGTCCCGTCCGTGTCCACCAGAATGTGGTCAATTAATTTCTGGTTGCACACATCGACGCCCATGAGCTTATCCTTAATCTTCGAGTTTACATTGTTGACGGCCTTCTCCACGCCGAGTCCCATATAGCGCATCTCGCCGTCTCTTAGTTCAACTGCCTCAAATTTTCCAGTACTCGCCCCCGACGGTACACTCGCGCGCCCTTCCCAGTTATCATTGACTGTCACCACCGCCTCCACGGTCGGATTGCCCCTGGAATCCAGCACTTCCCTCGCGTGCACGTCTGTGATCTTAAAATGTGTTGTTTTCATATCCCGTCCTCCTGAATTGTTTTCATGTTTCAAATCATACCAACTACAGTATTCCCAAAACATATAAAATAATACAGAAGAATCTGTTACAGCTATTCCGCTCCCAGCGCCTTAAACACCGCGTCCTCCGCACACTGATAAAATATCAAATTAAAGAACTGTTCATCCCTTCATCAGCTCTGCATCAAATGTGATATCTACTATCACAGGATGTCTGAACTGTTCTGTCCCTGTTTTATCATCTGTTACCACCAGATAATATTGCTTATTCTTGTCATATCTCTGGTTCTTAAAGTGAAAGCGCATGCGAAACATCCTCTTGGCAGAATCCGGTTCACGGCTATCTGCCACATAAATATTCTCGTTTGAAATACGTTCCCCTTCCTCAGACAGAAATACCATTCGATAAGTCGTCGCCTTCGCTGTGTCACCCACCGGCTGAGCCTGAATAAAATCCATACCTGTAATCAGGTTTGTAATTTTCTGCACCATGCTCACAAGATTTATTTGCACCGGTTTTGTTTCCATATGACCACGTTCCATCTTTACATCCAGCACCGGCACAATCATTTCCTGCGGAGAAGAGCCGCCATGTACATAGTTCTGCCCGCCTCCTGTAACCTTGAATACATTGCTGCTGACTGGAAACGTTACCTTTTTGTCATCTTCATATCCAAGAATGTATCCAAGACCAATATGCTGTACACCATCATCCATAATTGCTTCTTTGGAAACAATGAACCGCCGATTCATCCACGCATCCTTCCTGTAGATGCCGCCTATCTTGTCACTCTCAGCGAGCTTATCGCTCTTGTAGATAAATCCATGATCTGCCGTCACTATGAAACGATATGTATTCGCATTCGTCGAAATCCTATGTATCACTTCCATCACTTCATTAATTGCATCCTCACAAGCATCAAACACTTCATCTTCTGTATTCGGTTTATCACCCCTGGCATCAATCTGATTGTGATAAATATATACCACCTGTCTGCCCGTAAATATTTCCCTGAGTGCTGCGCTCCTTAGCTTCCTGATATCATCAAGCTGCACGCACACCGAATCCTTGCAGTGATTTTGCAGTACAGTCTGCCTCCCAGCCAAATCATTACAAAGAATATCGTCTGCATAAATCTCATAATCATCCTTCATTACCAGGGATTTATGCGGCAGCAAAGCGGCCATTCCAAGCCTTGTGTAAGACGGCATCGTGCTCATCATTGCTGATAGCTTCGCAGTACATCTTGGATCGTCTTTCAATCGCAAAAACAATTCCCATCCAACTTCATACCGCATGGCATCCGAAATGATAACAACAATTCGCTCCTTTGCCTGATTCACAAAACTGTTATAAAAATTTCTCTGAAGCGGCAGAACCGAAAGACTTTCCTCGCCTATTAATGCCCGATTCCATACTGGTAAAAGATGATTCAAATATTCATTTGTATAAATATTTTCTATTAAAGCCTGTAACTGCTCATACCCCACTGTATCCTCTATTTTATCATAATAATAATAAAACTTCCGATACCCCCAGTCTATCATGCAGTCACGTTCCAAATACTGTTTCACAATATCTTTCAGTTGATCTCCACTGTCATAATTTGCAGCACAGATCACAGAAAACGCATTTCGAATCATGAAATATTGATTTTTATACCTTTCACCAAAATGCATCTTTGAGCGCATATCACAGAGCTGCAAAATCGTCATTTCGTCAAGCTTTGCACCAACATCCTCTGATATGAGTCTCTCAACCATCCATTTCAGAATGATATTATCAAAAAATGCAAAAGTATCACAATGCACAATATCTTCCGGATCATATTGCGAGAAAGCGTTTTCCAACTTTAGTCCCTTGGCCACGTGAGCGGACAACCGGTCATAATCTCCCCTATATATGACATTGTTCATCAAATTATCAAGAAACGCAATAATACTACCCTGCTTCATGGAAACAAAGCTTCGCCATTCTTTTGGAATGCCCCCCTGTATATAATGGTCTGTATATGTCACAAATAAGGTTACTACCAGTCTTTCCAATGACGGTTCTGCATCTACATATCCAAACTGTCGTTCGCAAAATTTCCAAAATGCTCCAAGAAGTTCATACTTCTCCATTTCTTCCAGGTACTTGTTTTCATCAAGGGCGTTCTCTGAAATAATAATCCTCAATACCTCTTCAAACGAGCAGGTTCTCGTCCTACAGATCGCACTGAGCAGACCAACCAGAATGTTTTCCTCATTGAAATTTTCGATTTCCAGATCATAAAAACGCTGTGTTCTCTCTTTATTTGCAAAGAATTTAATATGTTTTTCTATAATCGGCTTGTATCTTTCCTCAATGCCCAAATCAACAGATAACAAGGACGCCCTGTCTGCAAAAAATCGCTTGGAATACAGCATTGTATCTTCCAAATGATTATCCTTTACCTCTGGTTTGGGAAATGGGGCATAAATCAGATAGTTCGTCTCTGTATCAATTCGCTCCAAAAAATACTTCGTATAAAACTGGTTATCCTTCTCCAAATGGTAAACTGTTGCATTTTGAAGCTCTACAGATTCCATATCTTCGACAAACTCTGCCTTATCGTCATACCAGAAGATCAATTTGCGTGTCCCGCCTGTAAACTCGGCATTCAGCCTGTCTATAATCTGCTTTAGATTTAGTTCCGCCATATATTTCGTATCTCCTCATCAAAAATTAAACAATTACAAACATTTCTGTAATTGCGGATATTCTTCGGCATGTACCCATACATAACCATATATATCCTCCCGATTCATAAACTCAAGCTTCATTCTCTTGTATTCTGTTGCGATGCCAATAGCAAGATAGTCTGGAATCTCATCTAAATACAGTTCTAATTCTGCAATTTCACCTAGTTCATCATCGACAGATTTTCCTTCATGACAAGATTTTTATACGTTTCAAACTTTTCTTTCAAAGTATCGGATAATTTGTCAACTCTAAAATATCCCTCCACAACACCCTCATACGGTACATCATCCAATCCGTGTTCTACTAACGTGTGATTCTCCAAGTCATAAATTACGACATTATCTATGCTGTTTAATATAAACGGAGAATGAGATGTTACAATAAACTGTATATTAGGGAAAAATGTCGTCAAAAATGGTAAAATAGTTCTCTGTAATTCTAAGTGAAGATGCGTCTCAATTTCATCAATGATTACAATTCCCGGAAGATCGAAATGAAACGAACGCTGTGTCTGATGCTGCATACGCATCATAATATCCAGTACAATGTCAAGCACCGACTGGTAGCCGCCTGATAAAGTATTAAAATCAAAAGGCTCCTTTCCCTGCTGCAAAATGTGAAATTGAAAGGTATCTTCGTCAAACTCCAGCTTGACGGTTTCATCATCAAATATATGTTTCAACATTTGTTCCAATTCTGCAAACCAATCTTTAATCTCATCGGCTTTTTGGATCTTATTATTATTTCTTGCCAATGCCTCCGTCATTTTCAAATCCAACAAATATTTCACAAAATCAATGCGCGGAAATTCTGTCAATTCATAATAGTCTTTTAGCTGCACTTTTTCAACATGTTTCGGCTGTTCTGCGCAAAACATCCTGTCTGCCTCATAATACGCTAAAATGTAGTGATTTTTCTCTGCCAATTCCGGGATTTTGTCAATATTATTATTAAGTTTTATGTCCAACTCTTTTTGACAATTCCTAAAGGCTTGCTCTCTTTCTCCGATATAAATTTTATTCAGATACCTTGCCAAAGCCTCGGTCACACTTGTCTTTCCGCTTCCATTCTTTCCCGTCAGGATTAAATGTTTCGCTCTTTGTTCTGACAACGGAATAGTGATATCCCTTAAATGCCTGACTTGTTTGATTTCTAACCTACTTATAAATAATTTATCCATTGCAGCCCCCTCAAAAACATAGGTAGTGTCAAGTCTACTACCTGTTTTTTCTATTCAAAGCCTTTATTTTCGGGAGTTTGCAAAAAAATGAGCAA
>VSNM01000116.1 GCA_009774245.1 Lachnospiraceae bacterium | reverse complement strand
CAAATACAATAATTAATGCCCTAAAACAGTTGATTCAGCAACAAGGGTATCATTTATAAAGTTGTAAAGTCGTGTAATATTACATAGTCCTTAAATTCTGATAAACCTTTTTCTGTAAGCTGATATGTGCTTTGTGGCTTTCTGTTAATAAATTCTTTTTTACAACTTATATATCCCCATGCTTCCAATTTTACAAGCTGTGCTCCAAGATTGCCCGATGTTGCATCTGTAAGATACTGAAGTTCTTTAAAGTTTTTTTCGCTTGTAACTAAAGCGGATATGATGGCAAGACGAAGTTTGTTTGTAAACGCCTCCGGTATCGAAAAAAGATCCACCTTATTTTTCTCCCTTTCTCTTTTTTAAGTAAAATCCCATTAAAATCATACCAACTGACAAAATAACTGTTGTAAAAACAGTAATGGCATTTATTTTCACATCATTTCCGTGAAAATCTGCTACTTTTACATCCGAATTAGTCCCTGCCAAAAGGAGAAAAAGAAATGTCATAGCAAGAGAAACTTTTTGAATCAATTTATCTTGAATAACAAATCCCATAACAAAGCATCCGATTATCACAAAAACAAATTGAAAAAGGGGCTGAATGAATTGATTATTACCCATTTTTTCATAACTGACCATATTAAAAAACATGCGGAATAATTCTCCTCCGACCAATAACATCCCCCAAATATTGATAAGGCTTATACTCAATTCATTTTTGAACTGCTTCAATTTGTAATGATAAATGAGAAAAACAATAAAATACCCTATAATCGATACAAAGCTGATCCCCCTAAAAAACTCCACATTGCTAGACTGACACTCTCTGTGTTTTCTATAACTCCAAACATTAACGCATACAAAAAACAGGTAAGTATCTGGACAACTCCAATACCAATAAAAAAGTTTGAAACTTTAGAAAAGTCATTCTGTGTCTTGTAAATCACTTTTTAATAAAATTAATATCTTCAAGGGCTTCTGTAATTTTTTGACTCATATTTTGTTTCTCCTTACTCTATTTTATAGACTACTCTAATATTCTGTGCTGTTTTCTACCATTTTGTCAATAATAAATCGTAATTTATATTGATGTAATATTTTATGGTATTAACTCTACATATTCAGCATTTGAAATAAGAAACACACACCGCCGGGCGCACCCTCACAAAAAGGCATGGAAGCCACACCCTTTTAGGTTGCGGACATCCCACGCCTTTTTAGAAAAAACGATCATCCTTTAGGGAAATGCAGGTCCCGGAGCATAGCTTTGATAGCATCCATCTTTACATGAACCAAAACAATCCGATGCACAAGAAGCTATACAACTGTTTTTACATTCTCCAGAACACGATCCCTTACAGGTAGAACCACATGTAATACAGAACCTCGGTTCAATTCCACCGGAATTACCTTCAAGCCCTATTTTACTTTCGTATCTGCCCATCTTTACTTTCCTCCTTTACCAGAAATTATTGCCGGCGTTCAGACAAGTTTTCTCACAGCCGCATACATCCCCTCATTGTGCATAACCATTTGAATCTGACAGCACCTCCTGTCCGGCTTCCGCTTCTGTGTTTCTTTGCTGCCTATGAACCGTAGAAAAAGTGATTCAGACAAATTTGGATGTATCACCTTTTTCTAAAGTTCTTTAGGAGCTGTAGGAAAATAGGTGATACAGATTGCGCAGGATATTTCTTCGAGGGTGTATGCAAAAAAACGTAGGCGTAGCGGACTACGGCGAGGCTTTTTGACATGCACAATCGGAGAAATAGACAAGTCAAGATATGTCAGTTATTTTTCTACAGATCCTTAGCTACAGTATAAATAAAATGAGATTTCCGTAGAAGTCTCGTTTAGTTGTGTTCTCGAACGGAACAAGCTGAAACTTTATTTCCGGGCACAATGCATGGATCTGTGGCCATAGCTCCACAAGAAATTGTGCTGGCGTCATGAGCGACGTGCCGATACGGATCATGTCTGTGTTCTCCTGCATTGCATTTTTCGCCCGTATCACGGAATCCTTGCAATACTGGATGATATACTTTGTATCCTGATAGAGAGAAACTCAAGTTGTGGATTGTACATTGAATGCCCGCCTTACCATATATAGCAATTTGCGATGAGATTATTATAGATCTGTACCCAAAACATTATAACACAAAATATACAGAAATCGGTAAACAAATCAATATACTTTTTCAAATCTTTTACAGCCGGAATCTTGAAGTAATATCTGACAATTGCCGGGCCGAGATCTTGCCGTTTGACGTCTTATCAAAAGCCTCCGCCGTAAGTTTAACCACGTCTGTAGTTTTCTGAGCAATATCAGAGATTCCCACGGTACAGCTGCTGATGTTATTGTTGACTTCCGACATGGTGCCCGCGATCTCATCAATGAAACCTTTCAGTTCCATAACCTCCTCATTCGCCTGATTCATAAACTCTTCGATCGACCTGGTTGTCCCGCTGTATTCATCACTGGACTGCATAAACTCATTGTAGTCATTCATCACCTTATGCTCGAGGAAACTCAGGGCATCTACAAGACAGCCTCTCAGCGTCTCCACAGACGAATTGACATCATCCACAATCGCCACAATATTGGCTCCGGTCTGGGTAGACTGGGTAGCCAGAGACGCAATCTCGCCTGCCACAACGCCAAAGCCTTTCCCCTCTTCCCCTGCCCTTGCCGCTTCGATCGAAGCGTTCAAAGAGAGCAGATTGGTCCGATACGCAATGCTTTGAATCGCTTTTGCCAGCTCATTGATCTGGGCCGCCTTCTGCGCTTTTACAATCGCTTCCTGCGACGTTTTCTGTATTTTATCATACACCTGCAGCGTCTCTTCTCTGGAAGCGCTTGTTTTCTCATGGATCATCGCGCTCTTTTGGCGCGCATCCGCCGTAAGCTGTGTTCCTGCGTTGATATGTCCGGCAACGGCCGCGGCATTTTTGTTTATATTTTCAACATGTGCCGTAACGGATTCCATGGACGCAGAGGTCTGTTCCATGGCGGCCGCCATCTTCTGGTTAATAGCGGAATTATTGGTCGAAGCCCGCTTCACACCTTCCGAAATCTCATAAAGGGAGTCCGAATCCTTCACCAGCTTTCCGGATATGTCGTTGAGCTCCGAAACAATTCCCACCAGCTGTTCCTTCATATGGATAACAGCATTTCCCATCGTCCCCACCTCGTCATGTGTCGATGGAATGACGCTGCTGCTTTGCATGTTCAGCGCAGAAATATCGTTGATTACCTCAGTCAATGCCGCGATGGGACGCGTAATCATCCGCGTAACCACCATGCCGATGCCCAAAGCCGCCAAAAGCAGTATCAGTCCGATCACGGCGCAGACCGCTGAAATGGTATTGACCGGTTTCATGACATCCGATTTATCCGTCTGGACAAAAATAACCCAGTCATTGACCGTACACATAAAGGCAATGTAGACCTCCCTGCCATCTATCATACATTCTCTGACGTCCGCCGTAGTAATCATGCCTGTCTGCAAGGTATCAAGAACACCTTGAATCACTGTATTTCCCTCAATCTGCCGGCCTAACATATCGGCATTGTCATGATACAGAAATTTTCCCTGTGTATCCACCAGATAAACTCTGCTCGACTTCATGGTATGAATCCCTACCGTATTTAAAATATAGTCGAGCCTGCCAAGTCCCACTTCCATATTGCCCCTCTCGTTATCACTGTAAAAACATTCATACAGGGTGTCCGAGGCATGGACACAGGTGTCGTATAAGTAACTCTCACACAACTCTGTAATATTCTTTTTATTTACCATATAAGATACCGTTAATATTCCTGTAATCAGACTGATGGAAGTGGCTATGATCAGCAGCGCAATTTTGCCGCGTATGGATTTCATTTGTTCTCCTTTCCCTCTCCAAGCGATAACGCTTTCTCAGATGCCCATGTTTTTTTCACGGATTCTACTACATTTTCCCACGATATTTCCCCCTTACAATACTTAAAGAGCGAATTTCCAAGCTCCACCTTAAAACGCTGGCTTGGATACGCTGTAAAGTCCCAGTTCACCGTTTTCTTAGAAGAATCCGACATATAGGAAACTACCTGTCTCGCCAGAGGATCGTTGGGACTTTCCTCATAAGCAAAGGTATTGAATGGAGAAATGAAGCCCAGGGAATCTGTCACATATTTCCTGCCCGTATCAGAGCCATACAGCCATTCCAGAAAAGCGATGGAAGCCTGCTGGTCTTCCTCGCTGGCAATACTATTCACACAGATATAGCTTTCCGTGCCAATGCACAGTCCCTGTTCCTCCTCGCCGCTCACACCTGTATAAATTGGCAGGAATCGCACATCCTCCTCCTTTACCTGGTTGCCATCAATCTGGGAAATCTGATTCCACGCCCAGTTGCCGTTCTGCACCATCGCCGCTTTCCCCGTCGCAAACTCCTCCATGGAATCGTTCACCGTCTTAGAACCAAGCTCCTCGCGGGATGCACACGAATGATTGATATACAGATCAAAAATATTCTTTAGGTTCTCCTCATAGCTAAAATCAAGTTCCGCCTCATCGGCAATCCCCTTTTGAGAAAATTCGTAATAAACGGGAAGATTTGACAAATGTGTATGCCAGCGCCAGTCCTCCCCCTCGCTGAAAGAAGTGGAGGCAAATACCCCTTCAATGCCGAGCTCCTCAAGATGCAGCGACATATCTTCCACCACTTCCCTGAGCTTGTCAAAATTGTTGACTTCGTCCATGCTCCCAAAATCCGTCTTCCTTGATGACAGTGAAAAATATTTCTGCATAATGCCTTCATTGTATATAATGCCATACCCTTCCACCACATAGGGAATCCCATAGACGCCGTCTCCATCCCTGACTGCCATGTCCGGTTCAATCAGCCATGAATAGAGCTGGGTATCGCTCAAATCCCTACAGTAATTCTTCCATTTCCCGTAATCCACCGGACCGTTGATCTGAAAGAACGTGGGCGGATTCTGCTTTGCAATCTCGGATTTCAAAGTCTGCTCATAACTGCCGCTTGCAGCCGTCAATATCCTTACTTCTATACCAGTCTCGGTCTCATACGCTTCGGCAATTTCTTTCCAGCTATCCGCCGCTTCCGGCTTATAATTCAAGTAATATACTCTGGCCTCCTCCTCTTTTTGCCCGCATCCGGTAAGCATCCCCAAAACCAGACAGAAAAGCATCCCAAATTCAACCAAATATTTCCTTTTCATTTGCAATCTCCTCAACACTTTATCACATTAAATCACATACAAAAATTATTGTACTATAATCTAAAAATGCTTTGTGTATTATGGTATGGATTGCACTTTTTGAGGTATACATTGTAATTTGAAATATTATATTTCACTAATACATTGACAGTGCTTTTCTGTAGTGCTATCATTAAAAAACAGGGATTTATTGCCATTTTTGGTAAATGAATGATACAATGCCGTGAAAGGAGCAGGAACGATCGGGCGGACAATCCCATACAGTGTCCTGTTTTAGGGCGATTGATAAAAGGAAGGGAGTATATATGACAAACAGAGAGGCACAGATATTTCAGTGGATTATGGAAAATCCGATGATTTCACAGGAGGAGCTCGCAGCAAAGGCGGGAATTGCCCGCTCATCGGCAGCAGTACATATCTCGAATCTGATGAAGAAAGGATATATACTTGGCAAGGGATATGTGACGAGCGGCCCTGATTATTGTGCAGTGATCGGCGGTTCAAGTATAGATATCGGAGGCGCGCCGGAGGAAGCGCTGACAGAAGGAGAGTCCAGCGTGGGCAGGGCAATCCGGTCGCTCGGGGGAACGGGCAGGAATATCGCCCACAACCTGAGACTGCTCGGCGTTGGGACAAAGCTCATCACTGCGATCGGTGATGATGAGTACGCGCGCAGGATTATAGAAAGCTGTGAGGTGCTGGGAATCGATATTTCCAATTCTATAAAAACAGTGCGGGCTGACACGGCAATCCATCTGTATATCGCAGACGAGAAGGGGAACAGAAAGCTCGCTGTGTCGGACAGGCGGATCAATGACCACCTCACGGCAGGTTTTGTGACTCCTAAGATCGAAATGCTAAATAAAGCGCGCATGGTGATCATGGATACGAGTATACCGGAGGAGGCGATCGCGCTGGTATGCGAGCGGTGCAAAGCGCCTTTGTTTGCAGCGCCGGTATCGGCAAAGAGTGCGGAAAAACTGTTGGAGGTTCTTGACAAGATCAGCCTTGTAGTCTGCAGCAGATCTGAGGCGGAGGTTCTGAGCGGCATCCGCGTTCAGGACAAGGATTCTCTGGAGCGCGCAGCTGATATCATCATGGAGAAGGGTGTGAAGAACGTATTTATCCTTGCGGAAAAAGGGGTGTATTGTGCGTGCTATGATGAACAGTTTATGCAGAGCGCAGGCAGCAACACAAGGCAGGTTGGCGCAAACGGGGCTGCGGAAGCCTTTATGGCTGGTGTGACGCTCGGATTTATGAAACACATGAACATCCGGCAGATGGCAAAGCTTGGTCAGGCCGTAGCAGGCATGACGATCGAAGTGGAGGAAAATGTCAATCCGCAGTTGTGCGTTCCGGCAGTTGCAGAGAGGGCAAAAATGGAATTATAATAAAAAATTTAACAAACGAGTAGGGAAGATTGCTCTTCTCTACTCGTTTGTTGATCTATTATGGAATTGACCAGAAAAAGCCAAACGGATTACTGAAATAGCCGTCAATATCATTCTCAGGCTCCTGCTGTCTCGGTGCAGTCTGCTGCGTCCGGTCTGCATCCTCGCCAAAGATATCCTTTGTGCCAAGTGTCACATGGAAGGTCTTTTCGACATATCCGTTGTCGCTCTGTACCATGGCAACGATCTCAACAGTCTCGCCGGCGCTGTAATAGTCAAGCAGTGAGACGAGCTGTTCCCCAGTCTTGACGGTCTGACCGTCAAGCTTTGTGATGATGTTGCCTTTTACAAGACCTGCAGCCTCTGCGGGAGAGTCATCATATACTACATTGACATAGACACCGACAGGCATACCATATGTTTCATAAATGTCACTTGTCACATCGATGGGGTTGATCCCAAGATACCCTTTTTTATCTTCTGCCACAATGTCCCTTGTCTCCTTCAGCATCAATTCTTCGATGATAGACTGCACATCGGAGATCGGAATCGCATATCCCATGCCCTCGACAGAGCTTGAGGCAACCTTCACAGAGTTGATCCCGATCAGTTCACCGTTCATGTTCAGCAGGGCGCCGCCCGAATTGCCGGGGTTGATCGCCGCGTCTGTCTGGATCAGCTTGTTGGTGATCGAGCCGCCGTTGTCGTCTGACACTGTGACCTCGCGTCCGAGTGCGCTGATGATGCCTGTTGTCACAGACTGTCCATAACCCAGCGCGTTGCCGATTGCCACGACTTCCTGACCGAGTACAAGGTTTGAGGAGTCTCCGATCGTAGCGATCTTGATCTTGGAGCGCATCTCATCAGTAATGTCATCCCTGGATACCGCGATGACGGCGAGATCTTTGTCCGCCTCATATCCCTTAACCTTTGCGCTTACCAGAGAAGGATCGTCGCTGTCCTCATCGTAACTAAACACGACACTAAGTTCATTGCTGCCCGATATTACATGATAGTTTGTCACGATCAGGAGCTCTGTGTCATTTTCACCGATAATGATACCAGAACCGCTGCTCTCCGCGTCCTGCTGGAATATACCGAACATAGTCCGCACTTCCGTCACACCTTTGTTTGTGATGGAGACAACGCTGGGGAGACAGCTGTTTGCGATTGCGGTTACGTTGGCCGGGGCGCTGTTATTGTACAGCGCGTTGGAGGCAGTCAGCGAGTCGGTTGTTGTTGAGAGAGAGGGTTTTCCGACCGCGCTGCTGCCCAGAGATTCCTGCAGCTGCTGGATCTCACGCTGCGTCTGCTTTAGCTCCCTCGTCGCGAGGGTAGCAGGAACACTGAAGGCGGCGCCGGCAGCTACCCCGAACACCAGACCGAGACAGACGACAGAGGCCGCCTTCTTGCCAAAACCGCCCTTATTCTTCTTTTTGCCAGAAGGGGGGACGGGCGATGCGTTGACTGTCTGCTGATAGTTTCCGTTTGGAATATTCTGCGAATAGTAGTATTCGGGGTAACCGTTGTTATTAGAGGATTGACTGCCTGACTGCTGAGAGTAGTTGTCATTGTTGTCGTACATAATAAAAATCTCCTTTCATATCATAAATGAAATATATTGTCTGTTTGATGTTTGATCATTCTGTCTGTTCCTCGCTGTGTTTATGGTTATACTATAATCGTAAATTGTGTTTCAATTGTTATATAAATGTGATCAATTTGTGAAATAATGCATACAGAAAATTTAGTCACAGTTCAGCCTAGGACTTTGCACTACGCTGCAAAGTCCGTAAGAACACGTAGAGGTTGAGATGCATCAAGCCAACCGCGAAGCGGTTTTTGCATGGCTTGATGCTTGTAACAGGAAGCTGAAAGCTGAACTGTTACGAAATTTATGTAAAGTTTTTGACTTTCAGTGTACAATTGACTGGCAATTTGATATACTTAAATTATGTTTTTCAAAATCAGGAGGATTTTTATATCAGGAGGATTTCTATATGAGTAAGAAAAAAGTTGTTGTCGCACTGGGGCATGACGCGCTCGGCTCCACCACACTGGCGCAGCTCAGCGCTGTCAAAAAAACCGCAAAGGCGTTGGCCGATCTGGTGGAAGCGAACTACCAGCTGACCATCACACACAGCAACGGCCATCAGGTCAGCATGATTCACAAAGCCATGACAGAGCTGCACCGCATCTATATCGACTACACCCCTGCGCCGATGTGCGTATGCTCCGCGATGAGCCAGGGTTATGTCGGCTATGACATTCAAAATTCGCTGAAATCCGAGCTGTTGAGCCGCGGCATCTCCAAACCCGTCAGCACGATCCTGACGCAGGTGACAGTTGATCCCTACGACGAGGCTTTTTATGAGCCGAAAAAGGCGATCGGGCGCTATATGTCTAAGGGGGACGCTGACACTGAGATAAACAAGGGAAATTATGTCGTCCAGACAGACGACGGATACCGCCGGGTTGTCGCTGCCCCGCAGCCGATTGATATCGTGGAGATCGAGGCCATCAAGACACTCGCCGATGCCGACCAGGTCGTGATCGCCTGCGGCGGCGGCGGTATCCCTGTCATTGAACAGCAGCATGTCCTCAAGGGAGCTTCCGCAGTGATCGAGAAGGACTGCATCGCCGGCAAGCTCGCCTCTGATCTCAGGGCCGACGAGCTCCTGATTCTCACCAGTGTGGACTATGTATACCTGAATTTTGAGAAAGACAATCAGGAACCCTTAAAGACTCTGACCATCGCGGACGCGAAGCGCTATATCAATGAGGGACAGTTTGGCGAGACGGATATGCTGCCCAAGATCATGGCTGCGATATCTTATCTCGAAAAGGTTCCAAACGGCAGAGCGGTCATCACATCCCTGGATAAGACAGCGGACGCCATCAACGCAAAGGTCGGTACTGTCATCACCGCTTAATGCTCCTGAGAGCTGTAGCCAGATCAGTCAGTGCGCCGTGATCTGCCACTGACTGATTCACTGATCACCAGCAGCATTGCTCCGATAATAATGCCAAAATCTCCGAGATTGAACACAATGGAGCCCAACTTGTCATCAATCTTTTTCAACAGCCGGCTGCTGCACTTTTCTGTATCCACGAGATGGACTGAAAAGTAATCGACCACATATTTTCTTCTGATCCGGTCGCAGGTATTGCTGTAGGCGCCTCCCAGTATCAGGGCAAGTCCCGTCTTGAGGACTCCTTTTCCTTTCCTGCCAAGCGTCGCGACAAAGATTCCCGTCATAAAAGAGCTGAACACTAAAGAGAGCAATGCGACCAGGTGCTGGTTTTTATCTCCGACATTCAGCATTGCTCCCTTGTTATGGTGCCGTTTTATGACGATCCGTCCATCTGCTATTGGTTTTGTGCAGACAGCATCATCCTTCTCTATGCGATACTTGATGATGCTGTCAACCGTAAAAAGTGACATAAGTGTCATAATATAGGGCATTTCCCTCACACCTTTCCTGTTTTACTAAAGTATATATCTCTTACGCTATCACAGGTGCAAAGGAATGTCAATCACATTATTTTTTGTCTGTTTTATTTGAATCGTTTTCTTTACCGGTAGTTTGCTTCTCCGCATTGTCATTTGCGGCATTATTTTTCTCCGTACCGTTATTTTCCGTGCCGGCTGTTCCTGCATTTCCTGTACCGTTATTCTCCGTGCCGGCTGTTCCCGCATTTCCTGTACCGTTATTCTCCGTGCCAGCTGTTCCCGCATTTCCTGTACTGTTATTCTCCGTGCCGGCTGTTCCTGCATTTCCTGTACTGTTATTTCCCGTGCCGGCTGTTCCCGCATTTCCTGTACTGTTTAACTGTCCCTCGTTTGTCCCATTGGTTCTCAGGTGACTCACGTCAAATCTCCCCTGCAGACCGCGGTAGAACTCCTCCATACTGTCATTGATCTTGAAATCATTGGTCTGCAGTACATTGATATATTCCTTGACAATCTTGCCCAGATTGCTGTCCGGATTTGCGTCCGCAAACTGCTGATAGTACTGCAGAGCTTTCTGGTCAATCGTATCGTTTGTGTCGCCCTTATAATAGTGCTCTACACCCTCTGTCCTGTTGTAGCCGCCGCTGATGGCGTTTGTCGCGATCTCCTCATACATTCTTGCCGCGGCCTCGGACGATACCTCGTTCGGATATTTCTCCAGATGCTGCTCAAAGAGCAGGGCGCGCTCAAGCATCTCGGAAAGTGTCATGTTGATGACTTTCCTGTTTTCCTTGTCAGACATTATCATGGACGGCGTATCGCCCTCGAGGCGCATCAGATCCATGAACGCGATCATATCCTCGGGCATGTACTGTCTGCTGTCCTCAAGTCCTGTAAAGTCAATATTTCTGATATCATCACCGAAGCTTAAAAGACCTGTGAAAAAACGCTTCACATCACTCACTGCAGCCCCCGCGATATTGGTATTGATGTAGTTAATAATCGTATTAGGATCTGTGTTTTTATCACCGATCATCGCGTCAAACTCACTGTGGTCACCGCCTGCCGTATCTGTACTGCCCTCGCTATTTCCCACGCTGCTGCCCTCCGTGCTGCCGCTCTCATTTGTCTGGGACTGGTCTGCACCAGTGATCGGGTCCTTATTTTCATTTCTGTTATCCTTCTTTCCGCAGGCTGATATGGAAAGCGCGCATGTGACGCACATTGCCGCAAGAATTGCCCTGCGTACATTGGAACTCTTCTTATTCGATGAACTCTTCAATAAACACATTTTTTTCATAATTTTTCCTCCATGTGAATCCATAGTTACTGCTGCCATCTTATTGTTCCTCACCTTTGGAAAAATATTCGACCAATGAAAAACGATTATCAATGCAAAATATGGAAATTTTTTGCATCGATAATCGTTTTGTTTTCTATTATTGCATCTCACCCGCAAAATAACTGCCGATCTGCGCGATGAACCGCAGCACATCCTGCTTCATCATCTGCGGAAACGAAGAGAGCACGGGAGCTGTCTCAAAACTAAGCACCCCATCATAATGTATTCCGCGAAGTCCCCTGATAAAGCCCTCCCAGTCCGTGGAGGAAACATTTTCACGGTTTCTGGTAAATGTATACGGTATCTGGTGCAGATCTCCGATTCCATCGTTGTCGTGGATGTGAAGCACTTTCAGCCGATTCCCAAGCGTAATAATAAAATCCTCAAAGTCAATGCCGATCAGGTTTGCATGACCTGTGTCAAAGCAGAAGCCCAGAACCCCGGCGCCGTATTTCTCATTCATTTTGTCAATGCGCTCCACCGCCTTTCCTGCATTGCAGCACGGTCCCTCTATGATGTGGCTTCCAATATTTGTATAAATATTTTCCAGGCATATTGTTATGTTTCGCTCCTTCGCCAGCGGGGCAATTGATTCCAGAAACTTTTCAGTCTGCTCCCATTCCGCCGCCTCCGAGCCAAGGTTTCTGGCTAGCTTGAATCCATGCACCACGATGTATGGACAACCAAAGAAGGCACAGATCTCCAGACTTTTCGGCGCCACGGTCCGCATCAGGTAGTCGTTGATCTCCGCCGTGGCGTCTGGTATGTACATCGGATAGGGCATATGCATCTGGTTGATCTGTATGCCTGCGATCTTTGCGGCCTCCTTATGCGGAGTGAAAAAGGCTTCCAAGTTCGCAACAGACTGGCTGAAAAAATCATTTAATTTAAGGGAATAAAGGGATGTGTTTGTAAGGTACGCATTTAAACTGAAATCACAGCAGGAAAATCCTGCGCGTTTTATAGTCTCAAATCCCTCTATTGGGTAATTGTCGTAGACGATATCTTTGCTCTGTACGCCGACAGGTAGTGTGTTCATTTGACTGCTGACCTCCGTTTTCATGGCATCTATATGCTATCGCTTAATGCCAAACTTTCATAATATATATTTATTTTTAATCATTTCTAAACTCATAAAAAATACCCCAATCAATATCTTATATATTTAAACAAAACATTTGAGATAAATTTATATTTTAAGTACATATTTATACTCGAAATAATTTATTCATAAAAAAGATTCCTTCCCTGCATTCCCATCAAAGCTTTATACCGTCTGGCATCAATAAACTCTGCCACAAACTCCGTCTGCGGATGCAGGCAGATCTCGTCA
>VSNM01000115.1 GCA_009774245.1 Lachnospiraceae bacterium | reverse complement strand
TCGCCAAAATACAGTGCCAGAAGCTGCTGCTTCTTCTCCGCGCTCATCCGCGAATATGTGTACGCGGCTGCCTCCGTTTCTGGTCACGCTCAATCGAAAAACTGTTCAGCTCCCTGTCCTGTGCATCCTCCACATACGCATAATTTCCCAGTGCGAAGTCGCAGCTCTGAATGTGCAGGCGGCAGAAATTATAGTCGTTTCCATCGCCAAAATACAGTGCCAGAAGCTGCTGCTTCTTCTCCGCGCTCATCCGCGAATATGTGTACGCGGCTGCCTCCGTGAGCGCGCCGCCCATTCCCAGTATCTGCTGGTAGGAAACCGCCGGGTGGACGCACACCTGCTGCATCTCACCGCCATTTCCTGCCGCAAAAGTTACCTCAGTTTCCTGAAACTGAACTTCCTGATTTGATACATAACACTTCATGCAAAAACCTCCCTGCAATGCGTTACTGGCCTAATTTTTCCCTGTTTGCACTCATTTTCTCATTATAAATCTTCACGATACCGTCCCAGTTGTTTGATTCCCGGAAAGCCACATGCTCTGCCAGAACCGCGTCGAACGCCGCGTCGTCCGCCGAGCGGATCAGGCTTGTGAGCGTCGTGTTCCAGTTCGTGTTGATCGCGCTGAGCGCCCTTGCCTCCGCAGAACCCTGATCGGGGGAAATATTCTCGATCACAAACTGCGGCTTTAATTTGCCCGCGCCCCACTCCTGCATCTGCACGGTGGATTCCGTCACGTCTGCGCTGTACGCGTCGTACTTGTCATTTCCGAAAACGATAAACTCGGAAAGTCTGTAAACATGTTTAAACTTATCGTTGTCATTGTCCTTCATCTCTTTTACTTCCGGCGTCAGCTCATACAGACCATCGCTGTTGATCGTGTAGGTCTCGCCCTCCACGCCATACTTGCAAAGCAGTCCGCCGTAATCCGATATTAGATAGGTAAAGGTTTCCATCGCCTTGATCGGGTCGGAGCAGTCCTTGGAAATGTAATTGACCATCCAGCCGGAAAGTCCCGCCTGGGAGAGTGTCGGCGCGTTGCCAACGGTGCTCTGCGGCCCGTCGATCGCAATGTACTCCGCGTCAGGGTTTGCGCTTCTCCACACCTGCAGCGGACCAGAGCGCTGCGGCGTTCCACCGATAAAGAGACATGCGTACTTTCCGGTCTTTACCTTATCTTCATGCGCCGTGCCATCATCGGAGAAATTGTCATCGCTGATCAGGCCTTCGCGGTACGCCTGGCTGAGCGTCCGGATCCATGCCAGGTAATCCTCATCCATATTCCTGTCATACCATGTGCCGTCCGCGTTCTCGATCGGCACGCCCAGGAAGTTCTGCAGGTCCGCCCCGAGCGAACCGGTGCTGTCCGTCATGGAATTGGAACCGAACGGAATCAGGTCAGGATATTTCTCCTTGATCTCTTTTAAAACGGAAATAAACTGCTCCGGCGTACCCATCACCGGTTTGCCGAGCGCCTCATAGACATCCTTGCGGATTGCAAAGGCCGTCGTTGCCTTTAACAGGCCGCTGTCGTACACATCCTGTCCGTTTGAATAATCCGGATAACCGTATGTCTTGCCGTCCGAGAGCTTGAACCAGTTGAAGGAATCCTTCGACGCCACCTCATAAAAATAGGGATCATACTTATCCGCAAGGTCGTTGAGTGACCATGCCCAGTTTGCAGCGGACTGCGCCACCGAGGAATTCGCGTCAAAAATCGTGATGATATCCGGTTTCTTACCACCTGCAAAGAAGGTATTGAGTTTCGTATCATCGCCTGTAATAAACTGCACATCGAGATTCAGGTCCTCCTTGATCTTCTTTGTTACCGTATCATTTCCCCAGTCCGTATTCCACCAGTCCGCATTGACATACCAGGTCAGCTCGGTCGTCTCCGTCTTCTTGTCAAGCTGCCATGCGGGCTTTGTCGCGTCAAGCTCGTATCGGTCCGCCGTGAGCTCGGGAAGTCCGCCCTTTGCCGAGCCGCCCTTTGCGCCAGAGTCTCCATCACCTCCACAGCCGGACAGCAGGGTTGCCACCGCTGTCGCCGTGGCGAGGATTGTTGCCAGGTAACGTTTTGTTTTCTTCTTCATAATATTCCATCCTTCCTTATATTATTTTTTCTATATTTATTGCATCATCTATCACTTGCCGTCATCTAAGCAATTGCTTGTTCCTTTACCGCTCCAATCATCATTCCCGAGACGAAATGCTTCTGGAGCAGCGGGTAGATCACCAGGATCGGCACCGTAGTCACGACGATCGTCGCAAGCTGGATTCCGCGCGAGGTCGTGGTGATCTCCACGCTCGTCGGATTCTGCATGGACGCCATCTGGGACTGCACGATAATCTCATAGAGCTTCATCTGCAGCGGGTACAGCTTTTCATTCAATATGTACATCTTTGCCGTCATGAAGTCGTTCCACTGTGACACGCCATGGAAAAGGGCGATTGTCGCAAGCGCCGGCTTTGACAATGGCAGCGCCAGTGTGAGGAAGATGCGCCAGTAACCGGCCCCGTCAATTTTTGCCGATTCCTCCAGCGACTGGGGAAGCTGCCGGAAGAAATTCATCAGGATAATCATGTCATAGCAGCTGAACAGCGCCGGTATGATATAGACCGCAAAGCTGTCGAGCATTCCCAGCGACTTGATCAGCAGGTATGTCGGAATCATGCCGCCCGAGAAAAACATTGTGATGACGCCCATTACCGTGTACAGTTTCCTTCCCTGCAGAAATTCCTTGCTCATGCCATACGCCACCATCGCGCAGAAAAACACATGGCACACGACACCGATCAGGGTTTTGAGCACAGATATCAGAAACGCGTTCCATATACTGGTATCCGAAAACACAGCCTTGTAATTTGCCGTGGAAAAATCCGCCGGCCAGAAGATACTTTTCCCCGATGCGACCGCTGTCGCGCTGCTGAACGAATTGACCACGACATTCCACAGGGGAAACACGATAATGCAGGTGATCAGTGTCACCGCAAGAATGATCGGCGTGACAAATCCAAACAGCAGCTTCAAGAAACTAATGCCCAATGTGTTGTACACACTATCCCAGAAATACTTGTCGGTCAGAATGATCTTAAAGTTTTCCATTCCAACCCACCGCGCCGAGTCGAGTGTATCCACCACCGTGTAGTTCTGAAATGCGATCTTTAACCCATAGATAGGAATATAGTTAAAGACAATCATGAACACAATCCCTGGCAGTACCATCATCTGCAAGGGCATCTGTTTGACAAAATCCCTCACCCACAGCCTGATGCGCACTCCGACCGGCTCCTTGTTTTTTTGTTTCATTTGCGCTCCTCCTCCCTTTTTGAACTGTTTTATTTTAAACTGCTTTATTTTAAACTGTTCTATAAGCAGTTCCTATGTATGAATCAATCTTATCATCGGGCGCTCTTCACAACAAGCGCGTATATTGTGTTGCGATAGGTCGATATTGTGCAGTTCGCATTCAGCGCGATATCGATACTGCCCTGCTGACAGTAATCCTTTCCGACTGATATACGATTTGTACTGCCTCTGACTGGCAGATTATTTGCGGCAGTTCTATGCTGTCCTTGCTGTTTCCAGAACCGCTATATTCATTTTCATTTGCTTTATCTCTATTTGTAATATCTCTATTTGTAATATCTCTGTTTGCTTCGTCTCCATAAAAGTAGTCCGCGATCCAGTATGTCCCTGCGCCCATGCGATAACAGACCGTCGGTATGACCGTGCTCCCATACATAAGATTGGTATTGGGGAAAGCTTTCACAATACGCGCCTCCCCCCGCTCCTTTCAGGCATACCGCTCCCGCAGTTCCCCACGGAAAAACGCAGCATGCCCTCCCTCCCGCCGTGCAGGTCATCTCCGGCGTCATCTCCTGTCCTTCCCGCTCCGTCCGGATCGCAAAGCCGCCGTCCGCATACTCCGCCTCAATGTCTGCCTGAATGAAATGAATGCGCACATGCCCCTTTTTCAACGGCACAATTACCGTCTCGACCGCCACGCCCCTGACCAGCCTGTATTCCATCCTGATGTACTGTGCCGTCACCTCATAGCGCCCCTCGCCATTTCGCATGTGCCACGCATGCTCATCTGCCGCCGTGACCGCAAGCGTATTGTCAAAAGCGCCGTCCTCAAGCCCGCTGCCTCTCTGCACACTAAAGCCAAACTGGTTAGAGTACACAAACTTCTGATACTTTGCCTGCACATTGCCGAAGTTGTAAGCATGCTGCCCCGCGGGATACAGCAGCGTGTGGCCGCTTTTCTCATGCACCGCAATCATATTGGGCTTTTCAAGGAGCCTGCGCCCCTGCGCGCTTGTCAAAGGTTCCCACAGCGTATCGGGTGAGAGCAGGAGTGCATTGACGATCGCCGTCATTTCCACCATCCGCTGGTCGTAATCCCCAATCTCTCCCCAGTATTCTTCGTGCGCCGGATCTGTACCGTTGACCAGCCCGCACCGCACCAGCTTCTTCCAGCTGGCAATCTCCGAGAGGACAGCCGGGGACAAAGCCTGGTTCTTCGACGCAAACAACGGTCCCAGTCCCCACAAAACCCGCGCATAGCCCTCCATATGCGCGGCACGCTCACTATAATGCGACGCAGTGTCCCCAATCACAAGTCTTGCCGCCCCCTGGCTGTAATGTTCTTTGAGTGGCCTCAGCCAGTCGAGCAGCAGCAGTACCACATCGTTTCGCGTATATATTTCCCGTTCTATCTTCATTTCCGCTCCTTGCATATATCGTTTGAAAATGACTGTTCGCATAGTTCAATCTTATCATGTGGCCTAACCCGCAACAAGCGCTTATATTGTGTGGAGATAGTTCGATATTGCTTTTTTAGTTAAAATAAGGTATACTTAATATAAAGATCTGCAGAAAAGGAGAACATAGATATGACCTCAGACGGCAATACTTTGAAATACGAAAACGACCGCATCACAGACGGATTGGATATCTTCTTCTGGGTATTCAATGATGAGAGCAGCTTTGTCGCCTCACACTGGCACCAGGCAATCGAGATGATGTATATCATGGAAGGGGAGGTTGATGTGACGATCAATGCACAGGAAACCATACTGCTTCCTGGCGATCTCTTTCTGATCGACTCCTCGGTGATCCACTCCACGAAATCAGTCCACGGAAATCATGCCATCCTGATACAGCTTCCCTATGCGCTGCTCAAAAAGTATATTCCGAATTTTGACGACCTCAATTTCGCGTTTGACTGCCATTCGGACAACCCGATTCTGAACACGAAAATTATGCGTTTAATCGATGTGATTAAGGAGATGCAGATCATCTTTGAGGTCAATCCAAAAGGAGGGATTTTACGTTTTAACAGCCTGGTATTCGAGATGCTCTACCAGCTCTACCACAACTTTTCCACACCGATACCAGACACTGATCTCAGAAAGGACGAAAAGCATTTTGACCGCCTCAAACTGGTCATGAACTATACCAACAACCACTACAACCGCCCCCTGTCCCTCGATGAGATTTCGGATATTGCCGGCTTCCAGAAGGAATATTTCTGTCATTTCTTCAAAAAAAATATGGGAAAGACCTATCTCGAATACCTAAACGAGATTCGTCTCTCCCATATATATAAAGACCTGGTGCAGACCGACCTGCCGCTAAAGACTATTCTGGAAAATAACGGTTTCACCAATTACAAGCTGTTCCGCCAGCTTTTTTACGATAACTTTCACACGACGCCCGGTGAGTACCGCAAGGCGCACGGCGCATGACTACAGGCCCTTGCGTTTCTGATGCCGCTCTTTAAATCCTGACTGCCCCGACTGCCCGAATATTCATCGGATAAACATTGCTGTCGCCTACGTATTTTGCAATGTAGTTCACGTAGTTGTCAGCCTCGGCAAGCGGTACGAGACACATGATCACACCCGCGAATCCGCCGCCGTGCACGCGGCAGACACCGTCACCAATCCCCTTCAGGAACAGCTGTGTTAGCGCGAGCGTCAGCGTGATCTTCTGTTCCTTACAGTTCTGAAGCGAATAGCAGTTCTGCAAGAGCTCCCATGAGGAAGTCCCTGACTCATTGACAAGCCTCAACACCGCATCAATGTCGTCCGCCCCGATCGCGGCAGCCATCTCGTCCACCCTGCGGTTCTCCTCAAAGAAATGAATCGCGCGCAGCACAGCTCTGTCGTTTGGAATCTCATTCACATGGGCGAGCAGGTTGTCAAGATTTGTCTCACACAAAAGCTCCACGCCGAGAACCTTTGCAGCCTCCTTCATCTCATTTGGAATGCCGGAATACTCCTCGCTCAGGTCCGCATGCCCCTTTCCCGTGTTTACAATCACAAGGCGGTATCCCTTTTTCTCAAAGGAGAACGAGAGTGGCCTGTATTCCGGCTGGCTGCCATTTGAAAAATCAAAGAGCACCGGTCCGCCGACTGCGCATGCCATCTGGTCCATCATGCCCGATGCCTTGTTCCAGTACACATTTTCGGAATATTTCCCGATCTTTGCGTAATCCGCGCAGGTCATCGCGCCATCATTGAAGAAATGGTTTACAATCGTACACACAAGCATCTCAAACGATGCCGACGAGCTGACGCCTGCCGCCGCGATCACGTTTGTGGACACATAGGCGTCAAAACCGCCGACCTTGAAACCAAACTTCTGCGCGCCCTCCATCATACCTGCGAGAAGCGCCTCCGTGCCGCTGACTTTTGCCACGCTGTCAAGCTTCGCGAGGTCCACAACAATTTCCTTATCATAGCCCTCACTCGTGATATGGATAACACTACTGTTGTTTGGCTGCGCCGCGCCGATCGTATCCAGGTCGATACTACCTGCGATCACCTTGCCGCCGTTGTGATCTGTATGGTTGCCGATGATCTCCGTCCTGCCAGGCGCCGAGAAAAATTCAGCCTCGTCATGACCATACTTTTTCTGAAAGTTCTCCGCCAGTGCACGAAAACGCTCTGCGCTCTTTGTGCTCTCTCCATACACCTTTTCCAGTCTCTCACTACTTGGGATGTCCATTCCTCAATTCCTCCTTGTTTTCCACATTTTTATCTTATTATACATCAAACTGTCTCAAAATCCAATATATTCCTTTTGCAATCCGCACATCTGGCTCCGAAAAGTGGCCACCCTGATTCCACTCGAGGATACCCTTCACATTCTGCTGATTTTCACAGAGCATCGCATACACTTTTCTCGTATTGTCGCCCACCGTCGCCATCAGTTTGTTCCTTGTCTTTTCCTCCTTGTCCCCAAGGCTCAGATAGACGTACTGTCTCCTGCCCCTGCCGACTGCTGCCGCCTTTTGGACATAATCAAGCCACCCCCTGTACCACAGCGAGCCGGAACAGCTGACCGCCCCCGCAAAAGCATCACACTCACAGTATACCCACAGACTAAAAAGCCCTGCAAGCGAATAACCGACCGAAAAACGGGCAATTTCGGACTCCTTCGCCTCGACATACGGAATGCAGTACTGCGCAAGCCACTTCAGCGTGTCGCCCGCCTTTCCGCCAAAAGCTTCCGTTCCAAAGACCGGCGGCGCTGCCCATGGTGAGAAATCGTCATTCCAGCATTCCGACTCGTATGCCGCCAGGATAAAATCAGCGGACAAGATTCGTTCCTCCAGATAGGAAACTACGACCTCTACAGATTCCCTGCTGTCCCCTCCCACACCCCAGTAAAATACAGGCAGACGATGCATCCCGCCAATGCCTTTTGTATCACCACTTTTGTATATATGGCAGGTTTTGTTTTGTATTGTTACGGTTTTTAATTCGTTTTTCATAGAATACTCCAATACATACCTTTTCAAAGCTACTGTTGTATATACTGATACAAGGCATCTTTTCCACCTTCAAGTTCCTTATCATATGCCCCGTTAAGATACTCATTTGTCTCAAGAAAAAGCCTCGTCTCCGAATCCTGCAACAGCTCATACAGATCTGAGACCAGAAGTCTTTTATAAGCTTCCTCGCAACCGAGGGCAAGTTTTTTCATAATATGCCTTGTCAATGACACTACACACATCGCTTTTGTAGTTTCTATTTTATTTTCACTCACAAAACTACCTCCAGTCAATCTCCTTGAAATCTGCAATCAATCGATCTGCCACTTCCTGTTTTCCTATATAATATTGTATTCCCAAATTTTCTGTCTCCAAATTATTCAACAATATTTTCTTCGCCGCATCAGAACCAACCTTTCCGTATAAACCGTCCCAGTATGCCTTTAAACATAATGCCGTATCATCATCTGCTGTCGGTCCAATTACGATATCGTAATCATGTGGCATTCCACCTTTTTCCCTACACATCAAAACAAAATCCAGCCACTCTAAATCTGCTGTCTCAAAAACCTTTACATCCAATGTTGAAATGATAGATTCGTTTAATGATATTTCATATAATCTTTCAGCAAAATCATCCCCTTGCTTTCCCCTGCTTCTTCTCACAATTTCCCTGTACTTTTTGTGCATCATTCCCACAGCCTGTTTTCTGGAAACAGCCATATAAAAACCTTTGCCAAAATCTTTTCTTTCCCTTCCAAGATTTACGTCAATGCGTTGTATCTCTGATACTGTTCCATGATATAAAATTGTTTTAAAACTGCGATACATACTGTTCAATCTCATCGACCATCTCCTCATCAGTCATACTGTCAAATACATCCGGACATTCCGCGACATAATTCAATATCGCATATTTTTCATCAAGTTTCAAAAAATCTTCTGTTGAAAGATCATGTTTCCTGCAATAATTATTTGTAACTACATACATAAGAAATATCGTATTGTTAAGCCTTTTCTCTGACATGCAAACCGCCCTTCTTTTTTATATACAACTCAATATTTGTTTGACCGCCTCCAGATCTTACGCTTTTCTGCCTCCCTGATCAAACCGTCCCTGAAATCAGGGTGCGCGATCGATATGAGTCCCTCCGCCCGCTCCCACGTGGAGCGCCCTTCGAGATTGATCACACCGTACTCGGTTGCAAGGAAATAGATCTGGCTTCTCGGCGATGTGATGATATCCCCATCAAACTGCGGACGGATGCGGGAATGACATATACCCGCTTTGTCCTTATAAGTAGAACTCATACAGATAAATGCCTTGCCGCCCCTCGACGCGGAAGCGCCTATTAGAAAGTCAAGCTGTCCGCCTGTACCGCTGATCTGCCGGGAACCGGAGCTCTCCGCCGCGACCTGACCATACAGGTCAATGGACACACAGCTGTTGATGGACACCATATTGTCAATCTGGGCGATGACGCTCGGCCTGTTGACATACTCCAGCGGATACGCCGCAAGGCCGTGGTTGTCACCCACCCATTCATAAAGTTCCGGTGAGCCGATCGCACAGCCAAACACACCCTTGCCCCTGTCGATCTTTTTCTTGCGGTTCGTCAGTTTTCCCGCGTTATACATGCTCAGATACGCGTCGGAACAGAGCTCTGTGTGCATTCCCAGATCCCTGAGATCAGACTCCGCGATCAGCTCTCCCACCGCATTTGGCATGCTGCCGATACCAAGCTGCAATGTCGCACCGTCAACGATATAAGGAAGGATATTCTGCGCGATCTTCCTGTCGATCTCAGTGGGGCGAAATGTTTTCAGGACCGCAAGCGGTTCGTGCTCCCCCTCCACGATATAGTCCACATCCGAGATATGGATACACTCATCATATCCGCCATGTATGACAGGAAGATTCTCATTCACCTCGACAATGACAATGTCCGCCGTGCGCGTGATCGGTGCCGCCACACCCGTGTTGACGGAAAAATTAAAATACCCGTGCCGGTCCATCGGCGCCACACTCACCATCACGACATTGACCTTCAAAAAATACTCATAATACGCGGCATTGTTGTGAAAGACCATAGGAATAAAATAGCAAAGCCCCCTGTCACACAGCCTCCGCTCATAGGACGAGCAGTGCCAGCTGTGATAGGTAAAATGCTCCTGGCTCTCATCACACTCCGCTACTTCGATGGGACCTGCTATGATCAGATTTCCGCGTATCTTCACGTCATAGAGTTCATCCCTGCGCCTCGCCAGAGCTCTGTCCAAAAGCACCGGCATCCCGAGATTGCTCGTGTAGTCCACCCAGTCGCCGCTCTTTACCGCCTTCACCGCCTCATCGGGGGTAACAAGCTTTTCTCTGTACTCTGTCTGGAAATCATGCAGCAAAAACATCACGCTCCGTTTCCTGTAATCATTTTAAGCCGACTTTCTTTTTCCGAATATTTTATCGAGCGATTCCTCCACCCTTTTCAGGGATTCCACCGCATCGTTCAGATTCGCAAGCGTCCTGGACAGCTCCTCGGTATCCAGCCCGCTGATGGCATCGTTGAGTGCCTCGATATCAACCTCATTCAATGTCTCCACCGCCTGCTCCATCATCTCCGCGACCTGCTCCAAGTCGACATTTTCCAGCGAAACCTTCACCTGTCTGAGCGTCGCGTTGACATTCTCGATATCCACCGCCGCGGCCTGATCCAGCACAGGCTGCACCTGTCCCATGATCCCCCTCACCTGATTCAGCAGATATCCACCGCCGACAAGCAGCAGTATGGTCAGTACCGAGGTAATCAGACACATGATCCTGGTAAATGTGAGATCCCTGCGAAGCTTTTTGATCTGTTGTTCATCCATCTCTCTTCTCCTTTGCGCATTATAACATTGTGTTTTGTTTATCATACCATAATTTCACACAAAAATGTAGAATTTTAACAAATTTAACAAAAAAATCAAAATAATAGTTGTTAATTATTCAATAATTATGTAAAATAAATATAACAAAAAGGACAGAGAGGTGCGAATTTTATGTTTATACAATTATTTAGTAACTATTTGGTTGGACAGTCGGTGATCACAATCGAACAGCGGGATTCCTTTCAGGATGAGATACAAAAAACCCGCGTCAAGCTGGGAACCATTGCCGTCGCCGAAGGTTTGCTGACGGAAGCACAGGCAGAGGAAATTAATCATCAGCAGACGCAGCAGGACCGCCGTTTTGGAGATATTGCTATCGAGCTGAAATATCTGACAGAGGAACAGGTCTCAGAACTTCTCAACAGACAGGGCGATGAGTCGATGAAATTTTTTCAACTGCTGGTTGATACCACAGACCTGTCCATGGAGGCAGTCACAGAGCACCTGAACGGTTTTCAGAAGGTGCATGGCTTTACGGACGAGGAGCTTGCAGCTGTTCAGAAGGATGATTTTGAATCCATCATCCCCCTCTTTGCCACAGTGCGGGATTCAACGATCACAGATCTGGCAGGTCTTGTCATGCGCAATCTCACAAGATTTGTCACCAATAATTTTTATTTTGGCAGGATGAAAAAAGCGACCGAATACTCCTACAGTATGCTTGCCGGTCAGAAATCCATCGGTGATTCCAACATTTTTCTCGGCTTTAGCGCCACCAACGAGTTGGATGGGATTATCAAGCTCGCCAAGAATTACGCGAAATCAGTCACGATCACGAGCAGCGACGAGGTCTATGATGCCGTCTGTGAATTTGCCAACCTGAACAATGGACTTTTTGACTCTGTCCTCAGCGATGATGATATTTTCATTGAAATGGTTCCGCCGGAAGTGTACCTGAATCAGCAGCTATCCGGGAACGCCTACTATATGCCTGTCTACATTGACGACTCAGAATTCGACCTGATCCTCTCGACAGATGCGGCATTCGTTCCGGGAGCCAGACCGCATACCCTGAATTTAAAGAAGACAAACCTCCAGATCAATACCTCAAAATCACTGCCCACAGTCCTTGTGGTTGACGATTCCGCCCTGATCAGAAAGGTTCTGATCAAGATGCTCAACGAAAATGGCTATCAGGTCGTGGGTGAGGCCGAAAACGGCCAGGAGGGTGTAGAATTATACAAGGAACTGGAGCCCGACATCGTAACACTCGACATCACGATGCCTGTGATGGATGGTGTGACAGCGCTCAAACTCATCAAGGAACACAATCCGGAAGCCCTGGTTGCCATGATCTCCGCCGCCGGACAGAAAGACAAGCTCATGGAAGCGCTCAAGGAAGGCGCGGAACTGTTCTTCACAAAGCCGTTTAATGAACAGGAGGTAATATCCAGTCTGAAAAACAATTAAAAAAACGAGTAGGGCATTCCCTACTCGTTTTTAAAATGTGTAGTGCGCCACATCATCGAGGAGCTTCCGCCACGCATCCTCATGCTCCACATAGTACAGCGGGCATTTCTTTCCGCCACAGTCGTAATGGCGCAATATATCCTGCGGCTCCAAATCATATTGATCGATCAGCCAGGCGAGCATCTCCACCAGCGTGTCATAGGTCTCCTGTGTGAACGAGCCGTCTTTTTCCAGATAACAGCATTCGATCGAGATCGAATCCCCATTTCTCCCCATCACCGCATAGGCTTCCTCCTCCAGCGGAATACACTGCACAATCTCACCCTCATAGCCGATGATAAAATGCGCGCTCGCTGCCCGCTCATGAGTTTGTCCAAGATTCTCAAAATAGCTCCTGTTCTGCGCGGCTGATGTTCTCGGGTTTGCCGTATAATGCACGAAGATATTTTTGACGCTTTCCAGCTTTGTCCCAGGCCGGTTATACTCACTAATCGTAAGAAAATCCTCCCGAATCTGCGGCTTTTTTTCGGTATCCCCCACTACAGGAAGGAGGTTGTCCAAATTTGAAGTCTCCTTCGATGGAGACGCTTTCACCACAGGCTCCTCCTGCATACTCTGATAAAAAACCTTTCCCATAAAGAAAATCGCTGCACACATTGCCGCAATCCATGCCAAAGCCAAAAACTGGCTTATTCTGGCCCGCCGCCCCGGTTTCATCTGTTGCTTTTGTTTCTTCTTTCTTACCCTCGCATTTGCTGGCCTAGCCGCGCTCATCGGTCTTGCATTCCTTGCACGCGCCGCACCTGCTGGCCTCGGACTGCCTGCCCTTCTTGAACCTGCATTGCCAGCCCTGACTACACCAGCCGATCTTGCATTTCCCAGCATTGCCTTATTGTAGTTTGA
>VSNM01000114.1 GCA_009774245.1 Lachnospiraceae bacterium | reverse complement strand
TTGCTCATTTTTTTGCAAACTCCCGAAAATAAAGGCTTTGAATAGAAAAAACAGGTAGTAGACTTGACACTACCAATGTGAAATAGAAGGATGATTTATGAGAAATAAGAGGTATGATATGGGTAGTAACAAAAATTTTTTAGAATTTCTTTTGGAAAGATTTAAAATCGAAAGAGAACGATTTGATAGATCCGGTGTGTATGCATATACGCAGCGTTTACTTGCCTATAATTCAAATAAGATTGAGGGCAGTACACTTACTGAGGAACAGACAGCTTCCTTGTTTGATAATGGAATTTTACCTAAATCAGATGATTATTATAGGGCAAAAGATGTTGAAGAAATGAACGGTCATTTTCTGATGTTTAATAAAATGTTAGATACCTTAGAAGAACCATTGACTCAGGACCTTATAAAGCAATTTCATTATGAGCTGAAATCTGGTGTATTTGAGGACCGCGCTAACGGGTATGCAATTGGTGATTATAAGCAGCGTCCTAATATGATTGGAATGTATCAAACTGTAAGACCAGAAAAAGTTGCTCAGGAAATGCACTTACTTATGGATTGGTATGGTAACAAGGAAATAAGTATTTCTATATTGGCTGAATTTCATGCAAGATACGAGGCCATTCATCCATTCCAGGATGGAAATGGACGGACAGGCAGATTGATTATTTTCAGGGAATGTTTAAAGAATGATATTGTGCCGATTGTAATTCAGGATACGAATAGAAATGAATATTTGGCAGCATTGAAAGAGTATAGGGAGGAAAAGATTTTAGATCAATTAATTGCACTTTTTGAAAAAGAACAACAGTTTTATTTGGAAAAGTGTATATATTTTATGTGATGCTGCGCAGCAAGTGTGTTTAACGAGGGCATGAAAGCATCGCGGCAAAAGTAAACCACCCGTCCTCGCATTTCAAGACACTGGTTCCATGGTATTTTCTGACAACAGCATCGACATTGGACAGCCCGATTCCGTGATGGGCGGCGTCCTTTTTGCTGGTGACAATAGTATTGTCTTTGATGAATACAGGACTGCTCACCGGATTGCGGACAGATAAGACGAGTTGATCTTCCTCGATAACCATCTTGAACTGAATGGTTTTGTCGGCAGACGCGCAGGCCTCGATCGCGTTGTCAAGCGGATTGGTCAGCAGTGTGACCAGATCTTCCTCAGGCATGGACAGCCCTGACAGGTTGTTGATGACAAAATTCATGGCAATCCCCTTATCGCGCGCGGCCTGATATTTCTGATTCAGAATGATATTCACAACGGTGTGGTTGGTATTGATGTCGCCAAACTGCGCCCGCAGGTTTCCAGTCATCCGGGCAATATATTCGGATGCCTCCTCGGTCTGTCCGCAGTCCAAAAGTCCCTGGATACAGTTTAGCTGGTTTTTGTAATCATGCAGGAACCGCCGCTGCTGGTCGTACTGGGACTGCATTGTGTGATACATGTCCATCTGGCTGCGTGAGCGCTCGGCACGCAGCTGCAGTTTCTGCAGTGCCTCTTCCTTTTCTATCATATGGATGGCATAATAAAAAAGAAAAACATTTAAGATAATAATTCCACAGACTGTGGTGAGTACCGCGTATTTGTTTGGTGCCGCATCATCAATAGAGAGCATGTTAAATGCTACAAGGATTGTCAGACAAAGAAAGGGAAGCAGGCAGAATTTCTTCCAACGGGATCTGGTCAGCTCGCGGATACGCCCCTTATATTGAAAGTGGAATGCGATCATCAGACACAGGTTGATGGTTTCTGTCAGATTCTCAATTGCCCTGCGCAGGGATTCATTCATGGGTTCGGAATCATAAAAGAAATAAAATGCGGACACCATGGCTGTCGATATGCTCCAGTAAATACCACAGTACAATACGGACAGAATCAGATTCCGGGTAACGCGTACCTGAAAATAAACCTGTGCCACGGCCGCCACAAGGATAATAAGGCGGACAGGCTGCAGGATATAGGGTGGGATCGGTGTGAAGGCGTTGATCATCAGACCTGCTGCAAAAGCTGGAATCACCGTATATTTTATCCACGGATACCGCCATCTGCGCATAGGGACGATCGTCTCAAAAAAGATTTTACAACTGATTCCTGTTATCAGAGACAGGATCAGGCATCTCAATACATCATTCATAGTAAATCTCTCCCTGTTTACAGTTCTTTAAGGCATCTCAGGTTACAAGGCTCCCTTATATGTCACAAACAATTCCCTGACAGTCTGATACCGTTGGCGCGGGATGGGAAGCTCTTCGCCGGTATCGAGCGAAGCAATATAGCCGCTGAGCCTGCGGATATGCTTCATGTTGGCAAGATAGCTTTTGTGAATCCGCAGGAAACCGTAATCGGAGAGCCTTTGTTCAATTGAATCCAGTTTCTCGTAAATCTGATAGATCACAACGCCAGACTGGGCAGAAATCGAATTTGCGGTGCCGGGTTGCATATAATGAAAAAATGATTTGTGCCCGCGGCTTTCGACATAGAGGATATTGTCTGTATAAAGTGTCGCTTCCCCGTCCATGAAGGAAAACGTGACCTGCGCCAGCCGCATTTTCTGCAAAATCGCGTCCATGCATTCCGGGATAGCAGTTTCCAGCGTGTCCTTCATGATATAGCGCACCGCGTTGACCTTGTAGCCCTCCAGGGCGTAGTCGATAAAGGCCGTCACAAATACAAGCTGCGTATCGCTGTGAAAAGTCCGGATTTGAGAGGCAGTCTGAATGCCGTCCAGCTCCTTCATGCTGATGTCCAGAAAAACAATGTCGTATCGGATGTTGTTTTCCTGCCGGGATAAAAAGGCTTCGCCCGATGGATAGGAATGAATCGAATATTCCAGATTCTTTTGGCTAAAGTATTGTATGAGATGGGATTGTATTTTTTCTCTGTAATATTGTTCATCATCGCATATCGCAATCTGAAGCATGATGTCTCCTCCGGTTTTCCTGACAGTTTCTTAGAGCGTGTTTGAAAAATCATTCCTACCACCTGTACGCCCCGCTTTGCGTGATATTTGCGCAAAATTCAGGTTACATAGCCCGCTATGCGCCCTTCATTTGGCACAAATCTCCCACAAATTGTGACGCACATCTGGCAGAAAGCATTTTTCAAACACACTCTAATGGATTATAGCATATTTTATCATATTTTATCCGTCAGCCGCAATCAGGTGAATTGACATTATTTCTTAATTTAGAAAGTTTTTAGTATTTTTTGCGGGACAAGCGAATAGACTAATAAAGGTAAATTTTGAAATGTAATCCAAATAACATAGGCTGACTATAGATGTAAATTGAGAAAGGAACGAGCGACAGATTATGTACACAAAAAGTAATATCCTTTTATTCATCGCATATACGATCTGCACAGGGATGCTGATCTTTTCCAAGCGGTACGATGTGCAGGCGGAGAGCACGGCGCGTCAGGAGCAAACGACAGTGACCGTAGCGACTGAAAATGTGGAGCTGGAACAGTTTGAATCCGTAGAGCGCGTCATATCTTATGAGACAATGAAACAGCGGTTTTGTATTGACGTCTCAGATACAGATCTGGATACACTGATGCGGATTGTGGAGGCGGAAGCAGGCGGCGAGGACAGAAAAGGGAAGCTTCTGGTGGCAAATGTCGTGATCAATCGTGTCAAGAGCAGAAGATTTCCGAACAATGTTACGGATGTGGTGTACCAGAAAGCAAAAAATGTGACACAATTCTCACCGGTATCCAATGGATTTATCGATCAGGTGAATGTGTCGGAGGAGACGAGAGAGGTGGTATACAGTGCCCTCAAGGGGGAGGACGTGTCTAATGGCGCGCTGTTCTTTATGGCGAGAAAGCTGACTGCGCCTGAAAATGCGGCATGGTTTGACAGTAATCTGACATTTTTATTTTCCTATGGGGGGCATGATTTTTATACGAGGTAGAGGGCGGATATCCCCGCTTCCATTTCTTTCTAAGTTGTTTTGGATACAAATTTTTGAAAAAAGAATTGTCATTTGGGTTAAAACGTGATAGACTATTGTCGATATAAAAAATAGATATTGAAAAAATAAGGACGACAGGTCGGTTCCTGGTGAAACGAACGAGGAAGATTATGAGGAAGGCACAGAAGCAGCAGGCGGAAGATCTGATCACGCAGATGGAAGAAGCACATGATCAGGTCAAAAAGTTCATAGAGCAAGGCAGTATTCCGTCAGCGATGGAGCTTTTGGAGGAATGCCAGAACGGTGGGATTACATTGGGCACTTTGATCGAGAGCACAGAGGGAGAGAGACATCCGACCGTATTGCTTTTAGAAGATTACTGTGAATTGACTTATCAGATTCATGAAAATTTGTCTGAACAGAAAACGGTTAATGCCAATAAGATATATAAGATTTTGCGGCAAAAGCTGATCAGGGCAGCAAACAGTCTGAAAAATGATATTTCTGCCAGAAAGGAAGCCGTTTTTCTCCCATACAAGGCAAGCATGTGGGACAGCCTTGAGAGTGTATGGAAAGCCGCTGATGAGGATGATGATTGCGACGCTTATGTTATTCCGATACCATATTATGACAAGAATCCGGACGGCAGTCTGGGCGGGATGCATTATGAGGCAGACCAGTATCCCTGCTATGTGCCGATCACAGGGTATGACAACTATGATTTTGAAAAACGTCGTCCTGATATGATCTATATACATAATGCATATGATAATTGGAACCTGGTCACGAGTGTGCATCCGAAATTTTTTTCCAGCAATCTGAAAAAATATACAGAAAAGCTGATCTATATCCCATATTTTGTGCTTGATGAGGTAGAGCCAGATCAGGAACAGGCAATAGAAAATATGAAACATTTCTGTTTCATGCCAGGTATCATCAATGCAGACAAAGTGGTAGTGCAGTCGGAGGATATGAAAAAAATCTATGTGAATGAATACCTGAAAGCTGCGAAGGAACACGGATTGCAGGGAAAACATCTGGATAGAACATATCTGGAACAGAAGATTTTGGGACTGGGTTCTCCCAAGTATGACAGGGTATGCGCCACAAAGAAAGAAGAATTGGATATCCCACAGGAATGGCTGCATGTGATTGAGAAGGCAGATGGAAGCTGGAAGAAGATTATCTTATACAATACTGGAATAGCGGCGTTGCTTACACACAATGAAAAATGGGTGGGCAAGATTGAGAATGTGCTGAAAATATTTGAGGAAAATCAGGACGAAATCGCGCTGTTGTGGCGTCCCCATCCATTGATTGAAAGTACGATGAAATCCATGCGTCCTGAGGTATTACAGAAATATATGATGCTGAAACAACAGTATATTGCGAAAGGCTGGGGAATCTACGATGAGACAGCCGATGTGGACAGGGCGGTGGTGCTCAGTGACGCGTATTATGGAGATGGCAGCTCGGTGGTACAGCTATACAGGCAGACTGGGAAACCGATTATGATACAGAATGTGGAGATTATGACATAGGGAGCTATACACTGATCATGAATGACCAATACATAGACGAGCTGATCTACTCATTGGAGCAGACCGGAATATATACAGAGAATCATACAGAGTATGGATATGAAGCTGGAATGCGGCTGTTAACTGACTGTTTCACCCGGCACAAGAGAGCAGGCTCACAGATCTTTTTCATAGGAAATGGCGGCAGTTCCGCGATTGCAAGCCACATGACAGCAGACTATATGAAAAATGGCGGGATGAAAACCTACAGCCTTTATGATAATGCGGTGACTACCTGTATGGGGAATGACTATGGATATGAATTTGTATTTTCTAGACCGCTTGAATTTCTCGGACAGAAAGATGATCTCCTGGTAGCAATCAGCAGTTCAGGCAATTCGTCCAATATTGTCAATGCCATTAATACGGCAAATAAGAAAGAGATGGAAATAATTACCTTCACAGGTTTTAAGAGTGACAACAAATCAAGACAATTGGGAACAATCAACGTGTATGTGCCGTCAGAGAAATATGGAATTGTAGAGTCCATACACAACCTGATGCTCCAGCAGATTGTTGATATGATTATGGAGAGGGATGGCGTGCGGTTGTGATGTGCGATGAGGAAGAATATTGTGCTGACAAACAAAAGTATGAGTTGTCGGCAGTATGGAGGGGCATATGATTTCATTAGTGACAGGCGGCTGCGGTTTTATCGGTTCGCATATGGTGGACAGGCTGCTGGAAGAAGGGCATGAGGTAAGGGTAATTGACAACTGGACGACAGGCAGACCTGAGAATCTTTCTCATCAGAAGGACAATGAGAATCTGAAAATATATCACATGGATATCAGAAATAAGGAAGAGATAGCGCCTGTATTTCAGGGAGTGGACTATATCTTTCACTTTGCGGCGCTGGCTGATATCGTACCGTCAATCCAGCGGCCGTACGATTATTATTCATCAAATGTGCTGGGGACATTCAATGTGGTGGAGTGTGCCAAGGATGCCGGGATCAAAAAGCTTGTGTATGCGGCATCGTCGTCCTGTTATGGCATACCAGATGAATTTCCGACAAAGGAAACGGCCGAGATCAGACCGCAGTATCCGTATGCGCTGACAAAGAGGCTTGGTGAGGAGACCATACTCCACTGGGGACAAGTCTATGGACTGCCAGTGGTGACTTTGAGGCTTTTTAATGTATATGGAACGAGGTCAAGAACCTCAGGGACTTACGGCGCAGTGTTTGGTGTATTTCTCGCACAGAAGCTTGCGGGAAAGCCGTTCACGGTCGTGGGTGACGGAAAACAGACAAGGGATTTCACCTATGTGACAGATATTGCGGACGCGTTTTATACAGCGGCGGTGTCCGATGTAGTGCAGGACACATTTAATGTGGGAAGCGGTGGGACGTATTCGGTGAACAGGCTGTGTGAGCTGCTCGGCGGAGAGATCACGCATATTCCAAAGAGGCCGGGAGAGCCAGACTGCACGTATGCAGATACCACGAAGATAGAGAAAGCACTGGGCTGGAAGGCGAAAGTTACTTTTGAGGAAGGCGTACAGAAAGTGCTTGACAACATCGATTACTGGCGGGAGGCGCCTGTGTGGACACCAGACAGTATCGGCGAGGCGACGCAGGACTGGTTTAAATATCTGGGAAATTAACTGTCTGGAAGGATATTTTTGGGCTGGAAAGTTGTTGCAAATCAATGAAAACGGACGAAGGAACTGACTTGAATCATGGAAAAGATTGTAGATAAGAGTACTTTCAGGGAAGAAATCAGACCAAAACTGAAAAGAGAAGGCAGGACGATAGCACTCTGTCATGGCGTGTTTGATTTGGTGCATCCGGGGCACATCATACACTTACAGCAGGCAAAGCAGATGGCGGATATTCTTGTGGTGTCCATCACTGCAGCGGAGTATGTGCGCAAAGGACCGGGGAGGCCGTACTTCAATGATGAGATGCGGCTGAAGGTTCTGGAAGCGCTGGAATGCGTGGATTATGTGATGCTCTCGGAAGGCTACACAGTTGATGACATCGTGGAGAATGTGGAACCTGACCTGTATATAAAAGGTGAGGAGTACGCGAAAGAGAGCGACGATATCACAGGAAAGATAACCGCTGAGCGGGAGCTGGTAGAGCGGCATGACGGAAAGGTGGCATACACCACAGGTGAGGTATTCAGTTCCACAAAGCTGATCAACACAGCGTTGTCGGGACTGCCGGAAGATGTGATTCAATATATGCAGGGATTCATCACCCAATATTCCATGGAAGATATCAGAAAGTACGCTGAGAAAGCGGAAAAGTTGAAAGTACTTGTCGTGGGCGATGTGATCATTGATAAATATACGTACTGTATCGTGCACGGGTTGATGAGTAAGGACACCGGATATTCGTCAGGGCTTGAATATTCCGAGGAGTATCTCGGCGGGGCGGCGGCAGTCGCAAGACATCTTAGCAGTTTTACTGAAAATGTGACACTCATGTCAATCGTGGGAAACGAGGAGGAGATGCGGCTGCGGCTCTTTGACGGACTGGCGGACAAAATGCGGTTAAAGTTCACATACAGCAGCGACTTTCCGACAATTATAAAGCACCGCTATCTCACAAGAAATGCAAAGAGGGAAGAGTACAGAAAGATCTTCTCGATCAATAACATTCCCGAGACGATGGCCTATGAGCAGGAAGCGAAGGAAGAGTTTTGCAGGGGGCTGGCGGAAAAACTGGACGAGTCAGATGTGGTCTTTCTCTGTGATTTTGGCCATGGACTGGTCGACGACAGAGTAAAAGAACTGATCCAGGAAAAGGCAAAGTATCTGGTCTTAAACTGCCAGACAAACTCGACAAATTACGGATTAAACATCATCACAAAATACAGCAGGGCAGACGCGTTCACACTCGACCAGAAAGAGTTAAAACTGGCCTATCCAATGGATTTGTCCGATGAGCGTACCGCATTGAAAAAGCTGAGTGAACATCTCGGGTGCGGCGGATGGCTCACAAGAGGCTCGGAAGGGGCATATGGCATAGAGAACCGGAAAGATCAGGAGTGTCCAGAGATATATAGACGTCAGGATATCTATGAATGTGAGGACATTCATAAACATGAGAACATTCATGAAGGTAAGGACATTTACGAATGTAAGGGCATTCATGAATGCCCTGCGTTCACACTGACTGTGAAGGATACCGTGGGCGCGGGAGACGCATTTTATTCGATCGCAGGGCTGTATGCAGCAGCAGGCGCCCCGACAGAGCTTGGCACCTTCATGGGAAATATCGCGGGGGCGCTCGGGGCGAATATTGTAGGTAACAGGGAAGCAGTGGAGAAAGTCAATGTGCTGAAATACGCGGGGACACTGCTGAATATATAGATTTGGCATGCATTGAACCTTGACAATTTCATACTTTACATCGGATTTAGAATTTAACATTTGTTATTGCTTGCAATTGTAGTAAAATTGCAATACTATTGTTGTACAAGGAAATGTGATAATAATATGGATTTTCATATAACGGATATGCGTTGAAAATCAAATTTGCGGACTTGGACAGGAACGGAGGATTATTATGGCGAAAGAAGCTACTTTGCAGGTAAGGATGGATGCAGATCTGAAAGAACAGGCGGAGGAATTGTATAGAAAACTCGGCACTTCCTTTGCGGAGGCAGTGCGGATATTTGCACGCCAGAGTGTCCAGGAAAAGGCAATGCCGTTTGTGATTCATCTTGCAGAACAGGATACAGATAAAAGAATCGGGATAGCAAAAGGTGAATTTGTGACGCCAGATGATATTGACAAGTATAATGATGAAATCGAGGATATGTTCGGAGGGGGCTGATGAGGGTACTGTTGGATACACATATTATCTTATGGGCGCTTACCCCAACACAAAGATCCATTTGACTGTATCATGATTGCACAGGCTAAGGCAGAAGATATGATTTTTGTCACGCATGATTCGCTGCTTCCATATTACATGGAGGCGTGTATTGTTTCTGTATAATAGTATTATATTAACTGAATATTGAATAAAGGTGAAGATCTGATGTAAAGTATGAAATTGTCGTATTTTATGTCAGATTTTTTGATTCAAAATTGGAAAGGAAAAGGCAGGAATGGCAGAAGACATCAGAATGGATTCGCACAAGTTAATATACCATCCAGAAACCGTGGCGCGGTGGCTGAACGGTGAGAATATTTATCCGATTGAGATGGAGATTGGACTGACCAATGCCTGCAACCACCGCTGTATCTTCTGCGCAGTTGATTACACAGGGTATCAGCCAGACAGGATTGACAGCGGAGTTCTGATAAAAAATCTAAAAGAGATAGCGCCAAAGGGTGTCAAGAGCATTATCTATGCGGGCGAAGGAGAACCGTTCCTGCACAGGGAGGCACCAGATATCATTAATCAGACAAAGAGTATGGGAATTGATGTGGCAGTATCGACAAACGGAGTCCTGCTGACGCCGGAGGTTTCGAGGGAATGTCTTAAAGCATTGACGTGGATTCGTTTTAGTGTGGCAGGTATAACAGATGTCACCTATGACAAAATACAGCAGGGGAGACAGGGGGATCTGTCGAAGGTACTGTCAAATATGGAAGCGGCAGTCGGCATAAAAAGAGAACAGCAACTGCATACAACGCTCGGTGTACAATTGCTTCTTCTGCCAGACAATAAGGATGAAATCGTTCAGATGGGTAAGGAGCTTAGGAGGATCGGGGTTGACTATTTCACCATCAAGCCTTTCTCCCAACATCCGCAGAGCCGGCATATCCTGCAGGTTGATTATCAAGAAATGTTGGAACTGGAAAAGGAAGTAAGAGAGTTACAGACAGATGATTACAAAGTTTATTTCAGGGTACATTCCATGCAAAAACTGGAATGTAGGAGATGTTATGAACACTGTTGGGCCCTGCCGTTTATGGTGTACATGGACGCAAAGGGAAATCTTTGGCCGTGTATTGTATTTATGGGAAAAGAAGAACTGAAATATGGCAATATCAATGAAAGTTCCTTTGTGGAAATATGGGAAGGAGACCATAGGAAGAAGATCATGGATTATTTTATGAATATGGATCTGGAAGCAAACTGCAGGGAACTATGCCGTTTGGACGAGATGAACGAGTATCTTGACCAGCTCAAATATCCGGGGGAGCACGTGAATTTTATATAAAAGTGATAAGTGATCAGAAAGGAACAATGGATCATGAACAGGAATGCAACACCATATAGCCAGCTGAAGATATTTCATCATAAAGAATTACTGGAAAGACTGGAAAATGGGCAGAGATGTAATCCGCTGTACATACGGATTAAACCTACAAATGTATGTAATCATAATTGCTATTACTGCCATTACAAAAATCCTTATCTTACACTGGATGAGTATGATCCGAAAGATATGATACCGCGTGAAAAGATGATGGAAATTATATCGGATTTGGAAACAATGGGTGTTAAGGCCGTAACATTCAGCGGCGGCGGAGAGCCGTTGTGTTATCCGTATATTGAAGAGGCGATGGAAAGGATACTGGCAGCCGGAATTGACCTATCAATTATCACGAACGGAAGCATGCTGAAAGGCAAAAAGGCGGAACTTCTGGCAAAGGCAAAGTGGGTAAGGATTTCGATCGATTCTATTGACGCGGCAAATTATGCAAAAATCAGGGGAATTGGGGAGAATGCCCTGCCCGAGTTGATGAGGAACATCGGGACATTTGCAGACATGAAAAACGATGACTGTGAACTGGGTATCAATTTTGTGATCGGAAAAGAAAATTATACTGAAATAGCACAGGTTGCAGAAACCATGAGATCGCTGGGTGCAAACCATGTAAAATTCGCACCGTTGTTCAGCAATGACACAGAAGGATACCATAAAGATATTAAAAATGATGTGATTGCAAAGTTGGATGAACTTGGAAAAAAGCTAAATGATGACAGGTTTAAGATCATTGATTTATATACAGGTGATTTTGACAATTACGAAGTGTTTCAGCGAACCTATTCAAGATGTCCGATCAAGGAATTTGTCTGTATCATAGCTGCAAACAGCAAGGTATACTATTGTCATGACAAGGCGTATCTTTCCGATGGATGTGTATGCGATTTAAACGGACAGTCGTTTCAGAAAGGCTGGAATTCAGACGAGGTAACGGAAAAATTTAGGGAATTTGATGCGATGAAAGTCTGAAGACAGCATTGCGTATATGATTCGAGAAATGTACTGATCAATTCCTATCTGGACATGGATCTGAACCATGTGAATTTTGTATGAAAGGCAAAGATATGACTGTGGAAAATGTCGAATTGAAATGCAGGGAAATACGCAAGCTCATATTTACCCAGGCTTACGCAGCAGGGGGAGCCCATATGGGAGCTGCCTTTTCTGTGACGGATATTCTGGGAACGCTTTATTTTGGCGGTGTACTGAAATACCAGCCAGACAAGCCATGGTGGGATGAACGGGACAGACTGATCCTGAGCAAAGGTCATGCGGGAGTGGCTTTATATGCAGCATTGGCATTGGCAGGATATTTTGATATCGGTTATCTGAGGACATTCTGTCAGCCGGGGAGCAGTCTTGGCGGACACCCGAAGATCCATGAAGTGCCGGGAGTTGAGGCGTCAACAGGCGCTCTGGGGCACGGCCTGTCCTTTGGAATCGGGATTGCATATGCCAGCAAAGCTGACAAAAAGCAAAACCATACATATGTGATACTTGGTGACGGGGAATGTCAGGAAGGTTCCATATGGGAGGGCGCATTGTCCGCACCTACGCTTGAACTGGATAACCTGACTGTCATCGTGGATCACAATAAGCTGCAGGCGATGGATGCGCTTGAAACAATTGTGCACATGAAACCATTTGCAGAGAAATGGAAGGCTTTTGGCTGGAATGTGGTGGAGATTGACGGGCACAATTATGATGAAATCAGGGAAGCGCTCCTGATCAGAGAGCAAGGAAAGCCGACAGTGGTCATTGCAAATACGATAAAAGGAAAAGGCGTTTCATTTATGGAGAATGTCCCGATCTGGCACTATAGGATGCCAAACGAAGAGGAGCTGCCAGTTCTTTTTCACGATTTAGGATTCACGCAGGAAGAACAGAGAGAACTGCTTTTGAATAAATAATACCTGATAACTGAATGTTTTGGAAATACTGAACCTTGACAATTTCATATTTTACATCAAAAAGTGAGCCATCATTTCTTTACATTGATCTGATACAATGTTAAAATGTATATAGTAAGTAGAAAGATGAATGTTTGTAAAGGTATGGTGATGCAATGCTAAAAATCTTAAATCAAACAGATACAAAGACATTTAACAGTGTCAGGCAGGAATATCCGTATAGCAGGATTTTGATGAAAATCAATACATTGGATGACTGTGAAGGGCAGTTGCTGGCAGTCAGTGATTCCATAGATTCAGATGATGATCTGTGTGAGAAACTGCATGAATTTCTGGATAATGATATGCTGTGTGTTATTGTGGGGAGTTATGTTCAGGGAGGAAACCAAAATGTTATGTACAGTGTCAGATGAAGGTGTTTTTACTGTAAATGCACGACTTTACAACTTTATAAATGATACCCTTGTTGCTGAATCAACTGTTTTAGGGCATTAATTATTGTATTTGATT
>VSNM01000113.1 GCA_009774245.1 Lachnospiraceae bacterium | reverse complement strand
AAAACTGGAGCAAATCTGTTACCATCATGCAGATTTGCTCCAGTTTTGTATAGGTACTCGTGTTTTACCGTTTACATCGGATGCGAACAGAAACGGGACACAGTGGGAACAGAGACAGTCATGGATGCGGCGAATGAGATCGACCTGGTATAAATGGGATGGAGGGTGGAAATGGAATTTTTTTGTGAAAACTCGGCGGCAGGACATGCCGATGACAGGATATGGAAAGGGTATGTGAAACAGCTCCGGCGTCATGGAGACACTGTGGAGGCGGACATTTCCGGAAAAGGGAGCGCCATGCATGTCATCATAGGCAGGTATGAGTACGGCAGATATCTTTGCATCCCGGATTGGGGGATCGGCAGTACTTTAGCCGCGTTGGATGACTGCTTTTGGAACAGGGAACAACTGGAACGGCAGTTGGGCAGGGCAGACGCGATCACCTTGTCAGAAGCAATGAAACTCCCCGCAGCAGAGCTGCGGGGTATCAGCCCGAGACTCGCTTCGCTCGTCATTAGTTTGTCGCGCAGCAGAGCTGCGGGGAATTAGACCCTGAGAGATTAAAAGCAATCTCAAAAGAACTGGAGGATATGGGTTAGCCCATGTCCTCTCTTTTACTATCTGGCAGAGCCGCCGTTTATGGAGATTAGAAACCGCGGAAAAAGACGCTGTCAATTTAAAGATGGTGACAGCATTCTGCACAATGACAGAATATCCGGTGATAATAATCCGCGTCCAGGCGGTGATGTGAAAGTGCAAATCAATACGTATGCGCTGGAATCGTGAGGTTGACAGGGCGATTGTAAGCGGCGTGGAGGAAAAAGAGATACGACAGATAAAAAAGGAATATATCACTGACCGTGTTAGGGAATCGTTCAATCTGTTCGGGAACAAGCCGGAACGTCTGGGAAGTATTATCATGACTGCTGTTGCGGCACTGGCATTATTGATTTCAAAGGTACTGCAAAAGGCAAGGGAACTGTCAGCAAGGCTCTTTGATACGCAAATGGTACAGCCGCCTTTATCACAGCAGGAAAAAGGTATTGGCAGAGAACAGCCAAACAATGCACTAACGCCGAACCGAGAAACGGAATCCAAAGCACAGACAGCAGAAAACAAAATGCCGCAGATACCGCCAAAGCCTGTTATGTCCGCCGAAGCCGCTTCATATCCCAAGCTGCTAAAGATTTACCAAGAACTGAACAGACAGAACGGCATCATTTTTGACGCTGAGAGGGAACGCAACGCTTTAGAGCTGGAACGTGACAGCCTGAAAGGACTTGCGAAACTTACCAAGAAAGGAGAGATACAGAGCAAAATAGACCATAAAAATGAGGAAATAGACCTCTTGAAAATCGGCTTGTCGGGAATTGTAAAGCGGTATGGATTCAAAACGGTGTATGATTTCTATAAAACCTTTGCTGTCGCCAAAACCGCTAATGCTGAATATCAGGAAGAATCCGACAGGTGGGAGGAACTTTATGGAGACAATGCACAAAGACAGGAAAAAGAACGCATTCACAAGCGGTTGCAGAATTATCAAAGGGAAAATGCAGACAGACAAACAATTCGGACTTCCAAAAACAAGGATAAAGGGGCGAGATAGTCGCTCTTTTATCTTTTCAAACCAAATATCATGTTGCTCTTGCAAAGAGGTAAGTGATTGGTGTATAATAAAATGTCAGATTTTGTAATTTTGTCAAAAACTTTCTGAGAAAAAATAGAATTAATAGAAAGGATTTTATTATGAATACCATTGTTAATCTTTTTTATCAATATGGGAATAAGGTTATCATCACTGTTGCAATTGCAAATGCAGTGATATTCGTACTTACTATAATGTCAGAGAAAAAGATGTCTAAATTGTTATACCGCAAAGGCAATAGTGCTCGCAAATTTATTCCTGACATGGGATGGGACGGTAATAAAATTGATAAATTGCAAGGAGAATATCAGATAATGATTATCCTATATACATTTTATACGAATATTACTGCTATATTTCCCTTATTAGGAATTTTAGGCACTGTGGCTGCACTTATTAAAGAATTTGACGATATTGAAGGATTAACGGGGAATTTTATGGTTGCATTAAGTACAACTTTTTGGGGGATTTTATTTGCAATCGTATTTAAGGGCATTGATGCAGTAGCTTCTGGACCTATGGAAAGGATTGTTGAAGATTCTAATTATGTCGTTCGATATGAAGGAAAAGAGGAACAGGAATGAGGCAGAACAGAATAAGAAATATCGTAATCGAATTGACATCACTTCTTGATATTGTGATGATTTTAATTTTTGCGGTTATGATAAAGAACTCTCAACTTGTAGAAGCGAGCAGTCAAGAAGTAGGCGAATTGCAAAAAGAGAATGCCGAGATGCAAAAAGAGTTGGCGGAGTTTGAGGGAATTTCCGAGGAATTAGCCAACGCATTGGGAAAACTTGAAGAAGGCGATTTAGAAACATTATTAGAACAACTGCATAATGCAGAAAATGAAGTTAATTCCTATGAATACATGGATGACATTGTTATTGTCTACAATATCGGATTAGAAAACCGATATAATAATACTGCAAGATGTTTGACTTATGGGTGTGCAACTGATGAAAATAATAAAACGCATAGCGTGAAACGGACTTCTACGGAAGAATGGGATTATGCAGTAAATTCTTTGAAATTAGATTTAAAGGAATCTATTGATGAAGAATTAGAGGGAAACGTAGAGGATAAATATATTTATCTTGTTTTTTCAGTTGATATGACCAAAATATATGCGGATGATTATAATGATGTAGAAAAAGTATTGACAGATTTTGAAACAAGGTATGGCGACAAAGTAAGATATAGACTTAACATTTTAGAAGGAGAATAGCCTAAGATGAAAAAAGTAATTATTTTTGTTGTAATCTTAATATTTTTAGCGTGTGGCGTGGTTATTGGAAAACGAGGGTTTGATTTGGGGGACGGTAGTAAAGAAGGAAATCAAGTTTTGGTTGCCTCAGAGACAGATAAGATAGATGCTGATTCACAAAATCAAGAGATAATCATAAGGGTTGAAGAAAACAAAATATATGTTGGGGAAGAAGAATGTGATGATGCAGAAGATTTAGCAGATAAAATAAGTAAAATCAGTTCTCAACAAAAAGAGACAGAATATATTTTTGAACATGAACACGCAATTAAAGCGACTTATGATGAAGTTATGCAAACGCTAAATAATTTAGAGGAAACTTTGGAAATAAAAATCGATTACAGGAGAAATGAAAGATGAAAAGCAAGAAGATTTGGAAGGCTTATATTATTTTTGTAATGTGTTTTGCTATGGTGTTTTCATTGACAGGATGTAAAAAGAAAGATAAAGAATCGAAAGAGGCTGCTGTAGGTAATAGTGGAAATCAGATTAATGTGGATTCTTTCAATGCACCCGGCGGTCAATCAGAAAATGAAGAGACAGATTTGGAAATAGGTAAAGAGAAATCTGACACGATTATTATTGTCATAGATTGGAACATAATTAAAATTGATGACAATGAATGTGGCAGTATTGATGAAATGAAGAATCAGATTGTAAAATCGGGATGCAAAAAGATAGATTTACAGCATACCAATGCAAATAAGCAAACATTAGATGAGGTGGTGGATGTTTTAAAGGAAATAGAAAGTACTTTGGAAATTGATGTAAACTATAATTAAACTGTAATATATGATTCTACAAGGCACAAAAAAGTCTGTGAAAGAAATTTCACAGACTTTTTTGTGCCTTGAATTTTTTGTACATAATTCGCAAAAAAAACACTTCCTGTTATGAAGCAGATATTTAAACCGTATTTTTGACAAAAAACAGTTGACTGCACGTAACGTGCAATTTTACTTTGATAAGGAGGTAACTGTATGCAGGATGCAACATTGCGGGAAGTGTGTGATAAGTATAAAGTTTCAAGAAGGGCGGTGCAGGGATATGAGAAAGTAGGAATTATAAAGCCGACAGGAAAAAATAAGATGGGTTATTTGCTGTACGATGCTGCTACACAAGAGAGGATTGGTATCGTTCGTATGTATCAGGAAATCGGATTTTCTGTAAAAGAAATTAAAGAGATTATTGATGCGCCGAAAACAAGTATCAGTCCACTTTTGGAGAACCAAATGAAGAAATTGGAAAAAGAAAAGGGGCGAATCGAGAAACAGATTGAGATTCTTTATAGCTTGATACAAAAAAATTAAGGAGGTTAATAAAATATCTGCTTCAATAATAAGGTATTTGGTCTGAAACTTGTTTTTTCATGATGTTGGGAGCGGTCGTAACTATGGAAGATTGTTTCTATGATTGGCTTAACTACTTAGAAAATAAGTTTATGAAAACCAAATATCAAAATATTAGAACCGAAAATTTAGAATGGAGGAAATGTTTATGAGTAAAAAAATGCAATTATCAAATCCATTGTGTGTCGTAATGTGTACTTTGTTATGTCTTTCAGGCTGTGGAAATAATAGTGACATAAATGCTGCGGATAATGAAATCAGTTCAGCGGATACCGTAACAGAGAGTAACGGGGTCAGTGATAAGGATAGTCCCGTAACAGAAACCACAGTTCCAAGCACAAAAGAAAATTCTGACACTGATGAAAAGACTCAAAATAACCAGACCGTAGAAACTGATTTAAAACCTTCCGAGGGTTTTGAATTTGAAAGCAATGGTGACGGCACCTGTACAATCACCGGAATCGGCACCTGTACAGAGAAAGATATTGTCATACCTTTGGAAAGTCCAAATGGAGATACTGTTACACTGATTGGGAAATATGCCTTATACTCTCTCGAAAATGTGGACAGCATTACGTTGGTAAATTACAATTATGAAATAGACGAGAATGCTTTCCAATACGGTGAATTTACGGCGGTAAATATAATCGGCGGCAGTCCGGTAATAAACAAAAGCGCTTTTTCTTCCTGTGAGGATTTAGCTTCGATTACTTTTAGAGACTGCAATATTCAGGCAGATGAATATGCCTTTTACAGCTGCGGCAAAGATGCGGAGGTGACTTTTTCTAACTGTACCGGCATTATTGAAGAAAACGCTTTCCAATATGGTGATTTTATCAGCCTGACCATCAGTGACTGTGAAATGGAGATTGAAAAAAGCGCTTTTTCTTCCTGTGAAGACCTGACTTCCATTGTGTTTACGGACAGCATAGTAGAAACCAAAGAATACGCCTTTTATAGCTGTGGCGATTCCGCTAAAGTCGAGATGACAAATTGTACATTAACTTTTGATGACAGGACTTTTCAATACAGTTCCCTTGAAAGTTTAACGGTTACAGGTTCCAAAGTTGACATGGGCGACAGTGTTTTTTCCAGTTGTGAGGATTTGACTACTGTAAGTATAGACTGTAATCTGGTTGTTATGGGGGAATATGCTTTTTATAGCTGTGAGGATCTTGTCGATATTACAATATGCGATAATTCAAAGCCAGATAATGAGATTAAAATTGATGACAGGGTATTTCAATATTGTAAGAAATTAGAAACAGTTGATATCGGGAATGGAGCTATTGAAATGGGTGAATATGTATTTTCCGGCTGCGCTGACAATTTGGCAATTACTATTGCAGGAAAAAAATATACTGCGGACGCTGTTAAAGATGGATTAAAATAGAAATCTTTTATATTGGACTTTTATACTAAAATGCTAAATTTTAGACCAATTTTTGAAAACGGATTGACTATTTTCAGAAATATGGTATTATACTATTAGTGGTGAGTCCTACCGCAAAGTGGACTGCTAAAAGCGTTAGCAACTCTAATGGAGTTACTACACAATGGCTATGTGGAAACGCATAGCCATTTTTCACGAGGAGATATATGCAGACAGATTTTAAATTATACAAGGTGGATATGAAATATATCCGTAATCTACATAATATAGACGATAAAGTGCTTTCTGTTTCGCCACAGGCAGGAAAGGATAACAGGGTTTTTATCGGGATCGTTGTTATTTGTGGCTTTCACAAATATTGCATACCGCTTTCATCGCCAAAGGAAAAACATAAGAACATGAAAAACTCTATGGACTTTTCCAAAATTGAAGTAAAAGGAAAATTATTAGGCGTTCTGAATTTTAATCTGATGATACCTATTGAAGAAGAACAATTGCAGCTTGTTGATACCACCATTTTTAAGAGGGATAGAGAAAATATCAGATATTATAAGAAGTTATGTACTTTGGAACTGGAATGGTGTCAGACGAATAATGAGGTAATCTGCAATAAAGCAAATGTCCTGTATAGGAAATACATATCCAATGAACCATTTGCAGGAAGGAATCGCTGCCTAAATTTTCCCAAATTAGAGGCAGAGTGTGAAAAATATAATTTAAAGATAAAGAGAGGCACAAACTGAACCTCTCTTTGTCTAAATTACCACAATTCCAGTGAATCTTCCGCATCTATCCATATCTGCATATTTCCTTCAAGATATAGACGGACGTATTCAAGCGGTTCATCTATTGCCAAAGCATTTAAGGCACATTCCGAACAGGGAGTGGTTTTCAATCCTTCTTCCGCTTTGCCGCAGTCTATCCGTAGAAAATAACCTGCATGAGTATATACGTCAATGCTGTTATGGTGGATATTATATGTTGCATAAATCATATTGATTTTTATCTGTCCTCTTTTCATAGATTTTTGAAAGCATTTCAATCAGTTTGCCAATTCCCCTATGTTTTGTTATACTGTTTTATATGATTTTGTTTCCCTTATTTTTTCCCTTATCAGGGTTTGTAAAGCCTTGTGGGAAGATATAACACAAGGGAAACTTTAAGGGAAAGCTCACCTGCTATAAATTTAGTATTTTCAAGGGTTAGCGATGACTTTAATAATAAAATATAACAGCTAATATTTCCCTTAAAAATCATCAAATCACAATCGTAATTTGGAAAATTAATGATATAGGGGGAAAACGAATTTGGCTTCAGCAATTATCCACTATGCTGTTTCTTGTTTGTTATTAATAGATATAGAGATTACAGAAAAAAATAGATTTTTACTTGGTGCTACACTAGGACCTGATGCATCTTCCCATTTCGATGGAACTTATGATATTGCCCATTTTGGGTGTAAAACAGCAGATGGAAGCAAAAAAGGAATTCACTGGAAACACTTTGCCGAAAAATATGAGAAGAATCTTTTAGAGGATGATTTCTTCCTGGGATATTTTTGTCATTTGATACAGGATGCAATATGGTTACATGATGTGGCGGATAAATATGTTCGCTGTTATCAGAAGGAAGAAAAGGAAACGGCTATTCAAAGAGGATATCGAGATTATGAACGACTAAACTATCTTCTTATAAGGGAGTTTCAGCTGCAAAGAATAGAGTTTGATAAAGCCGTACCCCCATTAAGTGAAATATCAACGGAAACTCTTCTTACCGCAGTTAATAGTTTTGAACAGTGGTTTGATTCAAGTTATTGCAGCAAGGACGATTTGGATATATACAAATGGAATAGGATTCTTGAATATATAGGTAAATGTATTTCGTTCTGTGCTTCAGAGATTTCAGCATTGAGAAATAAGAAAAGAGGAGTTGAACCAGAGGAATTATTTGTAAGAGTATAAAAGATAAATTTACAGTTTATCGGTCTAATAAACGTCCAAAACAGGGCGACGGTGACAGGTGTTGACTATCCCGCTGCCCTGCCTGTTATCGCCTTAAAAATCAACAGGCAGCGTTGGGAAATTGAAGAAAACTTCCGAATCATGAAAACAGATTTTGAAGCACGTCCTGTCTATGTCAGACGGGAGGACCGCATCAAAGCACATTTCCTTACCTGTTATATCAGCCTGCTTGAGAAAAAATGGGAAACAAATATACCTGTAACGAGATTCTCGGAACCCTTCGTTCCATGCAGGTAACACTTTTGCCAAAGGAAAGCGGCTATATCCCTTCTTACAGGAGAACAGACCTGACAGATGATTTACACAAAGCATTTGGCTTTCATACGGATTATGAATTTATCTCAAAATCAGCCATGCGCAGCATAATAAAAAGTACCAAAACAGAAGAAGTAAAAAAATAGCACAAATCGTTTCCAAAGAGAAAATGGCTACAGCCAGCATAATTACTGGGTTTGTAGCCACTTTTTGCTTTCACAAGTGTCAAACTCGGGAGTTCATCCGCTTCTTTGTCGAGCAGGGCATTGAGGGTTTCTTCCACACTGGATCGGACAAGGTCTTTCAGATCATGCTTTATTAAGTCCTCGTTTAGTTGTATAATGTTATCAGACATGGTTCTATACCTCCTTTAGTAGGTTTTGTTGTGGTGACTTAATTCTACCAAACGGCTATAGACCATGTCTATTTTTTATGAAATTAATTTGCGAAACTTATTATACGTCATCCTCTCGCCTTTTTTGTTTATGTATCTTTTATGTTCAGATATATCTTCATACCCCGGCAATATTGATTCTATAGGATAAATTTTAAATCCAATAAACATATTTATTTATAAAATTCAAACGCAAAAAGCAATGCTAAGATAGAAACCCCATCCTTTGTTTCTTTATTTTTTAACATCTCCAGGATGTACTTTCTTGAAACCCACTTTTTTATTTTCACTTCATTATTATCAAAGTCCACAGTTTCTGTATCAACCCTTGCGGCAAAGACATGACAGATACTGTCAGACATTCCGTTAGCGGGATTTTAAGTACATAAAAACTGTAAATCTTTAACCGTACACCTAGTTTCTTCCATGCATTCCCGACGTGCAGCTTCTTCCTTTGATTCTCCATCTTCAACACTCCCCGCCGGAATTTCCCATTCCAAACGCATTACCGTATATCTTTTAGATCGGGTCAATAAAACCTCATTATTCTCATTAAATACAACAATGCTTATTGCTTCATGCGGATAATGAATCTAATGATACTTTTCTATAACATATCCAACCAAAGTATTTTATTATTTTACTTTCCTAGCAACAATTTTGTTTGAGGCGTGCAGATGCTTTGGCACATTTGGATGCTCATCTTCAAAGATATACGATTTAAACTGCAATATTTCCCAATCAGCATACAACTGCTTGAGTTCCCCATCTTTTGCCAAACCAATTGCAAATGGCGCAATGTCCTCAGATGCCAGTACGGTGTCTGTAAATATTTGAATGATATGAATACCACCTATATTTGTATTTTGTTTTGCGTTATCTATAAATCATTTCCACTCACTCTTAGCCTGAAAATGTAATGTTCCAAAACAGGTAACCATATCATAACTCTGTTCAAATTGGTATGTATCAGGATTTCGCATTTTGCATACTCCTTATTGTTCTGTCATAAACCCCCATTGCACGCCAAATTCATCAATAAAGTTACCTGCTAATTTGCTATAGGGCATTTCTTCAAAGGAATCTATGACGGTGCTTCCCTCTTTGAAATATTCGTAACAGGCAAGAAGCTCTTCGACATTTGGAAACATAACGATCAAATGAACGGCGCAATTCAGGGATTTCTCTTTGTTTCCAAATCTGTCATTCAAAAAAATCTGCTGTCCGTGGATGTTCATAACGGCGTGCGCTATTCTGTTATCGTCCAGACATTCCTCCGGGGCATAATCACGGTTGTATACGATGCTTTCGGCTTTTGTATAAAATGCCTTCTCGTATACGGCAATTGCTTTTTCACAGTTGCCACAAAAATGTAAGTGTGGTATTAGCATAATTCGCCTCCCTCGTCTCTGCATCATTGCTTAACTGCACAATCTCCTGCCATGAATGATATTGGTCGCATTATAACTTCCTAATCGGAAAATACATATAACCCTTTCCAGTCTTTGGACAGGTAAAATCGTGGACAGCACCGGCTAACGGAATGCCGCTATCCTTCATATATTCCAACACCTTTGAGAAAATATCATCACCTTCACATTCCACATAAAGATATTCGTAACCGGGAATCTTCCATTTTGTCCAGCCATCGGGCGCTTCGGCCTCATCATTGCACTCCACACCTGCAAGATAAAGCCCTTTATCAAAATCTTCCCATGGCATGAAACTGCGGGAAAAATCAGACATCGCACCCCAGATTCCGCATATATTTCCATTTTCATCTTTCTTCGCCAAATGCTGTACTTCCTCAAAATGCGTATTGGCATCATTCCATAGCTTCTGGATAAAATCATCTCCGTCCAACGTAGAACCTTCCTTGCCAATCACTACAAAAGATTTCTTTACGCTCTTATTCATCTTCATAATATCCCCTCCGTCATCACAAACCGATATTCCGGTATTTTCTTAAGACATAGAAAGCCCTGTCCATATCCTGATCGTCAGGATTGACGATTTCCGCCCGGTTGGACAGCCCGCAGATGCGCCTTGGCTCGCCGCCAAAATAAACTCTCCTGTTATTTGGACATGCGCATAATCTCTCGGGAAACTGCTTTTCAAACCATCGGAGCAGATCGTAATCCTCCTCATACAAAACTTTTGCAAATCCATTAATATTCTGAAAGTGGTTAAAGTAAATGCACAGCATGAAGTATTCACGATCCGCATAGAAGCCGCAGATATTTTTCCCTTTGTATGCATATTCCACCTTCCACTTAAAATCTGAGACGATTCCTCTGAGCGGCTTTATCTTTGCTCTGGCTTTCATCCCCGACAGGCTTTTTTCTAACCTTTTGACGGCTTTAGAACTCCTGTCAGACAGAGTTTTGCATATGTCGTCCACTGTTGGGATCGGAGAATAAGCATTTTTAAAATCCAGGCGGAGAAAATTCATCCATCGGTACTTGCTATCCGGCGCTTTGCACAAATACACTATGCCCTCCATCATCCGGGGATATTCCCTATGGACGATATAAACGATGCCGCCCCTTTCGGATATCCGAATACCGCCTTTTTCCAACACCTCGTACCGCCTTGGATTATATTGCGATTCATGGATGCGGTTCATCTGCTCTCCGACATCGTTGTAGTCTTCTTTCTGTATCATCAAAGCGCCTGTCTGGTTCTCAATCCCCTTACTGTTAACACCTATGCGGTAAAGGCAGGAAGCGTAAAACTGTATCGCCTGCTGAAATGTGTTTCTCAGTGTGCTTTCTCTGGCATTTGTGACGTGCTCCTTTTCCCGCTGCGCCCCCTGCTCTTTTAATTTTTCCATGTATTCTTCATAAGGTTTCGGAAACACCATGTATTCCTCTGGCCTCTGATACATATCGTGGTAAAGGGCAGTCATAAATTGATAAAATTGTAATTGCCCATCTTCTTCATGCCCTTTAGACATCTCGAAGGGGGCAATCATGTCCATGCAGTGCCTGATTGAGTGCTGCGCATATGTTTCCATTTCTGTTTTACCTTCACCTACTGTTTCTTCCTGACTGGAATCCATATTTCCGCATAATAATTTACATCGGCCGTTCTGTCAGGATATTTACCTGCATCGTCATACATTTCAATGCAGTATCCGGCCGCAAACTCATAATCCCGCTGCGACGGAAGCCATTCTGAAAATATTCTGGTGTTTACCGTCTGCATGGACTGTGAAAGCGCTCCCTTACATGGGAAAACCGCCCACATAAACGCAGGGATTGTTTTCACTTCCATTCCTATTGGAATGCCCGCTGAGGGATTATAGATATCTGCAATCAAATAAGAAAACCTGTCATTTCCCATCTGTGGGTCGATATTGATTCCGTACATCCCGCAGACATATTTCCCGTTTCCCGATGCAAAATGTTCTTCCCAAAATAATGGGATATCCCTTTTTGCATTTGTGTAACTAAATTCCCTCGATACCCCCAAAACCGTAAATGCTTCTTTCTTTACCATTGTATAATCCATAGTATAGCCTCCTGTCAATGATATTGCCAGTTTCAGCGGCGCAAAGTCTTTAATCATCGCATTATCTCTGCGCACACTGGAAGGAGTATGTCCATGAAACCGGGTAAAAGCTTTCGTAAAGCTGTCAGGCGAGTCATATCCATATTTCGCTGCCAGTTCCATAACAGTGCTGTCATCTGCAAGCAATTCCTGTCCGGCAAGCGCCAGCCTGCGGTACCTGATATATTCTGTCAAAGTATACCCACATAAAATACCAAAACCCTTATGAAAGAAAAACGGCGAAACATGAACATGGCCAGCCACATCATACATTGTGATGTCTTCCGTTATATGCTCCTCTATATAATTAACTGCCTCACTTATCGCACCTACCCATTCCATGGTTGTCCTCCCTTTCGCTGTAGCCACAGTATATCACAGAAATCTTTTTGTCTCCCGACTTTTTTTGCCCGATTTTGTCCTGATTAGCATACCCTGCTCAAAACACTAAGGCGATATGTTCCTCAATAGAAACACATTATAGGCAGAATTTCGCTTGAAAGGTGTTGCTATCAATGAGCGATTATATAATTTTATTCTTCACGCAAAGCAGTTCTTTTCCCATAAAGCGATCTATTATATTGCCAATCTGATTATATCATTTGGGCGGTTTCTTTTCCACTAATATGTGATATCCATAAGGCAGGCATCTCACTACCAAGGCGCTTATAGCCAATATAGTAAAAAAGGTATTACCTCTCATATATTATAGTAAACGACAAAATAATTTGTCGTTTACTATGATCCCTCCGGGGGATGCGCACGATTTTGCATAGGTAAATGCTGCGCTTTTCGCAGCGCAAAATCGGCGCAGCGAACGCCAAAAACAAAAATTTTTGTCGTTCACTATAACTCTGTTTGCTCCAGTCTCCAAGCTAATAATCTTCCCAATCGGGATTTTACGTTCTTACAGAAAACCTGCATATTTATGCCGCTTTTTCAGCTTTGGGGGATTTTAAAAGGTGCTGATTTGATGCATAAAAGAAATTCTGTAAAGAAGTGAACAAGACTTGGGAAATAATTGCCGAAACAAAACTTTTCTCTAATAATCATTTATTTATTAAGTTATTACCGTTTTTTTATATAAAAACAGGTGAAACTCCAAACTCTCACTGAAACTCATATACAAACACGAAAACTCTGAGCCTTTTCCGTGTTTGTATCATATCCCCCGTTTTTCAACAGCTTTTTCAGCCAAACTAATACATCTTTCGTAAACGGTAGATAGTGCGTACCTCGACAGTAAGGACAAAGTGTGTGACAATAGACTATATTTCTATCATCAGTAT
>VSNM01000112.1 GCA_009774245.1 Lachnospiraceae bacterium | reverse complement strand
TAAAAAAACAGCAGAATCACCTCCGCCGTTTCTTCCTCTCATATATGCCCGCCTCTATCCCTTCCGGGCCGAAGTGCAGCCTTACCAGTTTTCCGCAGTGCTGACATTTGATCTCAAGGACCGTCCACTCCGTCTCTGTTCCCTCATCGTCCAAAATGCGCCTCCTGCATTTGGGGTTGGGGCATCTGATCACTTCCATCTGCCGCCTCCTTTACTCCACTCCGGCCAGTAACCGGCCTTATTTTCCGCCTCCTGCACTGATATGTAACAAGGGAACTAGCCTATATCTGCCAGTTCCCTTTTATCGTTTGTGTATTAAAATATATTTCTGCTTCGCTTTATACCTAAATCTTTTAATTGCATAAGTCTGCATATCAGATAAAAAATTTCTATTCCTATATCAGACTTTCAACATGCCCGGTTCTGCAAATGGACCTGCTTTCGGTATTTCTCCATGTGCATTCCCATAATAATCTTCGTTGAACACAATGGGAGAGCCATCCGGATTTTCAAACTTCTGCTCCGGCTCAAACGCCATACCAAGCACTTCTGTCGTGATTATTCTGTTTTGCATTTCCGGCATGTAATCATACAGATTCGTTCTTAAGAAAAAACCTTCCTCTGTTTCTTCAACTCCTATAGTTACTTTGTTTGTTTCATCCACAAATGCCTTTTCCTTTGACATGGGCTTAGCACCGTTAAAATAGACGTTTCCTTCGGCCCATACCGGGAGCGGATTATAATATCTGTCACTGGGTGCTGAACCCATCCCACAATAACCCTCAAACTGTTTCTGGTATTCTTCCAAAGTCGGATATTCCTCATAAGGAATCGTGCCAGTAATCAGGTTCCCGTCCGTCCATTCACTATCTTTCATTGTATCCATCATCTGTTTTAAAGAGGGGCGTATTTCTTTCTGAATGAATATATTATTGTAAAATCTCATATCCCCATGCAGAACTGTCATAAATCCCGCTATCTCTGTGCGGTGCGGCACATGGTACGGTGTATAACGCGGAGCAGCTTTGGTAAGCGCACCATTTAAGACACCGCGACCTACTGCCGTAAAGGAACCGGCAATCAGATTATGTACCACGGCAACTCCCTGTGTTGCAAGTTTCAGCGCACAGTCCGACAGGAGGACATTATGGTCGATCAGAGTTGGACCATGAGATATTTCCACAAAAATATCTTCTCCGATTTCGTTTCCCTCTGTATGGTTATATTCTCCCGGCAGACAGTTATCAAAGAACAGATTTCCTGTTACCCTTGCCCCCTGTGCCTGCCAGTCAAGCCATAAGCCACGGGTGCAGTGATAGATCCGGTTGCGGCGTATGGTGACATCAATCGTTGCGTGCATTTTGATTCCGCCGATTTCAGCGCCGCATAAATTCTGCTTATTATTGATATGATGAATCCTGTTATCCTCTATAACAGAAAATACACCGCCCAGATGCCCCACTATTCCCGTCTGGCCACAGTCATGGATGTCACACCTTCTGACAATATGGGAGCCTATTTTTTCCTTGTTCCAGCCTTCCCGCTGCGCCTGACAGATACACTCCCGTTCTGTCTGCGTTCCGTCCTTATATTTCCATTTAGACCACTTATTATCGTTTTCCGGCTGTAGATATTTCCCCAGAGAAATACCGGAGCATTTTGCCTCATAGATTTCACAGTCCTCTATGATCCAGCCCTTTGACCAATGAGGCCCGATCATCCCCTCCTGATAAGCCGTAGGCGGAGCCCACTGTGTTGCCGCCTGTCTCACGGTAAATCCCGATAAAGTAATATAGCCCACACCTTCTTTTTTCGGATAAAAGCAGTTCTTTCTTACGCTGATTTCCACATTTTCTTCATTAGGATTCCTGCCCTGGAAATTGGCATATAAAATCGTCTCATCTTCCTTTTCATCCTGCACCGTACACCATACATAGACAGAAAATTCCGGCTCCCATGATGTCCTGCTCTTTTCCGGATGCAGAACTTTGTCAAATTTCGTAACCTCATACATGGACTTACCGTTCAGGTATACATCTCCTGTATGCGCAATCATCGAAGCCACAAACCAGTCCCCATATACCAATGTCGTATAGGGATTATAACTGTCAAATACCTTGTTGGGAATCCGTGCCTTCCACACATTGCCATCACAAGGCTCCCAGTCTTTTACAGATTCTGCTCCCGTAATCACAGCAGCCCGTTCCACTTCCGAGCGGTAGACAATCCGGGCATCTTCCCTGCCACCATTTACTGGACTTACCGCCTCCCGATAGACTCCCGGCGCAACAATTACCTCATCCCCAGCCACCGCTTTATCCGCAGCTTCCTGAATCTTCCTGAAAGGCTTCTCACTGCTCCCGTCTCCTCCCTGTACTGCATTCACATCAACATAATATCTCATCTGGTACTCTCCTTCCTGTGATGATTTTTCTATGCTGTCAACTGCCTCCTACGGTTCAAAACTTTTCAGCTAACTCCTCTGCCTGTTTACAGCCTTCTGTTTTATCAATATCGCCGACATTAACAACTCCCGGTATCATTACTGTCCCTACCATTTTCCAGTTTAACAGAGCGGCAGACCGTTCTACCGGAATACGAACACCATCAAAAACAGACTCATCATTTTCTTCACAGCAGGAAATCAATGCACATTCCTTACCAGAAAGATCAATCTTTGCATTGTAGAAGGAAAATAATTTGTCTATTACAGCCTTTACCTGTGACGGGATAGAATACCAGTAAACCGGCATGGAGAACACTACTGCGTCCGCTTCCTGAATAACCGGAGCTATGGTATTAAAATCGTCATTAAAGGAGCAGGCTTTTCCTGTTTTGAAGCAGGTTTCGCAGGCACGACATCCGCCTACATTCATTGCCGCAATGTCAAAGCGGGATACTGTATGCCCCTTTTTTTCTGCCGCCTTGACAAAAGCCTCTGTCATTGCAAAGCTGTTACCCTTTTTCCGGGGACTTCCTGTGATTACTACAATTTTTTTGCTCATAAAAATATCCTCCTTTATAATAGGCTTTAATTACGCCTTTACTTTACTAAACTATTTACTGTCTAAACTTCTCTCTCATTGAGCGTCTCCTCCGCTAAATATAGAACTGAAGGAGTTGCCAGCACTTATGGAAATATGTATAGCTAACTGTCTATTGTCCGTTAATCATTCCCTTTTTATTATTCTCAATCATTGGCAGCATCTTTTCATGCATGACAATCATAAGAGCCAGTATAACCAGCAAATACACCGGAAGCAGGGAAAAGCTGATATGGTTTGCAATAACACCAAAGATTGGCGGCATAATACAGATTCCCACATAAGCAAATGCCATTTGTACACCGATCATAGCCTGTGATCTATCCGCTCCAAAATGTTCTGGTGTAGAATGTATGATTGAGGGATAAATCGGGGCACAGCCCAATCCAATAATAATCAATCCCACCAATGCACTTTTTCCACCTAGTGGCAGAAGCAAAAGTACAACTCCCAATAATATAACTCCCTGCCCAAGACGTATCATCTGCGTGTCATTCAGCTTCATTGTCAAAAATCCGCTGAAAGCCCTACCTATGGTAATTCCAATAAAAAACAGGCTTGCGAATCTTGCCGCAGTTTCTGTTGATACTCCCCATCGGATTACAAGATAACTGCTTGCCCATAACCCCGCAGTCTGTTCAAGGGCGCAATAACAAAAAAATGTTATCATCACCTCTTTTGCTCCCGGAATCCTTAAAATCTGACGTAAGGAAAGCGATTGAATTTTGGCTTTTTTGTCCACCTGTTCGGTGCTGCCTGCTCCCTGCTTTTTCCATAGCGGTAGGCTAAAAATCAATATGACAGTTAATATCATTTGAAGAATGGAAATATAGCGATAACCCATATTCCATCCCTGCCCGCTTGTCAATGCATACCCCATGATATGAGGGCTAAATGAAACACCAATACCCCACATACAATGCAGCCAGCTCATATGCCTGCTCGCGTAATGAAGCGCAACATAATTGTTCAAAGAAGCGTCTATACATCCTGCTCCAAGTCCGTAAGGTACAGCCCACAAACACAATTCGACATAAGAATGGCTGATTGAAAATCCAAACAGCGCAACGGCGGTCATTAACACACTGATTGCCGTAACCTTTCCGGTTCCAAGCATCTTGGTCATTCTGTCACCCTGCAGACTGGAAATGATCGTAGCAACAGCTATAATCATAGAAACTGCACCCACATAGGAAACAGGTACAGAAAATTCCTGATACATGACAGGCCATGCTGAACCTAACAAGGAATCCGGTAGTCCCAGACTGATAAATGCAAGATAAATTATAACTAACAGCAACTGAAACATTTTATCTCCCTCCTTCATTGCAGGATTGACTTTTTCCATGAAATATATTATCATCATAGCAAGAATAAACCCAAAAGCAAGTACGCACATTAAAGTGCGATACTTACCTATATGTTATATACTAATAAAAGGAGAGTGCAAATATGAGTGAACGCCTTATTTCAAACGAGTGTTTCAGAAGTACTGGATTCAGCTATACTTTATCCCTGATTAACGGGAAATATAAAATGACCATATTATACGTTTTGGCAGAGTTTGAGATAGTCCGGTTTAACGAAATAAAAAAATATATTGAGGAAATTTCCTACAAAACTTTAAGCGCCACGCTGAAAGAGCTGGAGGCCGACCAATTAGTTCACAGAAAGGAATATCCACAAATACCACCCAAAGTAGAATATAGCTTAACTGAACGCGGAAAATCGCTGATCCCGATACTCAACGCAATATGTGATTGGGGAGAAGCAAATGCCTTACAAACGAAACAGACTGAAACCGCTTGAGGTTTCAGTCTGTTTTTCCGTTGCATCAAGATTATTGCTATAACTCCCCTTACTCACCCATACGGATATTTTTCACTGTTTTCTGTTCAAAGGTAAGGTCTGTATAAACCCTTGTCCCGCCATTTCCAACAGGAGCCTGTGCAAGCAGCCCTACCTTTACGTTTTCACCAACAGGAAGATTAAAAAATCTCATCATGTAAAATTTCTTACCGTCAACGGAATAATGGAACGCAAAGGATTGACCGCACCTGCATATCTGCAGCCATACCTCATTTCCGTCAATGTTGCACCCATTCGCATCGTCCGATTCCCCGTTCCTTGCAATTACGCTGACAACGGCATGTGTGCCAAAATCGGTCATTTCAAAACATGATTTCGCCCAATTCCGCATATCCTGCATTACCATAATAGAAGCAGAGTCATATGTGTCTTTAAAATCATGGGATACTTTTACCCGCATCACGAAATCTCCGGCAATCTCTGTGTGGTAAAACGGAGCATTGCACAAAGATTCCGGCGTAATCCCCTCCTCGCTGACCGCACCGTTATTAAAGAAAAAGTCGCTTTGCGCCGGTGCAAACATTTCTATTCTGTTGTCTTCTGTTTTTATCTGTCCTTCATTAAGCCATTTGAATTCCATATAAATACCCCCTATCAGTCACGCCATTCTGCATCCGATTTCCACTGACATTCCGTAATCTGCATATTTGAAAATGTTGCCTTGTACGAACCTTCTGTCGGGCTGCCCGCATATATGCCATATGTAATTTTTTCTGCCCCTTCCCACATATGGAAAATCCGCATCTGTCTGAAATTTATGCCGTCCTCGCTGCATTCAATGCAATAGTCGCTATTTCTGCGCGAAAAACGATACCACATACTTCTAATGTCAGAGGATATATCTGTCGTGGCCCAGTCAGAATATCCATGATTCGTGACGACACTTCCCAACCGCTGCATTTTTTCATCTTCATACTCAATAGATGCCTTGAACCAGTTGTCGCTGTCTAAATACATAACCACACCGCACTGATCAAAACGACGGGTACTTTCAAACTCTGTTTTCACGATAAAGGAGAAAAACTTATCTGTCGTTTCAATCTGAAACACCGGGGCATTATCATTCTGGAAACCATAATAAGTGCGTGCCCACAAATCAGTTCCTCTTTCCGTAATAATTACAACCTTGTCTTCATCAACCTGCACCTGCTTGGGCTGGCGTGTCCATTTCGGACTGCATTTCAAAAAATCCATCTTTTTTTCCTCGCTTTCTTTTATTCCTGATAGGCAGCTATTTCAATGCCTATTTTTTCATTGCATATAACACAGCTCTCATATCGTCCAGACATGTTTCTGGGTTCATATAATGGTTCTAATCCTACCCCATCATATCTAACGTCAGTTCGTTTACATCATTCTTCTGTTTTACAGCAAATACAATGAAGATAAATCCATCTTTGCCTTTTTCAATAGATATTTTCCCCTCCATTACGAGAACTCTCTTTTCATTTTACCACAGAGAATAATTCCCATTAGTAACAGCGCTGGAAAAATAATACCTGCTAAAACCCCTATCTTCAGATTATCCCCCAATGCCCCTGATACCATACCGACCAACGTGGGACCTCCCGAACAACCTATATCCCCGCCTAGCGCCAATAACGCAAACATAGCGGTTCCGCCTTTTGGCAAAGCTGCCGATGCCTTGCTGAAGGTTCCTGGCCACATAATTCCAACTGACAGCCCGCAGACAGCACAGGCAATCAGGCTAAGCAACGGAACCGGGAAAAGGGAGATTCCCAAATAAGACAGTATACATAGGAGGCTGCTGTAGACCATAAAGCGTTCCAAATGAATACGGTCCCCATATTTGCCATAAAACAATCTTGACGTCCCCATCAAAATCGCAAACGCCATCGGTCCAGCCAGATCACCTGCCGTCTTGGAAATCCCAAGTCCTTTTTCTGCAAAGGTAGAAGCCCATTGGCTGACTGCCTGCTCGCTCGCCCCTGCACATATCATCATTACCAGCAAAATCCAAAATATCTTCATCCGGAACAATTCCTTTAATCCCAGTCCGGACTCACCGTCCTCAATCAAGGTTGCAATGGGAACCCTGGTAAAAACAATAGCATTTCCAACCGGGATAAGCGCCCATATAATCGCCAATATCTTCCAGTTCTCTATACCAGCCACATAAAAAAACAAAGTTGATATGAATACCACCCCCGCATGTCCCCAGCAATAAAAAGAATGAAGCATGCTCATTGCCTTCTCCTTATTGTCGGAAGGACACGCCTCCACAACCGGACTGACGAGAACTTCCAGAAGTCCGCCGCCAATGGCGTAAATCATGACAGCAATTAAAATCCCCACAAAGGGAGTTGGTAAAACATCCGGCAAAACCGTAAGAAGAACCAAGCCTGCAGCCGATAAAACATGGGCTATCACCATTGATGCACGGTACCCTATCTTATCTATAAATCCGACTGAAAGAAGGTCAACCAACAGCTGTATACCAAAATTAAAAGTCACCAACAGCGTAATCTGGGAAAGCGGGACATGATAACTTTTTTGAAAAAACAAAAACAGCAACGGCGTAAAATTGTTAACTACAGCCTGCACGATATATCCTACAAAACAGGCTGTGATTGTTTTATTATATTGGTTTTTCATTTCAATACCTCCAAACAAATGATATTATATCTCACAATTCATGCCAAGTCATTGCACATAATCGCACACTTATGGTACAATATCACTAATCTGATTTTTATTTTATGAAGGAGGGACGCTCTATGGACTCTTATAAGATCACTACAGATGAAACATTGCGTGAAACCGTCCGTCATGGAGACAGCAGTTATCCTTTTGCATACTATCCTGAAAACATCTGGCAGTTTGACTTCCATCGGATTGACTGGCACTGGCACAGTGAACTAGAATTCCTGTTTGTCGAAAATGGCGCGGCACTCTGCCTGGCCGGAACAGACAGAATCGAACTGCATGAAGGCTTCGGCATATTTATCAACAGCAGTATTCTCCACCGTTTTGAAACACGGTGCAGCACATTCGTTCCTAACATTGTTTTTTCGCCAACCCTGTTAGCGCCTGAAACAAGCCTTATTTATGAAAAATATATCAGCCCCCTTATAATGTCATCTATCCCGTACCAGATTTTTGATCCGCATATACCGTGGCAGAATCATGTCCTGCAGTTACTGTCACAGATTTTTGCCCTTCAAGGATCGGGACAAAATAATGAGTTATGCACCGTTCAACTTCTTTTTCAAATATGGGATGTTTTATCAAAACATTTAAGTCTGGATTCCGATTCAAAAAACATTCAACGTTTAGACCATAAACAGGCAAGGCTGCAGACTATGATGCAGTATATCCATGACCATTACATGGAACAGATTACTCTTGAGATGATTGCGGCATCCGCATCTATCAGCAAGAGCGGGGCATTGCATATTTTCCAGTCAGGTATCAGCATTTCTCCAGTAGCGTATCTCATCCAGTACCGACTGGCACAGGCCGCTGAACTGCTCTGTACTACTCAAAAATCTGTTTTTTCCATTGCGGAAGAAACAGGGTTTACAAGTTCCGGATACTTTTGCAGAAAATTTAGGCAATATTATCTCATGAGTCCAAATGAGTATAGACAAAAGAAAACTTAATCAATACACTTTGAAATACGTAGGAAGTCTCTTCCGCTCCGCTGATTTTAACGCTTTAGTAAATGCGATATGTGACTGGGGAGAGGAAAACGCACTATAAAAGAATAGACTGAAACAGTTAAAGATTTCAGTCTGTTTCTCCGTCTACTGGAATAATTATTTGCCCTTACTCGCCCATACGAATATTTTTTACTGTTTTGCTGAGAATGGATGTAAAGTACTCACTTTATTGTGCGATACTTACCTTTAGGTAAGATGTGGTTCAGTGTTTCCCCTATATCCTCGGTAATGCTGATAGACTGTTCCCTGATTTCTGCCGGAATATAGGCTTCTGATAAATTGATACATATATAAGCAGCATTTGGATTATTGTAGGTCATTTGCCAAAACGGATACTTAATAATTCCCGGCGTGTTGCCACCAACGCCCAGTTCCAAATATACAATATTCAAATCCCTATGGCGGCGTATAAAGGTTTGATACCTCTCTGCCGCTATATGCCAGCCGTCATCCTCAACAAAGGTATTGTCCGCACGTAGATTCATTGACATAGGCGCACCGCAAACCGGGCAGTGTGGAACTAATTCGGACGGAACAAGCATATTTTCCTGTTTGGCAACCATTTTTTTAATAATGGCTTCATTATCATAAGTTTTATTGTGACAAGGTTTTGAACATTGCCATAACCCATAATCGCCCTGTGTGTAAAAAAGTCTGTGCTTGTCAAAACCCGCCTTTTGAAAACAGTGGTCAACATTTGTTGTTAAAACAAAATAGTCCTTATCCCGAACCAGATTGTATAAGTCATTGTAGACGCTTTTGGGCGCATTTTCATAACGGTTAATGAAAACGTAACGGCTCCAATACGCCCAGTGTTCTTCTAATGTTTTGTAAGGATAAAAGCCTGCTGAATACATATCCTTAAAGCCATATTTTTTTATAAAGTCCGGGAAGTTATCTTCAAACCGTTTTCCGGAATAAGTAAATCCGGCAGAAGCAGACAGTCCTGCTCCTGCTCCTATCAAGATAGCGTCTGCACTCTGAATTTTTTCTTTCACTTTTTCAACGGAATGCTCTTCTTCCGTTTTATCCCAATAACTGTCTGTAGATTTCATAGTCGCAGTCTTTGAAAACATTAAAAACCACCTCCATATCACTTGGATTGTTCTTCTGATAATCTTTTACTGTTTGGATTGCTATTTGGGCGGCTGTTTCGTTTGGAAAATGAAATTCCCCTGTAGAAATGCAGCAAAAAGCTATGCTTTTCAACTGATATTCTGCTGCAAGCTCCATACAGGATCGGTAACAGTCCGACAGCAGGTCACAATCCTTTTTCGTGACTTCCCCATGGATAATCGGGCCGACAGTATGGAGAACATAACGGCATGGGAGATTATAAGCCCCTGTTATCCTGGCTTTCCCTGTAGGCTCTTTTATTTTCTGTTTTTCCATGATGCGGGAACATTCTAAACGGAGTTCCACGCCTGCGGCAGAATGAATGGCGTTGTCAATACACCCGTGACAGGGAATAAAGCAGCCCAGCATAGCATTATTGGCAGCATTTACAATAGCGTCTACAGATAAACGTGTAATATCGCCTTGCCACAAATAAATGCCAGATTTCACAAACGGAATATCCGTTAAAGCGATAGTGCCTTTTTCTGCCTGTTCCTCCTGCAAATATTCGTCCTGTACGTTCAAAAAATCTTTTGTGGCTGGTTTCGGTGGGCGAACATTCATAAGGGAACGTAACAGACGTTTCCGTGCGGTATCCTCCGTAGGAATATTTACAGGTTCAAGTTCACCATTTTCATCTATGAGATATTTTACCAGATAAAGAAGCCTTTCTTTCTGTGTCATAAAATCCTCCTTTCTATTGCCTGTACGGGGCATATTTCCTGACATTTTCCACAGTGTAAACAATGCTCTTGTTGTATTTTCATAGAACAGGAAGAAATATCAATGCAGTTTTGCGGGCAAACTTTAACACAAAGTTTACAGCCATTGCATTTATCGCTAACAAAAAAATATTGCACATGATTTTCCATTCCCCCAAATGAAAACTGTTCCCTGAAAATGGGCTTTTGGCTCAAATCAAAAAATTCTCCGCTGCCTTTGTAAATTTGAAACACTGTCAATGCTGTACGGCTTTCTGTATTTGGATAAATTATTTTCATATACGGATTCTTTGCAAATATTTCTGACAGTCGTTCCTGCCCAATTTCCCGAACTTCTCCACGTATAGTAACAGACTTGCTTGACAGAGTGTTGTTCCCAATTATCCCCGTGACTGAAATAACAGGTTGGTTTTTCAACCGTTCATAAAAGGCTTTTCCTCTTGCAGTTAGAAAATAAAGCCCGCCTTTGTCTGCCAGCATAATGTCAATGACGCAAGTAACTGGGAAATGATTCTCGTCTGTTGTAGCGAAAACGACAGAATGAATGTCCTGCTGTATCATATGTAAATATTTTTCTGCACTCATATTTCCTCCTGTAAGAAATCCCCCTACCTTTATGGGGCAGAGGGATTTCTATATTTGGCTGATTGGCTTTTCAATCCGTTTATTCTGCTACAACCGAAATTCTCTGCTGAATGTGGTTTCCATTTAACGCTTCATCAACCATAGCAACGGCATAGTCGGCATAGCTGATTACGCTTTCCCCTTTAGAGTTCAGCGTCAATTCTTCACCGCCTAAAATGTATTTCCCGGTTTTTGCCCCGTCTGCCTGAAAATCCCCGGCAGGACTGATATATGTCCATTTCACATCGGTTCTGGTACGAAGCTCATCAAGCGCCTTTCCCATGTTGGAAGCAAGCGGCTTGAACATTTCCGGGAAGTCTGCCCCGTCCATGACCTGTACCGTATGCTCCGGGTTTACATACAGGCTTCCCGCCCCGCCAACAACAAGGAGCCTCGTTTCTTTGCCGCTTACAAGGTCGCAAAGATGTTTCAGAGAAGTGCTGTGCTGCGGCAGCGTTTCCGGCATCCATGCGCCAAAAGCGTCAATCACAACATCAAAGCCCTCCAAATCGGCTACGGTCAAGTCAAACAAGTCTTTTCTGATGACGCTTGCCGCTGCTGACTGGTTTTCTCCACGCACAACAGCGGTAACATCTGCCCCTCTTGCAATAGCTTCTTCGACAATCAATTTACCCTCTTTACCATTTGCGCAAATAACTGCGATTTTCATAGTTTTCATTCCTCCTGTTTTCTTTTTTTGATTTGGTTTGCGGCTTGTTTTTTCCCGCTTGCAAGATTATAATATATCCGTAGGGCGAAAACGTAAAGTAAGCACTTTATTGTGCCGTAGTTACCTAAAAGAAACTATTGTGAAGAAATGAGGGATTTTGATGGAAAAAAATTTACCTGCCTGCCCGGTAGAAACCACTTTAATGCTTATTAGTGACCGCTGGAAAGTTCTCATTATCCGTGACTTATTGGAAGGTACAAAGCGTTTTGGAGAATTAAAAAAATCTGTTGGAAATATTTCACAAAAAGTATTGACTGCCAACTTACGCTCAATGGAAGATAATGGGCTGCTTACCCGTAAAATTTATCCCGAAGTACCGCCACGCGTAGAATACACACTTACTGAAACAGGATTTAGCTTAAAACCAATTTTGGACGCTATGTTTTCATGGGGAACAGAATACAAAAAGAAAAACAGTTAGTATGTATGGCAGATGTTTTATTTTTAAATGGTATGAATGAAAGGGGTTTTGTAGTTGTCGGCATTGTGGGAAAATCCTCCTCTGCTCCTCTCCGATATTGTCTTCGTTTTAACATATCCGAAAGGATAATATTCATAATCATTATTCCGGTAACTGTCCAAAAGCCGTGCGGTTGCCTCGCCATCATATTTTCCTATATCTCCCTGTCAGACAATCTTTCGGAGTCCCCGGCATATATGCCATCCGGCGCAGCATAAAATATGGATGATGGATCACCCCTTTGATGAAGCTCACTCTCCACTGCCGCATCAAACTGGCAGATGTGAGCCCACAGCAGGAGTTGACCCGGAAGAAAGGATCCGTTTTATACCCTGCTTAATCAATTTTCAAATAGCCGTACCGTAATCGTGTCCTCCCATATCATAAGTGATATTGAATCGGTGTGTGAAAACGTGGCGGCACTGGATGCCGGGCATCTGCTGTTTGCCGGTATGGTAGGGGCATTGGCAAAAAAGGCGGAGGGGAAAGTGTTTGAGTTGGCAGGCCGTCCTGTTTCCTGTGTACCTACGGCATAGGATGGCTATATGGAGCTGCTACGCCAACTGGGAAAAAAGGGGGGGAATGATGATCCTGTTTATGATGGAATGCAAAAACTAATACGCCTTTCAGCCAAAGCCGACAATATCCTACACCCTTTTACCTTTCCGTTTTATACTATCACGGAAACCCCTGACTTTTGCGTGAAAGTATACTTTTGCCTGATAGTACGATTTTTGCCCCTATCGCCATCCTATCAGCGGCATCTAAAAGCACAAAAACAGGGGTCCACCACCCACCGTGATGAACCCCACCAAGCCTTAAATCCCTTGATTTTAAGCCATTCTTCAATACTTTTGCCTGCGAATACCCAAAATCCTATGGCATTATTTTTGAATTGCCGCCTGTGCCGCTGTTATACTTTGATGACTTTTACCCCTCTTTACCCCATTTACCCCACCCAATTCGACTT